>JBGSWW010000091.1:0-139406 GCA_041751735.1 Pyrinomonadaceae bacterium | reverse complement strand
ACGGTGTCATATTGTGCAGACCGTACAAACCTCTTAGCACGATAATCGAAAGACAGATTCTTGGTGGAAACCGGCAGTCTTTTTACGACAGGTTCGATCAGCCCGGACCTAAGGAACCGCGGGATCGCTCCGTAAGCCGCGGCGACCCTGTGTCCGTAGTACATTGGGTAACCGGCAAACAACTCATCACCGCCATCCCCGCCGAGCGCCACGGTCACATGTTTCCTCACGAACCGGGCGAGCAGGTATGTCGGTATCAACGAGCTGTCCGAAAGCGGCTCGTCGAGCCACCCTCCGATTTGGCTGATCAGGTCGCCTGCCCGGGCAGCGCTGAGGATCTCCTCATGATGGTCAGTTCCCAGATGCTTCGCGACCAGGCGGGCATACCGCGTTTCGTCGAATGAATCCTCAGAAAACCCGATCGAGAAAGTCCTGACAGTGTCCGTCGCATGCCTCGTTGCAAATGCGGCGATCGTGGACGAATCCACCCCGCCCGAAAGCAGCACGCCGAGCGGGACGTCCGACACAAGGCGCATACGAACCGAATCCGAAAGTAGTTCTCGAAGTTCTACCGCCGCATCTTCGAGCGATTTCGCGTGCCCGTTCTTGTTAAAAGTGAGATTCCAATAACGGCGGATCTTTACCTCGCCGGTCTCGACCGTCATTATATGAGCGGCAGGCAACTTTGATATTCCTTTGAATATCGACCGGGGCGCCGGTACGTAGTCGAACGAGAGGTACTGTCGAAATGCATCGAGGTCGAGCTCTCGGGCCACGGCCGGATGGGCAAGTAATGCCTTCAGTTCCGAACCATATATCAGCTTGCTGTCGAAAACGCCGTAATAGAGCGGTTTTTCCCCGTAGCGGTCTCGTGCGAGGATCAGGCGCTTCCGCTGCGAATCCCACAAGACGATCGCAAACATACCGTTGATGTGATCGACGAAGTCATCGCCGTATTCATCATAGAGGTGCGGCACGATCTCGGTATCGGTCTGCGTAATAAATTTGTGCCCACGTTTTTCCAGATCTGTCCGGATCTCGCGGTAGTTGTACAGCTCGCCGTTCATCATCACGACGACGCTCTTATCGCTGTTGAATACGGGCTGATCGCCGGTTTTGAGGTCGATTATTGACAGGCGACGCATGCCTAATGCCACACTCTCATCCGTCCAGATGCCCTCGGAATCCGGCCCCCTGTGTGTGATCGATTCGCACATCGAGTGAAGCACGGCCGTCGCGGCCGGTTGCGGTTTTGAACTGTCCAGGTTGATCCAGCCTGTTATGCCGCACATATACGCCTATTCAAACCCGACCCTTTCCCTGACGGCATAGATCGCCTTATCCTGCGATTCGTGATAGGTGCGTACAAGCAGCTCCGCGAGAAGCCCCATCAGGAAGAATTGGACCGAGATCGCGAGCATAACCACCGCGATGATCGGCAGCGGCGTTAGTATGAACGATGTCGCGTAAAAGAGTTTTAGAAATATTGCCCAAATACCGGCTATCACGGATATCGCGAACGCGATCATCCCGAACGCCCCGAAAACGTAAAGCGGCTTAGTGTGATATTCCGCCATGAATTTTATTGTTATCAGGTCGAATACCACCTTGATGGTCCGTGAAATACCATATTTCGATTTGCCCATCGTCCGGGCGTGGTGATCAACCGGAATCTCTGCCACGCGTGCGCCTGCCCAACTTGCGTATATCGGGATAAAGCGATGCATCTCCCCATAAAGCCTTACATCCTGAATAACATCGCGTCGATACGCTTTCAGCGAACAGCCGTAATCATGAAGGGGCACCCCGCCGATCCATGAGATTATGCGATTTGCGATCTGTGAAGGTATTTTGCGAGAGATCAGCTTGTCCTGCCGGTTTTTTCGCCAGCCAGAAACGACATCGTAGCCCTCGTTGAGCTTATCGAGCAGACGAGTGATATCGGCCGGATCGTTCTGCAGGTCCGCATCCATCGGTATCAATATCTGCCCTTTTGCTGCATCGATTCCCGCTGACATCGCCGCCGTCTGGCCATAATTACGCCTTAATGAGATCACACGGACACGATCATCTGCTGCCGCAAGTTCCTTTAATATCTCGAGGCTCCTATCCGTCGAACCATCATCAACGTAGATCACTTCGGCCGATTTGCCGAGAGCGTCCAGCGCAGATTGGATCTTGGCATGCATGGGCCTGAGGTTTTCTTCTTCGTCCAGGACTGGTAAGAAAAGAGATAATTCGGGGACCAGGGTGATAGGGGACGTCGGCTTAATATCTTTCGGCATGGCAAACTAAGCAATTTAAACGTTTTCGATGCAAAAATACAGCCGCACGTGGTTTTCGCAACCTTTGGGCGTTGTTTCCAGTATAAGATCGTGCAAAAGGGCGGGATGTTGTGGGCGGCTATTTCTTCTCGATCGGCCCTGAGAAACAGCTCGCTGCGTACTGATCATATCTAAAACCGCTGAAGGCAAAAAACCCACGGCTTCACCATATCTAACCGCGGGATTTCCGCGTGCCCATGAAATAACCTCCTAAGCCGCTGCCGCGACCTGTGGTTAAATTGAGTCGTGAACATCTGGCAGATCATCGGACGGCTGGTCCCCTTCACTAAGCCACATTGGCGACTCGTACTCGCAACGGTCTTCCTCACTTTGATAGGCGCTGTTGCCGCTCAGATCAACCCGATCGTCCTCAGATACACCGTCGACACCATTCAGCAGCTTCTTAACGAGGGAAACATGGCACGCGAAAGTGTTTCTCTGCTTCTCTTCATAAGCGGTGTTCTTTTTGCAAAAGAACTGATAAATATCGCGGTCAAATACGGCCAAAGTATGTTTGGCGAAAGGATCCGAATCAATCTGTCGAGCCGGTTATCTCAATATGCTGTCGAAAAGGTTCTCAGCTACAAATACTCATGTTTTGCAGAAGACGAAAATGCAACTGGTAAGCTTCAGACCCGAATGGACCGAGGGGCCGAAAGCCTGACGCGGTTCGTTCAACGTATATTTCTCGATCTCCTGCCTCTCTTTGCAAACGCAGCTTTGGCCCTTGTTTTGATGTTCAGCGCGAATTTCTAAGTAGGTCTGGTTGCATCCATCATAATGCCGATCTATTTTCTGCTGAGCTGGCGGCAGGCAAGCGTGCTCAAGGGCGTCCGCCGCGGGCTCCGCACGCTTCGCGAACAGCGCACTAACGGGCTTTTCAACATTATCGAATCGATCATCGTTATAAAATCCTTCGTCCGCGAAGAGTACGAGCGTGAAAAGCAGGCAAAGTACCAAAAGGACCTGATCGATGCCCAGCTAAAGCAACGCCAGACGAATTATGTCTTCGACGCGTTAAAGACGTTCGTGGAGCAAGTTGGCGTCGTGCTCATCATCATCCTTACCGCGTGGCTGGTCCTGGATCAGCAAATGACGCCGGGGGCGATCATGTTTCACATCCTGCTGTTCAACAATGTCTCGGCTCCGATTCGTCAGCTGCATCGTATCTACGACGAGATAAACGAGGCGCTGACCTACTCGGAAGGCTTCTTCGAGATACTGGATGCCGACGACGCCATTGAGGAAGCGGTGAATTGACTGCAGATGGACTCAAAGGCGAATTCGAGCTCAAGAACGTGAATTTCGTATATCCCAATGGCACACAGGCTCTGTACGACGTTTCCATGACTATTCCGGCCGGGAGAACTGTCGGGTTTGTTGGGCTTTCGGGTGCAGGAAAATCCACTCTTCTTAATTTGCTCTGCAAGTTCTACGCTCCGACAGGAGGTGAAGTGTGTCTGGACGGCCGTAATATTCTGGAATACGACACTCGACTGCTTCGGCGCCGGATCGGCCTTGTACTCCAGAAAAATCACATATTTCGCGGTTCGATCGACGAGAACATACGCTACGGCTTTATGCGGGCACGCTTTGAAGAGGTGGTTGCGGCTGCTAAAAAAGCCTATCTTCACGATCAGATCGAAAACCTTCCCCATAAGTACGACACGGACGCTCAGTCCTTATCCGGCGGACAACAGCAGCGTATCGCCATCGCCCGGCTATTCCTCAAGGACCCCGCAGTGATCTTCCTTGACGAACCCACAGCAAGCCTCGATGCCGTTGCCACCGAGCAGATCAAAAACAGCCTCGACGCGATAAAGGCGGACCGCACAACCGTCGTGATCTCACACAGCATCTCTCAGATCATCGATTCCGATGTCATCTATGTGCTAAAAGAGGGCCGCGTAGTCGAAAGCGGAACGCATGCTGAACTCTACAAAAGGGGTAGTACGTACAAAGAGATATTTAATGCCTCAGCACGCAGTCTGAACCTCGATAAGATCTCGCAGACCCTGGATGCCTGAGAATTTCATTGCTCAAAACGCCAATTCGTTGTACCCTGAACGCAAACCGGCCCGAACGATATGATCGACTCGCAGCGTCAAGCTAGAGGCAGAAACCGTGTCTATATGTGTCGGTTCGCTCGACTTGTAACATTCAGATCAGGAGGAAATTGAATGATCAGAAAATTTGCGTTGATATTTGGGATCATCTATCTGCTCGTCGGAATCCTCGGGTTCATTCCTGGCGCCAATGACCATAGTCACGTCGACATGCCGGCATTAGCGGTCGATTCGTTCTATGGGCGCCTACTCGGCCTTTTCCCGGTAAACCTGATGCACAACATAGTGCATATTGCGATCGGCGGGTGGGGTATTTTCTCGTCCGGAAGCGTTTCCGCGTCGCGAATGTTCGGTAAAGGGGTCGCGGTCTTATACGGCCTGCTGGCCATTCTGGGACTGCTGCCGGCGACCTTTACGCTTTTTGGACTCGCACCGATCTTCGGCCACGATGTATGGCTGCATGCCCTGTCCGCCGTTGTTGCGGGATACTTCGGTTTCGTAGCGCGCGATGATTCAAGTGAGGTCGGTACCGCTTAGCACATCAGATCAAAGCGTGGGTCTGAATAGGCCGTCCACCATGGACGGCCTAAGGTGATGGAGCGAGGGAAAGTTTAACGTCGACCGCCTTTCATAATTAGTCCGATGACGACGCCGATGGCGGCTGAGATGAGGATCGTCTGGCCTGGCTTTTGCCGGGCGAACTCTTTTGCGTCCTCTATCAATTCCTTCGGGTCGCGGCCCTGGATCTCTTTGAATTTGTCCCCGGCCTGGGCAAATTTCTCGCTGGCAAATTCCTTCGCCTTACCGGCTGCGTCCTGTATCTTTTGGCCATATTCCTGTGCCTGCATCTTAATATCTCCTAAAAACTCATCTGTTCCGGCCTTGTCGCCGAACGGGTCGCGGCCCTCGACCGGCACCAAACTCTGTTCGAGCTCTCTTTCAGCCTTTTTAACTTCCGATTCAAAATCTGACATCTTTGTTCCTCCCCTTAGTTTTGTCCTGGCCCATGCTGGCCATATTCATTATAACGTTATTTTATTAGAGAAAGTTCGCACCCCATCAATCAAAATCGAACAGATCGCCGAGGAAAGACTTTTTCTTTTTCTTCCCGTAACCGTGCGAACGGTTGTCCGTATAATGCCGTTGATCCTTGTATTGCGGCTCGCGGTACTGCGGTTCGCGATCACGCGCTTCGGGGGGCCGCGATGGAGCGGATCCGGGACTACCCGCTCCAATCAGCTTGTCTAGCTCGCCCCGATCCAGCCAAACCCCACGGCATTTCGGGCAATAATCGATCTCTATTCCTTGCCGTTCCGTCATTGATAGAGTGGTCTGATCCACTGGACATTGCATAATTAACCTTACCTCCTGGTTGATTCAGTTTAACCCACACATCGGGTCGAACCGAAATTCCCGCATCTCGTGGCAATCGCTTAGCGAAGCCAGTCTTTGTCATCGCGATCGACGGAATGGCTCACGCCGTTTTCTTTCCATTAGTACAATCTGGCCGATCTTTTATTTAGTCAATATCGCGCGAAAAATGTCCCGGCGTGGTACACTACATTTCCTATTATCTCCTTTTGATACAGATACATACCTACGCCATTGGGTGTCCCGGGAAAATGATGAAGGCCTGTATTACGGGGTGTGTCGTCCTGAAGAAAGTTGACACTTTTTAGTATTTATTCCTGGTGGAAGGTGTCACGTTTAGTCCTGAACAAGGGTTGCATTGCCTCCTTTCTTTTCGTTTGCCGCCATCTTTGACGGCTCGATCAATTTATGCTCCCCACATTTGGCGATTTGTTGGCTACAGGTACTGCACCGTCTTCGACAATTCGAATCCGCCGCTTCCCTTATTTTGGGTTAATTACAGTCATAGAACAAAAAAGGAACAAATTATTGATGACCACAACTTGTTCCTTTCTTTTATCTTCTAAACTCTTCTCTCTTGTTGTCACCAGAAACGACGTCAAATCCTAAGCGGCATGACAATGTATTTGTAGTCGTAGGTGGTTTCGCCCGCTATGGACATTTGGGTTTGGGCGTTGGCGTCTTTGAACTCGAAGGTTATTCGCAGGGGTGAGCGGCCCTCACGGGCGGTCGCGGTACCGGCTGCGGGAGAACCACCCCGGCCTTCGCCCCCCCCTCCTTCGGAAGGGGGGGAGCTAGAAGCATCTGACCCGTCAGCTACTAATTCCAGGTCTCCGGTGGCCGCGTTGGTGAGGAATTCAAGCAGGTACTGCCAGTTAAAGCCGAGCTGGATCTCGGCACCCTTGTAATCAGCCTGCACCACCTCGTTGCCCTCGCCTTCTTCGCTTGACTGGGCGGTGACTTCGATCTCGCCTTCCCGGACGGTCAAGCGGATGGAACGGTTGCGGTCGTCGGCGATCAGCGACATACGACGAACTGCACTACGCATTTCGTCGAGATCGAAAGTAGCGGCGTGGTCGTTGTCCTTGGGCATGACCATTTCGTAATTGGGAAACTGGCCGCTAAGTTTGCGCGTGATCAAAAGACGTCCTTCGGTCTGGAAAAATATGTGGTTCGGGTCCTCGCCAAATGCGACCTCACCAACGCCGCGGGACAGCTTGACGAGCTCTAGGAGTGCCTTTTTCGGAATGAGCGTATCCATCGTTCCTTCCATCTTATCGACCGCACGCTCTACAAAGGCCAGCCGGTGTCCGTCGGTCGTAACCATTTTGGCGGTACCGTCGCCGACGATGAATTTAGCACCGGAGAGCGTAAAGCGAGACTGCTCGTTGGTGATGGCAAAGGCGGTATTTCGGATAAAGTAATTGAACACCTCGGCCGGCAGACGCATAGGAGTGCTCTTGAACTGCGGTATCTCAGGGAACTGCTCGCGATTGACGCCAGCGAGCCTATAGTTGGCCCGGCCGCATTTCATCGTCACCCACTCATTGTCCTGTTTTTTGAAATGGACATCGCCTGACTCGAGCGCACGAACGATATCAAACAGCTTTCTGGCCTGGATGCATATCGCACCAGCACTTAGGATCTCGGCCTCCGCGTCACAGCGGATGGTGCAATCGAGGTCCGTGCCCACAATGCGGATCTCATTCTCGCCGAGGGATTCGATCAAAATGTTCGACAACACGGGGATCGTGGTCTTTCGCTCGACAACGCCTTGTATGAATCCCAATTCTTCTTTCAAAACGCTTTGCTTGATCTTGAATTCCATCTTGTATTGCTCCTGTCTATGTCGGCCTTAACCGAACTTGTATTCAAACCTTTTGATGCTCGGCTCATGCTCGCCGCTTTTCCTATTAAATCTAATATCAAATACTGTTAAGAACTAGTAATAGGAATAGGGCCTGTGTAAATGTGCAAAATCGACCTAAAGCTTTGTAAAATAACCTGTTTTTCCTTCACAATATAACTGTGGAAAACTTGTGGAAAAACTATCCTGCCTGCGGATAACTCGAATTTACCTCGATTTCCACCGCGTTCCACAAGCGATACGCCGGAAAGCATGCGGAAAAGTGGAAAATAATAGTTCAATTACTAGAAAATAAACGATTTATCGTCTATGTATTGCAGCATACTTTGTGGAAAAATTTCCCGCGGAAAATCGACGATCTGCTTTCTAATTAGCTGCAAAGATTATCTATAAGGTCCTTTACTTCCCTGTGGAAATTCCGGTCTTCCTGACACAAGCCTTCGATCTTTTCCACCGAGTGCATTACAGTCGTGTGATGCTTGCCGCCGAACTCCCGCCCGATCTCAGGAAAGCTGTGCCGGGTCAGCCTTTTGCAGAGATACATGGCTACCTGGCGGGGCACTGCGATCGCTCGGGAGTTGTTTTTCGATTTTATCTCTTCGACCGTTAGCTCGTAATGCGAGGCAACGGTCCTCGTGATCTGCTCAAGCGACAATCCCATCGGCCGTTCGCTGTCAAGGATGTTCTTCATTGATTCCTGAGCGAGGGCCTTGCTGAGAGGAACGCCTTTCATCGACGAGATGGCCACAAGCCTTACAAGCGATCCCTCGAGCTCACGCACATTGCTCTTGACCTTGCCCGCCATGTATATCGCAATGTCATCGTCGAGGCGAATACCATCCATGTCTGCCTTTCGTTTGAGGATTGCGACCTTTGTCTCAAGGTCAGGCGGTTCCAAATCGGCGATCAATCCCCATTCGAAGCGCGAGTGAAGCCTTTCTTCGAGCGTCGGTATTTCACGCGGCGGGCAATCGCTTGAGACGACGATCTGCTTTTGGCCATTGTGCAGGGTGTTGAAGGTATGAAAAAACTCTTCCTGGGTCCGTTCCTTACCGGCCATGAACTGGACGTCGTCCATCAGTAGGACGTCGATCGACCGGTACTTATCGCGAAAGGCCGGGGTTTTATTAAAGCGTATCGCGTTGATGAGTTCATTCATGAACCTCTCGGACGTGATATACGCGACGCGCATATGCGGGCTGCGGGATTTGATCGTATGCCCGATCGCGTGCATCAGATGCGTCTTGCCAAGGCCGACACCGCCGTATATGAACAGGGGATTATACGTTGTGCCGGGCATCTCAGCCGTGGCCTTAGCGGCGGCGTGGGCAAACTGATTGCATGAACCCACGACAAACTTTTCAAATGTGTATTTCGGGTTTAGATCATCGCCGCCTTGCTCGATGTCGATGATATGGGTAGAACTGGCTCCCGCCTGCACCGGCACTCCGGAACTTTTCGGGGAAAAAAAGAAATCGGCCTCGGGTAGATCTTCTTCTGGTTTGACCTCGGGTGAGCGTTCCTCATCTTCATCGACATTCCATTCGATCTCCCAATCGGCCATGCCGATCTCTTCGAGAGCCGTCTTAAGCGTGCTGCCGTAGTACATCGATACCCAGTCGCGGGTTACACGGCCGGCCCGGATGGTCATCACACGCGAATCATTATTAATTGCCTCGAACGTGATGGGTCTAAACCACGTATTAAAAACGTCGGTATTAAGATGGGACCTGACGATGCTCAGAACGTCGATCCATGTAGTGGAATCTTGCGAAGTTTCGATCAAAATTTCCTCTCAAAAATTGCGCTTAAAATCAAACGGCCTGCTTAAGCAGTCGCCGGATCCCGCTTGCTCTAATTGTTCCCTTGTGACGCTTTTCGCAACCTCTGAAAAGTCGTTTTGTTTTGGTGCTTTGCGGACATCGGAAAAGGTCCGTCGGTCAGATTTCCACAAGCTTATCCACAGAGTTGCAAAAGAGCCGCATAAAACCTAATCCAAAGCATTAACCTATTTAGTATCAATAGGTTACGAGGACATATCAATGGGAAACGGGTAACAGACTAACACGAAAAAATAGCCAATGCAAACAGATATCCACAGCTTTTTTTTGGCCCGTTTAACACGAATTTAACTTCCTTATATGACAACAATTCGGGCGGATTTACCTATGTGTTAGACTAAGAAAAAAGAGAACTTTCGGTCAAAAATTCATCCAAAAACCGCGAATTTTTTTTGTTTTTTTTACCTGGGCAGCATGTCGAAAGAGAACTTAGAATTGACCTTGGAACAGGCGTGTCGGGGACTCATTTTCATCAGCGAGATCGACGCAGATGTGGTCCCGATCTTCGGATCCGAATGTGATGAAATAACCGCCCAGGTCGCACTCAAAATGGCCCGCCGAGACACATCCACCCACATCGAGGAGCGACGTGTAGAGGATTTTTTTCGGCGTCTGACGGAAAAAAAAATGGCACGGAGACATTCAAAAAGAAAGGGCGAAGAGATTCCTTGAGCTTTTCAGGCTCCTGAAGGAAAATCTTCGCCACTTAAAGGTGTTCCGCGTGGGACGGGTAAGGATCGATATTTATGTCGTGGGCCTGGACGACGATGGCCGTGTTGCGGGAGTAAAAACGGCTGCCGTTGAAACCTGAACCCCTTATTTAGGGGAAACGCTGGCGGCTCCGCTGGTCTTCTTGATCACCTCAATGGGTGTTCCCGAATAATCGACCCGGCTGGCACCAGAAGCATTGGTCCGCAACTGGCCTGCTACCTGCACACTCACCTGGCTGGCCCCGCTGGCCTCGACCGTAGCATGCTCCGCAGCAAGGCTCTCAGCGTCGACCTTTGTCGCTCCGCTAACGTCGAGGATCAGCTTCGCGGTTTCGCCATTTATCTTTATCTTCGACGCACCTGATGCGTCTACGTTCAGACCGTCGTTCCTGATATTCTCGACGGTGACGGCGGCAGCACCAGACACGTCAAGGTTGTCGATATCGGGGGCCGAGACGCGGATCCGAATAGGGTTGCTTGTGGAGAGTTTTCGATCGGTCTTGATCCGTAATACGCCATTCCGCACCTCGGTACTTATCAGCGGCAGGAGATTGTCATCGGCCTCGACCTCGACGGCGAATTCCTTGTCGGCAGTGATGTGGACCTGAAACACGCCGCCGACATCCAACGCGTGAAACCCGGTGAGGTCTCTAACCTCAGAGGCGGTATGGCCAGAACCCTTGACCTTGCCAATGCCCAGCGAGAAATTGAAAAACCTGTCAGTCGCGCGGCCGAATGAGAACAGATTCGAAATAACCAGGCCGATCGCCAGCGTCACGAGAAACAGAATAATACCAATCTTTTTCATATAAATCCCTCCACGAACTTATCAACTCTAGACTGCAAACGAATCCGTTTGGGCAAAAGTTCGCAGATTTTTGAGCGTGCCGGGAAGCAACAAAAAAAGACGGGCCTGTCGGGGCCCGCCTTTCAAAGAACAGATCCGGCGATCTTTAGGCTTCGGTCAGATCTTGTCCGCTGCCTCTGGATCTCCGGGTCCGCGCAACACTTCGCCCTATTTATTTACGGGCGAAGCCGTGGTCTTTGCCGGAGATCCCGTTGGCGAGACGCTCGGCTTTACACCGGGCGAAACACCGGGCGAAGCCACCGGGCTCGGCGAGAGCGACGGGCTCGGCGATATTGCCGGACTTGGCGACGCTGCCGGAGGCTTGTTCGGGACTTCGGGTTTAGGATCACATGCTCCCAAAGCTGCTACGGCAGCGGCGAGAACGGTTGCTAAAATTAATGGTCTTTTCATTTTTTACCTCAAATAGATCTTCGGACCGCGGACCAGCCGTCCGCTGGCAGACACCCACAGCCGGAGTGAAGGTCAATGTCTTTCTGCATCTGGAGGTGCCGTAAAAAGCGCTTCCATTTGCCATCAGCCTTCAACGCTGCGCCCGATAGAACGAAGATGGCGGGGAAACTTGCAGGATATTTTGCGAAGAATGAAAAATATTTGGGAGGTGGAAATTGTCGTGTGACCGCTTACCCGTGAACCCTTTAGGAACACAAGTAGTTACGTAGACTTCGCAGCGGTCGAGACCGATCGCTTATCGCGTAGGAACAGTAGTGGCCTGCCACGCGACGACCTGCCACCGTCCGTTTCTTTTTATGAATGTTCCCGTATTCAGATGGTTTGAAACTGACTTAGACTCGTCGGAACGTGTCGTCGTGCCGACAAGTTTGAAGGCCACTACCGCGGCGTTGCCATATTGCTGGATCCGCACGTCTTCGGACGTGTAAACCGTAACCGGGTCCCCGGGCTTAGCAGGCTGTGCGGAGCGGACGCCCTTCATTAACTCTGTCTTGTTTATCCGTGTGCCGGCAGAACGGGTATATATAAGGTCCTCTGCCCAAAACCGGTCATGGACCGCGGCGTCGTTACGACCGGCACCGCTGAGGAATTCGTTCAAAAGCCGGGTCAATTCCGGGGCGTCCGGCGGTGTCTGAGCATTTACATACGCGACTGAAAATAACAAAGCGGCGAATAGGACCGAATATCGAATGATGTGTTTCATGATGAGGATAAGTTAAACCACTATGCTCATCTCCACAACCCTATTCGTACCGCAGCGAATCGATCGGGTTTAGCCGGCTGGCACGAAATGCGGGAAGCACTCCCGCCGCAAAGGCAACGGAGGTGACAAGCAAAAGAACGGACGCTATCGACGGCAACGTAAACGCAAAAAGACTGAACCCCTCGAAAGATTCGGCATAGGCGGTGACCAGCACTTTGTTAACGATCAACCCAACAACGATGCCGGCGACGGTACCGAGCACCGCTCCCCAAAAGCCGATGAGGATCGATTCAAGTGAGAAGATCGCAAAGATCTTTGACCGGCCCATGCCGAGAGCTTTTTGTAGGCCGATCTCCTTAGTGCGTTCAAGAACCGCGATCACAAGCGTGTTAATGATCCCGAATGAGGCGGCAAGAAGCGCAATTAGGGCGACAAGGCTCATTCCGATCTTAAATATCCCGATAGCATCGTAAGTCCGCTTTCGCTGGTCAGCTATAGTTTCGGCTACAAAACCTTTATCTTCGAGATGTGATTTTGCCTTAGCTATCATATCCGGGTCCGCCGAACTTAGCCGGACGATAAAGTTAAGGAACTTGTCTGAGTTGGCGGCACCGTTCTGCTGCTCGGAGTAGATCCTGGCTGCTGTTTCAGTATCTACAAACGTAAAATTGTTTGTCATGAAGCCCTTGGTCGCAACGCCTGAGATGGTCAGGTCCGTTGTGGCCAGCGTTCCGTCACGAAGTCGATATGCTATCTTGGCGGTCTGATCCGGTAGGTTCTCGATTGCGGGATCAAACGCCCTGGCGAGGCCGAGAGGCAGAACGACCTGTCCCGGGCCGGTGAGCCCGTGCCCCGCTTCGGTTTTCTGCGAGATCCCCTCGGCAAGAGTGCCAAGCTGCAACTTGTACTTCTTTCCGGTCCCGATGGTTATGTACTCGCCGTTTAACGAGTAACGCGGAGTTACCGCTGTTACGCCCTCTATGTCTTTCAGGACATGATCCATCTGGGCCGTCGATACCAGCATGGCATTGGGATCGATGTTCTCAACCGACTCGTCAGCCGCGGCCTCCTTATATTCCGGCGGTGCATCGCTGCGTGTTCCTTGTTCAGGCTGTTCGATCTTCTTGCGGACAAAAATCACCGCGTCGCCGTCTACGTTCTTTACCTGGCTTTCCACATAATCACGCATTCCGTCGCCGATCCCGTTGGTCATCGTCAGGGTAAAAGATCCAACGAATATCGCCGCGACCGTGAGAAAGGTCCTAAGTTTGTTACGAAAAAGATTTCGGTTTGCGATGCGGATGAGGTCCCAGAATTTCATTAGATCTTACCTCGGCGCTTTTCGTTAATGATCTGGCCGTCCTTCATTTCGATCACTCGGTCGCAGCGGGCTGCGAGCTCGTCGTCGTGGGTGACAACGACCAGGGTTATTCCCTCGTTCCGGTTTAGATCGAAGAGCATATTCTCTACTGCGGCACCCGTGTTTGAATCAAGGTTCCCGGTCGGCTCGTCGGCAAAAATAACCTGCGGTTTTCCGACCAGGGCCCGGGCTATGCAGACTCTCTGTTTTTCTCCGCCCGACAGGTCCTTGGCCTTTTTCCGGATCTTGTCGGTCAGCCCAACAGCGTCGATAGCCGCTTTGGCACCGACCTGAATTTCAGACGGCGAAGCCCCTCGTATTCGCATCGGCAAAACGACATTCTCGAAAACAGTCTCACGGCCATTCAGAAAGAACTGCTGAAAAACAAAGCCGAATTTTTCATTCCGCAAAGCATTCTTTGCCTTTTCTGTTAATGATGTCGTGTCACGGCCGTCGACGAAAACGCTTCCGGCCGTCGGCATATCGAGGCAGGCCAGCAGATGCATGAGGGTGGATTTGCCGCTGCCGGATTTGCCGACAATGGCAAGACACTCGCCATTCTCGATGCGAAGCTGGACATCTTTCAGGGCTTGAAACGCGACTCCGTCGTCTGTGTAGGTTTTATTGAGATCTCTTGCTTCGAGCATAAATTTCGGGTTAGACGCCAGCCATTTAGCGGCGGAACTCAATCTTACGCCGTGGATCGGGAAATGTTCGGAAAAAGCGGGAAGCGCTATCGAGCGTAGAAGTAAAATTGGATCGCTTGACCGATACCTATAATCAGCCCGAAAAGGGCGCCGAAGAGCTCGATCTTGCGAAGATGTTCCTTAGCGACCGACATTACGAGAGCCTCAAGTTTTTCGGCAGGGTATCCCTGGATCTTCTCGCGGACCATCCCCGCGACGTTAAACTCGGCGATCGCTTCAGGTAATTTAGCGCTTGTCGCGGCGACGATAGCCTCAGTGAGCGAAGCGCTGGCCTCTCTGATCTTTGCCTCCGGGATGTGGTCGATCAGCCGTCCTATAGGCATCGACAATAGCCGGTCGATCTGTGAGGCAAGCATTTCGTTGATGATATTTGAGGTTTCTTCCCGGCTGATGATGTCGAGCAGCCCTCGAGAGAGCATATTCTTTAGTTTCTCTTCCGACTCGGAATGCAACAGCTGGAGAATTGCATCGATGCTGTGGGGACGCAGCTTCTCTAATGTTTCGCGGAGATATGAAGTGATCCCCTTTGTGGTTTGCTCGCTTCGCATCAAACCGAGGACAGATCGGATCACTTGCGCTTTCAGCCGATCCAACTGCTCCGGCGCTATCTGGCCCAACATGTCGGGCAGCGGTTTCGCCAGCGCGTTATCGATGCTCGTATTTATAAATGACCGAGCTTCCTCCGCGAAAAATTCTCCGCGAAGCGTTTCTTCGATCCGCTTGGGCAAACTCTCGTTGACAAGGTCATCGACGTCGTCTATCAAATTCTCACGCGATACGAATATCTTCTTAAAAAACGGGAGATTCTCGTAGTAGTCGTGGACCTCGTGCTTGATAAGAGCGCCTATCTGATTACGGGTCTTTTCGGCAGCGGCGAGCTCGGTGAGCTGGTGTATCGCGGGTTCGATCTGCTCGGCGGCCTTTTCTTTTATCAAAGAGACGGCGTCCTCGGTGAACATCTGACTTAGAGGCGTCTCGCTTTTAACGAGATCATCTATATGAAGATTTATGAAATCGCGGATCGTCGATTCAAAATTCTTTGCTCCGGTCGCGGTCCTGATACGGGCCTCGAGAAACTCGATGATACTTTCGAACGTTTCGTCGTCGACAACGCTTGACACTCGCTGTCCGAGCACATCATCGACCCGGCGAGTCACGAAGCTGCGAATGGCCTCGAGCGACTCTTCGCTCTGAAGGATAGATCTGATGTGATCGGCCAGCTTTCCCTGAAGGGCCGAGATAGCATCCAGTACCGGTTCCCGGACGTTCTTTGGCAGCGAGTCGATCAGCGATGGATGTTCGAGAGCCAAAAGCTCATCCGTATATGCATCGATGACCTTCTGCACCTTATTGCGCAAAAAATCGTTGCCGGTCAGCTCGTGTAGGATCGTTTCCTGCGAGACCAGTTCTTCGCCGACGGCCTTTCCGATGGCGTTTGCCAGCTTGTCCCTGTGCCTTGGGATCATGCCTTGCGGGAAAACGGTAATGCCGAATACCTTCACCGGCATTCGAGGACGAAAGAGCATTCGAACGGCGATCCAGGCACCCGCATATCCGTGGACCGTTGCAAACGCAACAAGGAGGCCCATCTGGACATAGATATTCTTAAAGATCGGCCAGACCGCGTCGGCAATTTGCTGGAGAAACTCCATCAGAGTCAGAATGCTATACCCGGCGCTTCTAGTAAACCTGGAATCCCTTTGACTTAAGGCAAAACTCGGCGAAATCCCGGAGCCAGTTATGCGTGACACTATAATTCTTCCACTGCTCGTCGCCGTCACGGTAAAGCGTCATATCGTCCGGCGCGTCTGTGATGCTAAGATCGGAATATAAGCGTTTGTTGGGAGCGAGTTTTGGGAGGACCTCATTAAGTATTCGTGTGCCGATCTCGTGGGCTTCATCTATCGACACCTTGACCCCCGTCGCATTGTAGGTCATTTGACGCACCGCATTCTCGCTAACGATGTCAAAGCTGCGGATCAACTCGAGAGCGGCTTTCCAGTTCCAAACATTCGCGTTGAATTCGAAGTTCTCGCTGCCGAGGTCTGTCAGTGTGAAGCTCATATTCTTTCCTGTTGAAAATGCTAACTACACTGGTTATCCAAGTCAATGAATAAGCCGCATTGTTTTTTTGTAAAAGAGAGGACGTATAATTAGCTTTCGGCGATCGGCAACGGCAGGCGCCTGAAGGAGATCAGTGACGAGCGAGCAATCGGTTTAAGGATCGTCGCCGATCTTGCGGGGTGATAGTTTTCGCGACCTGGAAATTTACTCGACACAGAACTGAACCAGAGCAACGACGATGAAGTCCTCTATACCGGTAAGGATCAAAGTTTTGCGGCCGTTGCCAGGCGTGGTAATGATGGTGCAGCGGGGAAAGAACGAATTGTTGGAGCCAAGCTACAAGTCAGCTCGGAAATTGATATTCGATTTCGAGCTTACAGTAGATACGACCGAGACGAGGCCGAATTTTCTCGGCAGATATGCTCAAGGGCCAAAGGATGCACGTTTTGTGTATGTAAATTCCGGAACCTATGCCGATCAACATTCAATATGGGGACGCCGGGCTAAGATTTCGCTGGTGAATATTACCGGTGAGCAGGTCGAAAGCCTTATAACGAGAGCGGGAATGGTACTGCAGACGGAATTCGAAGGTGTTGGCCGCGACGGCGGGCCAACGTGTGCGACGGTGAAGGGCATTGAATGGAAGATCGTGAAAGAATAGACGCCTATCTTTCTCGACTTTTAATTGGTGCCGATCACGGTCTCGGGCCAACTATCGAAAGCCTGCGATTGCTTCAGAAGAGGCATTTGCTAAATGTGCCGTTTGAAAATCTGGATATTCATTGGAAGCGGCCGATCGTTTTGGAACCGAAAAGGTTATTTGAAAAGATCATCATAGATCGCCATGGCGGCTTCTGTTATGAACTAAATGGCGTTTTTAACGAACTTCTTCGCGATCTCGGATTTCAAACGCGGCTTGTTTCGGCGCGAGTCTTCGGCGGGGAGCGGGGGTTCGGGCCGGAATTCGATCATGCCGCGATAATTGTGACGGTCGGCCGATCGGAATACCTTGCCGATGTTGGATTTGGTGATTTTGCGGCGGAACCACTTCAGCTATTTACGGACATTGAACAGCACGATAGGGAAGGTGTTTTCATGATCAGGCGTAACCCAGATGGCGCCTTTGAGGTCGCAAGAATGGTGTCCGGATCGTGGGTACCTGAATACAGATTTGATCCTCTTGGCCGTGACCTGTCCGAATTTGCGGAAATGTGCGATTTTCAGCAATTCTCGGCAGAGTCGCATTTTACAAAGGGCAAGGTCTGTTCGATCCTGACGGATGGCGGCAGAAAGACGCTGACGGATACGAAATATATCGTGACGAGAAATGGCGAAAAGACGGAAGAGCAGGTCGCATCCGATGATAGATTCGATGAAATATTGATGCGTGAGTTTCGGATCGCCCGGCCGGTGCAACATCTATGACCAAATCAATCTCATACGCCGACGCCGGAGTGTCGATTGACAATGCAAACCTCGCTGTCGCGAAGATCCGTGAGTATGCTCGAAGCACTTTTAATGAACGCACATTGACGGAGATCGGGAGCTTTGGCGGGATGTTTTCGGCAGCGTTTCCGGATATGGCGGAGCCCATATTGGTCGCGTCAGCGGACGGCGTCGGAACGAAGCTGAAAGTGGCTTTCGAAACCGGTATTCACAACACGGTCGGAGCCGATCTGGTAAATCACTGTGTCAATGACATTTTGGTACAGGGCGCCCGGCCCTTATTCTTTCTAGATTACTTCGCGACCGGGAAACTGGAGCCCAAGGTAACAGCCTCTGTAGTCGAGGGAATGGCCCGGGCATGCCGCGAAAACGGCTGCGTACTACTCGGGGGCGAAACGGCCGAGATGCCAGATTTTTACCCGCCCGGCGAATACGACCTCGCCGGATTCATCGTCGGGATCGTGGATAAGCGAAACGTCATCGATGGGAAGTCGATCGAGCCGGGCGACGCAGTTATCGGCGTCCCATCGAATGGGCTACAGACAAATGGTTACTCGCTGGCGCGAAAATTGTTCTTCGAGATCGGCGGTTTCAAAGTCGACGACCATGTCGATGAGCTCGGAACAACCGTCGGCGAAGCCCTTCTGGCGACGCATCAGAGCTTCCTGCCAAAGATCCGCCCGCTGCTGAACTCCGGCCTGATTAAAGGCCTCGTCCATATCACCGGCGGCGGCTTTCTTGAGAACATCCCGCGTATCTTACCCGAAGGCGTTTCAGTAGAAATTAACCGCGGCACTTGGCCGGAATTACCGATCTTCGGGACGATGAAACGGCTCGGAAACGTAGAAGATAGCGAGATGTTTCGAACCTTTAACATGGGCATCGGTATGATCGTCGTTTGCTCAAAGGAAAATAGCGTACAGATCCTCTCGCATTTGAGAGAGGCCTTCGAGATCGGCCTAGTAGTAACCGGCAACGGACCCGTGAAAATTATTTGATTTTAAGAAGAATTCTCTGGCAAATCGGCTTCTGGTTGTGGCATACTGTCAGCACTGGGGGTGATATTATGATAAATAATTCAACAGAGGTTAGTAGTTATTAGACGGATCGTTGGGTCATTCCATTGATCCGCTTGTAGTCGAACGGCACACTTTAACGGGTGTGCCGTTTTATTTTTTTTAGGCTAAAAGCAGAATAGCCATAATATGATGATCTCTGATTTTGATTTTGAGCTGCCGGCAGAGCTTATCGCTCAGGAGCCCTTAGAGGAACGGCAGTCATCACGGATGCTCGTTGTCGACCGTGCGTTGTGGGGCCATTTTGACTCCAAATTTTCCGACCTTCCTCAACTGCTCCGTGAGGGTGATGTTCTGGTGCTCAATAACACCAGAGTATTTCCGGCAAGACTGTATGGTCAGACAGATACGGGTTCGAACGTTGAGATATTTCTGGTAGAAGAGATCGAAGCAGGCTTATGGCAAACCCTTGCCCGGCCGGCCCGCCGCCTGCCTAAGGGTAAACGGATCTCTTTTGACGGGCGTTTGTCGGGGGAAATCGTTGATAATGTCGGCGAGGGACGAGTATTAGTCAGTTTTGAAACGTCAGGCGAAAATCTGATGGCGGTCCTCGATGAGATCGGAAAAACTCCGCTGCCGCCATATATTAAGCGTGATTCGACGGCTATTGATCGCGACCGGGAAAGATACCAGACGGTCTTCGCAAAACAGCGCGGAGCGATCGCGGCTCCGACAGCCGGACTGCATTTTACGCCGGAGGTGCTCGGTGCAATCAGGCAGCAGGGTGTGACGGTCGCGGAGATAACTCTGCACGTTGGCTACGGAACGTTTGAGCCGGTTCGGCATGAGGACCTCAGGCATCATTCGGTCTCCCCCGAAAAGTATGAGATCAATGGCGAGAATGCTGAATTGCTGAACATGGCTAAGCGGGACGGTCGCCGTATCGTTGCCGTAGGCACGACAACGACCAGAGCACTCGAATCGAATCTCTCGACGGCTAAGGTGTTCACGCCAGCTACCAATCTCGCAAATCTTACGATTTTGCCGGGATATCAATTTCGAGCGGTTGACGCACTCATCACAAACTTTCACCTTCCCATGAGTTCGCTGCTTGTTCTGACTTCAACTTTCGGGGGGCACGAACTTATAATGGACGCATATAAGCACGCAGTCGCCGAGCGGTACCGCTTTTACAGTTATGGCGATTGCATGCTCATCGTGTGACTATGGCGGTGCTCGAATCGATCCGAAATTTCTTTATCCCAATGTCCTGGGCGGAGGACGAGGTTATAACTCCGGCACCCCCGACCGCTTATAAGATCGTTCCACTCACAATCGACCATCTTTCGGACGTGCTTCGACTCAATATTCGCTGTTTCAGAAACGGCGATAATTATACGAAATACACCTTTGAGTATTTATTAAGCGAGGCGCATACATTGAGCTACCGAGTTGTGACACCGGCTGGCGAGAACGTTGGCTTTGCGTTCGTGATGGTAAAAGAGAACAATGCCGCGCATCTCACGACCATCGGCGTAGCCCCGGAGCATCGCCGCCGACGTATCGCCGGCTCGTTGCTCGCGCATATCGAAAAAGCTCTTGAGGCGAGAGACGTGAGTACGATAATGCTCGAGGTTCGGGTAAGCAATACAGCGGCACACGACCTTTACCGACGATGGGGTTATTCTGTAGTGCAGCGTATCGGGAAATATTATAATAATGGCGAAGATTGTTTCCTTATGATGAAATCCCTCCACGCCAATAAATATTAGTCGATGATCCATTTGGCCGCCAAATTTCAAATACCCAAGATATACCCGATCACCGATACCCGTATATCGGGAATGTCGCATGTCGAGCAGGTTAAGAAACTGATCAGCGGCGGAGCGGGCATTATTCAACTCCGCGATAAGCTCGCATCATCGTTCGCGTTCTATACCGCTGCGAGAGAATCAGTTGAGATCGCGCGTCGATCTGGAGTTCTCATCATCATTAATGATCGGGTAGACATTGCTATGGCCGCGGGGGCGAACGGCGTTCATCTCGGGCAGGATGACCTGCCCGCTGATGAGGCCAGAAGGTTATTAGGCGAGGACGCGGTCATCGGACTATCGACTCATTCTGTCTCGCAGGCTGCGCATGCGGTGACATTGCCGATCGACTATGTCGCCGTCGGACCGATATTCCCGACCGGCACCAAGGAACGCGCGGAGCCAGTGATCGGAACTGAAATGCTGCAGTCCGTGCGAGCGGCCAATGAGTCCGCCAATATTGTTGCGATCGGAGGTATTAGTGAACAAAATGTCGTAGACGTGTTCGATTCCGGAGCGGATTCCGTAGCGATGGTAGGTGCCATTTTGGAAAACCCTTCGGCTATAGAAGAAAAAATGCGAATTTTCAATTCACTTTCCCAGCCACACGTTTAACCAAGTTTAGTTAGTTTAAATTTTACTTGCTTTTGCAGATCTTTTTCGTCGATAATAGCCATAGCGAGTAACGGCGTCATCCCACCGCCGGAACCCGCTGAATCCCGCCCCCCTCCAGTAAATCAAGGAGTCGAACCATCAATGAGTCTCTTAGACGTAGCTCCGATCATCGAGCAGATGCTGCTTGTATCCGAGAATGTTAGCGATCTTAATTTCTCGTGCGGACAAAAGCCACAGGTCGAGATCAATGGAGTGCTTTACTCGGCTTCTCCGATCGGTCTCGGTAAACTATCTGCATATCAGACCGAAATGATCGCAATGTCGCTGATCCGCGACAATCCCGACGCGGCCGATCATTTGTTCAAATATCGGACGGCTGACTTAAGCTACGCCCTTCCCGGAAAGTGCCGGTTCCGTGTGAATATTTTCCAGCAGCGGAATTCATACTCGATCGTGATGCGTGTTATCCCGCACGAGATACCCAGTTTCGAGGCTCTTCGCCTTCCACTACAGCTTGCCGAAATTGCGGATATCCGGAACGGCGTAGTTCTGTTGACCGGCCCCACCGGGTCAGGTAAGAGCTCGACTCTTGCAGCCATAATCGACCGCATCAATGAAACAAAGGCCTATCATATAGTCACGATCGAAGACCCAATCGAATTTCTGCACACCCATAAAAAGAGCACCATAAACCAGAGAGAGGTTGGCGCGGATACGAAAGATTTTGCGTCGGCGCTAAGAGCGGCATTGCGGCAAGCTCCGAAGGTTATCCTGGTAGGCGAAATGCGAGACCTGGAGACAGCCGAGATCGCCCTCGAAGCCGCTGAAACAGGCCACCTCGTTTTGTCGACCCTGCATACGATCGACGCCTCGAAGACCATCGATCGCATTATTGGTTTATATCCAAAGAACGAAGAACGTATCATCCGCACTCGCCTGGCACAGACGTTCCGATATATCGTTTCGCAGCGTCTGATCCCTACTGCTGACGGCAAAGGCCGCGTTGCTGCCGTGGAGATCCTCAAATCTAATCAGCGGACCCGGGAATATATCGAAAAGGGCGAGACCGAAGGCAAGACCCTTCTTGACGCGATCCGGGATGGTGAGATCGATGGAATGCAAGATTTTGATTCCGTGATCAAGAACCTTATCGAAAAGAAGCTAATATCGATGGATGATGGGCTGTCGTTTGCTACGAACCAAAACAATCTTCTGCTGCAGCTTAAGGGTCTTTCATCAACCGAGGACTATGCAAATCCAACGAAGCCGATGCCGAAGCAGATGGTCCAACCGCCGCCGCCCGCAAATCCTGATTCGGTCCTCAGTATGATCGAATAGAAGTCGGCCCAGGCCTGCTTTCAGAGATCCACCTTATTGCTTACCACCGTCCGGCTTACGACCAATATGATAATACGATGCGATAATTGCTCTGTTTCTCTGCAACTGGATGAGACAAAGGTGCCCACCGGAAACTTCTCAGTCCGGTGCCCACGCTGCCAGAATTTGCTGCGAGTTCAGAAGGACGCTTCAGGCAAAGGTCTTTCTACGGTCGAGCAGCTTGCGGCCAGCCAGGCCGCGGTGCCCACTTCCGAAGGCGCCCAGGAATTTGCGGCTAAAGAGTCTGAATTCCAGATAAACAACGCCCTTAAATCACTAATGTCGGCCCTTAAGGCCGATAAAGGCGTGACCACCGAACCTGATAACGAAGAAAAACCTCGCCGAATACTTTTATGTCTGGGGCAAAGAACGGATGAGGCCGCAAATGTTCTAGCCAAGGCGGGGTATAAGGTGTATGTCGCTCAGACGCCGGCTCAAGCAAACGAGAGATTGCGCGACGGCAAGACAGAGATCGTGATATTTTCACAGGACTTTGCGCCGGAACTGGGCGGTGCGGCGGTCATCCAGCAGAAGGCCAATGCTATGTATTCATCGGAACGACGAAGAATGTTCCTCATCTCACTTGAAGACGCCGGCACCACCATGAACGCACATGACGCGTTTCTAAGAAACCTGAATCTTATCGTCAATACGAATGACCTGCAGCAGCTTCCGTTAATATTGAACAGGGCGATCGGGGACTTTAACGATCTGTATAACTATTTCAATCGGTCGTCCGGTTATAACCCTATCTAGCAGGCTTACATGAGAGCCAGCTCGCATACGAGCACCTCTAGCTGTATTCGAGCGCCAGCGGGCCCTGTTCCACCGATCGACGATTTAATGGCCACATCCGTCTGAGCTAACCGCTCTATCGCCTTGCATAGATCTCGCAGGTCGGCCCGCCTTGCCGCCGCGAAAAAAGCTTCCTGATCGCTGTATCTCATTTTCAGAATATTTGAAATATCCGATCGGGCAGCACCGCGCTTCATCATATCTTTGGCCATCAGAAGGCGGCGGTAGTTATAAGCCAACAACCCTAACAACGCGAGCGGCTCGGCGCCGTCATCAAGTATTTTGTTTAGGCTGGCGATCGCTTTTGAGCGGCGCCCCGCGACGAGATGGTCGGTGAGTTCGAAATTCGTGAGTTCCCGCGTGTCTGGAGCAAGGGCCTCGACCAGGTCAATATCCACCACGCCGCCCGGCATAGACGCAGCCGCAAGCTTTTTGACCTCGTTCGTTAGTCTGAGGACGTCCGGGCCCATCTTGCCTAAGAAGAAACGAAGGCTAAGATCGTCGATCGCCACTCCCGCGTCTTTGAATTCCCGCTCAGCCCAAACTGCAAGATCGTTTTCAGTGAGGCGGGTAAACTCCACTGCCGCCGTTTTCTCCCGGAGAAATCGTCCCATTTTGCGGACCCCGTTCAGCTCATCGGCAACTAAGATCACTGTCGAGTGTTCAGGGGGATCTGAAAGAAATCGGTTTAAGATCGGCTCGTGGGCTTCTGTGATCGTATCCCGATAGCCCGAAGCCGAAACACGCACATCATTCAAACGAACTATACGCCTCGATGCCATCATAGGCAGTTGTTCGGCCGCCGCCAGTGCCTTTTCGAGATTGCCTTCCGAATTCAGGCTAAAGGCAGTTTCGTTAAAATCACGAAACTCACCGGCGGTAAAGCTAAGGTCCGCTATCGTTTTAGCAGCGAGGTCGCGAAGGTAAGTTTCGGGGCCGAAAAGCACGTAAACGGGAGCGAATTCACGTCGTTTGAGCTGGTTTCGCAGGTCTTCTCGCGAATAAACCATAAAGTGGAGCGGGATCTATTTCTTGTTCTCTTTAACCCCGATGCCGTTAACGAATGCCGAAACGGCTGCGTCGGCAAACGCGCGCGCCATTCGTTCGACCGCGGGATCTTCCTCATTGAAGAAAGACCGCGGATCGGCCGAAAACTCGAATGAGTCCCTGAAGGTAAAGTTTTGATTATCGTAGAGGATCTTATTCTCTCGGATGTCTCTGATAGTGACCGCGGTTACGATAGTAACCTCGTAGACGCGGGCCCGGCCTTCGCTGTCCAACAGCGCACCTGAGAAGCTAAAATCGCGTATCGTGCCATCAAGCACCGCGTCAGCACCCGTGAGGGAGCCCCGTACCTTAAGACCTCCGCCGCGGCGAATGATCTCTCTGATGACAGCATCGGTAAAGCGAGTTTCAACTCTGTAACGAATGCCTTTCGCCTCGAACTGAAAAGCCGGAACGGCAATGGTGCGGATATGTGCCGGGAGCCCTGACCTTGAAACGGGTTTGTAGCATTCCGTAAACCCGGTAACGGTCAGGAAAATTAGTGCCACTGATATCAGGCGGGCGAGCTTCATTTCTGCCTCTTAGAGATCTTTCGGCCGATCCAGACCATCGCAAGAGCGCTCGCGAATATAAACAGCGCTCCGCGAAGAATATAACCCCAATCGGCGAGAACTGACCCGGTCTCTTGCTGAGGAGCCGGCTCAGCAGCTGCGGCCGTAACAGTTACGGCGACGATCGCAGCGTAAATTGCGAGCCCTTTTATGTAAGTTTTTAGCAACATTTATTTAATGGCTCTTAATGCACTAAGCATCGCAAGTGCATCGACAGACTGCTTGACATCATGTACGCGAATGATCGCTGCACCTCGCTTCACGGCCTCTATCGCGGCGCATAAACTGCCGCCAAGCCTCTGGTCAGGACCCGCACCGTTCAACACCTTTCCAATGAATGATTTCCTTGAAGCTCCGACAAGTACGGGATAAGTACCAAATTCAACGACGATTTTATCAAGTTTTGCGATCAACTCTAAATTCTGTTCAAAAGCCTTCCCAAATCCCAATCCAACGTCGAGAACGATCTGTTCGGTTTGCACCCCATGATCTCGAGCGATATCGATCGAGGTGTGCAGCCCGGTGATCACCTCCGAGATGATGTCTTCGACGGGCTCCTGTGAGTGCATCGTCTCGAAAGAGCCGCGAGAATGCATTAGAACAAGACCGCACCCGGTTTCAGATGCCAACTCAGCGATTCGATCGTCAAAACGAAGGCCTGAGATATCATTGATAATTTCGGCACCGGCGTCTAAGGCGGCGAGGGCAGTCTCGAACCGCGTCGTGTCAATCGAGATCGGGATAGAATGACGGTCCGCGATGGCCTTAACGATCGGTTGAGTGCGGCGGATCTCGTCACGAGTTTCGACCCTTAAGCCTCCTGGCCGGCTCGACTCACCTCCAATATCAATTATGTCGGCTCCTTCGGCCTGCATCTGATCGGCCCTAGCTAATGCCGAATCAATGGATAAGTATTTTCCCCCGTCGGAGAAACTGTCCGGCGTAATATTCAGAATCCCCATAACCAGGGGACGGTCCGATTCAAGTTTGCGTCGCGAGGTCTGCCAGATCATTACAGTGAGATCGATTCACCCAGGCCGAAGAACCGGTATTTGTTTCCGAACACTTCACGAAAGATGGAAAAGGCCATGTGGCCGGAACAATGGGCTGGTGCAACGAATTCGACGTCATACTTGTCACGCATCCGGGTTGCAAGAGTCTCAATATAGTCCCGGCCGTACGGGATCAAATGAAAGCCCCCGGTGACCAGGAGTATCTTTTCTTTTTTAACGATCGAAATCTCTTGAATGATCTTCTCGATCCCAGTGTGGGAGCATCCCGAGACGATTATTTGGCCTTGTTCAGATGCGAATGAAACCGATAGCTCGGGCATTCCGATCAACTGGGGTTCTTTATCAAAGGGCGGATATCTGACAAATGTACCCATGAGCGAAGCGGTAGTGGGAACGACGGTTACGCCCGGCAGCACCTCCGTTACCTTGGTAAGGTACTCGATATTGGACCGCCAAAATCTGCCAGTCGGTTCTGTAATCATACCTTCGACGACAGCGGAGCCCCGAAAATACTGTTCGTCTTTTGAGAGCGAACCGGCCACCCCGGGCTCGGGTTCCCGAAACGGGAACATCGTAGGAGCGCCGATCGAGAAAAAATCACGAGGTAGGTAGATCTTGACCCTTGGATTCACTTTCAGAAGATAATCCATTCCGCCGATGTGGTCGTAGTGTCCGTGCGAAATGATCGCAATATCCACTTTGCGAAGGTCCACCTTCATCTTTCGCAGGTTGCTTTCAAAGACCTTGGCGTTGGTCCCGGCGTCAAAAAGAATTGTTTTTCCCTTGTATTTAACTATTGTAGAAAAGCCGAAATCCTGACGTACTCCGGCTATCTCTTTTCCGAAAGCATCGTAAAGATTAGTGAAGGTGATCGTTTGGGCTGCTCGTCGTTTTTCGGAATTTGTATACCCGTTAATGTTACTGATGCCCAGCATCATAAAGATCATGGCGATCGATAAACATTTCTTCATCGGCTTCCTCCTATTTTGAAACGTGAGTTGAATATAAGTTTTCTTTTATCCGGAAAGACTGTCAACGAAAAAGAAAAGAAAAAAGGAATGAAGACCCGGCTTCATCCCTTTTCACTACGTTACAGTACTTCTATTTCTATGCGGTCGCCGGGTTATTGCCGGTGATGGGCGGCAGAATCGGTTTTTTGAACGGATTCTTTGTGGGCTCTTCTTTCGTTGCCGAACCGTCTTCATCCGACGGACTAGTTGTATTATCACTGTCGAGCGGCAGGCCCGCGACCACACGTCGGATCTGGACCGAATCCAGCGTTTCGTGTTCGAGGAGTGCCTCAGCAAGCCGGATCAGGGCATCGCGGTTTTCCTTAATGATCGTAACGGCACGCTGGTACTGTTCGTTTATGATCTTCTGGACTTCCTGATCGATCTTGATCGCGGTGTCCTCCGAATAATCGCGATGCTGCGATATTTCGCGGCCAAGGAAGATCTGCTCTTCCTTCTTACCATAGGACAACGGTCCGAGCTCGCTCATACCGTATTCGCAAACCATTGAGCGGGCGATCTCGGTCGCCTTTTCGATATCGTTAGAGGCCCCGGTGGTGATGCTGCCGATAAATATATCCTCAGCTATACGGCCACCCATTGACATAGCGATATTGCCCAATAAATATTCCTTGGTTGCACTCAAGCGGTCCTTTTCCGGTAGGTACATCGTCACGCCGAGGGCCATGCCGCGCGGAATAATAGTCACCTTATGTACTGGATCCACATGTTCGACTTTAAGGCCGACAAGCGTGTGTCCGGCTTCGTGATAGGCTGTGATCTTTTTCTCGTCGTCGGAGATCACCATGCTTCTACGCTCGGCCCCCATCATGACCTTGTCCTTTGCGATCTCGAAGTCGCTCATGGTCACGACCTTCTTGTTAAATCGTGCAGCGTTGAGAGCGGCCTCATTGACGATATTCGCAAGGTCGGCACCGGTAAATCCGGGCGTTCCACGAGCGATAACGTTCACGTTTACAGCCTCATCGAGAGGTATCTTTCGCGTATGAACTTTCAAAATACCTTCACGTCCACGGACATCCGGGCGTCCGACGACCACTCGCCGGTCAAATCGACCCGGACGCAACAGGGCGGGGTCAAGTACATCGGGGCGGTTGGTTGACGCCACGAGTATGACGCCGTCATTCGACTCAAAACCGTCCATCTCAACGAGCAGCTGGTTAAGCGTTTGTTCGCGCTCATCGTGCCCTCCCCCGAGTCCCGCTCCGCGATGACGTCCAACGGCGTCGATCTCGTCGATAAAAATGATACACGGAGCATTTTTCTTGCCCTGTTCAAAAAGATCACGAACACGCGATGCTCCGACTCCGACGAACATTTCGACAAAGTCCGAACCGGAGATCGAGAAGAAAGGAACGTTCGCCTCGCCCGCAACGGCCTTTGCCAGAAGTGTCTTGCCAGTTCCCGGAGGGCCCACCATTAAGACACCCTTGGGGATCTTTCCGCCGAGCTTTTGAAACTTCTGCGGATCTTTTAGAAACTCGATTATTTCCTGCAGTTCCTCTTTGGCCTCATCAACGCCAGCAACGTCCTTAAAAGTGACACGCTTTTGCTGGTTATTGAGAAGTTTCGCCTTTGATTTACCAAAGCTTAAGGCCTTGTTGCCACCAGCCTGCATTTGGCGCAGTGTGAAAGCAAGAAAGCCCATTAAAAGAATGAACGGCAGAAAACTTATCAGGAGCTGCCAACCAAAACCGGTCGACGCCGGTTCGAGGTTGATAACCGTATCTGTTTCTTTCGCTGCAGCGTATATCTCGTTGCGGGTCGCGTCGCTGGCATCGAGGCGGGCCGACATTTTTACATCGGTCTTACTGACCAACTCCAGGGTGTCCTGTTTGACAGTAACTTCCTTGATATCCTTATTTCGGATCTGCGTCATCGCAGCATCAAACGACAATTCCTTAGGCGGCGTCGTTTGCTTCGTTTGCAGGTAGTAAACGAAGACAAGCGCACTCGAAATTATCATCAGCCACAGCAGAACTTGTTTTGCCTTAGAACTCAATTTATCGCCTCCAGATCAACTTTCCAACGGAACGTTTTATCAATGGTCTTTGATGTAAGCCGCACCGACCGCGTTGTGCCAAATGGTGCGCACGCCCGTCGCAAACGCCAACTCTTGATTCTAGACGTCGGCCTGTTAATTTTCAACCTTATTTTCCTCATAGACAAGGGTGCCATTTCTCTTGAACACTCTGCCCCCGGGCAATTCGACAGCCTTTCCGCTCTTAGTGCTAAACACCAAACGTTCGACCGATTCCATATGTTTCAGCTGCAAGCCGCGACTTGACCCCCGCTGCTGCTTAAGCCATGTACGGATAACGTTGTGCAATTCGCTCTTCGGCGCGTTGCGGATCTCGGCGAGGGTCAGCTCGCTCGAGGTGCTTGTCTGAACTTGAGAAACAGTGTTGTCAGCGATGTTTTGCATTAACCTAGCAGTGTTTCCCAGCGTCTCGATGATCCTCGGATTAAAGTCCTCGAGCAGGGGCAAAAGCACTTGGCGTATCCTTACCCGACGGAACGCTGTGTCCTCATTCATGGTGTCATAACGGTATTCAATACCGAGATCATGGCAATAGGCCTCAGTATGACCGCGAAGTGCCCAGCTTAATAAAGGCCGAACAAGCTTTACCTCGGCGGGGGGAAGCGGTAATTGAGGTGCCCCATCTTTGGGGGATAAGACCGCTTCGGCGTCTCCGGCAAGGGTCCTTACCGGCCGCATTCCTGCAAGGCCGTCAGGGCCGCTTCCGCGAAGTAGATTCATCAATACAGTTTCGGCCTGATCATTCATTGTGTGGCCGGTTAAGACAGCAAAGGCGTTGACACCTCGGGCGGTTGTACGAAGGAACTCATAGCGCGCACGCCGGGCATTTTGTTCGAGATTACCGGCTTGCTCGATTCGGGCCTTACCCACTGCGAGTTCAATTGTGCGTTCGGATGTGAGCTTTCGAACAAATTCCTCATCTGCGTCGCTAGCACCATCCCGCAGTCCATGGTTAAAGTGAGCGGCGATGATCCGATGCGTCAATTTGCGACGCTGGACAAGATCGTGAATAGCAAGCAAAAGGCTAACGGAGTCCGCACCACCCGACGTGGCAATTACTATAGTCGAACCAGCAAACGGCAGCTGCAGACGGCGCCACTCTGATACGAGATTTCGGACGAACTGATGCACGTGGCAATTATAAACCGAAGGACCGGGTGTGTTGCGGTTTATAATCAGGCCGAAGCCAGCATGCACGAAAAAGTGTCCCAGCGTGGTACACCCAAGATTCTTCTATCTGTTTTCAGTGCAACACATACAGACACGCGTGAGTGTCCCACGAAAACGGCAAAGTTTGTATTATTGAATTACGCCTGGAAAGGGATCTCGGCGCTCTGCAGCACACCGAGCTCATTGCGGGCGACCCGCTCGAGAAGCTTTTCATCATCGAACATTTTTAAAAGTCCGTTAACAGTCGCATAACGAGGCTCGTCTGCGATCGTGACCGGGAGGCTGATGAACGATCTCATGTACTGGTCGATACCGTCGAGCAACGCTCCCCCGCCTGTAAGGATGACACCGCGATCGAAAATATCCGCTGCCACCTCGGGACGAAGCTCGGTGAGCGTGTCCTTGACGCGAAGCGCCACGCGACGAACCATGCTTTCGACGATCGGAAATATCTCACCGGAAGTCACCTCAACTGCGCCCGGGCTGCCCGTCTGAACATCACGGCCCCTGACCGTAATCGATTTCGTTATATCGTCGGGCAAAAACGTAGATGCGAACGTTGTCTTCAAGTGTTCGGTCGTTTCCAGGCCGACCTGGAGGCCGCGATGGCGCCTGAGATGGGTCGCCAGAGACTCGTTGATAGCGTTACTGCCGTAACGCTCCGAGACTGAATGAACGATAGAGCCCTTGGCAACGATCGCTATATTTGTCGTTTCCGCGCCGACATCGACGATCGCCGACGCACGTTTGTCGGTGGGAAGCACTCCCGCGCCAAAAGCCGCGGCGAGCCCCTCTTCCATCATGAACACCTTACCGATATGGGCCTCTTCAGCCGCATTCAGCAATGCCCTTTGTTCGACGTGGGTCACATCCGAGACCATGCTCATGACGGCCTGCAGGGAGATATTCGAACCGCCTGTTTTTGCCTTGCGGACAAAATGGGCGAGCATTTTCTTGGTGCGTTCGAAGTCCCCGACAACGCCGCCGATAAGCGGAGCCCGGACCGTGATGTCGCGGCCCTCACGGCCCGACATTTCCGCGGCTTCCTGCCCGAAAGCTACTATCTCCTCGGTAAGCTCGTTGATCGCGACCAGCGAGGGTTCATCAAGTACGACACCTCGGCCCTTAACCGCAATTATGGTGCTCGAGGTACCGAGATCGATCGCCATTGAATCAGTTACAAGTTTTTTTAGTGACGAGATCTTTAACATGAAGACTACACGCGGGAGATACCGCGATCATTCAATTATATTCTATTTCGCGTAACTGCAAATAAAAATTTCAGCTCCATTCGACTTCGAAAAGAGCGACCGGCTGAAGTCGATTCTTAACCGTTAGTGGCTCCTTTTTTGCCATCGGAAAGATGTCTCCGGCCGCTGTTGCGGTTGCCTCGCTTATCAGGATCTGACCCCGCCTTGAATTCGACTGGAGCCGCGATGCTAGGTTCACAGTGTCTCCGATGGCGGTGTACTCGGAACGTTTTTCAGAGCCAATATAGCCGACGGTCGCCACCCCTGTATGGAGTCCTATACCGATCGCGATCTCGTCAAAACCCTCGGCGGTGAGCTCCGCGTTAAGCCCGGCCATTCTCCTTTGCATGGCAACAGCCACCTTGACCGCATTCCGGGCGTCGTCCGGCGTTGCTGTCGGAGCACCGAACAGTGCCATAAGCTCATCACCGATATATTTATCGAGGGTCCCGCCATGCTCGAAAATGATCTCGGTCATTGCTGAAAAGTACTGATTCAGTAAACCGACCACCTTTTCGGGGTTTGCGTGTTCTGAGATCGACGTAAATCCCCGTATGTCCGCAAAGAGCACTGTTATCGTCTGATTTGCCCCGCCCAGGCGAAAGGAATCGGGGTCCTCGAGCAGCTGCTTGACCACATACTCGGGCATAAAGCGGCTGTAGTTGGCCCTCGCGACTTCCTCACGGGCAAGACGATCATGCGCCTTTACGGTTTCGACGGTTACAGCCGTCAGAGCAGCGATCGCGCTGATCAGCTCCAGGTGATCCGAGGTGAAGGCGGCAAATGGGTCGAGGCGGTCTGCGTACAGGACGCCATGTACATTTGACTGCGTCAGCAGCGGAGCACAGATCGTCGATCTGACACCCTGAGAGACGATCGATTCCGCACCCAGGAACTGTTCGTCGGTCTTGGCGTCCTGAGAAAGGACGGCGACCTGCTCGGTCATTACTTTATGCGTTATCGTCCTGCTCACTGTTAATTTTTCCGTCAAGGTTTCGTCGTTGGCATCTCGGGTTTTTGCGCCGATCTGATAAAGATCGTGCTCGGCCAATGTCCCGTCGCTATTCTCGTCGGCGAGCAAAGCGATGACCCGATCCGCCGGCGTTCCACGAAAGATAAGGTCCGTCGCTTTTTCAAAGATCTCTTTTAAGTCAAAAACCGTGCCAAGAGTTTTGCTCATCTCAAAGAGCAGCTCGAGGATCTTGGCCTTTCGCCGCAGGTTCTTTAGCTCTTGCGGGCTCGCCAGAGCGGCCTCGGCCGATTCAAAGGATTGCCCTCCGAGGATGTCGCTTACCGAGATCTGGACCTGGGTATGCCCGAGCGGGGAATCATCAAAGTTTACCGTCTTCGGCCGGATATCGGCCGGCTCGACCCTTATCACGCTCAAACTTGGGGTTTCCTGAAACTCGAGCCGGCTTTCGCCGATCACGACGACATCGCCGCTTTTCAACGCGGCTTCGAGTAAGGGCAGGCCGTTGACGTAAACGTGATTGACGCTGCGGATAAGTTTTCCGTCTTCGATCGAACCGTCGACCACCTTGAATTCGGTGCCCGCCGTGAAGATAAACGCGTGCCGTCGGGAAACCCGGCGATCGTTCAGGACAATATCATTTTCCTTGGCGCGGCCGATGGTTATCGTCTTGCCGGGAAAAAGAACGAATTGCCAAGTCCGTCCTGTGGGCTCGGTGATCTTTAGTGTTGCTTCCAAGATACGGTAATTGTAATTGGTAAACCTTAAATGGTAAATTGACGGCGCGCGCCGCCATGATCTATTTGGATAACAATGCCACTACCCCGGTTGCTCCCGAGGTTCTCGACGCAATGCTCCCTTTTTTAAAGGACTCTTTCGGGAATCCATCGTCCGCCTACGCGATCGGCCGGGCGGCCCGAAAAGCCGTCGATAAGGCCCGCGACAGCGTAGCGTCGCTTCTTGGGGCAAGTGATGCGGGTGAGATCGTATTTACTTCCTGCGGGACCGAGAGCGATAACTGGGCTATTCTTGGAGCACTGGGATCCCGTCCTGGGAAAAAGCACATCATCTCGACAACTGTCGAGCACGACGCCGTTCGTAAACTCCTGCGAAAGCTCGAAGGCGAGGGATATACCGTTACATGGCTCGAGGTGGACGAAAATGGCGAGCTGGACCTTACGCAGTTACGCGACGCATTGAACGCCGAGACCGCTCTCGTTTCGATCATGTTTGCGAATAACGAAACGGGTATCTTGTTTCCGGCAAACGAGATCGGCACGATCATTAAAGATAATTCAGACGCGATCTTTCATGTCGACGGTGTGAATGCAGTCGGCAAGATCCCAATTGAAGTGAGATCAACGGCGATCGACCTGTTTTCGATCTCGGCCCACAAGTTTTACGGTCCGAAAGGGATAGGGGCGTTGTATATTCGCCAGGGGATCGAAGTCGCGTCATACCTTATAGGCGGTGGGCAGGAACGGGGAAGAAGGGCCGGGACAGAGGCCGTTCACCAGATCGTCGGGATCGGGGCGGCGGCGAAATTGGTTGCCGACCTAACGCCGATTGACAAGGTCAGACGACTCCGCAACAGCCTGGAATACAAAATTTTGGACAAAATTCCAAATTCTCGCTTGAACGGTACTGACGATGCCGCGAAGCGACTTCCAAACACCTCCAGCGTTTCATTCGAAAATACCAACGGCGAAATGATCCTGTACGGGCTTGATCGGGCAGGAATATGCGTTTCGACCGGCTCGGCGTGCAACGCCGCCGATCACGCCGCGTCGCCTGTACTCTCCGCAATGAATATTCCCTATTCCTGGGCGATGGGATCGATACGGTTCTCCCTCGGCAGATACAATACGGCTGAAGAGATCGAAACTGTCATAGCCGTTTTGCCAGAGATCGTATCGGAACTGAGAGTCCTAAGCGAAGCAGCAGTTTAGCGTTATATGCCGACCGCGCGGGTTGCTGGAAAGGCTTGCAGTTTGGGGACGGGTGACTGATTATTAACGGAACACTGCGAGATATGACGAATCGAGAGATCAGATCGGCTGGCATCGTGGTCAAACCGGGCCATGATGAGGCGATGGCTACGGCGGCCGAGCTATCTGCATGGCTGAAGGAACGAGGAGTCTTGCAAGCAGGTGAGCCTCTTTCAGCCGGAAACACACCCATTGAGGGTGCGGGCTTTTTTGACGCGGACCTTTTCGTTGTGTTGGGCGGCGACGGAACGATGATCTCGACTGCCCGGTTAGTGGGAGACTCCGAAATTTTGGTTCTCGGAGTTAACTACGGCAGCCTGGGGTATCTTACGGATTTTAGGATCGAAGAGCTTTTTCCGGCGCTCGAGTCAATAATAGCCGGCGAATATGACATCGACCGGCGGGTTATGCTCGATGCCGAGCAATGGCGTGGCGATGAAATGATCGCGAAAGGCAGGGTGCTTAATGATGTGGTCATCAACAAGGCCGCTCTCGCCCGAATAATCGAGGTAACGGTAAATCTTGACGGCCTTTTTGTAAATTCGTTTCGTGCGGACGGATTGATCGTATCGACGCCGACCGGTTCGACCGCGTATAACCTGTCGGCCGGCGGCCCGATAATCTTTCCCTCAATGAACGCGATCGTCCTCACCCCGATCTGTCCTTTTACCCTGACGAATCGTCCGATTGTTGTGCCCGACAGCGCAGAGATCGAGCTGATCCTCGACAACGAGAACGAGGGTGTCGTGCTGAGCCTGGACGGTCAGATCGGACACCAAATGCTCGTCGGCGACCGGATCGCTATACGAAAAAGCCAAACGACATTTAACCTGGTCCACCCCTCGAACCGAAACTATTTCGATGTGTTAAGGAACAAACTGAAATGGGGAAGGTAGGAGAGTGATGAGTGGCTATTGTGATTCCTCGAGCGTGAACAGTTTTATGCGTTCGTCGACTTCCGGTTGGTCCCAAGCGGCACCATCTGGGAACCAGCGATATTGCCTGAGATCGCACTTTCCGGTTTTGCTGAATAAGATCCCTTCGGTTTCGAGAAGCTCCTGCTGCAGATTTATTGGAATAGTGAGCCTGCCGGTTGAGCATTTTCCCTGCGAATTTATTACCCGCTGCCACGGTACATTCTCGGCGTCGGCTCCGCTCATGACGTAACCCACCGTCCTCGCGGTGTAACCCTCACCAAGCATTATCGCGATCTGGCCATAGGTCATAACGCGGCCGGCGGGAATGCTGCGAACGATCTCGAACACTCGTTCTCTGTAGTCCTTTTCGTCTCTAAGGCTCAAATCTGTTGACTTTAGCTAGCCCCGGTCGGGGCCTGATGCTTTGACGATCCAACCGCCGCCGACGACCTCATCGCCGTTATAGAAGATCGTTGCCTGTCCCGGCGTAATGGCTCTCTGCGGTTCGTCAAACGTGATCTGAGCGCGTCCGTCGGGCAAGGCAACAATGGTCGCGGCGGCGGGCTCATGCCGATAACGGACCTTAACGTCTGCACGGACGGGTTCGCCGGGAGTCTCAAAGGCTACCCAGTTAACACCCTTAGCAACAAAGCCAGAGCTATCCAGCTCATCAGCCTCGCCGACTACGATGCGATTCCTTGCGCGCTCGATCTGGGTAACGTACAGCGGTTTTTCATTCGAAATGCCCAGGCCCTTCCGCTGTCCGATGGTGTAACGGTGAATTCCTGTGTGCGCACCGACCGTGACGCCCTCGCTAGTCACAATGTCGCCGCCCTCAGGCCTTTCGCTCGCGCGGCCTTCGTGGTCCAGATAGCGATCGATAAATTCGGAGTATTTCCCATCGGGCACGAAACATATCTCCTGCGATTCCTGTTTCTCGGCGGTGTAAAGATTAGCGTCACGCGCGATATCCCTAACTTCTTCCTTATACATTTCTCCAAGCGGAAAGTAGGCGCGAGCGAGCTGTTCCTGGGTCAATTCCCAAAGAAAATAACTTTGGTCCTTACCATGGTTTCTCCCGCGGAAGAGCCGGTATCTGTCAGCAGCGGCGTCATATTCGACGCGAGCATAATGACCGGTCGCGACCTTATCACACCCGAGACTGACGGCCATCTTATCGAGCGATGCGAATTTCAGCCGGGAATTACAGGCGACACAAGGGATCGGCGTCTCGCCCTCGAGATAACTTTGAACGAAAGGTTCGACAACCGCTTTCTCAAAATCTTTTTCAAGATTCAGCACGTAGAACGGAAATCCGAGACTCTCAGCCACGCGTCGCGCGTCGTACACGTCATCAAGTGAGCAGCAGCGGGACGGAAGCGGATCACCGTTCTCGTCGACATTTATGTTACGCCGCTGGTTCCATAGCTGCATTGTGAAGCCGACAAGCTCGTGGCCCTGATCACGCAGCAATGCCGCGGCCGCTGAGCTATCGACTCCGCCGCTCATCGCCACTGCGATCTTAAGTTTTTTTGAACCGTTGTTCTCCATTACTTGCCCTGCACAAGGTAATCATTGTTACAGGTGAATGGAATTAGTTGCAAGGTGCGTTCGGCGTGTTGCACCTTGATCACGGGCGAGGTCAACGCGGCACAGACAGTCGTCTGATGATAAATGAATTGTTCGCCATCACGTTACGGATCTCGTCAAAATACGCCCGTGAGCCCGCAGGGTCGGGGTGCCCCACACCTGCTATCTCGCAGAGCCGGACGGGATAGTCGATAGCGGTCGTTTTTTTCAGCTCGGGAAGGACTTTGTTGCATTCGGCCGATCTGCGTACGGCAAGCGGGTCATCGGGAACGCCGTTTTTTCCCATCCGAAATATGAGCGTATTTGGAGTTTCGTAGCTGTTGGCCTCGCCGATTGGTGACTTGACGAAGACGGCACGCGGGGAGCGAAACTGACTGTTAAACTTGTCGACAGCCGCCTGCAGGTTCTTATTAGAATGTTCGACCCAGATCCTCGACCGGGCGATTGCTTTTTTTCGTATACGGCCGAAAAAGAGCTTTCTAGTCAGGGGATTGTTAGCCATCGGCTTTAACCCGCCTGGAAAATCCATTGACTCGAGCCAGCTGTTGAGCACCCTCTGCTTCGACGACGCTTCCGAGATCATCGGATAATAGCCGATAACAACGATCGCTGCGTCCGCATGCAGTTTGGAGGCGTGGTCGAGCACATCCATCATATCGTCGCGGCAGTAACGCTCGATAAGGGGCGGCAGATCTTTATTGTCACCGAACGGGTCAAGAACTTTTGAAACCGAGATATCCGTGATTCCGCCCGAAAGCATGATGAGATCGGCACCCCGGGTGCCCGCAGCCTTGTATTCAGCCGCGGCCTTTTCGATCTGTTTCCAGGTACTTGGAAAGCCAACATTTACTTCGGGGTGAAAATCGACCGATTCGTCCCGCCCGGCTTTTTTGAGTTTTGCGGCCGCGTCATCGCGAAACTTAAGAGTCGATCCTGAATGGGCCTTGACCTTGAGATCGACCATTCTTTCTCGACCAAATGCCTCCTTTCGCAGCCACTCTGACGTCAGGTAGTAAAATTTGTCTTTTTCGTGAAGCCCCTGTCCCCAAATGAGCGAATCACCCACGACCAAAAAACGCAGGACCGATGTCTGAGGCCCGCCCAACGCAACCCCGCGTCCCAACCCAAATACACCGGCAGATATCGCAAGGTTTTTTAAAAAATCCCGACGAAACGTCATCATTTTTACGAAAAGGCAACAGAGAAGGTAATTAGTTCAGCGTCAAAGTAAACCAAATCCAGTTGCATTGCAATCAAAGGAAACTGCTTTATCGAAAAGGTTGTGGATCACGGGAAAGAATCGTGCCCTCGGAGCGGCAAGGAGGCGTTCAGTCTGGTCGTTGGGAATCTTCGTCGGTACGCGCGCTTTAGTTTACTTCTGACTTTTATCCCGCCATTCACTTGCGAGCATTGCGTATATGGCGAGGTCTATGAAACGGTCGTGGAGGTATTCGGATTCGCGGGCGGTGCCTTCTAGTTTGAACCCGAGTTTTTCGGGTATGCTCCGGCTCTTTAGGTTTTCGGTCCCGCAGCGGATCTCGATCCGATTGATGTTCAGGTTGCTGAATGCGTTATCGATCAAGGCGCGGCAAGAACGGGTGATAAGGCCCTTGCCCTGGAAATTTTCCCCCAGCCAGTAACCGATCTCAGTCCGCCGGTCATTATTATCGAAATAGTTGTATCCGATCTGCCCCGCCATTCGGTCTAAGTGCCAGATCCCGATCTCGTACCCAAGGCCCGCACCGTAATTTGCCCGGTTCTTCGCGATCCATTCTTCGGTATTCTCGAGAAGCCGGTCAGGATCCTTTAGCCAGTTGGACCACTCACGCAGGTGATCGTAACTGGTTTGGATCAAAGCATGAAGCTCCGGCGCGTGATGTGGCTCGATATGAGCAAGATGGGCGTCGTCGCCGAGACTTAGTTTGAACATCGAGGCGATTATAGTACAAAGTCAAATGGAACACATGACGACGTGTCGGTCAGGCAAATTGAACTAATGAGCCGAGACCGGCCTTAAAAACTGGTATAGGCATTTTGCATTCTCAAGACGGCTTGTGCTAATTTCTACAAACTATGCTACCCGAGATTGTCTAGTCTACCCGCTCCGAAGGTTCTCGAGCCGCAGACCGTTCTGCTTGCGCTGAGGGCATGTCCAGGCACGGTCCGTGCCGTTATTGTAATTTCAAACTAATAGGTAGTTATGCATAATTCGTCCGAGGCTCCGTCTGAGGAGCGGGCAGATAATTCATTTAGGTCGATCATCAGGGAGGCTTTTAGGGGGACGCAGCGGGATTTTACGAGCGGGTCTATCGTTGCGGGTCTCATCATCCTCGCGATTCCCATGATCCTCGAGATGTCGATGGAGGCGATCTTTGCGATCGTCGACACTTTCTTCGTGGCGAGGTTAGGCGCTGAGTCCGTGGCGGTCGTTGGTTTGACAGAATCGACGCTTGCTTTGATCTACGCAGTCGCGATTGGCTTGAGCATCGGAGCAACAGCCACTGTAGCGCGCCGGACGGGCGAGGACGATCCGGATGGGGCCGCCCGGAGCGCAGCACATATCATCTATCTTGGCGTGATCGTTTCCGTCGTGATGGGCGTCGCGGGTGTGATCTTTGCGCCGGACATTCTGAGGCTGCTCGGCGCGGAACCGCAGGTAATTGAGCTTGGGACCCTGTTCATGCAGATCATGCTCGGCACGAGCGCCGTGATCGTTTTCCTGTTCTTGCTGAACGCGATATTTCGGGGAGCGGGCGATGCGGCCATTGCCCTCAGGGTGCTGGTCGTCGCGAATCTGCTGAATATAGTACTCGATCCGTTTTTTATATTCGGCATCTGGTTCTTTCCCGAGCTTGGGGTGACGGGTGCGGCTGTGGCGACGGTGATCGGCCGCGGTATCGGAGTAGCGTACGCCTCGTGGGCGCTCTTTTTTCGCGATAATGGCGGGCGCATCGAGATCAGGCGGCGGCACTGGAAGTTTGACCCAAAGCTCCTTTGGTCCCTGGTACGGCTCTCATCGGTCGCGGTGCTGCAATTCCTGATTTCGACAGCTAGCTGGACAGGACTAGTGATCATCATCGCCGGATTTGGGAGCATTGCGATCGCCGGTTACCAGATCGGTTTGCGGGTGATCGTGTTTGTCATTCTGCCTGCCGTAGGTTTGGCAAATGCGGCAGCCACGCTGGTCGGTCAAAACCTCGGAGCAGGCAAGCCCGAACGAGCTGAACGCGCAGTCTGGATCGCCGGATTTCTTAATGCGGTACTCCTCGGCCTTGCTGGCCTGTTCTTTGTCATATTCCCGGACCTCGTGATCGCGATCTTTACTGATGATCCGGCAATTTCGGCCTATGGGCGCGATTGCTTGCGGATCGTTGGTTACGGATATGCATTCTATGGACTGGGCATGGTCATGGAAAGCGCTTTTAACGGTGCGGGCGACACGGTGACGCCAACGTGGCTAAACTTTGTGGTGTTTTGGCTTTTCGAAATACCGCTGGCATACGTGCTCGCAACTCGTCTGAATATGGGACCGCAGGGTGTGTTCTGGGCGATAACCATTGCGTTCTCAATGTTGGCCATAGCCAGCGCGCTGCTTTTCAAACGCGGCAAGTGGAAGCTGGTCAAGGTCTGAGGCGGCAACTTTACCAGCGGTTTTGCGGTAAAATGAGGTATGACCTCCGATGTATTTCCCGATCCCGGCACTTATGCATATCCTGAGTGGGTGGCGATCGGGAACTATTTCTTTCGCTCGCGGGACGTTGTTGCGTTCGGCACGCCGCTTACGGTGAACAACGTCCGCGAAGCGTATTTGAAAGGCATTTTCCCCTGGCATACGGATAACATTCCGCTGCCCTGGCATTGCCCGGAGTGGCGGGCGGTGCTGGACTTCAACGACCTCCGAATACCGCGCAGTTTGCAGAAGGCGAGGCGAAACACGAGCCTCACATTTACCATCGATCACGATTTTGACGCCGTGATGAGCGAATGCGCTCTCGCCCGCCGACCGCGCCAAGGCGGGACGTGGATCACGAGTGAATTTGAGCAGGTTTTTGGTCAGCTTCACCGCGACGGAATGGCCCACAGCGTCGAGGCGTGGGACGATAACGGAGTTTTGGTCGGAGGGCTTTATGGAGTCGACGCCGGCGGAGTGTTTTGCGGCGAGTCGATGTTTTATAGAAAGGATAATGCGTCAAAGCTCGCACTTCTGTTTCTGATCGATCATCTGAAGGCGCGGGGCTCGACCTGGCTCGATTCGCAGGTGATGACCCCGCATTTCGAGGCCCTCGGCGCAAAAGAGATAGGCCGGAAGGAGTTTCTGGCCAAGCTTAGAAAAACGCAGGATGCAAAACTGACTCTATTCTGATATGCCGCATCGAGAACGCAAAAACATCCGCCCCGGGCTCCAAGTCGCCATCGTCCTCAAACAGGACCAGCGAACCGGAAAACAGACCGTCGGGATCGTGAAGGACATACTAACGAATTCACCGAACCATCCGCATGGGATAAAGGTCCGGCTTGAGAATGGCCTCGTTGGGCGGGTGCAGGTGATCCTTATCGACGAAAGCGCCGCATCGTAAACACTGCTATAATCAGCGCGAACTAATACCTCTATGTCCGGCAACTTTCTCATCTACGGAGCCAATGGCTATACAGGCGAGTTGATCACGCGGTACGCTATCGAGCGTGGGATGAAGCCTATTCTCGCCGGGAGGAATGCCATCGAGATCGAATCGCTCGCCAAGAAGCATCATCTCGAATACCGCGTCTTCTCGCTCGACGAAGCTTACCGGATCGACCAGTCGCTACAGGACGTCGAGATAGTGCTGCATTGTGCAGGGCCGTTCTCGTTGACGTCTCGGCCGATGGTCGAGGCATGCCTACGAACGAAGACGCATTACACGGACATCACGGGCGAGATCGCTGTATTCGAGGCAATGGCCGCGCTCGACCAAAAGGCGAAAGATGCGGGAATCATGGTAATGCCCGGTGTCGGATTCGACGTGGTACCGAGCGATTGTCTGGCCCGCCATCTAAAAGACCGGCTGCCGACGGCTACCCACCTTTCGCTTGCCTTTTACGGTATGGGCCGACTATCGCACGGCACGCAGGCGACGATGACAATGAACGTCGGCAAGGGCGGAGCGATCCGAAAGGACGGCAAGATCACGAGCGTGCCAGCGGCGTGGAAGACCCGAGAGATCGACTTTGGCGAGGTCACAAAGACCGGTGTGACGATCCCATGGGGCGACGTCGCGACCGCTTATCACTCGACAGGCATTCCGAATATCGAGGTATTTACCGTCGTGCCGCCGTCCGCTTTGAAGATGATGAAGATGAGCCGATATCTCGGCTGGCTGCTCGCTACCGCCCCTATTCAGGATTATCTGCAGAAGAAAATCCCAGCTGGCGGGCCCAGTGATGCGGAACGTGCGAAGGGCCGGACACTGCTTTGGGGCGAGGCTCTCGACCTCAACGGCAATCGTGTAGAATCACGCCTCCAGGGCCCTGAAGGCTACACAATGACCGCCCTCGCCGCGCTCAACATCACCCTAAAGATCCTCGACGGCAATCTCACCCCCGGCTTCCAAACACCCGCCAAAGCCTACGGCCCCGACCTGGTTCTCGAACTCGAGGGGACGGCTCGGCAGGATGTTTAGCAGACTCGACTAGATATTTGACAATTTGTTTCTTTTTTTCCCACGCTGGGCTCCTGACCGCCTGTTAATTTTCGATCGATTGTCGTTTCGCCACCAACAGATCATCGAGTTTTTGGTCCTGCTGGAATTACGTGATGCAGGTTCTCTTCACCACATGGGTGGAAAAAGCCTGTGCCCGTTGAGCAGTAACGGTGCAGTGCATTAGTACGTGGGAATAGAATCGATCTAAACGTCGAGGTTCTTTACGTCCAGTGCGTTGTCCTCGATGAATTTGCGGCGGGGTTCGACCTGGTCACCCATGAGGACGGTGAAGATGCCGTCGGTTTCGATGGCGTCCTCTATACGGACCTGGAGCATTGTGCGTTTGTCGGGATCCATAGTGGTCTCCCAGAGCTGCTCCGGATTCATCTCGCCGAGGCCCTTGTAACGTTGGATGGTGAGGTCCTTTTTGGCCATCGCCATTACTTTTTCCAAAAGGTCTTCGCGGGTGCCGAGAGTTTCGCTCTTGCCATTTTCACCCAGGATGAACGGACCGGGGAAATCGTTCTCAAGCGACTTTCTAAGCTCGACCGCCTTTTGAAATTCGACAAAACTAGCGAGGTTCCAGTCCACTTTGAGCTTTTGGCCATTAGGATAGGCGATGTCGATCTCCCACAGGCTGTGCTCTACATCGCTGGTGAGCTCGGTGTTATAGCCTGCAGCGGCGAGCTTGCCCTCGATCTCGGCCATCATATCCTGCTCGGCAAAGATCTTGCGGAGCCGAACCTGATTTTTGGTCAAGATTCCGTCTTTGCCTGCAAAGGCATCGAGAAGAAGCGAGACCAGCCGAACGTCGTTGAAAAGACGTCGTGCCAGCCGCTCGGAATAATTCTTGAGCTCGGTGGTTTGCTCGAGCGCTTTTGAAAGTTCCCGGCCCTCGATCGAACGACCGTCTGAGCTGATCTGCGAGTCGCCGGTGGCCATTCGCATCAGGTAGCGGAACATCGCCTTTTCGTCCTTGATGTACTCTTCCTTCTTGCCGCGTTTTACCTTGTAGAGGGGCGGCTGGGCGATGTAAACGTAGCCATTCTCGAGCAACTCGGGCATCTGCCGGTAAAAGAAGGTTAGAAGCAGTGTGCGGATATGGCTGCCGTCGACGTCGGCGTCGGTCATCAGGCAGATCTTGTGATAGCGCAGCTTATTAACGTCGAAATCCTCTTTTCCGATGCCTGTGCCTAACGCAGTAATGAGTGCCTTGATCACGCCGTGGCCGAGCATCTTGTCACAGCGAGCCTTTTCGACGTTGAGGATCTTGCCTTTTAGCGGCAGAACAGCCTGGTTTTTACGGTCACGGCCCTGTTTGGCCGAGCCTCCGGCCGAATCTCCCTCGACTATGTAGATCTCCGATAACGCAGGGTCTTTTTCCTGGCAATCCGCTAATTTGCCGGGCAGGGTGGACGTGCCGAGGGCGCTCTTACGAACGATCTCACGAGCCTTACGGGCCGCCTCTCTGGCACGGGCAGCATCCACAGCCTTGCCGACGATCTTTTTGGCCACGCCTGGGTTTTGTTCGAAAAACTCTCCAAGCTTTTCGTTCAGGAACGACTCGACCGGGCCCTTGACCGGAGAATTGAGCTTCCCCTTAGTCTGGCCTTCAAACTGCGGCTGCGGTATCTTCACCGAGATAACGGCCACAAGACCCTCGCGAACGTCATCGCCCGTAAGCGAGACCTTGGCATTCTTCATCATCCCCGAACTCTCGGCATAGTTGTTGATAGTACGCGTTATAGCTCCGCGAAAACCTGAGAGATGCGTACCGCCGTCGACGGTATTGATATTGTTGGCAAATGAAAAGATCTTTTCGTCGTAGCTGTCGTTGTACTGCATCGACACCTCGACCGAGAGATCGTCGGCGATCTGTTCGAAATAGAGCGGCTCGTCGTGGAGCGGGCTCTTATTCTTGTTAAGGTGCTTTACAAACTCGGCAATGCCGCCCTTGTAATAGAATTCGTGGGATTTCTCAGGGTCCTCGCGTTCGTCCTTGATGAAAATGCGGATCCCCTTATTCAAAAACGCTTTTTCGCGAAGACGCTCCGAGAGCTTCTCAAAGCTGTAGGTGGTCGTTTCGAAAATGCTGGAATCGGGCCGGAATGTGATCTTCGTCCCGCGTTTGGATGTGGTGCCAGTGTGCTTGAGCGGTGCCACGGGTATGCCAGCCTCGAACTCCATCTCGTGCGTTTTGCCGTCACGCCAGATCTCGAGCTTTAAGTATTCGCTGAGAAAGTTGACGCAGCTTACGCCGACACCATGCAGCCCGCCGGAGACCTTATATGAATTGGTGTCGAACTTGCCGCCCGCGTGAAGGATGGTCATGACGACCTCTGCAGCCGACCGGCCTTCCTGTTTGTGTATATCGGTCGGAATTCCGCGGCCGTTATCGATCACCGTTACCGAATTATCGATATGGATCGCGACCTCGATGGTGTCGCAATAACCGGCGAGGGCCTCATCGACCGAGTTATCAACAACCTCGTAAACAAGATGGTGAAGCCCGATCTCGCTCGTCGATCCAATATACATCGCAGGACGTTTGCGTACCGCGTCGCGGCCTTCGAGTACTGTGATCTGATCAGCACCGTATTCTGTCTTTGCTTTAGCCAATTTATAAAACCTCTTTCCTAAAAAACATCTCGCCGTACATAATGTATCCTGATAAAAACTATGACCAAGGGCGAGTAAAAACAGCCGGGAATTGTCTCCCAAAACCGATAAGTAATTTTACCATTTCGCCGGCAATATTCACAGCTGCCAAAGCTAGTAAAAATCTGCATTTAGGCACGGTTCGCCGTTCCGCCGCGAACCGAAAATATGGAGGCATCGGCGCCGAATTTTTCAACAAAACTTTCTTTGGACGTAGTGACGAAAGTTTGGGATTTTCCTTCGAGAAACTCCAGCAATTTACCTATGCGTCGATAATCGAGTTCGGCATCGATATCGTCTATCAGAAACAGAGGGTATTCGCCGCGTGTCGCATGGAAAACGGAGATGTTTGCCAATTGAAGCAGCAGTAGAGCGCTACGCTGTTGGCCGGCCGAGCCGTACTTACGGATATCATGCCCGTCAAATCTAAGCTCCATATCGTCTCGATGGGTACCTATAAGCGCGTGGCCGGCAACGACTTCGGCCTGTACGCGGAGTGCGAGACGTTCAGCTATTGCCTCATTGAACATGTTTAGGTCGCCCTTTCCCTCAAGCGACGATACATATCTGATCGTCAGCTCTTCGCGACCAAAAAGCCTTTTTTCGAGTATCTCGTTAATTCGCTCAACGAAGCGGATCCGAGCGCGGTGGATCTTCGCGGCAAGGGAAGCGAGTTGGGTGTTCCAGGGTTCAAGGGCGTCGCGGATCCGGTCGATTCCATCTTCGCGGTCACGTGCCGATTGGAGCAGGGCATTCTTTTGCTTGATAACGCGGTTATAGTCAGTAATGACCTGCACGAATGGCGGATGAAGCGACACGATCCCGGTGTCAAGGAATCGCCGGCGCGAATCCGGGTTTCCACGCACGACCTCCAGTTCGTCGGCGTTAAAGACCACAGCGTGCAATTGGCCCAGGTAACGCTGCACGGGTTCTTTCTTATCATTTACAAGCAATGTTTTTGCATTGCCCTGCACGACCACGCTGAGGGTACGGGTTATCTCGGGAGATTCCCGAACTCTGCCGCGGACAACGAGGGAATCCTCGCCAAACGCTACCGCCTCCTGAACTTTTGGTGTCCGGAAAGACCTGGTAGAAGCCAGGAGGCCGATCGCTTCCAGCCAGTTTGTTTTCCCCTGGCCGTTCTCGCCCGCGAGTATGTTCAGGCCGGGACCACAGACGATCTGACCCGCCAGATTACGGAAGTTGAGGGCCTCGATCGTTTCCAATAGCACAGCGGCGATTTTAGCATAGCGGTTGGACGCCGTTTGAGATACACTCGTTTTAGGACCTGTAGCGGATCCTTTCCATTTCTGGAATTGATTTCCTTTTAGCAATCTGGTTTAAACAGCGTTGAAACTTCTTTTAACGCCGATCCTACTCTCATTTTCGTTACAAAACCATGCGTTATTTACTGATAGTAATTTTGGTGTTTTCATTCGCGACTGCCCTGGCCGCGCAGAATCGTTTCGCAGAAACTTTTACCTCCGTCGATCTGAAAGGCAAGACTGTAGATCTAAATGCTCTAAAGGGCAAGGTTGTTTTGCTCACCTTTTGGTCAACGAGGTGCGCGATCTGTCATAGCGAGATCCCTAAACTCAACCGGATCGCAGAAGGATATACAAATTCGGACGTTGTCTTTCTGGCAGCCACGATGGAGAACGAGGAAAAGGTCCACACATACCTGAAGCGAAATCCCTTTAATTTCGATATTCTTCCGAATAGCTTCGGCCTCGTGTTGAAGTACGCACGAAAGGATTCAAAAGGAAACGTTGCGATGGGATTTCCCGCCTATTTCCTTATAGACCAGAGCGGCAAGATCGAATATCAATCAAGCGGTTGGGACCAGGCGAAGCCTCTCGACGCCGCGATCAGCAAACTCAGAACCAAGCGTAGCTAAAATTCTTTCCGAGAAACTCAAAAGGCCGCACTGATCCCGAGGGGATGGGGCGGCCTTTGATCAATGAGGCTGCCTCCGGCAAAAGATTTGTCTTACTTTCAGGTATCAGGTATATTTTGAATTCTGCTCTCGCATATGCGGAGAGGTAGCCTAATTGGTAAGGCAGTAGTCTTGAAAACTACCGCGCGTAAGCGCTTGCAGGTTCGAGTCCTGTCCTCTCCGCCATTCAATTAACGCCCACTCGCTTTCGTTAATCACACTGCTTCGGTTTGCGATTTGTTCCCTCATCATATCTTTATTGCACAATTTGACTATCCGGTCTATTCTTGTGAAATGAATGAGTATTCATTCACCTGATGCTTTGTTATGCATAGTCCAGTAATGAAAAAGAATCAGAGATCGGTCGGCTTGGTAACCGATAAACGCGCCGCGATACTTCGTGCCGGGATAAAGGTGTTCGCTCGGAATGGATACTTCAACTCAAAGGTATCCGATGTAGCCAGCGAGGCCCGTATCGCCGACGGTACTGTTTACCTGTATTTCAAGAGCAAGGATGAGATCCTTCATTCGATCTTTGATCAGGCGATGGCCGAATTCATTGACGAAGGAAAACGCGAGCTAGCTTCGATCACTGAGCCATCGGAGCGCCTGCGGCGGATCGCTGAACTGCATCTCAAACGGCTGAGCGCCGACCGCGATCTGGCGATCGTATTTCAGGTCGAACTGCGTGGTTCGACAAAGCACATGAAGGAGTTTTCGGCCGCGGGATTTGGCGATTATCTCGATATCATCCGGATCACGATAAAGGATGGACAGGCCGCGGGTGTCTTCCGCTCGGATATTAAGCCTGTTGTCGCGGCAAAAATTTTTTACGGTGCGCTCGATGAAATGGTAACCAACTGGGTACTGTCGGAAAAATCATATCCTCTGGAACCATTGGCTGGTGAGGTCCTGAAGATCTTTTTTGGAGGCATTCGGGCAGCATGATAGAGACCCGCGGACAGACCATAGAATTTGCACGGTTAGCCAGGCATGTCGATCGTCTTTTGAATTCTGATCCGCAAACGCTCCCCGACCTGTTCCTTCGGTCGTCGGTTGAATTTGACCTCCCGGATGCATTGAATTTCAAAAAGGACGGAGAATGGAGAAGTATCTCGTCACGTTCGGTAGTAGAATGGGCTGGACGAATTGCTCTTGGCCTGTATTCGCTGGGCTTACGAAAAGGCGATCGAGCCGCTATCCTTGCCTCAAATTCGCCTGAGTGGACACTGGCTGATGCCGGGTGCCAGTTTGCCGGTGTTGTCGATGTGCCGATATACACCACCCTGGCGCCCGACGCCGTTAGATACATCATCGATGATTCGGAGGCACGCGTTTTCTTCATTCAGGATCGTGCCACCTATGAGCGAATTCGACCTGCGATAGAAGGCTGTCAGTCATTGGATAAATTCGTATTTTTTGATGATGATCCAGATGACCCCGCGATGCTTTCTTTAGGTGAGCTTGAGGCCCGGGGAGCGGAACTCCAACGTGAATCTCCGGGATTGCTCGACGAACTTTTGGACTCAGTCGGGCCCGAAGATATAGCGACCCTCATTTACACCAGCGGCACGACGGGCGAGCCGAAGGGGGTAATGCTCACCCACGCTAACATAACCTCGAACGTTCACGACGCCAGCGAAAAGTACTCGTTTTCCGAAGGTGACATCTCGCTTTCCGTGCTGCCGCTGTCGCATGTATTTGAACGGACAGGCATGTACGTTTATATGCGTTATGGCATGCGGGTCCACTACGCGGAGTCAATAGAAAAGGTCCCGGACAACCTGAAGGAAGTCCGTCCGACGATCTTCATCGGCGTACCGCGTATTTTTGAAAAGGTCTTTGAACGAGCTCGTTTGAAAGCGGCCCTGTCCGGCCGTGTGAACGAAATGATCTTTGATTGGGCGATCGACGTGGCAAAGGAATACGCTTTGGCAACCGGTGAAGGTCAGGCGCCGACAATGGCGCTTGCGGCAAAGCACGGCATCGCCGACGTTGTGATCTACTCAAAATTGCGAGATTTCTTCGGCGGCCGATTAAGGTTCTGCATCACCGGCGGTGCAGCTCTTCCCAACGAGATCAATCTCATTTTTACAGGTGCGGGCATCTCCATCATGCAGGGTTATGGCCTGACCGAGACTTCACCGGTTGTTTCGTCAAATAACCACACCGCATCGCGTGTGGGAACAGTAGGGCGTCCGATTCGAAACGTCCAGGTTCGAGTCGCGGCCGATGGCGAGATCGAGGTGAAAGGGCCGGGCGTGATGCAGGGCTATTACCACAAAGAAGCTGAGACGAAAGAGGCTTTTACAGACGACGGATGGTTTCGAACCGGAGATATCGGCGAGATAGACCCGGACGGATTTCTAAAGATCACCGACCGAAAGAAGGAGTTATTTAAGACATCGGGCGGAAAGTATATAGCACCTTCGCCTATCGAGCAGATGATACGGTCCTCGAGGTTTGTGAATCAAGCGGTACTGGTAGGAGACGGTCGCAAATTTCCGGCGGCATTGATCGTTCCTAATTTTGAGATGCTCCAGTCTTACGCCCGCCTCAAGGAGCTTGAGATCTCGTCTCCGCGTGAATTTTGTGAGCACCCGCGTATCATCAACCTTTTTACAAGGCAGATCGAGGCGGCTACGTCCGCACTCGCTCAGTTTGAAAAGGTTAAGGCCTTTACCCTGCTTGAGAATGATTTGACGGTGGAAAGCGGGGACCTCACCCCGACGCTCAAGGTCAAGCGCCGGGTAGTAGATGATAAATACAAGGCACTGATCGATGAGATCTACCGAAAGGCAGAACAAGGACGGACCGGTGCTTAATAAACGACCCGATAACCGATATTATTGGCCCCTGAAGTTATAGCCGCCTTACCGGCCCCAACAGCGAAATTCAAAATTGTCATGGCGATACTGTCTTTCGCTTTGTTGACCTCAACTATATCGTACGCCTGAAGAGCGATGTCGCGCTGCTCCCCTTTCGCTATAAGTTCAAGATTGGCAGAAAGTATCTCCCGTTCTTTACTATTCGGATTCTTCAGTCTGTGAATCTTGACATCCTTTTTCTTTGCTTCACGACGGACACCCCCGACCATGCCCAGCGCTTCGATCAGAGTCAAACCCTGTTCTCGAACATAGATTCCCTGCGGCGCGACCACCTCGCCAATTATATATACTGGCGGAGCACGATGGACGCGAACGATATCGCCGGGATAAATCACCGGATCTTCTTTGCCGACCTGAAGGCTCGCCAAACTGTACATTTTGATGGGGACCGATCCTTCATCCTTAACTGACGCCGCCCAGTCGCTCGAATCTCTATCATCGGCGCAGAGTGGCGCTTGGGTACGTGCTATCTCTACCATTCCTCCGGCTTCCTCGGTCGGTCCACCGGAATAAGCTAGAAGTTCGAGGAGTGTAGCCTTTCTTTTAAGGTCGTATTCGGACGGCTTGCGAACTTCGCCATAAACGGTGGCCGGAGGTCGGCTGTTCCTTTTCGTAATTAAGCTGAACTGGGGGTTGCGAAGTTGTTTCTCGAGAAGCACTGTAAGATCAGACCTCAGCTGTTTCTCGGTACGACACTGGGCTGGTACCGGAGTGCTCGAGAAAGGGATCATGATATTACCGTCCTCGTTTACCGAAGCAACGAAGTCGAACTGAGGTTCGCCCACAACTTTCCCGCTGATCTCGTCGCCGGGCCCAAGGAGATACCCTCTGGATGCGGCTGTGGTCGCTTGTCCCTGTGCGAAGAGGCTGGCAGAAAGGATGAACGTAAGGTGCAGCGAGATAAAAATTTTAGACTTCATAGATCGAACCTCCGAGACGGTCGGTAACATTGGAGTTTATCTTACCGAGACCCGACAAAACAACCATATTCCAGACATTGGAAGCAGCGGGTATGATGTCTAACGGCCGCTCCTGGTTCGCCGGTACGCGACCCACCCACGTGGGAAATAAGAAAGTGTGGTTAAATTTCACTATGTCGAATACTCAAGAATCGAAAAGTCGCATCTCTGGGAAGGCCGCAAGTTTTACCGAGTCAGTCATTCGTGAAATGACACGCGAGGCGGTCAAATATGGTGCGGTTAACCTCGGCCAAGGCTTTCCGGACTTTGCTGCACCCGATGATATAAAGCAAAAGGCGATGGAGGCTATCGCGGCGGATCATAATCAATATGCTATTACGTGGGGAGTAAAGAGTTTTCGAGATGCTATCGCAGCCAAAACCCAGTGGTTTCTTGGTCTGGAGATAGATCCTGAAACGGAAATAACCGTCACATGCGGATCGACGGAAGGAATGATCGCCGCGATGATGGCAACCGTTGATCCCGGCGAAGAGGTGGTCGTGTTTGAGCCGTTCTATGAAAACTATGCTCCCGATGCGATCCTATCGGACGCGCGGCCCGTGCATGTACCTCTCTATTCGACGGAATCCGGATTTGTATTTGATCGCGATGAGCTGAGGGCGGCCTTTAGCGACAAAACGAAAGCAATAATCATCTGTAACCCAAACAACCCGTCTGGGAAGGTATTCTCGCGTCCCGAACTCGAATTCATCGCCGACCTTTGCCGAGAATTTGACGCACTTTGCTTCACCGACGAGATCTATGAACATATAATCTATCGTCCGCAGGGATCTGATGATGGTGCGAATTTGGCACCCCCGCATATCTGTATAGCAAATATTGAAGGAATGCGTGACCGGACAGTGATCGTTAATTCGCTGTCGAAAACATATTCTGTCACCGGATGGCGGGTTGGCTATTGCATCGCCCCGCCGGATATAACGTGCGCGATCCGCAAAGTCCATGATTTTTTGACCGTCGGTGCGGCCAATCCGCTGCAGCACGCCGGAGCGTACGCATTGAGCCTCGATCGAAGCTACTACGACGAACTGCAAAGCGAGTATCAGAAAAAACGGGATTTCATCGTCCCGGTGCTTCAAAAGGCCGGATTCGGCTGTTCTTATCCCGAAGGAGCCTATTACGTGATGTGCGATATCTCTGCGTTTGGGTTCAAGGATGATATCGAGTTTACGAAACATCTGATCCGCGAGATCGGTGTTGCGGTTGTGCCTGGTTCATCTTTTTACCACCGGTCGGAAATGGGCTCGAAATTTGTCAGGTTCTGCTTCTGCAAAAAAGATGAGACCCTCGAAGCTGCAGCTGAACGGTTTGAAAAGCTGGGCCGCGGTTGAGGCAACCTTTTCATTTCGATCTCGCAACAAAAATAGTACATTAGGCGTTTTCGCCAGCATATATTTTTAGATCAAGGATATTTGGAGGTTGTTATGTACCCTAAATTGATTATTTCTGCATTCGTGAGTGCGCTGTCCCTTATGACAGTCGTCGCACAGACTCCCGATTCGAGGCTTGACCGGGAAACACCTCTAAGCCGGGCATTTTCACTTTCGTTCGATGGGAGCGGGAGCTATCTCGGTGTCCAAACGACGGAGGTCACGAAAGAGAATTTCTCAAGATTCGGACTGCGTGAGGTTCGAGGTGTTGCGATAGCAAAGGTGGTCGAAGGCTCACCCGCAGCTGTCGCCGGACTGAAGGAGGGCGACGTCATCGTCAGATTTAACGGTGAACCTCTAACAAGCGGCCGAAAATTGTCGCGGCTTGTGAGCGAGGTTTCACCCGACCATCAGGTTAAGTTGGCCGTACTCCGGGGCGGAGCCGAACAAGAGATAACTGCAACGTTAGCGAAGAGTCCTGCACCGACTTTTGATAACGGAAACTTTAAGTTCAACTTTCCGGAAGGCGCGGACAAGGTAGATCTTGGCAAATTGAAGGACTGGCCTCTGCTCGAGAATTTCAAGATGGATGAGTTTCCGAAGAATTTCAACCTACCGCGAGGGGAATCCTTTGTTTGGAATTCGCGTACGGGCCGGCAAATAGGGGTTTCGGTGTATCCGCTTACAAAACAGCTCGGCGACCGGTACGGTGTACAGGGCGGCGTTATGATCAACACCGTGCGTGAGAATACAGCGGCCGCTAAGGCCGGGCTTCGGGCCGGTGATATTATCGTCGAAGTCGACGGCAAGGCCATCACGAACGAGCTTGACCTGATACGCTCGGTTAACGAAAAGAAGGAGGGGGCGCTGACGCTCAATATCCTTCGCGATGGTGCCCGCCAATCGATCAGCGTAACGCCCGAACCTTCAAAGGATGGGGGATTTCTTTTTCAGACGGACGAAGTCAGAAAGGTAAGGCCGCTCACGGAACAGCTATTACCAAACCGGCCCATGGCTCCGGTACAGACACCGATCGAGTCTCTTTTTCGCGGCTGGGTGATCTGAGGTTAATTATTTTTAAGTATATCGGCGGCTTTCGAGCCGCCTTTCCTATATCAATCGAAAGTCTGGATTGTTCTTTTTTTGCCAGATAAAGCCGTCGAGAACATAGTGCGTCAGCTGCGGCACGGCGAGCAGCGGGACGAGATACATCTTCCAGCTATGCCAATCCCATTCGCTGCCAAATAGCCATTGCCGCTCATGCCAAACACCGCGATTCCAGAAAAGCTCTTCCACATACGCTAGAGCCCACAAGGTGGCCAGGAATACGAACCAGTTTGACGAAAGTGAGCGGTAGACACGCCCGCTGGTCTCACGTCTGAACTTTACATAAACCCAGATAAGGGCGAAATATGGAACGCCGTGGATGATCACATTCGTCACAGTAAATGCGTAGTCGGAATTGAAGAATACAATGCCGACGTACCAGCATACGGCGGTAGTGGCAACAACGATGTCCTTGCCAGGGTTCAGAAAGCCGGTTGTAAAGTAACGGTAAAGTGACTTTCCTCCGTAGGCCAAAAGTGCGATCACGTAAAGCGGGAAAATAACCATCTCGACGATCGCCGGTACAGCAATGAAATCGTCCTGTACGAACCACTGGAAATTTCTGGGAAGCTGCGTGACCCAGAACGCGAGCGGATAGACAGTCGCGAGATAGATCGCCGCCGAATCGATCCACCAAGTCCAATTTTCGGTCTCGCCCAGTTTCTTGCGATATAGATTTACCCAACCGTATTGCTGTCGGACGAAATGAAAGACTGCAACTAAGGCGAGGACCTTCCAGAAAAGCAGCTCGCCCTCGGAATATAAGGCAACGCCAACCACATATCCGAAAACCGGCACAAGCAGATATAGCGACAATCGCCGCTTAAGTTCTTCCTTATCAAAATAAACGCGAAAGCTCGTCGACCACACGTGAGCTACATCGATCAGTAGGATCGCCGTGATCCACGTCCATTCGGGCGAGTCACTACCGAGGAGTCCCAGGTGCCATCCGATCGCGAGCAAGACGATTGACGCAACTGCGCTTCCGAGAAAGACCCCGAGGTCAATGTTTCGGGAGAAAAGCCAGAAGTTTGATCCGGGTATTGTCGCGTCCATACGAAAAGCTCGTTCGGGTCTTATGCTAGTACCTCGCCCGCAGCTCGAAGCCCGTGATAAAACGCCTCTTCAAACAGTGCGATCCCGCTCAGGTCGGTGTGGGCAAAATGTATATTGCGGTACGGACGCACTGCCTTTTCCCGTTCGCCGCCCCAGATGAACCCTGGCCGCGGGCTTATCATTGCATGCCCCCAGCGCATGATGTCGATCCGCTCGGTAAGCTCGTAAATGTCCGGATGAGCCCGCGAGAGATCTGTCAGGCAGACGTCGGCGAGCTGCTTCCAATCGTAGTTAAATAGGGTGGTGCGTCCATTCGGGTCCTCGCACATTGGATAATAATAGGTCAGGGTCGTTGGCCCATAGTCAATGCCTTTTTGGTGGGTGGCCACGACATAGCCGAGTGATGGGCTCTCGTACAACACGTTGTCCCAAGCAAGCGGAAAATCCCTGGCAAATCGGGGGTGCGGCCTGTCTTTCAAAAAGAGGTTGGCGACAAACCATGCATTACTCTGAAACTCCGTGACCGCGAATGGGGCGTCCTTGCGAAAATCGCGAATGACATATGGTGCGGTAAAGATCGGCGATGCAAAGATCGCCTTTTCGCAGTGAAAACCGCGGGTCTCTCCATTATCGAGACAGATAACATCGACTCCCGATCTAACCGGCACTACGGACACAATCATTTGTGATGTTCGTATATGATCTCTAACGGCTTCGGAAAAGTGGTTAACAAAACGGCCGTTCCCCTCAGGGAAAGTAATGAACGGCTGCGATTCGGCGCCGCTTTTGCGGACCCTTGAGCAGAAATAGAACAATCCGGCCCAAGCCGATGTTTGTTCCGCCTTTAGTCCGTAATCGTCACGAGTGGCGTAATCGCAATACCAGGCCAGGCGCTCGGACGTTAGGCTATTTTGCTCGAGCCAACTGGCGAATGAGATCTTGTCTAATGACGTAACTGCAGGATCGTTTGAGCACGTCGCAAGCGGAACACCGAATGCACGTTTTCCCTCCGCGTCGCGCCAATTGACCCAATGATCGATATGTTTTTCGAACTCGGCCAATTGCCGCTTGTCTTCTTCGCTCGCCCCGACATTAAGATATAGCCCGTCATACCACCGGCCCTTATAAAAGACACGCTCTTCCGGATCACGGCATAGGAACTGCTCCTTGACAACAACGTCACCGGCGGCTGTGCGGCCCTCGATGAGATCCATTTCGTCGAGGAGCTTGATCAACTCAAAATTTTCCTGAAAAGGTACAGGTAAATAATGCGCGCCCCAAGGATAATTTACCGGCTGTCCGATTCCGCTTCGTGACGTGCCGCCGGTTTCTTTTTCCAGCTCGAACAAAGCGAAGTTTTCGAATCCTTCGCATTTCATTTTCCAGGCTGCAGAAAGTCCGGCGATACCGCCGCCGATGATCGCGACCTTTAGATTTTGCCAGCGATGTGCCGGTACTTCGAAACTTCTGCCTTCGCGGAGGATATGGCCAAGTTCAGCTGACTGCCCCACGATCTCACCTGCAGGAAACGGCTTTTTCGTTCGCGATCGGCACGCTTGTGACGCGAATGGCGCACCCAGGAAGATGGTTAATAGCTCTCTGCGAGACAGGTTCATTCAAGATATGGGGAGCTAACTAGGAGAACTTAATTACTGCTCAAACCGCCTCCACTCCGTCTCGTAGTAGCGGACCAGTGCCTGGTTATCGAGCCGGTTGATCTCTATTTCATGGGCAGGTCTTGAGATATCCGTGGGCAGGTTGAACATTCCCCGGAACATCTGATCGTTGAGATAGCTAAACTCGACACCCGCGGGGGCCTTGTCTGGGGTCTCGAACGGCCCCGTCTTAGCCAGCACGAAGCCCCATACGCCGAAACTCGGTACGGTCGCGTGATACGGTTTGACGGTGAATCCTGACGCTGACAGCGTTTCAACGATACACCAGAATGAGTCGCGTGCGATCAATGGTGAGGTGGTCTGAATTACGACAGCGGAGTCCGGCCGGAGCTTGGCTTTAAGCAGGTTGTAAAAGCGCGTCGTGTAGAGCTTTCCAAGCGCGAAATTGTTCGGATCTGGAAAATCGACGATGGCAATGTCATATATTTCACCGTCGCCGTCATCAAGCCAGACAAAGGCATCGGCATTTGTTACGTGGACCCGGGAATCGCTGAATGCGTACTTATTTAATTCAGCGAGTGCAGGAACCGCGTCGGAAACACGGGTCATCTCGGGGTCCAGGTCGACTAGCCGGACGTGTTCCACAGACTTGTGTTTAAGGATCTCACGAATGGCCAGGCCGTCTCCGCCGCCCAGAACCAGTACCCGTTTTGGTTCTCCGGAGAAAGAGGCAAAGGCCGGATGGACCAGCGCCTCGTGGTAACGATATTCATCGAACGAACTAAATTGGAGATTTCCGTTAAGAAACAGCGAGTAACCTGTTTTACCGCGGGTTACGATGATTCGCTGGTAAGGCGAACTCTTGGCGTAGATTATGTTGTCGGGAAACAGCCAATCTTCAGCCATCGTCGTCAATTGGTCAGCCTTGATAAAACCGATGAGCAGCAATACGAGGACGACGGCCCCTTTGACACGCAGCAGCGTGAGATTCTTCTTGATCAGCGGTGAAAGAAGCCACGTTCCCCAAAGGCCGACTATTGCGTTGAGCATTCCAAAAAGCAGCGAGGTGCGGTTGAGCCCGAGAGTGGGCACCAGGAAGATCGGGAACAGCAATGCGGCGACCAAGGCTCCGATATAGTCAAGGGCCAGCACACGGGACACGAGATCCTTAAAGTCGAGTTCGTCTTTCAGGATCCGCATCAACAACGGGATCTCGAGACCCACGAGAGCGCCGATGATAAAAACCATCGAATACAGGATGATCCCAAAGTACGAAACGCTCGCGAAAGTTAGGAATAGTAAAGGAGCCGAGAATCCGCCGATCAATGCTACCGCCAGCTCTATGTCAACAAACTTTTCGGCGAGATGCTTTTCAAGAAACCCCGAAAGCCACGAGCCGACGCCCATGGCAAAAAGATAGATACCAATGATGAGAGAAAACTGCGTTACCGAATCGCCCAGCACGTAACTGGAGACGGTTGCGGCCAGAAGTTCGTAGATCAGGCCACACGTGGCGATGATAACAACGTTTAGGAAAAGTAGAGGGATGTGTTTCATTCTCGAGGATCGCCCGGACTAAAGGTGCGGGATGAAAAAGAACGGCATCCATCCTCCACCCCTGATTTTTTCATCCCTCAAGCTGAGCTATCCGTGTATTGCCGCCGCAATAATTATCGATATGCCGATCATGATCGAGCCGATGATAATGCCGAGCGCCGTGTTGTGGTCTTTTTCGATCTCGTGATGGATATCAAAGACTCGGCTGAGGATGAAATACGCGATAACAAAAAATAACAGACCGATCACGACGAAAATAAGCGTGGTTATCAAAATCTCGGCGAGCTGGTCGAGTCTGACGACAAAGCCCAATAAACTAGAAGCTAACAAACTAAGCAGCATTTATTTCCCTCCACGAAAACCTGAATAGAAAAACGGCACCCCGAGCCGCGATTTACTTCCGGAATTTGCTATTTCCCACCCGAACCAGGCTGCGGCCGAGTAAGCGACCAAAACGCCGATCCCAAAAACCATATAGAGTTTTTTTAGCATAATACTTTTATTCGTCCGACGAGCTTGTACTGAACATACTGTCCTTCCATCGGCTTGCTTCGAACGAGAACTTCCTGATGATGCCCAGGACAGGGACGATCGCTAGCAGAAAAAGCGCGAGGCAGAAATTTACACCTCGGTTAACATTTTGTTCAACCTTTACAGAAACAGGCATTGGTGTTTGCCAATTTTGCCAGGTTCCCTCGACCCGTAGCGTATATTTGCCGCCGGGCAGCGAGGACAAAACTGCGTCATTTGTCCGTCCGCCTTCGGTCCACGCCCCATCGCTGTCTGAGCCGCTGTAGTATTCCACAGGTAAGTTGACTGATTCGACCTCCTGACTTTGTTGGTTGATCAGATCAACATCTAGATTCGCCCACGAGTTATCTACCTGTGCCCCCGCTGTTACACGAACGTTACCATTTGGCCGAATATCAAAGGGTTGGCTAAAGATCACCTGTGGGGCTGTCGCATTCGTCGCCGGCTGAAGAACAAGTTCCTGATTAAGGGCCGTCTTCGTAAGTCCGGTAAGCGGGATCATAAAGACCGCGACCAACAATAGAAGGAATAGCGGCAGCAATCCCCACGTATAATAGAACTGCCCGGTAAATGGCTGGTTTGGCCCCACGGCCCATGGGCGGGGAAAAGAGCTTAGTCCGAACGCCTTCTCGACCTCTTCATTTGTCAGATACGTTCCCGACGACCAGTTTATCTCCGTTTGCGAGACCTCTTGGGACAACATCATCGGGGCGGAGATATAATCCACGGCCCGAACAGTTTCGCCCTGTTCGACGCTCCAGTAGAATTCGCCTTTTACGTACTCGACGGTCGCCCACGCGTCCTGAAATATCTTATAGCTCCGCCCGTTATATTTGACTGTCGCCCCCGCGCCGATAGTGCCGATCTGCTCTACCTCGGCTGCGTTAACGGGCGCGACAAAGTTCCAGTGATTATCCGAGTGCACGAGCCAGCGAAACCCTATCATCGGGTCATAAAGCAGATATTCATGCCAAAAGTATTTTACGCTATCGAATAAAACGCTTCGGACGACCGCTCCCAGGATCTTGAAAGTCGCTCCACCAAATTTGCCCTCAGCACCGATCGGCAGGAGGAAATCTGGTTGGTCCGGTGCCGGATTTAGGGTTTTCAGATACGAGAGATTGCCCTGATTTACATCCAGCAGCGAATCGCAGTTTGGGCACGTAACACGTTCAGCCTGGTCAGGAGCTACCAACGCAAGAGGACCGCCGCAATTGGGACAGCCCATCCCTACCGTCGATGTCCGGCGGGCTTCCCGCTCGACCGGTTTTGCCGATCCAAGGCCGATCTCATCCAGGGTCACTTGACTGCCGAGGAAAACCCAGGGCGGGTCGATACTGTAGTCGATGGTTGCAAAGGCGTTATTTTTGCCTGCCAGATCGGCGAATTGAAGCTGTTCGCTAGGGATCAATCTGTAAGGTATCTCACCCTCGGCAGAGACATATGAGGCATTACCCTTTTCCTGTACCATCAGTGGAGAAGGACTTGGTATTTCGGGGACGGTTTGTCCGAGCTGAAGAGCAGCAAAACTCGGAAGCGTCATTCCTTCGGAAAGCGGCTGGTAAAAGGTCAGATAGAAACGCCCTTGAGCCTCTGCGAGCCAGCCGACCCAACCGTTCGAGAATGTCGCGTACCATTCGTCCCAGACGCCGCCCAGTTCGTGACGGAGTTGTGCCCGGCCGGTCAGTTCGAAACGATGTCCGTTGTAAGTGCCTTTCAGGCCTAGTTTTAGCGGTGACCGAGACTCGGCGACTTCGGCGACCTTTCCGAGATCTTCGAGGGCCCGATCGCTGCGGGCGATCGCCGATCTGCAGAACGGACACACGACCACGACCGTGGACCCGGCCTTAAACTCGAGCGGCCCGGCGCACGATGGGCAATTGGCCGTCAAGGTGCTCATCGCGCTGATCCTCCAGCGCGGCTGACGGCAGGTTCACCTCGATCGACCTTCAAAATACGGACCTCCGCCGCACCCAGTCGCACACGCAGTTCAGACTCCCAATTCCACTCTGGTCTCGTTCGGCAGCAATACAGGTTGAACGTGGCGATCTCGTATTCAGGATAGGTATGGCAGGCGAGGTGCGATTCGGTGAGAGCTACGATGCCCGTGACGCCGCCTTCACCTTCGAATTTGTGCCATACGGACCCGACAGTCTTCAGGCCAAGGTCTGCGATCACGGCGAGAAGTACGGAGCGGATGGCGGCCTCATCGCGCAAAACGGCCTTGTTGCAACCTGTCGCTTCGATCAGCCATTCAGTTCCTACGGTCATCGCCACTTAAAAAACCGGCCAATAGTCTTTGGAGTTATTCAGGAACCCGCATATTAACACTGGGTTATAATGCAAGAGCAAATGAAGTATGTCGAACAAAACTATAGCTAAGTTTCTCGGATTTGTCATACCGGCTCTGGCGGTTTCATTCCTTCTACAGACGTGTGCCTTTGTGAGTTCAGATACAGGTCGTGTTCCCGTACCGTCAAGGTATAGCGATCCGGAGATAGTTGGAAGGATCAAGTCATCGGACGTTGTTGAAAGCAGTGGGATCGCTGCTTCAAGGTGTCAGAGTGATGTCTTCTGGACGCATAATGATTCAGGAGATAAGGCCTTCATTTATGCATTCAACCGGATCGGAGACCATCTGGGAACCTGGCGGATAATGAATGCCGAGAATCAGGACTGGGAAGATATTGCAGCCTGGAAGGACCGCAGCGGCAAGTGTTTTATATATATCGGAGAGATCGGGGACAATAAACTGCTCAGGCCGGAACATATCATCTATCGTGTTCCGGAGCCTCTGTTGGCTACGGGTGCTTCGGTGCCCACGAGCCGTGAACCCGCAAACATCAACGAAACAGAAATAATACGGTACGTTTACCCGGATGGCGATAAGAACGCTGAGACGTTGATGGTCCACCCCGGATCAGGGGACATTTATGTCTTAACCAAAAGTGAGTCGGGGCCGTCGAGCGTTTACCGTATCAAGAATACACCGACGCAGTCTCAAATTCAGACAGCAGAGAAGGTGGCGGAGCTTGCCGTACCTGCCGTTCCAAATGGTCTCCTGACCGGCGGCGACATATCGCCGGATGGCCGGAACGTCGTCGTGTGTGATTACCGCCAGGCTTATGAGCTTGATCTGCCTGACGGCTCAATGGACTTCAATGAGATATGGAACCAAAAGCCAAGAGCAATTGATCTGGGAAAGCGGAAGGTTGGCGAAGCCATATGCTTCGGCGTTGACGGTACCGAAATATTCGCGACAAGCGAAGGGCCCACGCCTCCGATAATAGTTGTCCGTCGGCTCAACTAAAAAGGTGCCGATCGGGCCGGCACCAATTAATCATCAGTAATATTTCACCTATTGAACGATCGTAAATTTGCTCTTATTTTCGATCACCTCTGCACCTGCCACGCGGTCCTTTATCTGGATCTTGACCTCATAATTGCCCGCAGACATCTGGGACGTCGGCAGCAAACGTGCGAGCGTCAAACGCTGTCCCGAATCGCTAAGTCCAGTCCAGTCCTCTTTTTGACGGAGGATCTCTTTTCCGTCGCGGGTTAGGATATAATCGACATCAACCGCGGGACGTAGAGTAGTCTGGTCGATCTGAGCATTATAGACCTGCAGATAAATGCCCACTTCTTGCCCCTGCTTGTAAGTAGACGAGAGGTTGGGGATAACCTTGGCATTTCCGATAACAAACTGCTGGCCGATATCACGCTCGTTTGTACCCCTCAAAGTTGAAGTTAAAACCATCGACGAAGTCGAGAGTTTTTTGTCGTCATACTTGGGAACAGGGAACCCAATACTTGCGATACCTCTGTTGCCGGACTTGACGTCGCGGACCACAACGTCGACCTTATAATTTCCCGGGGTGAGTGCGATCGCCTTCTGGTAAATAGATTTCCTGTCTTTTGTTTCCGCAAGTTCTGCGGCAGTAGCGGTGGCCGTAACTGAATCTTCAAAAATGCCCGACCTCTTACCTGAAACCGCGGTAATACGTCCAAAAATGTTCATCGACGCCTGCTCGAGGCCACCTACGGACTCGAAAGACAAGTCTTTATTATTGGTCTGAACAGTAAATGTCGTTATTACCCGATCGTCCGACTGACGGAAAAAATCAACACGCAGATCAAAATTAAGTGCGTTATTGTCGAGCACACCTGAATCGATACTCGTCAACAGATCGCCGAACTTGACCGCGGGCGGGCGTTGGAGCCCCGAAATGATCTCCATCCGGCGAAACATCGTATCCTGCTCGCGCTGATAGTATGCCTGGCCCCCTCCTCCGCCGTGGATCCGGTCACCTTTTTCAGAAAGCCCGAGCTGCTCGGAGGTTGTCAGGCCGGCGCCCGGAACCATCCTAAGGGCGTCCTTTTCATGAGCATTTCGCGCAAGCCGGTATTCTCCCGTTCCCGTAGGATCAACAAACTCGATCTCGATGCCATCGCCGATGCCTTCGAGATGGCGATAGAACCAGGTTTCGAACGGATAAGTCGTAGTAGAACCACCTCCCTCATAAGAAGGGCGATTGTAAGACCCGCCCGACGGATGAGCCTCGACGCCGTCAGGTTTGCCCCAGGCGATGTATACGCGGCCGCGATCCGTTTTCCAGCCTGGAATGCCCGACGCATAATGCTGGTTGGCATAGGCTATTCGCTCGTAATACTCTTCGCGGTATTCATTCTCCTCGGTATCCGGGTTCGGGTCACGTCTACGCCAAAACTGCTCGATGAAGTTTTCGCGTTCCTCGTCGGTCGCCAGGGCCTTAAAGGCCTTCTTTTCCTCATTCGTAATAATGTAGGCGACATCATTGTCCAGCCACTTCTTATACACCTCTTTGGTTTCAACCCTCTGGTTGCGAACCTTATCGGCTACATCCTGGGCCGGTTTTCCCTTGTCCGGGGGCTGCGCTAATAATGGCAAAGCGCCGAAGGCTATTATCGCGGCTGCGAGAAAGTGGCTTCTTTCGATTCTGAATTTCGACATAAACGTAAAACTCCATCCTAGATCATTGCATTGATCGGCTTATCCGGGCCGATCGATAATCCAAAGATTTTAGACACTTATTTCTACTATTTCAAGATGCGTTTGCCCTGCACGTTGGTTGCTTGTTATACCCCTGCGGCTTCGGCGTCCGATTGACGTTTCTTACCAAAAAACCAGGCTATGAAAATGGAGAGGATATACAGCACCATCATTGGCGTTGCGAACAGCATCATGTTGATGACATCGGCGGTCGGCGACACAATAGCAGCGACGATCAGGATAACGATGAGTGAGATCTTCCAACTGCGGATCAACAAACCCGGAGTAAGGATACCGATCCTCGCGAGAACGTAGGAAACTGCGGGCATCTGGAAAATGATGCCCATTGCCAACATTATTAGCGTAATGAAGTCAAAATAATCCGTCGCCCTAAGAAGGGGACGGAATTCTGATGCCAGCCCGATGAGATATTTAAGGGCCGGCGGGAACAAGATGTAATAAGCAAAAGCCGCTCCGCCGACGAATGAGATCGACGAAAGTCCAATAAATGGAGTTACATAGGCCCGCTCATGCCTATAAAGGGCAGGTGAAATAAAGCCCCAGATCTGCCACAACAAAAATGGGATGGAGAGCGCAATAGCAGAATACAAAGACACGGAGACGAGAAGGGTGAAGGGCTCGGGAGCCGTAGTTACGACCAGCCTTTCATCGGCAGTGGGTTCGTCTTTTGCCTCGACGGCAAGATCGACAGGAAGCCTTATTCCCTGCGGCACGACTCCGTTGCCGGTGTAGATCGGCTCATTTGTGAACAGGCCCGGCTGCCCGTTATGGTCTTCGGCAACGATGCTGGCTACGGACGTACCCGGCGCGACTACTGTTATTCCTACTTTCGTCGCCCGGTCAAAGACGTATCGACCTGTATCCCCGTTCTTTAAGCTGGTCAGCGGCAGCACCTGTTCGGCCCCGGTCAACCCGCCGAGCGGGAGCTCGCGTCTTTCCGCTTCTGACAGGGCCCGGCGGATGGGGATCTCAAGAAAACTGAATATCTCGGGAGAGGCCCAGAAGCAAAACATGAAAGCCAAAACAACAATCACGACGGACTTCACCAGCCGCTTACGCAGCTCGTCGAGATGCTCCAGGAAAGACATCTGACCGCCGGGGTCTTGTCGGTTTTCTAATTGCTCCATTTATAACCAGTTCTTTTTGTCGTTGGCAGGCGGTTCGACAGGGGTTTCTTTAGGAGCGGTTTCTTCGACTGATTTCCGATCGGGCATCATCTTATCCAGTTCCTCGGGATCGACCGACCGTATCTCCGGTGAAACGACCGGAACGCCGCTTGGATCAAGGGCGGGGACTGGTTCCGAGTCGAGACTGCCAAGGTCGAAAGCCTTTGCTTCTTCCTCAAAACTTACCTCCCGCTGCCAGGTCTCCTTAAACTCGTTGGCCGTGCCGCGAAATTCCGCCATTATTTTGCCGATCTTCCGGGCATACTCCGGCAGCTTACGCGGACCCAAAAAGACAAGGGCCACGATACCGATGAGGATCAGTTCGGAAGTGCCAATGGATTCGAGAATAAATAAGTACACCTAGGTAACCTCGATCAAGCATTTCCGTCGCGCAGAAACGCTCCCTATCACAGCCGATCCTGCAACCCGCTCCAAAAACTCGCTTGCACGCCGGGCCGATAAACTGATCAGGAGGCCGCCGGCCGTCTGTGGGTCGTAAAGCGCGCTTTGCATAAATTCCGAGACCCCCGGTGCTATCTGCACGGTACCGCCGACGTATTCCCGATTATTCTTGTCCCCTCGAGTTAACATTCCCTCAGATATGAGTTCTAAAACGTCTGGCAAAAGCGTAACAGCTGTAGAATCAACAGTTAACGTCACCTCGCTGGCAGATGCCACCTCAAACGCATGACCTAAAAGCCCGAACCCCGTGACGTCTGTACACGCATTGGCACCAAGTTCCCGCATTGTCAGGGAGGCCTCTTTCGCGGATCCGCTCATAACGCGGATCGCCGCTGCCTCGGTTTCCGGCCTTGCACTTCCCCGTTTTACGGCGGTGTTAATTGCGCCCGTTCCGATCGGTTTGGTCAAGATCAAAACATCTCCTGGCCTCGCCCCGGCATTAGTTATGACTTTATCAGGATGGACAACACCTGTCACAGCGTATCCGAACTTCATCTCCTGGTCATCGACCGAGTGGCCGCCGAGAACGACAACGCCGTCTGCATTCATCGCCCTCTGTCCGCCGGCGAGGATCTCTCCCAAAACATCCCAGTCCCCCTTTTGGGGATAGCAGACGATCGAAAGGGCGGAGATGGGCGTTCCTCCCATCGCGTAAACATCGTTTAGGGCGTTTACCGCCGCGATATGACCGTATGCGGACGGATCGTCCGCTACCGGCGTGAAAAAATCAACGGTTTGCACAAGCGCGACGTCGTCAGAAAGACGATAAACGCCTGCGTCGTCCGATTTTTCAAAACCGACGATCACATTCTCGTTATTTTGTGCCGGAAGCTTGCTCAAAACTTGAGCAAGGTCGCCTGGAGCGAGTTTAGCCACTCAACCCGCACAGGCTACCATTTCCGTTAAACGCTTTCGCATTTACCTAACTCCTTTTATTTCTTCAGTAAAAACTGATAAATACGATCTAGATCATCGGTACTGTAATATTCGATCTCGATCTTGCCCCCTGTGCCTTTTTTGCCAGGGTGGATCTTAACGTTTGTATTGAGGGCTCTCATTAACTTGGTTTGAGCGGCTTTCATATTGGCATCGATTTCTCTGGTCGACTCTTTTCCCTCTATAGGCGGCGACCCTCCGGCGAGGGCGCGCTTCATAGCCCTTTCAGTCTCACGTACGCTCCAACCGCCTTCGATCGAACTACGGGCGATCGACCTCTGTATCTTGGCATCGTCCGACGTCAGCAGAGCCCTGCCGTGCCCGGCCGAGATCCGCCCGTCCTCGATCATGGACTGAAGGTCATCAGGAAGTCGAAGCAAGCGCAGCGAGGTTGTTACTACCGATCGCTCTTTGCCCACCTGCTCAGCCACCGACTCCTGTGTAAGGCCAATAGAATCAATGAGTTTACGGTAAGCTCTTGCCTCTTCGATAGGATTTAGCTCTTGCCGTTGGATGTTCTCGATAAGGGCGAGTTCTAACAGTTTGTCGTCCCCAACCTCTCGCACGACAGCCGGAATTCTATGCAGCTCGGCTCGCTGAGCTGCCCTCCAACGACGTTCTCCTGCGACGATCTGATACCGGTTTCCAAGCTTGCGGACGACGATGGGTTGGACGATACCGTTCGCCCGGATGGACCGGGTCAATTCGTCGAGCTTCTCCTCCGCAAATCGGGTCCTTGGCTGCTCTGGATTCGGCTCGATCAAGTCGATGTCGATCTCGATCTCACTGGATGATTCACTGCTAGTGGCAGCGGCGCTTTCGTCGCCGAGCAAAGCACTGAGGCCTCGGCCGAGTGTTTGTCTACCCATTATCAAGTATCTCCTTTGCAAGCTGAGCGTAGCTTTCAGCACCTCGCGAACGCGGATCGTAAAGCATTATCGGCTTTCCAAAACTCGGGGCCTCGGCAAGTCGAATATTTCTAGGTATCACAGTCTTCAAAACTTGGGAACCGTAGAAATCTCGTAAATCCTTTGCTACCGCGGCGGAAAGATTGGTGCGCTCATCGTACATTGTTAACAAGAGACCCTCGATCGCCAGGTCCGGGTTCAGTTCACGCCGAAGCCTCATCAACGTATCAAAAAGCTCTGTGACGCCTTCCAAAGCGTAATATTCGCATTGGATCGGGACCAACAGGGAATCTGCCGACGTTAACCCGTTTATCGTCAATAATCCAAGCGAAGGTGGGCAATCCACAATTATATAGTGAAAATAGTCGCGAAGATCGGATAGCAGGCCCTTCAAGGCAAAATTACGGTCATTCGTCTCCACCAACTCGATCTCGGCACCAGCGAGATTTTTGTCAGCTGGAAGTACCCATAAAAGGGGAATATCCGTGGGGAGGACCATTTCCCGAGGTGAATCACCGCGGATCAGAGCGTCATACAGAGTTTTTCGGCCCGAATTCCGGGCAATTCCAGCCCCGGAAGTGGCGTTAGCCTGGGGATCGGCATCAACGAGTAGGACCTTTTTTTCTTCGGCAGCAAGCGCCGCAGCGAGGTTTACCGCCGTCGTCGTCTTTCCTACTCCACCCTTCTGATTTGCTACAGCGATTATCTTACCCATTTCGTCTAATAAGATAACCTACCATTTGGACGGGCGATAATCGAATACAAACGTGGCACGTACCACATTTACTGGTGTGGCACGTGCCACATCATTTTGAGGTTATTGTCGAGGAAGTCGCTGTTAGACGGACCAAAACGTTAGATATAGCGGCGGGAGTCAACCCCACAACGGAACGCACCTGCGCAAAATTGTTCGGCTGGGCTCTCTCCAGTCGCTCGATCATCTCGGTCGAGAGTCCTCCAATGGTGCGAAAACTAAAATCGTCGGGCACCCTTAGGGTGTCATGATGGTTAGTCCGCTCATTGGCGACCCTTTGTTTCTCGATATACCCGGAATAAAGAGAATCAGCCAGGGCCGTTTCGAGTTCGCCGAGTCGTACTTCGTCACGGAGTTCGCCGGGAAGAATTCGATGGATAAGGTCCGGCTTTACGCCTTCGCGCATCGCTAATTGCCCTATCGAGATCGAATCTCCAAGATCAACACCTAAAATTTGAGAAACACCCGCATATTCGACAGAAGATCTCTTGAACCTGGTTAACTCCAATGCTTGACGCACTTTAGCGATACGATCTCGCTTAGAATTAAACCGATCCCAAGCGGAGTCATCGACGAGTCCTATATCTCGGCCTATCTCCGACAAGCGTTGGTCGGCATTATCATGCCGAAGCGTTAGCCTGGCTTCTGCTCTCGACGTAAACAGCCTATATGGCTCATCGACTCCGTGCCGAATCAGATCATCGGTTAACACGCCGATGTAAGCTTCATCACGCCTAAGAACAAAGGGTTTCTGTCCATCAACCGACAGGGCCGCATTTATACCTGCCATCAATCCTTGACACGCCGCTTCTTCGTAACCGGTGGTTCCGTTGATCTGTCCGGCCAAAAACAGGCCCTTCATACGGGTCGACTCCATAGTCGGCCGCATTTCCCTTGGATCGATGAAATCGTACTCGATCGCATACCCCGGCCGAACCATCTCTACAGACCCGAATCCGTCGATCATTCGCAGCAGTTCCAACTGTAATGCCGATGGCAGTGAGGTCGAAAACCCGTTTAAGTAAACCTCGTGGGTGTTATGACCCTCGGGTTCTAGAAAAAGTTGATGTCGGTCCTTTTCGGCAAATTTTACAACCTTGTCCTCGATGGAAGGACAGTAGCGAGGCCCGATACCGGTGATCTTGCCCGAAAAGAGAGGAGATTGATGAAGATTGTCCCTTATCGTCTGATGCAATCGATCGCTTGTATAACCAATAAAGCACTGGATCTGATCCTGTAAGATGGATTCAGTAGAAAACGAAAACGGCACCGGCTTTTCGTCAGGTGGCTGAGGCTCGAATGCTCCCCAATCTATGGTTCTCCCGTCCAATCGCGGAGGAGTGCCGGTTTTCAGCCTCCCAACGGGGAATCCAAGCTCTTTTAGGTTATCGGCGAGTTCGATAGATGCAGGCTCCCCTGCACGGCCTGCCGAGTATGTTTGACGGCCGGCATGGATCGTTCCGTTTAAAAAGGTGCCGGTCGCAATGACTACGGCCTTTGCTCCCAACCGGCGTGAATCCTGCATCTCCACGCCAATAACTCTTTTGTTCTCAACAATTAGAGAAACAACAGTACCTTGGCGAAGATGTAGATCTGAAGTAGCTTCGAGCACCCGGCGCATCTCAGTCCTGTACAAACTGCGATCCGCCTGTGCTCGAGGCGACTGTACTGCCGGGCCCCGCGATCGATTCAAAAGGCGAAACTGAATGCCCGTCCGGTCGATGACCCGACCCATTATTCCGCCGAGAGCATCGATCTCGCGTACCACGTGACCCTTCGCAATGCCTCCCACCGCCGGATTGCAGGACATTTGCCCTATCAGATCAAGATTGATCGTGACCAAAGCTGTACGAGCTCCAAGGCGAGCCGATGCCGATGCCGCTTCGCAGCCGGCATGTCCAGCACCAATAATGATCACGTCAAAAGTTTCGTCAAACATATCGATCGACCGTTAACACAAGGCCAACCAATTATTATAACGTAGTCTTGGGGCTTACTTCCAAAAAGGCTGTCTAATAAGCGGCGGGCCTCACAACCTCAACGGAGCAATTCGCGCGTGCTGCAACGGCAGCGGAGACGCTGCCAAGAATGAATCGGTCGAAGGAATTGGCTGATCCGTGGGGCCCTACAAAGATGCTATGGGCATTCCATTTTTCGGCCTCATCAATGATAGCTTGTTTCGCGGTTCCGAGTCTGGTCTCCAGGGACGCCTTGATCCCGGCCATTTTGAGCATTTCCAGCGAATTCGCCGCGATCGTGGTCGACCACTGCGCGACCAGGCTCGTATCTACGGTGTTGACCTTGACCTCCGGAACAGGACAATTGATCGTCGTCAGAACACCGAGATCGGTGACTACAAGCAGCCGAACCCCGGGGGCTTCCTGCCAATCCTTGTTGGCGATCGATCTTACCGCGGAGAGTGCGCCGGCAGAGCTGTCAAACCCGACGAGTATTCTGTTTATGGAATTTGTAGTTTCGGTGTGTCCTCGCGCTATACGCACCGGGCATTCGGCTTCAGTCAACACCGTTTGAGAGGTTTGGCCTAGAAATATATTTCGGTCTTGAGTTTGTTGAACGGGTTCGCCAACCACGATGAGGTCCGGTTTGAAGGTCTCAGCTCTCGCTAGTATCTCACGAGCGGGCGAGCCGGAGGTGATCTCCGTATAGACGGACCATTGCGGGAATTCCCGATTTAAGTATTCTTTAGCCTTACTCGCTGCTTGGGCTGCCTCGGTTAATGACCGAGGTTCGACCCAGAGTTCAGCGACACAAAGTACAAGCACTTGCGTAGCCTCAGGAAGTCCGGCACGTCGAAGGTCGGCCAACGCGGCCATTGAGGCCTCAGATCCATTGTAACCTACCAGTATTCTCATCATATCAACCTCTCATCTAGCGGGTTTTGAGGTAACCGAAACTCCGGTGCCGCTGAATTCTCTCCGGTGCAATTGATATGCCATTAAATGACATACTTTTAAGCACAAAACCACGGAAAAACTGCGGAAATTTTCGCAGGCTGCGGTCGAAAAGTCCTCAATAGGATCTGGACTGGCAAACGTAATGCCGGATTTCGCCCGTTGTTGGCACCGATGACAGGTACGTGATTTGCATATACATCAATTAGCTCTAGATATATTGGTCAGATCCGAGTAACTCCCACGGAAGGAGCACGAGGGTAAAATGTCAGCAATAATGTCAGTGGCAGAACGGGAGCGGGTCATGTTTGGCGTAGCTTTCGACGATGTTGCGAAGGAAATTCGTCCCGGTGATCATCTCATTGCCGGATTCGAGGGCAAGGCTGACGGGCCAACGCTTATAGTGATCGGGGGCCTGCATGGCAATGAGGCTTCCGGCGTGGCCGCTCTATCGAATATCTCTATACGGCTTCGAAATCTGTCTGTCGGCTTAGACGGCCGAGTTTATTTTCTCGCCGGAAACACGCGGGCGTTATCAAAAGGTGTTCGATTTATCGAGCGCGACCTTAATCGAAGCTGGACCGCAACCAACCTTTCAAGTGCCGGTTCTGATAGTTTTCTGAAAACCTCAGAGGGAGCCGAATTGACGGAGCTGGACGAGTTGCTTGACGGGATCCTGATCACGGCCAGGGACGAGGTCTATGTGCTCGATCTGCACTCAACCTCCGCGGAAGGCGCACCGTTCGCAACGGTCGGTGATACGCTCAGAAACCGCCGTTTTGCCCAGCAGTTCCCGATCTCGATCATTCTCGGTATCGAAGAGCAGCTTGAAGGGACGATGCTCGAGTATCTGAATAATGCGGGCACAGTAACGCTCGGGTTCGAAGGCGGACAGCACACTTCATATGCCACCATTGCCAATCACGAAGCGATCGTATGGACCGCCCTGGCGAATACCGGGATACTTCCTCGATATGAAACGAGCCAGAAATATAGAAACCATTTAATAAAGTCGCAAAAGCCGGGAAAAATATTCGAGATCCGGTATCGTCACGCGATCACGGAGGAAGACGAATTCGAAATGAACCCCGGGTTTGATAATTTCGATCCCGTGTTTCGTGGACAGGTCCTTGCCCATGACATACGTGGCGAAGTAAGAGCAGTTGAGAAAGGCCTACTGTTTATGCCGCTTTATCAGAAGCTTGGCGAAGATGGCTTCTTTCTTGGTCGCCGTGTCGCCCCATTCTGGCTCACACTGTCCGCGCTTCTGCGTCGGATCGGGATCCAGGAATTGATGTCGTTTCTTCCCGGCGTCCGCCGTGATCCGAAGGACCGAGATACGCTTATCGTGAATACACGTATAGCAAGGCTTTTTCCGCTGCAGGTATTCCATCTCTTAGGATTTCGCCGCCGCCGGTGGCTGCGAGATAAATTGATCGTCAGCCGCCGCCGACACGAGTCCGTCAGTCCCTTTACATCGCGGGGGAAGAGCTAAAATGGGCGACCAGAAGGTCACAAGCGAATATGGCGATGCAGAAATGAGAGCCTTTACCCTGGGTGTCCTGAACGATCTCCAGGCACTGCAAACGATGGTTGATCGGGGAATGCTGGAGGAGGACGTCCGGCGCATTGGTGCCGAACAAGAGATGTTTCTGGTCGATTCGGCTATGAGGCCTGCTCCGATAGCGGTGGAGGTAATGGAGCAGGCCCGCGACGGGCGGCTCACGACCGAGATCGGAAAATTCAATCTTGAAGCTAATCTGACCCCTCGGACCTTTGGTGCTGACTGTCTGAAGTTAATGCAAGACGAACTCGAGGAGATCCTTGCCATTGTCCGAGGGGCTGCAGGAAAATATGATTGTGGCCTCGTGTTAGCAGGGATATTGCCCACCATACAGATCTCTGACCTAACAACTGAGAACCTGACACCACTGCCGCGATATCACGAGATCGACCGGGTGGTCACGATGCTTCACGGACAAAATAGGGTCATCCAGATAAAGGGGCTCGACGAGCTCCAGCTCACGCTTCAGGACACCCTTATCGAATTCTGCAACACCAGCTTTCAAATACATCTGCAGGTGGGAGCTAGCGAATTCGTACGATACTACAATTGGGCTCAGGCGATCTCAGCGCCAGTCTTGGCGTCGGCGGTAAACTCGCCGCTTCTTGTTGGTCACCGGCTATGGCACGAGACACGGGTGGCTTTGTTTCAACACGCGATCGATACGCGCTCTCTCGTGCACAAAGAACGCAATCAACCACCTCGGGTGAATTTCGGAGAAAGATGGGTTGATGAATCCATCCTGGAGGCGCTCCGCGAGGACGCGGTGCGGTTTCGCATACTCCTGACTCAGGCCGTCGAGGAGAATTCTCTCGAAATTCTGGCACAGGGAGGGGTTCCAAAGCTCTTATCGTGGAGACTTCATAACGGCACTATCTGGCGTTGGAATCGCCCGTGTTATGGGATCGTAGACGGAAAACCGGGGCTTAGGATCGAGGCGAGATACCTACCGGCCGGCCCGACAGTTGTTGATGAGATGGCTAACGCGGCCTTCTTTCTCGGCCTAATGACAGAACTGCCCGAAGAATTCGGCGACATAACCAAATTTATGTCGTTCGACGACGCCAAAAACAGTTTTTATAACGCCGCCCGGTACGGGTTAAACGGCCAAATGAAAGGCCTAGACGGAAAAAGTCGCCGGGTCGGGCGGCTGATCCTGGAAGAACTATTGCCCCGGGCCCGAAGGGGGCTAGCCAGAGCCGGCATAGATGAACGTGACTCTGATCGGCTGCTCGACATTATCGAGCAGCGAGTCGGAGCCGAAAAGTCCGGCTCCCGCTGGATGCTGGATTCACTCGCCTCAATGGACAAACGTGCGAAACCAAACGTTCGGATGCGTACTCTAACGGCGGCGATGAGGGCGCACCAGGAGCCGAACAGCGTCCCCATGCACCTTTGGCCCCTGGCAGGTATACCGGAAAAGAGTGAGTGGATCGATAATTACAAAACGGTCGAGCAGTTCATGGCCGTCGATCTCTACACTGTTCGCCCCGAAGACATTCTGGATCTAGCCGCCAATCTGATGCATTGGAAGCATGTCCGCCACGTTCCGGTGGAGGACGACGCCGGTCACCTCATAGGCCTGGTATCGCACCGGGACCTTCTCGAGCTGTTCGCACTTGGAAAAATACATGGCCAGGCCGAACTGATCATCCGCGATGTAATGAAGACCGATCTGGTGACGGTCCGGCCGGAGACGCCGACCCTCGAGGCACTCGAACTTATGCGGGAAAGGAAGATCGGCTGTCTTCCTGTCGTTAAGGACGAGAAACTGGTAGGCATCGTTACCGCATACGATTTTCTTACGGTCTCCGCAAAATTGTTCGAAGAGAGCCTCGGGAGCACACTGTCAAAGAGCCGCCCCGCTTAAAAAACCATATGAGCCCAAACAAAGAATACTCGCATTGGCAAGAACTGATAGATGTACTAAATCGCGACTTCATGGGCCGCCCGACGCGTTTGGGAGTGTTCGCACGCGCAGACGACATAGTGAACGATTACTGGATAGAGAGCGGGTTGCCGTTTGCTGGCATATCGTTGGAGGCAGGGAGTGGACTTCCCGCACTGCAGATCGAGATCGGAACGTATCAACATAAAGTCGAAAAGATCGTTCGATTAGCTATTAAATTATCGGCCTCCGGCGAGGAAGATGGGCTCGATATACTCAACACCCACGGCCAAACAACAGTGCTCAGATTCGAGGAACCCTGATCCGTATAGCGCGAAAATCCTCACGCCCTAAAAGAAAAAAGACACGGATGCTAACACTTAAACACAGATAATATTATGGTTAGCTCACTGTTTACAAATCTTTCATCAGGGAACATAGTTTGCATTGTATCTAAACGACGAGTCGCATGGAGCGACGTATTTGAATAAAGTTTGATGTGAGAAAGTTATGAAGGTGGTCCACGACTTGCGGATCCAGGACAAATGCCGCGGCTGCGAATTTCAACACGAGAGTTCCTTTTGTCGACTTCCCGAATCGGAACTTGCGAAGTTCGAATCTTTGAAGGTGACGAGAGCTTATCCGAAAGGCTCGACCCTCTTTAACGAGGGCCAGCCCTCGACGGCTGTGTATATGCTGTGTCAGGGGAAAGTAAAACTCTCGACGTGCTCCCCCGACGGCAAGATAATAATCCTCGGGATCGCCGAGCCAGGGGACGTTTTAGGCCTGAGTGCAGCGATCAGTGGGACTGATTATGAAACAACGGCAGAGGTCTTAGATCTATGTCAGGTCAACTATATTAGATCGTCCGACTTTCTACAGTTCATTCGAGAATGCCCCGACGCTGGGCTGAATGCTGCAAAGCAGTTAAGCCGAAATTATCACACTGCGTACCTTCAAATATGTTCTTTGGGACTTTCGGATTCTGTCGCCGATAAATTGGCGAAGTTGTTTCTCGGATGGAGCGGAAACGGTGCCGGAATCGAAGGAAGGGTACATCTAAAGAATTTCTTCACCCACGAGGAAATGGCCGAGATGATCGGCACCTCGCGAGAGACCGTCACACGGGCTCTCAGGTATTTTCGAGAAAATGAGATCGTAACGGTTCGAGGTTCGGACCTTCTGATCCACGACCGGAAGCGTTTAAAAGCCATAATAGGGTCTCGCTGCGGCCTGCGAAGCGGAATGTGATGCCAGTCACTTCCGCGTGTGACGACCATCCTATAATTCTTTCTTTCAAGATCGACAATAAAACCGATACCGGGAACGTCGGTCATGGACTCATCGGGAAAAACAGGTTCATTTGTTGTCCACTCTGCACATCAGCTGCTCGCAGGGACAGCTCTCGTAGACCGACGCGAGCTTTTGATACTAAAAAAGCGGGTCTCGATCGAACCGGGTCGTTTTCTCATACAGGCTGGTGAAGATCCTTCAGGCGTTTACATTCACCGGAGCGGGATCATCGAGACCATTCCTGTCCAGAGAACCGATGATCTTCGCGAAGAAACTGATATAGAGTGCGTTTATGGTCTGATGGAAACACTTGCGGGCGCGGACTTTGATTTTTCGATCAAGTCGGTGACGCAGGCTGACTTCGATATGATCAGCAGGGACGATCTGTTGGACTTTCTTCGCCATCGGCCCAAGCTTGTTCAAAGGCTCAACCTTGCACTCAGCACCCAGTACCGTATTGCGGTTCGACGGATCACTGAACAGTGATGAAACCTGTAGAAGATTCGAAATTAACTAATTTCAAACGAACCATATTTCTTTGTGTTTATGTGACGGCGCGCACATCGCGGCCGATTCTGCAGACATTATAATTGGCACATCGCGGGAGCATTTCCCGTGCTTTATTCATAGGCAATTTAAAGGAGGCGTTATGGCGTCGACAAATAGATTAAAGGTGGTGCTTCTCGCGTTGTTTACCGTGGCCGTTTTTACATGGGCCATTTCAGCGACACTGTCCACCGCACTAGGAGTTTCTGTTGAAGGCGAACCGGCCGCGGTCGCAGCGATCGCGGGTGGTAATCCCGATGATTACGTCGGCAGCGAAACATGTCAGGCATGCCACGAAGACCAGTTCAAGAAATTCAAGGGTACCAAGCATGCCAAACTAAAGGACGTCGCCTCCTGGAAGGATAAGGCCCAAGGCTGCGAATCATGCCACGGCCCCGGAAAGGCACACGTTGAAGGTGGCGGCGATGTAACAAAAATAGTCTCTTTCAAGAACAAAAACTCGAAAGAGACGGCAGAAACGTGCTTAGCCTGCCACTCAGGAAAAGAGAATCACAACAACTTTCGCCGCGGTGAACACTGGCGTAACGATGTAGGGTGTACCGACTGCCACAGTGCACACGGAACAACATTGGACAACCAGAAATCGGGGTCTCAGTTATTTGTGAGCCCGTCGACCCGCCAGAACCCGGGAACCGCTGAAGAGAATATGCTCAAGGTGAGCGAGCCTCAACTCTGCTTAAGCTGTCACGCTGAACAGAAGCAGCAGTTCACTAAGCCATTCCATCATAAGGTTCTCGAGGGCACAATGAAGTGCACCGATTGCCACAATGCACATGGCGGATTCGAGAATAAGCAGGCGAAGGTGGCAGTCGGTTCGGATCAGGCATGTGTTAAGTGTCACACCAATAAGTTTGGTCCTTTCGTTTTTGAACATGCACCGGCGAAGCTAGAGGGGTGCGCTTCATGCCATACGCCGCATGGGTCATCCAATCCGAAGATGCTCAAACGATCATCGGTCAGGCAGATGTGCCTGGAATGTCATACGGGCCTTGTCGAATCTGCCGGTGACCTTGCTCTCCCGTCTCTGCACAATCAGGCGCAGATACGATATATGCAGTGCACGGTATGCCACTCAGCAATCCATGGCTCTAACACGAACTTCTATTTGACGAGATAGGTACCGGAGGAAATATGAAGACCAAATATAGAAATTTCATATTGTCAGTGGGCCTGAGCCTCCTGACTGCCACGGCAACCGCCATGGCTCAATCGCCGGCACCTGCACCGACCCCTACAGAGGACGGAACATCAGAAAGGACGCTGGCATCAAGTTTCGAATTCGGCTTTCGCGGACTTAAGGTCGAAGGCGATAGAGAAAAATACAAAAGCGATCTGAATTACCACGCGGGTTTCAGACTATTCGATTCAAGCCTCTACTTCGAGGACAGCACGACGGGACGAAAGCCTTTTGATTCCGCTTTGCTGCAATTTAGCGGATTCGGGTCTGATCCTCAAGGTAACATTCGTTTCAGTGGGGCCCGTACCGGGTTCTACAAGATCGACACCAATATCCGCAGGGTCACGTATTTCAACAACCTTAAGAACCATGCTCCGCCCTGGTCACAGGCGATCCCGACGGGCTCAAATCATAAGTTTCTCGACACTAAGCATGAGTTCGGCGATATCGATCTTACCGTTTTCCCGGAAAGCAATGACTTTCGCCTGCGGTTCGGATATTCGTTTAACACGATGCGAGGGCCGGGGACCTGGAATGTTCGCTTCCCGTCGATGTCGGGGGTCATTTTAACGCCGCTACCCACGGTTAACCCCAACGCTAGCATTCGCGGCGACGAGTACATAGCCGACAGTCACTTCAGCTCGAAAGCCAATGACTTTAGATTAGGCATAGAGGGAAAGGTCGGTGGCTTTAATATGGGGCTGAACTTTGGCCATCGACAGTTTAGAGATGGTACGAATTATTTCATTAACAGCACGAACATTGGCCTCGATCCCACAAATCCCACCACGGGCTTTATTAGCCAGTTTAACAGGGCTATTCGAACGAAAGGCAGCGTGAACTGGACGCAGTATTACATCAACCGAACTTTTGCCCGCAAATTAGATTTTACCGGGCGGATCATTTATTCGTCTGCTATTAGTAAGCCGAATGAGATAGATTCCGCCGCTGGTCGCACGACGAGCCCGGCCAATACCATCATCGATTCTTATGCATCGAACTTTGGGGGTTACGTAAAACGGCCGCAGACGCGGGCGGACATCGGTTTTACATACAGAGCGAATGAGTCGGTAAGAATATCGAATACGTTCACGCTCGATCAGTTCAATAATTCGGGTAACCAAATGAGTATTGAACAGATAATTGGAACAATAAGAACCGGCACCCCGCCAGCGAACTACACTGGAGCAACTCTTAGCTTGAATCATTATCGAACGGAAGGACTTCGAAGATTCTCTAACCTGATCGAGGGCGACTTTCAGGTGAGCAACAAATTCTCTTTTAATATCGGCTATCGATTTACCAAGAGGCGATTGCTAAGAAGTAGCTTTGACATCAACAACGGAGTCCTAACTGCTGCGGGAGTTGGTTTCGAGGAGGTCGATAATACTACGAACTCTCTGATTTTCGGGGCTCGGATAAAGCCGACCAGGAATTGGTCGATCTTTGCAAACCTCGAAAGAGGTAAGAATGACAACGTCTTTATTCGCCTTGCGAACAATGACGTATTTAACTTCAAAGTACGCAGCCGGACGTCCTGGGGCCAGAAATTCGCTCTGAATCTAGCCTTTATCTATAAAGATAATGAGGCTGAGGGCGAGTCTACTCCGATAACCAGCACCAGCAGCGGCGGCGTAATAACGATTAATTTCCCGTCCACATTAACTCTTGCAACCACTAAGAGCCAGTTTTACTCGGCAAACCTTGAGTATATGGCCAGCGACAGGGTGACCTTTAGCGGAGGCTACACCTTCAACAACCAGAAGAGCGAAGCCGATGTCATCCAACCCTTTGGCGCTCCTTATATCGCTCCGATACCACCAGCGACTACCGTGGTAACCCAATGGCGGCTTGGTCGCAGCGAGTACTACGTCAAAGATAGCTACTTTTTCTTTGACGTGAACGCACGCCTCGCTGATCGCTTCGCCATCTACGCGGCGTATCGGATAAATGACGATAAGGGACAGGGTAACCGCGTGGCTACACGGCCGGAGGACATCATTACCGGGTATCCGATGCGTTACCAGACGCCTGAGGTTAAGATGACGTTTAAGCTGTCACGCATGATCGACTGGAATGTCGGATACCAATACTTCTCTTACAGGGAGACGCCTTATTTCAATCCATTCATAGCGGTACCCTACACGGGATACCCATATACACAAACGTACCCAGCTCAAAACTATAAGGCACATATGCCCTACACCTCTCTGAGGATCTACTTTGGCAACGGAGCCGCTGACCGTTAACCATCGAACATAGAGCCTCATTGGAACGAACGCCGACGAATTTCTTCGCCGGCGTTCGACCGTTTGTACATTTCAGTCGTTCAGGGATATATTCCTGATAATCAATTTCTGATAGTCAGAGTCATTGTTTAGTTTTCCGGCCGCCTCAACAAGTGATTGGCATCACTGTTCATTCGACAAGGGATGCATAGTATTGGTCTGAGGGGAGGGATAGTATGAAGTTCTACCTAAAGTTCGCGATCGTGATCGGATTCCTGATCCTGGGTGGGATCTTTTATTGTGCCCGTCAGGTTGGATCGCAGCCTCAGCCAAAGGCCGACGAACCGTATCTATCGGCCAATCAGCAGAAGTCCGAATTCCCGACAAGTGTCGGCCTGGACTGTGCCGGCTGTCACGGTGCGGGGAAAACGCTTCCGTTCCTCGGAGGTGAAAAATTTCATAAAGACGCTCACGGGGCGATGATGTCCGGCATCCATGGCAAGGCCGCCGCCGCCGGAAGACGATCGGCTACTTGCGTCAGTTGTCATACCGTCAGTGGCGATATGACGACCGTGCTTCCTGCCGAAGACCCAAAGTCAACGGTCAATAGGGCAAACATGGCGCAGACTTGCGGATCTTGCCATCAGGAAGCTCTCACCTCTTTTCATACAAGCATTCACGGGAGCCGCAGGGACGCGGGCGAAACCAAACCCGCATCATGCGCCGACTGTCACGGCTCTCACGAGATCCTGCCGGTAGCCGACATTCACTCAACGCTCAGCCGGGAAGCAACGGCGTCCACAACCTGCGTGAAGTGCCATAGCAATCAGGTTGCCGATTACTTGTCGAGCAGCCACGGGATCGCCTTAAAAAGTGGTAATGAAAAGGCTCCTAACTGTACAAGTTGTCATACGGCAGTATCACATCTCCCGGCCCCAATAAGTTTGCGTGACTTTAATCTTCAGACAGTTACGACCTGTATGAAGTGTCACGAGGGACAGGCTCCCAGCTTTCGAGATACGTTTCACGGGCAGGCCACGGCATTCGAGTTCAAGCCCGCCGCCACGTGCGCAGATTGTCACACTTCGCACAAAAACCTGCCTTCGAAAGATCCGCTGTCGTCGGTCCATAAGGACAATTTGATCCAAACCTGTGCTGCGTGCCACTCGAACGCAAATGCGGGTTTCGTTACATACGACCCTCATCCGCAGCCTAACGATCCTGAACGGTCCCAGCTTGTCTACTACGTGAGCCATTTCATGGAATGGCTTCTTATCGGTGTCTTCAGTTTCTTCGGCATTCATACGCTGTTGTGGTTCCAGCGTTCACTGGTGGCGTATTTTACAGAAAAGCATGAAGAGACAGACGACGATAAACAGTACGTCGTCCGGTTCGCCAAAATACACCGGTTGACGCATGTGTTGATCGTCTTTAGTTTTATTATTCTGGCGGCTACAGGGTTGCCGCTGATGTTTTACTACACCCCATGGGGACAGGCGTTTGAAGTCCTTTTCAGAGGTTTGGGCCCGATGCGTCTCCTCCACCGCATCTGTGCCGTGATCACGCTGGTATACGTGCTGATCCACCTGTACTACGTGGTAAGAAAGGCGATATTCGAGCGAAACCTATGGATCTTGTATGGTCCCGACTCGATGATGATACGCAAGCAGGACTTCATCGACGTTTTCAATATGATGCGCTGGTTCCTTTACTTGGGTCCCCGGCCGAAGCTCGATCGGTGGACGTACTGGGAAAAGTTTGACTACTTCGCGGTTTTTTGGGGCGTGCCGGTCATCGGCCTGTCGGGCTTAATGCTCTGGTTTCCGGAGGTTGTTACCCGGTTCCTGCCCGGCGTTGTATTAAATCTGGCAATGATCATCCATGGCGAGGAAGCACTGCTCGCCACAGCCTTTATCTTCGCGTTCCATTTCTTCCACAATCACCTGCGACCGGAGAATTTCCCGATGGATATCTCGATCTTTACGGGAAAGCTAACTCTAGCTAAGTTCAAAGGGGAACGAACTGCCGAATACGAGCGCCTCGTTGAGGAAGGTCAGCTTGAGACCATCTTAACGGATCCGCCTTCCCCACGGGTCCGCTTGATATCGACGATCTTCGGGGCAACGGCGTATATAGCAGGCCTGATCATGATCATTGCGCTATTGACAACACTACTGCTCTACCGTCACTGATCATTCTTTCATCCGAGAACAAAAAAAGGGCCGGTTAGCTAAATAGCAGACCGGCTCTTTTAAGTTCTGCCTTTGCTTGTCGAACGGCCTACTGGCGTTTATGACAATCGGCACACTGAAACTTGGATATATCACCGAGGTTTACCGGATGTTTGAATGCTTTGTTGGGAGCATGACATGATGCGCATTGCCGATCGGCGAGCGAACCCAGATCGACCGGATGCTTGAATTCTCCGAGCTTAATATTGCTTTCCGGCGGTGCTTGAGAATCATAGATCGTAGTGTGGCAGATATTACAGTCGTTTGAGATCACCTTGCGGGACTTGCTTACATGGTTGCCGCTGTGACACCGGAAACAGCCCGCCGAGGTCAGATGACCGATGTTGTTGGGATGAGTGGACCAGTCGGTCTTCATTTCGGGAAAAAAGTATGTCTGATATATCTGTTGGACCTCGCCGACAGCCTGCCTTATGGCCACCTGTTTTTGAGTGTGTACCACAACATAATTGTCGCGGTAGTATTCGGAAAGGCCCTTGTCGATCGCTTGTAGGGCCTGCTCGGTGGTCTCGTAAGGGGCACTTAGCACCTCGACCGCCCTGCGTTTTAGAAAGGGAAGTGATGGATCGAGCCTGCCTGCCGTAAAAGACTGGTCCACAGATGAGTCGGGAGGCTGGTAAACGTGGGCCGGCCGGTTATGACAGTCGACGCAATCCATTTTCCGGACCGGGATTTGGAGCTCCTCCTTATTCATCGGCCGTGTACGGTCGAAATATTCCGTGACATTGCCCTGCGCATCTTTGATCTTGACCCAGGGGATCTCCTGTCTTTGTTCGTCGGTCGATATGTACGAAACCTCATTGGCGATATTCATATGCCAGTGGATGCCCGTTACCTGACCCGAACTCGGACTACCGCCGCCGACATTTATCAGCATCCGCTGCTGGTGAAGGGTGTTCGCCTCATCCTGGCCGTAGCGGTTGAATAGCTTAAGCTGTGCGCCAAAGAATTTTTCAGGCCAATGGCATTGTTCGCACGTTTCAGGCGCGGGCCGCAGGTTATGAACAGGGGTTGTGATCGGCCTCGAAAACTTATTGAACGTTACAGAATATAACTGGTAAGCGCCCGACAGCTTGGACCTCACGTACCAATCCGCTCCGTGCCCTACATGGCAGTCAACGCAGCGAACCCGCGCATGGGCGCCTGCCTTATAAGTGGTAAATTCGGGCTTCATCACCGTATGGCACGTTTCCCCGCAAAACGCGACAGACTCGGTATACTCGAAGGCCCGGTAGCTGCCGAATGCACTCACGGAAACAAACAAAAATGTCAGGATAAGAAAACCCAAAAACCGACGTCGTGTCGACGGATCATTAAGATCAAGCTTTGGAAAAGCGAGAATGGCGTCCGGCGCCAGCTTCCGGCGCCGCTGCCTTTCGATCAGCATGCCGACGATGGCTACAAAAATGCCGAACATCATTATCGAGGGGAGGATTATGTAGGTGATGATACCGATGTAGGCATTTTCGACAGGAGATGTAAGCTCGATCAGGACGAGCAGGGCAATGCTGGTGAGCGTGGCCACCACGATGGCTAAACCGACAAAACTGATGTAGTTGCGAAGGGGGCTCGGTACTCTAGCTTTGGCGTCTGGGGGCCGGGGCTCGTCGGCGGCGTTTTCGTCGGTCATGCACGTGTCCTCTCAAGTATGGATCTTTAATCAGGAATGCCCCGGCTCGCATCGGATCGCTCTGTTGGAACGATCATGAATACGCAGCCAGGGCATCTGTCGCTTCGTCTGCGGGAGTAGTCTAGTTTGCGGGTTGCCGTAGGCTGCGCATGTACGCGGCAAGCCCCTTAGCCTCTTCCTGGGCCATCCCCTTGGCCTCAAAGCCTGGCATGAACGGAGGCTTTGCCCCTTTTACGCCCTTCATTATCGCTTCGACATGGTGTTCATCCGGTTTCGCCGGATCGTATGCTTTTTCGGCTTTCGGACTATGACACTTGGCGCATTTGGCCTTGTAGACGGCAGCCGGATCTTCAGCTGCGGCCACGCCTGTAATGGTCGGTGACTGACGGGTTAGTCCCGAGAAACAAACTGCAAGTAAGAAGAAAATGATCGCGATAAGCTTAATACGATTTATGGTCATGATGTACTCCTGGATATTGCGAATAGAGAACCGAATATCAGCGTCCCTGCCGTATATCTAGTGCAACGTCCGTGCCACGGTTGGAGTACCCGGGAACCAGTTATCGTCAGTATTTTCGGGGCGATTCACGGGGAGAGAAATGGAGCCGACCGCATTTACACACAACCGCTGTGAAAAACTTCGCAGAAAGGTCAAAACTGGAAGTTGCTGCCCTCGTGACACCGTTTGCAGTTCGTGGGTTCCTGGGCACCGAAGGCTCGTTTGTCGTTGTGACAGGTGCCGCAGCTTTGCGAGCGTGCGGAGGCGAAATGCATGACGGGCCGCGGCGAATTCACCTGATTGCCGCGTGAGGCTCCAGCCCGTATCGAATGACAGGTAGTGCAGTTCAGATTTCCCCGCCTATGATCAGCGTGGCTAAATCCGAATCCAAAGGATTTGGCCCAGTCTGATGTCGATGGAGGCCGTCCAGGCTGATGGCACGTACTGCACGTGCTTATATTCTGGTCTCCGCTGGTCGCTTGCGGGCCGTGACAGGTGAAACACGTGTTATGGGCGCTGCCGCCCGCGGGTATTGATAATGCCACGCCTTGCCGCGATGGCTTATGACAGGTTGCGCAATTTGTTTGATTCAGGTGACGCCCATGATCGAACCGGGCATTAAAACTCCGAAGGGGCGGGAATGACTTCAAACTTCCTTTCGTTGCGTCCGTATGACATATCGAGCACATAGTGCTCTCAGGTTTTTCAAATTCCACAACGTGACAGCCGGCACAAGGCAGGTGCCCGTCTCCGCCGGGGAAACTCACACGGGTCACGCCCTCGTCACGAGTATGGCAAATGAGGCACGGCAAGGCGTCATGAGCTGGGTTTGAATGACTAAACTTTGAATAGTCGCTCGCTGTCGGCACGGGCGTAGGCGGCACCGTAGCGGCAACCTCGGCGGGCGGCGCCTCTGTCGGGCCCTGCTCCGCCGGACCGCTCGAACACGCGTAAGCAGAAAATATGGCAGCGGCGAGTATCACAGCGTACTTTATACCCGTCAAGGTGGAGCTATGATGGGCTGGACTTCGCACTTTGCTCATATCTACTTTCCTGCGGCCGCGGCAATTGCCTTGAGGTGCGATTCCGGTATCGGCGATTTGCCAAATACGACATGGCATTTTACACATTGAAACGCCGCATTCGCCTTTTTCATATCAGCCTCGTAATTAAGGGCACCGCCATCGTCGCTGGTTGCAGTGGCATGGCAGGTTGCACATGATGCGATCTGAACCTTGGTCGATGCGGGGTCCGCGGTGTTCATCGCCGCTACGTTATGGCAAGTAGAACAGCTCAGTTCAACGTGGGCAAAATGCTCGTGCCTGAACACGCCTGTGGAATGCCTTCGCGCCCAAAGATCGAACAGCATCTTACTGTCACCGGTCATTTCACGAGCGTTGGGCAAAATGTCCGCCGCCGGCTGGACTGGTTTTAATTGATGACAAGACGCACAATTCGACGGCGCCGGGTTCATTCCGGAGTCGGCGGAGTGACACATAAAACACGTGGCATGCGACGTCGGTATCGACTTAAAAGCGCCTTTCTTCAACCAAAAACCGTCACCCAGCTTCTCCGGAGGCTTGGTCAGGTACTCGTCATCGGATTTCCCCTGCGGCATCATCGTCTGGTGGCATACAGCGCAGCTTGCTTCATTTGCCTGCAGCCGTTCCCCCCGCACAAAAGCCGCATTAACGAATGCTGCGGATCGGGCCTTAATGGACGATACGATCTCGATATGTGTTTCATGCGGAAATCGGATAGCGAAATCGGATGTTGCGCCCTTTCCTTTTGCCGACTTATCAAATGTTTCCCGCGGATTTGGAAACGGATGCCGAGGTGCGTTTCGCGGAGTGGCCACCGAATGACAGATCGAGCAGATCATCGGCCGCGGCCCGCGAAAAAATTGCTGCGCGTGGCACTTTACGCAGGAACTGTGCGACGGATACTCGGTGATATCAGGAAATGCCGCATCACCAGTTCGCACCTTGTTCCAATTTTTTGAGGGGAACTTATGACATGTTGCGCAATCTGCCCGGTGCTGTTTGGTTGAGTGGTCAAACTGTGAGTATTTAGCCGGGCGGGGTGTAGGACTGGCCTCCGGTTCACCGACCGCATTGACACGATCGGCCGGTAGGTAAAGAAAGATGGTCAGAAATGCACATGCAAATACGGACCCAACCCAGATCCTCACATCTCTTTTACCGATCCGTCTATTCATGTTCCTTCATCCGACATTTTTTGCACGCTGTCCAATGTTATTAACATTGCCCTTTATTTATTGTGATATGAATCACACTCCTAAGACAGTGACTGCTCGCGAATAACTCCGCGGTAGGCCGAGGAGAAATACACACCGAGCAAGGCTCTTTCTTCCTGGAGTTTAGCGCGAAACACCTTAAACCCGTTGACTCGAAGGAGTAAAGGCGGTTCTTCGTCCCCGGATCCGTGAGGCACAGCTATTGCCGACTCGCTTGTCTTGAGCGGGAAGGTGTTTTATGTCAACAGCCGAACATTTTGTAACGAACGACAGAACCGAGACTAAGGGAATCCTCAAACCGGTTGATTCCATAGCCTCGAAATTCCTCAGGTTTCTTTGTTCAGTTCGCTTTGGAGTCTCGCTCCTCGTGCTGCTCGGCCTGGCCTGTTTTATCGGCATGGTAATAATGCAGCAGAATGTCGACGGTTTTGACCGTTATTTTGCGGAACTTACTCCGTCTCAGCGATTGGTCTACGGCCAGCTGGGCCTTTTTAACATTTACCACGCCTGGTATTTCAATGCCCTGATCGCTGTGCTATCGCTGAATATCATCCTTGCGTCGATCGACAGATTTCCTAAGACCTGGAAGTTTGTGTCAAAACCCACCATCACAGTCCCGCTCCGGTGGCTCCGCGAACAAAAGCAATCAGCGGAACGTTCTGTCGATCTTGATGGTAAGTCTACTCAGATGATGATCACCGAAGCCATGAAAAGGGCCGGGTGGCAAAAGATCACGACGGCCGAAAAGCACGGAACCGTCTTTGTGCTTGGACAGAGCGGATTATGGAACAGGTTTGGGGCATATGCTGTTCACGTCGGACTATTAACGATTTTTATAGGTGCGTTTCTCACTGCCCAAACAGGCACGACTGGGCAGATGCCGCTCGCCCCCGGCCAGTCGACCGACCTCATTTACGAGACCGTTGTAGACCTCGATAAAGCGAGCCAGCTTACCAAGCAGCTTCCGTTTACAGTTGAAGGCGTCGATATCCAGCAGCGTCTGATCAAGAGAGAAGGATCGCTTTCGGCGATGAACACTATCGACTGGATCACTCGATTCCGGATCACTGATGAGACGGGTGCACACGAAGCGTCGGTCCAAATGAACAGCCCTTTCGACTATCGAGGCTACCGCTTTTTCCAGGCGAGCTTTATCCCGATCGGACGGGCACGGAATGTGACGATCAACGCCGTTTCCGCTTCCAGTGGTGAATCGCAGAAGTTAACTATCCCCCGCGGCGGCTCGGCAGAGTTATCCGACGGGACGGTGGTAGCCTTCAGTGAGTTCCGAGGCAATTTCCGGATCGGAAATGAGGACCCCAACGAAGATACTTCAGAGTACCCGAACCCGGCCGCTGTACTGCAGGTCTCACGTCCGGGCGGCCCTCGTGAAGCCGCATATGCTTTTAGCGAGGGGCTATCGAACATACCGGTTGCCAGCAAACCGATAGGAGGTTACACGTTTAAGATGACCGACTTTGAAAAGGTTTCAGACCAGCATGTCCTTGCCGTCCAGCGTGACCCGGGCGCAGCCGTGGTCTATATAGGCTTCCTCTTATTGGTTATCACATTAATAGCCGTTTTCTTTTTTTCCCATCAGCGTGTCTGGGCTGCAATTACCGAACAGCCCGGTGGTACGAAGGTCCTCTTTGGCGGAAACGCCAATCGCAACTGGAATTCCTTCGAGGAAAAATTCGATAAATTTGTCGCTGCAGCAGCTATGTCTTCGGAACATAAAGTGAGTAAATTATGAGTCAGCAAGTATTAGATCAACCGATCATGGTTCCCCAAGGGGAAGTCTCCGTTTCCGGGATGCTCGCATGGATTGGTTCGTACATTCCCGCCCTCTTGGCTATCGGCGGTTCCATCGCACTGGTATTGATCAGATTGAATGTCGGCGGCGAACGTTTCATGTCGGACGGCGCGGCGATGATGCTCGCGTTGGCATCGTATCTGATCGCTGCGGTTTTCTATCTTACGAACCTCTATGCTCCCTTCCGATTTGCGGAGAGGTTGGGCATGCAGGCAGCGACACTGGGTGTTTTCTTCAACCTGTCGAGCTGGTTATTGCGATGGGTCGCAACCTACGACCGCGAGCTCGCCATATTTCAAGCTCAGGGATTGGGTGCTGGTGACATGCCCTGGTTATTCAGGTATGTCCCGTTTGCGAATCTCTATGACCTCAGCCTCGCCTTTGCGTTCGGGGCGGGGATCACCACGCTGCTCGTCATGCGGCGGGGATACTTCCAAGTGGTTGCGGCATTGGCGCTGCCGCTTGCAGCCATCATTCTCGTCCTGGCGCGGTTCATCGGGAATGAGATTGTCGACCTTCCGCCGGTACTGGATTCTTACTGGCGCCCGATACATGTTGGAATAGCCTCGCTCTCGTACGGCACCGCCCTCGTTTGTTTTGCGGTCGCCGTACTCTATCTATTGAAGGACGGCCTCAAGATCGAAAAAATGTCGATATGGACCGGGCTGTTCTCGCTGTCAGTGTTTGCAACGATAAGCAAGTTCAGCATATTTTCACCATCCACGTTTGGGACTTATACGGCTTCGACATTTGTAGGTTCGTCGAGGTTTGCGCTCGGTTTGAGAGCCGACATCCCGTATGTCGGCTGGCTTATCGTGGCGGGGGCCGTGCTTTTGCTCGCTTCCATGGCGGCACACCTCATCTCGATCGCGAAGGATGACCTTCGCGCCCGCGATTGGGGCAACCGGATACTGTGGGGTGCGCTTGTCGTGCAGGCGGCCGGTATTTCGATGCTGGTCTATCAGCTCAGGAATCTTACCGATGTTGTCTCTCATATCGGTGCATCGCAGTACACAAAATTCGGTACCTGGCTGCTACAGCAGCAGGATATGCCGCAGGCCCAAATAAATGCGATGGGCCAGGCGCAGCTATACGCAATAGCGAATACCTGGATCACGCAGAATGGGCCGGCTCTTCACCTCAGTCTTAACGCAAACCCTGTCGAATTGTCGGCGCTGATCACGGCCTTTGCGGGTACGTTCTTTATCGTACTGTTCAGCATCAATACAGAGAGGGTTCGCTCCCTCCTGCCGTCCGCGGAGGTCCTTGATGGGCTAATGTACAAACTAGCTGGCGTGACCTTTGCCGGCCTTGCGCTCCTCCTGATCACCGGTGCCGTGTGGGCCAACGAATCGTGGGGCAGATACTGGGGATGGGACGCTAAAGAGGTCGGAGCATTGGTAGCGTGGCTAACCTATGCGGGCTTTCTCCACTCTCGAATAGGCTATGGGTGGCGTGGGCGTCGTTCCGCATACTTTGCAGTTGTTGCCTTTCTATTTGTAATATTTACTTACTTAGGCGTTAGCTACCTGCTTCCAGGTCTACATTCGTACGCGTGATATCAATATGAGTAAAGACAATGTTTTATTTGCAGTCGTCGGACTGCTAACTGGGCTGATCGTCGGTTTCATCTTCGCAAACTCCCTTAACGAAAAGGGCGCGGTCTCTGGTACAACGCCCGCCGGCGATATGCGGATGAACTCGAATATGCCGCCCGGACACCCCGATATTGGCGCGGCGGGCAATCCACAGGGCGGCGCGATGCAGCCCCAGATGCTGGAGTCCATCGACAAAGCTAAGCAGGACCCCAGCGATTTTGACGCTCAGCTAAAGGCGGCTGAAGCTTATTATCAGATCGAGCGGTTTGATGAGGCGATCATGTACCTATCCGCCGCGAACAAACTGAGGCCCGATGACCGCGAGGTGATCGTCCATCTTGGCAACGCGAATTTCGACGCCAATAAATACGATGAGGCCCAGAAATGGTACACGGCCGCTCTGGCCAAAAAACCCGATGATGTGAATGTCCGTACCGATCTGGGCCTGACGTATGTTTTTCGTGAACCTGCCGATTACGACAAGGCGATCGCAGAATTCACCAAGGCACTCGAGATCGACGCTAACCACATCCAGACACTCCAGAATCTGACGGTAGCATATACCAAGAAAGGCGATGCGGCCAAAGCGAGCTCGACCCTCGCCAAGCTTGAGAGCGTGGACCCCAAGAACGTTGCTCTTGCACGGCTCAAAACCGATGTACAGGCACTTTCCGCAGCCAAATAACGCGTAATTACCTTACCTCCTTAGCCCCGCCAACCGATCGGCGGGGCCTTTTTTTGTTCAAAAGTTACGCCAATCACGCCAAGTACCACAAAATGAGACAAATGGTATTCCGCTTCCGCAGTACTTGAGATAGCATATTGCGGGAGTCGGTCTTTAGGAACTGGCACGGGTCTTTGATAGTTTTGTAATACATTGTAATACGGGAACTTTGATGGAATTTTTGGGACAGTCTTGACGACAGGTTAAAGTCTGTGTTATCTGCAATTTAACGTGGGGACGAGTAGTCCCAGTCCGGGACACTTTTCGCATCGGATGGGGGATCGGTTGATCTGATGATGGGCTCGATATCCGGAGTTTTGTGAACGGGTTAGATGATCAGCCTCTAACCACTTCCACCGAACAGTGTGCGCGGGCTGCTACGGCTGAGGCGGTGCTGCCGAGGAAGAGCCGGCCCAAAGGTATGGAATTCGCGGTAGCCCCAACGAAAATGCAGTCGGCATGCCAGTTCTCGGCCTCACGGACCAGCTCCTCTTTAGGATTACCTTCGATGATCCGCTGTTCTACCGAGAGTCCGGAGCACTTGAGTGTCTCGGCGGCATTTTTCGCGAGGTCCGCGATCCATTGATGGTCGCACCGTGACTCTTCCTCAGCCCAATCCGCGACTGTCGATATGAATCTTGCGATGGACGCAGGAACGACGGGGTCGGTCGCCGAAAGCACCTGTACCTGGGTTCCGGGCGACCACTTTCGTGCCGCGACGGCTTGGACCGCCGCGTTAGCTCCGCTGGAACCGTCAAACCCAATAATGATCCGCTCAAAGGCGGGGTCGACCTCGTTCCTTCCCCGCGAGACCCGGACCGAAAATGGCGATTCGCTTAGGACCTTCTGAGAAATACTCCCGAGTACGAGTCGGCTCAGAGCTGATTGGCCATGAGAGCCCACGACGATAAGGTCCGGTTTAAGTGTTTCGGCCTTAGTAATGATTTCCCACGCTGGCGAACCATAGGTAACGAACGTCGTCACCTTCCATCCGCGAAGGATATTCCGCAGCCGAGCGGCCGCGTGATCGGCGAGCATTCCGGCCTCGTTGAGCAGTCTCTGGCCCTTCTCGCGAAACTTCTTGACTGCCATTTCCAAATAAGGATCGATCTCCGGATCACCGCCGTTCGAGCCGTGAGGGGGCGGCAGCCATACCTCGGCAACTGTTATTAGAAGAGCCTCGCCTGCCGACGGCAGCCCAGCTCGGTTCAGGTCGTCAAGGGCCGACTCAGAGCATTGGGAGCCATCGTATGCAACAAGGATCTTCATAGAGAACAAGCGAAACTCCGCCGTCACATGGAAGGTAGCAATGGCCGTGCCACTTCGCGCGGGAATAATTACGCGAGTTTCGTCCTATTAGACGGACATTTAGAATAGCTATGTGGAATTTCCCGCACTGGGGCCCCGAAAATACTTACTTTGGTTTATACTTGGTTTCCGGCTAATTTTCGATAGAAATATGTCAGGCACAAAGATACTGATAGTGGACGATGACAGATTCGTCAGAATGGCGTTGGGCGAAGCTCTAAAGTCGTGGGAATACCAGGTTCTCGAGGCCGACACGGTCGCGTCGGCACGCAAGGTATTCGAGGCCGAGGAACCTCCGATTGTGCTGCTCGACATCGACCTCCCTGACGGCTCGGGCCTCGATGTGCTTACCGAGATCAAGGAGCAAAGCCCGGAAACCATCGCGGTGATGATAACGGGAAATGTCGACATTGATAATACGGTCGCTGCTCTTCGCGGTGGTGCACACGATTTCATCGGCAAGCCGGTCCGGGTCGAGGAATTACGGGTCACGCTCAGGAATGCGATCGAAACCGGCGAACTCAGGCGCGAGGTCAGACAGGCGCGTGACGAGCGAAAGCGCGGATTCAGCTTTTCAGAGATCATCGGCGAGTCCGAAGCTATGAAAAAGGCAATGGAGCTGGCTCGACGGGTCGCCGAATCGGATGTCAGCTCCATATTGCTGAACGGCGAGACCGGAACGGGCAAAGACCTATTCGCGCGAGCGATCCATTATGCTTCGGACCGGGCGGATGCTCCTTACCTGGCTATCAACTGCGCAGCACTGCCGGCAAATCTGATCGAATCCGAACTTTTCGGTTATGAAAAAGGTGCGTTCACTGATGCAAAGGCAAAGAAAGAGGGTCTATTCGAGCAGGCGAAGGGCGGTACGATCTTTCTCGACGAGATCGGCGAAGTAGAGCTTTCTCTGCAGGCAAAATTGCTACGCGTCCTTGAAGAGGGAAATTTTCGGCGCGTCGGCGGCCTCAAGGACATCGCGATGGACTCCAGGATAATTGCGGCCTCCAATCGAAACCTGAAACAGGAGAGCGAAGGCGGGAACTTCCGTCTGGATCTTTATTTTCGCCTCTCGATAATTCAAGTCGATATTCCGCCGCTCCGGGACCGTAAGGACGACGTGATCCTGCTGGCCAAATATTATATTGAGAAAGCAAACGTAAAACGCCGCGGCAAAGCTCTCATCGGGCTGTCGCCCGAGGTCGAACGCATCTTCAGAAATTATCGCTGGAGCGGGAATGTGCGCGAGATGCGAAATGTGATCGAACGGGCCTCTATCCTCGAGGACGGGGATATGGTGACATCGGCACACCTGCCGGCTGATATGCTCAGCGGACCTAATCCCCAAAATGGCACCGGCGTCTTATTTCCGCTTCCTGCTGAGGGCGTCCCGCTCGAAACTGTTGAGTTCGACCTGGCAAGACAAGCTTTTGAACGGACGAACGGCAATCTGACCAGGGCGGCCAAACTGCTCGATATTTCGCGTGACCAGCTAAGGTACAAGCTTCGTAAAGCCGGCTATGAGCCCGAACCAGTTCCCGAGTAGTTAGACTCATGCCCGAATCCGAAAGTAAGATAGAGCCTGTCCCCGGCGACAGCCACCCACTTAAGCAACTCACTGATATAAACCGTGCCCTGGACGAATCGGCGATCGTTGCCAAAACGGACCAGCGCGGGCGTATCACCTACGTCAACGATAAATTCTGCGAGATCTCGAAATACAGTCGCGAAGAATTGCTCGGGCAGGACCACCGTCTGATCAACTCGGGGTGTCACCCGAAGGAATTCATTCGCGATCTCTGGACCACGATAGCAAAGGGCCATACCTGGCACGGGGAGCTAAGAAACAGGGCCAAGGACGGATCGATCTATTGGGTAGACACGACGATCGTGCCCTTTTTGGATGAGGCGGGCAAGCCGTTTCAATATGTGGCTATTCGCTTTGATATTACGGAACGCAAGCTGGCAGAGGACCGTATTCGCCAGCAGGCGGCGCTCATTAATACTGCAAGCGACGCGATCTTTGTGTGTGACCTCAATCACAGGATCCTTTTTTGGAACAAGGGGGCCGAGCGAATTTATGGATGGGAGGTTGGTGAGGTTCTCGGGCGCGACCTCGCCGACATTCTTTACAGCGGCAACCCGACGGAGATCAACGAGGGGTTTCGTATCGTAAACGAAACCGGAGTTTGGCTGACCGAGGCAAAACAAAAAACACGCGACGGCCGGCCCATCATTATTCAGCGCCGCTGGACACTCGTCAGAAACGAGATGGACCAGCCCGACTACATACTGATGATCAATACCGACATTACGGAACGTAAGACGGCCGAAGAGCACCTCTTCCGGGCCCAGCGAATGGAATCGATCGGTACTCTTGCAGGCGGCATCGCACATGACCTCAATAACATCCTTTCACCGATAATGATGGCCATTGACATGCTCCGGATGACGGCAAAGGACGAGCCGTCATTGAAATGGCTAAAGATAATGAAGGAAAATGCCGAACGCGGCGCCGAGCTTGTGCGGCAGGTACTAACTTTTGCACGCGGAATGGCTGGCGATCGCATTCCCGTGCAGCTGAAGCATATAGTCAAAGATCTGGTCGGCGTCCTGACCCAGACAATGCCGAAATCGATCAGTGTTACCTATGACGTCGATCCGGAACTGTGGATGATCTCGGCCGACCCAACTCAGATCCACCAGATACTGATGAATGTTTGCATCAACGCCCGCGATGCCATGGGGTCTGGCGGCAGTATCACGATTGAGGCCCGGAACGTGTCAATTGACGAAAACTATGCACGCATGAATATTGACGCGGTGCCGGGAAACTACGTCCTACTCCAGGTCAACGATACCGGCTCTGGCATGTCACCGGACGTCGTCAAGCGCATCTTCGACCCTTTCTTTACAACAAAGGATATCGGTGCGGGTACAGGATTGGGGCTTTCCACCGCTCTCACGATCATCAAAAGCCACGGGGGCTTTATCAATGTTTACAGCGAGCCGGGGAAAGGCTCAAAATTCTCGATCTATTTTCCATCGGCAGAAACCGCGAGCGAGCCGCCTGCTGATGCAGAGACGACATTGCCGCTCGGAAATGGTGAATTGATCCTTGTCGTGGATGATGAAGAAAATATCAGAAATGTCGCGGCGGCCACCCTCGATACTTTCGGTTATCGTTCTATAACCGCTGTGGCCGGAACCGATGCGCTGGCTGTCTTCTCCCAGCATCGTGACGAGGTCGCTTTGGTCCTGACTGATATGGCGATGCCTTACATGGACGGGATGGCTCTAATCCGTGCTCTTAGAAAGATGGGTCCCGACATCAAGATCGTAGCCATGAGCGGGCTCTTTAGCGAGGGCCAATCTGACGAGCTAGCGGCCCTCGGCGTCGGGGGTATGATCTCCAAACCTTATTCGGCAGAAACATTACTTAACACTCTCGATGAATTGTTTCGGTCCCGGCAATGAGGAGCTTTATCCGATCAAGCCGGTTTACGAACAACAAGCACCGAGCAGGGTGCATGGTGAACTACACTATTCGACACGGAGCCGAGCAGGCGTCCCCAGAAACCTCGGCCATGTGAGCCCACTACAATGAGGTCCGCGCCCCCTTCCTCGGCCCTTTCGACGATCTGTTGTGCCGGCGATCCGCGAAGGACCTCCGTCGAGATGGACATATTCTGAGAGGGAAACGCGGTCCGGATCCTGGCCTCTGCACCTCTGAGAAAGCCGGCTGACTGTTCCCTCACAGCGTCGTCCAACTGCTGGTAATACTCCGCTGAAATGGCGAATGGCACGGCAGTCACGGGATAAGCGCTTTCATATGCGGATAGTATAAGGATCTCGGTCGATCCAGGTTCGATCATCATTCTGCAGCACTGGTCTATTGCAGCATCGCTGTATTCTGATCCGTCCGTCGCGATAATTATCTTCATCTTCTTCCTCCAAGACTTATTTCTAACCTACACCGGCGCAATCGGCGTTCCAGTTCGCCGAGGCACCGCCGTTTCGACGGGCACGTACATTGCCTATGCTATTCTTTGGAAAACGAACGGAGAAAAATGATCGAAGTACTGGATCTTTCCAAAGATGAAATAACGGAGCTTGTCGGGCTGGTCGGTTACGGACATTTGGCATGTTGTCGGGACGACAAACCATATGTCGTTCCCGTCCATTACGGTTTTAGCGGCGGCATTGTCTACATCTACACTACCGAGGGAAAGAAAGCCGATATGTTGGCTGCCAACCCCGCCGTCTGCCTTCAAGTCGAAGAAGTTATCGATAACCGTAACTGGAAGAGCGTGATCCTTGACGGTATGGCCGTCAGGCTGCCGCACGGGGTTGAACGTGACAAAGCCCTGGAAGCGGTTGTCGCCGTCAATCCGACCTTGACCCCCGCCGTTAGCATTCGCTGGATGGACGAATGGGTTCGCGAGAATATCGAGGTGATCTATCGCATCGATGTGACGGCTTCCAGCGGGCGCCGTTCAGCTGACAGGACGGGTTCATCAAACATCATTCCCCAAAAGGCCAGGCGTGGCGAGATGCCGTATTGAGCCGGTCCCGACGACTGTCGCCAAATGTGTAAAATCTCGCAGCCTTGATCGTTGTTTGCGAAGTTTTTCGCTCCTTCGCCACCTAAACCTCCCAAAAAACATCGATTTTAACTCGGCACGCTTTTTGCGAATCCTCTGAGCAGGGCGATAGATCGCTCTATAGATAGTGTGCGGAGGTAATCAGATGTCACCCAGGATGTATAGCCTTATTTGGACCGCTTTGGCGGTTGTCGCCGCCATCTTGTGGATGGGAGGCGTTTTCTCGCTGTTTATCGGCGTTGTTTTCGGATTTATCGCTTTCGGTCTCGTGTTCATGGGGATGATGTGCGTTCTGCCTGGAACGGTTTCGTATCCTGCGCCTCTCGCTCATCCCAAAGCGGCGGCAGCGAAAAGCAATGCTCGGGCAGCCGTCATACCAACGTACCGTTCCGCGTAAAAAATGCTTTGATTCGAGTGGCGCTTGTCGCCGCGGGCAACTGGTGCTCGAAATACCCCCCTTTCGGGGCCAGTTGCCCTCCCTCTATTGACGCGTTTTCAGCCATTCGGCACGAAGCATGAAGCTCCCGGTCGTGACAACCCGGTCGCCGACATGCGCGCCTTCCAATATTGGTATACGTCCATTTACCTCACTGCCCGGGCGTACTGGTCGAATCTCAAATACATTCGGATCGGAGGTCGCGAGGAAAACGACCTCTTGGCCGTCAATGTTTTGTACCGCTGAGGCGGGGACAACCGGCACCGTTCGTTCGCTTTTACCAAGTGCTCCAAACGAAACGCTGACATACATACCGAGCTTCAACACACTGCCGGAGTTGGCCACTTCGATCCGCACCTTTGCGGTCCTGGTCGCTTGATCAATACTTGGGTCTATGTAAGTGACCTGACCGCGAAATACCCGATCAGGAAACGCATTCGTCGTGACGCTAGCGCCCGTTCCGGTCCTCAGGCGAGCCAGGTCTTTTTCAAAAACCTGCGCGATCACCCAGACGGTAGAAAGATCGGTGATCCGCATGAGTTCCTTATTTGCATCAACGACCTCGCCTGCATTCGCAGTTCTGCCGGTCACGGTTCCCGACGCCGGAGCCGGCACAGAGAGTTCGGATTTCACCTGTGAGGCACTTCGAAGCGAAGCAACTGCACGCTCATCCATTCCGTATAAGATAAGCCGCTGTCGCATTGTAGCCAGTTCGGCCTCGGCTGATTTCAGCTTGTTGAGAGCTTCTTCGTTTTGCGTTCGGGTTTCAGGGTTTATGGATAGAAGCCGATTTGCACGATCCAGTCGATTACGGGCTTCGGCCGCTTCTGCCTCGGCGGTACGAAGCTTTGTAGTGTCCTGCTCGAGATCCTCGCGGCTCGCGGCTCCGATCATTGCCAGGCGTGTGGTTCGCTGATATCGGTTCTGCATCTCAACGAGCAATGCCTCGGCCGCCTTGACCTGTCTGGTGGAAGCGTCGACCTCGGTCCGGCCCGGCTGGTTGATCGCAACGAGGCGTTGTGTGCGTTCATAATTGCGTCTGGCGTTATCTGTTTCGGTCAATAGGGCGACATAACGCGACTGCGCCTCGGCAAATTCGTTACTGAAGATGACCGCCACCGTTTGGCCGCGTCCGACATTGTCCCCGAGTTCCGGCACCACCCGCCGTACAATGCCGCCGACAAGCGGCAGAACTGGCGTGTTCCTATATGCGTCTGCTTCGACGACACCTGTTGCGGCCGTCAAACCGATTTCTTCCGCCATTTGTTCACCGATCAGTTCTATCTCAATTCCCGCATTTGTCAGCTGTTCAGCAGAGATAGTCAGCGTCTGTCCTGTTACAGGCTCACCTGACGGGGTGTCATCCAAAGCTGTCGAGCGGGGCGCCGGAACTGGTTTTCCGACCTCACTGTCCCGAAAAGCCGCAAACCAAATGATAAGAAAAATGAGACCTAATGCAGCGACACCTGCCGCAGCTATCACTGCTGGATGAATACGACGAGGGGCGGTCGCCGGAACTACGGTTTTGTGGACCTCGAGCTGTTCACCGGCTTCGAGATCGTCTATTTGTTCTTTTTCGTTCATCTGGTGATCAACTCCGGCGCGTTGGTTACACGCATGACTTCGATATAAGCGAGATATGCCTCAAGCTGCGAATCGATAAATCCGGTTTCTGTTTCGATAAATCGACGCAGCTCCGCGATGTAGTCGAGCAGCGTCTTTGAGCCAAGTTCGTATGTCTGCCGAACCACGCTGAGATTCCCGGCAGCCTGGGCGCGTACCCCGACGCGATAGATTTCCTCGGCACGCAATGATCGGTTATGTCGAACATAGGCCGCCGCGACCTCGCGTCGGATGGTCAGCTCTCCAAATTCACGGCGTTTTGCCGCGGCCTCTTCTTCGAGGATGGCGGCGGCGATCATGCCCTGGTTGCGGTTCCGTACCGGCAGGTTCAGCTTTACGCCAAATGTAAAAAACTGGGCCCGCATATCGATCGGCATCAGCAGCCCTGCCGCGTCGAAGGCCGACAGCGGATATCCGGAACGCATCCTCTGATACCCGACCATAACGTCTGCGTCGATCCTGCCTTCTGCCCTCGCCTGATCGGTACGGGCCGCCGCGAGTCGTTCGACAGCCCGTGCACCGGCGAGATCCGTCCGCGTCTGCAGGGCTCGCTGAACCGCCTCGGCCTGCGAAGGAAGAAGTCTGACAAGGTTATCGAATTCACCTCGCAGGCGAAGGGGCTCTCCGGGCATCATGCCTATAAGATTTCTTAGCTCGAGAAGACGGATCTCGACCTCGCCCTCGTGCATTTCGTGAACGGCCCGGATGCGATTTAGTTCGACGAGCTCCATATTTCGCTCGAGCGGTGCACGGCGGCCCTCGTCTACCTGGACCGAAACTAGGTTGTAGTTCTCCGTTGCGGCGACAAGTATATCCTCGAAGAATTTCAGTTTAAGAGCAGCAGCGAGTGCCTCACCAAACTTAGTCCGAACCTCAGCGGCCGTTTGTCTTTCGCGCTCCGCAACTGCAAGCTGCCTGATCTCAAGTTCGCGCTCCGCCACGCGAATGCGCGCGCCTCGCCGTCCCCCCAACTCGAGCGGCAATCCGCCCTCGATCATCAAACTGTTATCCGGGCCGTTGATCTGCCGACTCCCGCTCACCTCGACTGAAGGATTAGCCCGAAGGCGGGCTTGTCTGATCAGTGCAGCTCCGGCCTCCGCCTCTTTTCTCATAGCCTCGATCTCAGCGTTGTTCTTAATGGCGTAGGCGACCGCGGCATCGGCCGTCATTCCATTGCCCTGGTCGAGATATTTTGTTTGGCTGTCGGCTCGTACCGGCGTGCCCGCTGCTTGCCCTCGCGCGCTCGTGAACAGCCCGGCGCCGAGTACGGCGGAGATCAACAAAAATATTTTTATAACGGACAAAAACATCACTAATTTACGAACAGACGACTGCCGACCTAATGATCATGCACCTCCAGAAAATTTCCCCGCGGACCGACGCCTTCTTTGTGGACAAGTTCCGCACCATGATGTCCTGCCAAGGCTACCGCTATTGCCGCTCCCAGCAGCACGAACGTAACGACCGCCTCGCTCCACCACCGACGGCTCAGCAAGAACTGTGAAATAACCTTCAAAATGAAACCGGCCGCTCCCAGCCACAAGGTATAGGCGGCATATAGTTCATGCTCGACCAAAAGTCGCTGGGCGGTCTCCGTCAGTCCGGTCGTGTGTGGATGAAATACGTTTGAGGATAGATAGGCGCCGACAGAACCCAGGAAGGCAAGTACCACGACCACCCAGCCCATTTCGCGTCGAAACACGGCTATCGAAACCAGCTGAAATGCCGCAGCGAGGATAATGAGCATAATCGGGAAATGCACCACCAGCGGATGAAGCGTCGGGAACTCATCGATTTGGGCCGCAGTCGAAATGGCCGAAACATCAGCCGGCGGGGTCGGCGCTGGCTGTCCGGATGCATCTGTCGGTTGAGCGACCTCCGCATTTGCATTAGTGTTCGCGGCGTTCTTGTTGTGTGCCTCATGGGCATAAACCGAAGGAACGCATAGCCACAGGACACCGGCGAATAGTATCGAAACAAATGTCTTCTCTAATGCAGTATTCATTAAATTTCTTCCTTGTTCTCCCTCGAAAGCTCCCATAACCGCAGCCAGTAAAATATCACCGGTGTCACGATCAGCACGTGCAGCAGGCTCGACATCATGCCGCCGAAGACCGGCGTTGCCAAGGGCTTCATTACTTCGGAACCCGCGCCCGTGCTAAGCATAATGGGCAGCAGCCCGGCGACGATCGTCGTTACTGTCATTACCTTTGGCCGCAGCCTGAGCAGGGCGCCCTCCATTACAGCATCACGAAGTAAATCTGCATCCAGTCGGCCCATTTCGGCCGTTTTGCGCTTTACGGCCTCATCGAGATAGACGACCATGACAATTCCAGTCTGAACTGCGGCGCCAAAGAGGGCGATGAAGCCGACCCATACCGCCACCGAAAAGTTGTACTGCAGCAGCCAAAGCAAATAAAATCCGCCCGTCAGTGCGAACGGAACCGCGAGCAATACATGTGCGGCTTCGAGAAATGAGTGATAGGTAAAATACAGCGTGATAAAGATGATCAGTATGACGATCGGCACCACAACCATTAGCCGCTTTGTCGCCCGTTCCTGATTCTCATACTGTCCGCTCCACGCAAAGTAATACCCGGCGGGCATCTGCATTCGGTCACGGACAGCCGTACCGGCCTCCTCGACAAAGCTGCCTATATCGCGGCCGCGAACATTTAACAGAACCGTGGCCCGCAGCAATCCATTCTCACTCTGTATCATTGCGGGCCCCTCGACCGTGCGGATATCGGCGATCTCTGATAATGGTATCGATCCGCCCGACGGCGATGTGACCGGTATAAGGCCGATGGCCTCGGGAGAAGACCGAAATTCCGGCGCATAACGGACCCTTATCGGAAAACGTCGCCGGCCCTCGATCGTGGTCGAAAGATTAGTTTCACCGATGCCCTTTTCGATGACATCCTGAATGGTCGACACACTGATTCCGTAGCGAGCGGCCGCCGGCCGGTTGATGTCGATGTCGATGTACGGCGCGCCGCCGATCTGTTCGGGATAGACGTCAGCGGCACCCGGCACATCGCGTATTATCGCGGCCATTCGCCTCGCAGTTTCCTCAAGCGTGTCGAGGTCATTGCCAAAGATCTTTATCCCGACCTGTGACCGGATCCCGGTCGCGAGCATCTCGATACGGTTTATGATCGGCTGTGTCCAGATGTTCGTCACGCCGGGCATACGGAGGGCGGCATCGAATTCGGCGATCAGCTTTTCGCGGGTTATACCCGAGCGCCATTCACTCTCCGGCTTCAGATGAACGATCGTCTCGTTCATATTAATAGGCGACGGGTCGGTCGATGTCTCGGCACGGCCCGCCTTTCCGACCGCCCATTCCACCTCTGGGAACCCCTTCAATATCTGGTCCTGTTTGCTAAGTATCCGCGTGGCCTCGTCAAGCGAGATCCCGGGATCGGTTACGGGCATGTACATCAGATCGCCCTCATTCAGGGCCGGCATGAATTCCGTGCCGATCTGGGTCGCGGCCAGCATCGCCCCGGCAAAAAATACTACCGCGATGAGGATAGTGGTTAACCTATGACGAAGTGCAAGTGTCAGCAGCGGTTTATATACACCCCGCAAGAACCGCATTATCGGGTTCGCTTCTTCAGGTCGAAGTTTGCCCCCCAAGAGAAATCCACAAAGGACCGGAACAAGCGTGACGGCCATAAATGCGGCAGCGATCATTGCGAAAGACTTTGTATACGCGAGCGGGTGAAAGAGCTTGCCTTCCTGTCCGGAAAGAGCAAATACCGGCATGAAAGCGATAATGATGATCGCCATAGATGCGAAGATCGGCCGGCCGACGACCTTTGTCGCCTCGCGGACTATGATCCGCACGCGAGCCTTGTCGGACATGCTTACTCCTTCGCGTTCGATCGCGCGATAGGCATTCTCCGTTACTACGATCCCTGCATCGACGAGATCTGCGATAGCTATCGCTATTCCGGCAAGCGACATGATGTTCGAGGTGATCCCGAAAAAATACATGAACATAAACGACATCAACGCAGCGAGCGGCAAGGGTATCGTCACGATCAATATTGAACGGAAATGGGCGAGGAAGATTAGGCTCACCAGTGTGACCAGGATCAACTCCTCGATGAGGGCGACCTTCAGCGTATCGGCCGTGCGATTTATGAGATCGGTGCGATCGTAAAAAGGTACAAGCTCGACGCCAGCCGGCAGGCCCGGTTTGATCTCATCGATCTTTTTCTTGATATTGTCGATCGCAACCAGGGCGCTTACGCCGTACCGCATGATGACGACACCGCCGACCGCCTCCTTACCATTCTTGTCGAGCGAGCCTGTCCGGAAGGCATTGCCGAGCTTTACCTCGCCGAGGTTTTTGACAAAGATGGGCGTGCCGTTCTGCGAACCGATCACGATGTTCTCGACATCGGCGACCGACTCAACGAGGCCGATTCCTCGAACAACCGCCCATTCACCGGCCTGTTCAACGACATTGCCGCCAACGTTTGTGTTCGACTTTTCGACAGCTTCAATAACCGCCGATAACGGGATGTTGTAGGACCGGAGCTTATTGGGATCTATGTCGACTTGATACTGCTGCACGTAGCCGCCGACTGTCGCAACCTCGGCAATGCCGGGCGTCGAATTAAGCTGGTAGCGAACAAACCAGTCCTGGAGGGTACGCAAGTCCCGGAGGCTCATCGTTTCCGATTCCAGCGTGTACCAAAAGACCTGGCCCAGACCCGACGCATCTGGCCCGAGCGTGGGCGTGACGCCGTCGGGCAATTGGGCCGCGACTAGGTTTAACCGCTCGAGGATCCGTGTCCGGGCAAAATAGAGGTCAACGTTATCCTCAAAGATCACGTTGACCATCGAGAAGCTGAACGCCGAACTGGCACGAACCGTTCGCACGCCGGCGAGCCCTTGCAGGCTGGTCACCAGCGGGTACGTCACCTGGTCCTCAACCTCTTTCGGCGAACGCCCCGCCCAATCGGTGAAGACGATCACCTGGTTATCAGAAAGGTCGGGTATCGCGTCGATGGGAGTATTAACGAGCGAATAGTATCCCGCTATCGCCAAAGCGAAATAGATCGCGAGGACGATGAAACGGTTCTTGATCGACCAGTCTATGAGCCAATTGATCATGCCTTCCGACTAAATCTGCTTACTGAGCAACGATCGTAACGTTGGCTTTCCCGGTTCCTGCGGGGCCCTCGTGTGTGATCTGAGCCTGCCACTCGCCCCCCATCTCGAGATCGGTCGTTCCCTGATAAACGCCGGGAGTTGCAGTTGTCGTAAGGGTTGCGGGGTTATTCATCACTGCCATGGTGCCCATTGCCGGCATATGAAAGTTGAGCGCGGCCGCACCGACGTTGACCGGCTTGCCGGATTGATCCGTAAAGCTGAGCGTGAAGGTCTGTTTACCCTTTCGCATTACCCCGTCTGCACTGGCAAGGGTTGCGGTCAGATTGTTACCCGCCGGTCCGCTCTTGATGGTCTTCGCGGCGCTGCCCCCGGTTGTAGATTCGGAACCGCAGGCTGCTGCAGTTAGAGTCACGATCGAAAACAAGAATATAGTGATAAGTTTTTTCATAATTAAATCTCCTTAAGAAAAATGCCGGCCGCGCGTTTTTAAAGACAAAACGGCGCGCGAAAATGACATCGTTGCTCCGCGGACTATTTACGGGAGCCCAACGTCGAATCCTAGATCAGAAACGAATTGTGTTTTATATAAAGGTTAGGAGGACGCGCGAAGTGCGGCCGGAAATCACGGTCGGGAAGGTGGCGACTAACGTGTTGGGAGAAGATAAGGCCTGTATCGTGAAGTTGAAACGCGCCAACGCTGAGTACGCCGGCGGGCGTCTGAACCTTTCCTTGAGGATCGGCTTGGGTACGATGGACGTTAACAAACTCGGATTGACCGCATTCGTCGCCGCAACAGGGTGGTGTGGAGATGGCCGTTCGGCCGGACCTGTCTCGCTTACAGCATTTTGACTCCGAGTGGTTCGAACCTTCGAAACAATCGCACACGCCCGCCCACACATTCCCGGCGAGGGTCAATACAAAAAGTAGAGCTGCGAGTCGATTTAGCATGCTGCCAAGCAAAATATGGACGCACGGGCTGGATTTGTCAAGTAATTGATTCGTGGGGCCGTGACTATTTCCCGATGCAAAATGTCGAGAAGATCCGGGTCAGCATATCCTCGGTAGTGGTCTCGCCGGTGATCTGCCCCAGATACTTCATTGCATTGTGGAGCCCGATAAGCACGATCTCTTCGCTAATTCTTTGGTTGAGCTGGCCGAGGGATTGTTCGATCTCTGCCCTTGAACGCACGAGCAGATCGTGATGCCGGGCGTCGGTCACCAGAAAGCCGACATTGGAAACGTCCTCAGGTGAAAAAGGCCGGACGATCGCATCGCGGAGATCATCGAGGCCCTCGCCGGTTTTAGCTGATAGCGGTGTCACCCTTGGCCGCAGAAAAGCAAGCTTTGCATGGGCATCGGCGATAAGTTTGTCGATATCCGCAGACGGGGTTTTATCGATCTTGTTTATGGCGACGATGAAGTTCAGATCCAGTACGCTGTCGAGAATATCGAGGTCTTCTGGGGTGATTGGTTCGGACGCATCGAGCATAACCACAACGATATCTACGTCGGCAATTGTCGCGCGTGATCTTTCTACGCCGATGCTCTCGACGGTATCGGCCGTGTCGCGAAGCCCGGCCGTATCGATCAATGATATGGGGATATCTCCGACAATAAACCTCTCGTGCAGCTGGTCCCGCGTTGTGCCCGCGATCTCGGTGACGATCGCACGGTCCGAACCGAGGAGAGCGTTGAAAAGGCTGGATTTGCCGACATTTGGGCGTCCGACCAAGGCCACCCGAAGCCCTTCGCGAATGAGCTGTCCGGCTTTGAACGTTCCGGCGAGCTTCTCGATCCCGTACGCTACAAGGTTCAGCTTCGTGATCACCCGTTCAGCCTGAACATCTGGCAAATCATCCTCGACAAACTCAAGGGCTGATTCCAATATTACGATCACGTCAAGCAGGTCGTCCTTGAATGGCTGCAGCTGTTTTGACAACTCACCCCGCATCTGACGAACGGCCTGACGAGCCGATGCAGTGGTCTGTGCGTCGATGAGATCCCGGATAGCTTCCGCCTCGGAAAGGTCCATCTGGCCGTTTGCCAAAGCTCGAAGCGAAAACTCACCCGGTTCGGCAAGGCGCGCATCCAGAGACAGGCAAATATCGATCACTTGCCTTAGAAGAACCGGTGAACCGTGGCAGCTTATCTCGACCACATCTTCACCGGTGAAAGAGTGCGGTGCCTTGAAATATGTGATTATTGCTTCATCGATGACGTCGCCCCCGGCCGGATCGTGAAGTTGTCTGAGGTGAGCGGTGCGGGGTTCGGGATCAAAAGAATCGTCGATTACGAGCTTTCGGGCAACAAATAACGAATCGGGTCCGCTGAGTCTGATCACCCCGATCCCGCTCCGGCCGGTCGGTGTTGCAAGTGCGACGATAGTGTTCATATATATTTGATCGGCCCGATCTCTAGCCAATCGACTTACGTCCGTCAATAACAATTCTACCGAATACTGGCCGTAAAACCCTGTATAATAAATGTTGATGACTGACGCCAAAGCAGAACGGAGGGCTCGAGCCAATGAAAGGCGGAAAACGATGAAAATCCGCCTTACCACGCTCGACGATGATACCGACCCGTGGCCCGTGTATGGCGTCGAGGGTATTTCATTGACGACCCGGTTGACCCGGGACGCATGGAATCTCGCCCGTATGCCCTGGCCCTCATACGAGCGTGAGGAAATGCCGGTAAGGTATTTGCCCTGTTTAGAGGATTGATAGAACTAAGCCCCGATTTTCGTGATCTGCTTATCGAGCTGGTCGATGCCGGCGCCGATTTCGTTTTGGTTGGCGGGTATGCTGTCGCCTTTCATGGTCACCAACGCTCTACTAAAGACATAGATCTTCTTGTACGGCCAACTCGCGAAAACGCTTTAAAGGTTTTTGCGGGCCTTCGTTCGTTTGGGGCACCCCTCGAGAGTCTCAATATCAACGAAAATGATTTTGCAGGCTATGACGGAGTCGTCCAACTTGGCTCTCCACCGAATCGTATAGACATACTTACCAATGTCAGCGGAATAACATTCGACGAAGCTTTAAATGACAGCTTGGAATTCCATTTGGAGGGAAGAACAGTTATGGTGATCGGGCTCGACGCCCTCTTGAAAAACAAACGAGCCGCGGCACGGGATCAGGACTTACTCGATATTAAGGCCCTTGAACGCGGCCGAACAGGAAACTAAACCTTGCGGGTTACAGCAAACGGACCTGCAGCCGTCTCTCTCGCCCGTCCCCTACTGACTCCGTAAAGAGGTCTTCTTCCTTTTGGAGAGTTACGTGGATTATCCGGCGTTCAGTCGAATTAAGAACGCCAAACGTGAATGGACGGCCATTCTTCCTGACCTGGTCAGCCGCGAATCTAGCCATCGCATGCAGCTCGGCCTTGCGCGTTTGGCGAAAGCCCTCGGCATCGACGACGATACGGTGTTCCCGGTCCAACTCGCGGCCGAATGCCTGAAAAAGTAAAACCTCGAATGCGTCGAGTAGCTCGCCATTCTCGGCCAGAGCGTAATGCGAATCCTCGCCGCTCAGATTCAACAGACATCCCTCGTCCGTCCAGCTCGACGTTACGGTCAGATCAAAACGCAGATCAGAGACAAGTCCTGATAGAAATTCCCGGGCGTTTTCACAAGTTTGATTCATAATCGTGCAACAGACCGTCATCTGTCGGCAGGCTATCGGCTCGTCTTGCTAAGTAGTCGAAAATTTCGGCTTCACCTTTTTTGCGTTCGCGGGAACCTCGTTAACGACCTCTGTACCAGGCGGAACGTCGGTCTTATTCAACCTATTGATCACCATCTGCTGTCCAAAACTAACTATGTTGCCGAAAAACCAGTATAACAAAAGCCCGGACGGTGCAGCCCACATAACCCACAGCATCATTACCGGCATCAGATAGATCATCATCTTCTGCTGCATCTGCTGTTCGGGCGTGATAGTTGCAGCCTGAGGAGTAAACTTCATCGCGAGGATCATCGAGATGGCGAACGCAAATTCGAGTATGTGCCACGGGTCGGCCGCCGAGAGGTCAGGCAGCCATATGAATGATGCCTGCCGCACCTCGAGAGAAACCGTCACCGCTGTATAAAAAGCGATCAGCAGCGGAAACTGAAGCAGCATCGGCAAACAGCCGCCGATCGGCAGTGCGTCCTTGGTCAATTTTAGCTGCTGCATTTGCAGTTCACGCATCCGAGGATCATCGGTTGGAACGCCCTTCTTCTGCAGGTCCTTGATCTTGTCCTGGAGCGCCTTCATCTTAGGCGCGTTGCCGGCCGCCTTTTTAAACGATTTAGACTGATACCACCTGAGCGGGAACAACAGCGAATAGAAAAGAAAAGTAAAAACGATGATCGCTACGCCGTAATTGTGCGTAATTGCATTGAAGAAACTAAGGGCGTAAAGGATCGGGATCGATAGCGGCTTAACGAACCATCGGATAGGGGCGTAGTTGCTGAAATTTATCAGGTTAATAAATTCCAGCTCCCGACCGGCCATCGCCGAAAGCCGAGGAGCAAGATCTGAAAGTAAAAAATAGTCTTTTGAGCCCGTGTAAACCCTTGTTACTGAGCCGTCGGCGGTGATCGGCACGTGTGCCGTCACCAGATGGCGGTTCTCCTTCGTTTCAGGACTCCGTATCACCCACGTGAAGATGCTGTAGAAGTACGGCTCCGTCTGCACCTCGTATTTCGAAGCCTTGATCTCAAGCCCGGGTTTGGCGGCGGCCGGGATGGCGGCCATTGCGAAATAACTGTCGCTAACACCTGCCCAGTCGACATTACCGGGAACCGTTACCGACGCATTATTGTTCGCATCGTACGTGAAAGAATAATTGCCCTGATGGCGATGAATGTCGCCGTCAACAGCCGCTACGGCCTCAGACTCGATCTGGTAGAAGGTGTGGTGATTTATCTCGTGATCGCCGATGCTCGCACCGATCAAAAGTTTAGTATCGGGAACTACCTGGCCGTTTTGCCTCAACGTAACGCCGAGATCGGTCACATAGCTGTCGCCACGGAATACAAAGCTTTTTACAACCTCGATGCCGCTGGCGTCCGTTAAGGTAAAATCGATCCGCTGCTCCTGGCCGTCTGCCAGAACGATCGTATCGTCGGCAACGGAGACCTGATAATTCCGGCCGTTTACCAGAGTTGTAATATTCTGATCACCGGTACTAAGGCGAAACGGAATGTCCTGTGGGGTTCGACTTAACGCCTCTTTCGAGATCAATTGAAGCGGTTTCGGGTTCTCGTTTGTCGAGCGGTCGGCATAGAGAGCAATGTCACCTTTAGAAGAACGATTTTTTACCAGGATCCAGCTGGTGGCCAGAGCACCGCGCGAATCAAGTGTTACTTCGTATAAAGGCGACTTGATCGTTACCTGGCGATTCGGGGTTGTGTCGGGCGTCGTTTCTACGGGAGCTGCCTGCTGCCTGGCGGCGGGCGCAGGTGCCGCCGTCGGCGTCGCGGAGGTATTTGCGTTCGAAGCAATATTCGCATTCGGATCGACCGGAGGCGGCGTCGGGGAAAGAAAATACGACCATCCGAACAGGACCACCATCGACAATATTGCCGCGACGAGAAACCGGGACTGATTTTGATTATTGCTTGTGTCCATTTACTAATTTGTTCGAAGCCAGGATCCGTATCCGAAAGCTATCTCACCGGATCGTGGCCGCCTTTACAAAGCGGCTGGCATCTTAAGATACGCGTCAGCCCCATCCATGTTCCCCGCAAGGCCCCGTATTTTTCGACCGCCTCTCGGGTGTATTCCGAGCAGCTCGGTTCAAATCTGCAGGCCGGCGATAGAAAAGGCGAAATGAATGCCTTGTATACGCCTAGTACATCTAAGACCAGAAACTTCATCGCGAAATAATTTTGCCACAGCGAGCACAAAGACCGCAGAAGAACATTGAGAGCATCGTGCCCTATTCCCCTGTTTTACTTCGTGACTCCTGTGGCAGTCGTTCCAAATGCCTTTCGCGAACCTGCTGAGCGATGTGCCTCAGCTCGGCTAGCGGTTTTTCGAGCTTCACGTGCACCAGGCCGCGTCGTGCGTTCAGAACCCAGTCACACCTTATATCGATCGCCTCGATCTCAGCCCGGTTCAGTCTGAAACTTTCCCTCAAAAGCCTCTTTGCACGATTACGATCATGAGCCTTTCCGATCGCTTTCTTGGTAGCGGTAACGCCGACCCGGTGCAAACCACGTTTTGACGGCAAAATGAAAACCGTCATAAAACGGCCTTCGAATCGCTTTCCCTGCTCGTAAACCCGAAGGAAATCGGCGCGTTTTGCGATCCGCGATTCCTTCGGCAAGCTGAGACCTAATAATGGTGAACTGTTAATCTCTTGCGTCCTTTGGCCCGGCGTCGCTTGATGACGGCGCGTCCGTTCTTGGTCGCCATCCTCGCGCGAAAGCCGTGCTTTTTCGCACGTCGGCGGTTGTTCGGTTGATACGTTCTCTTCGGCATATTCGCTCTCCATTGAATTTCACCCGAAAGTGAAAACTTCGAGTCTATGGAAAACACGTGGAATTGTCAACGTGGACAGCGTAAATATCGCCTGACCCGGCCTCAATAGCCCCGCCGCGATCGACGGATTGACATCCTGCTCAACCGAGAGCAAATTAGGTACACCTTAAACCATGGCTTCAACTGCTTCCGAATTGACCCTTGACCGATCATGGCCATTCATCGGTGCGTTGCTGCTGATCGCATTGGCTGCCTTTTGGCCAACATACTTTGCTCCGGGGCTCTCATCGAGCGGCACTTACGTCCACCTTCATGCCATTACTGCCGCTTCGTGGATGATGCTTCTTTTGGTGCAGCCGCTTCTCATCAGACGGTATAAGTTCGACACGCACCGTGCGGTAGGACGCATATCGTTTGTTCTGGTCCCAATACTTCTCGCTAGCATGCTTCTACTGGCGCATTTCCGCCTTAGGTCAGTCCCCGAGGATGTATACCGCTTGCAGACGTTTGTTCTTTACCTTCAAGTCTCTTTGGCCGGGCTTTTTGCACTCTCGTTCGTACTCGCGATGATTTACCGAAAAAAGGCGGAGATACATGCCCGGTTTATGATCTGTACCGGCATGACGCTCGTCGACCCGGTATTTGCAAGGATATTTTTCTGGATCGATCCGGGAACAGTCGAATATCATCAGTTCCTGACCTACGGCCTGACCGATCTGTTATTCCTTCTCCTGATCTTTTTGGAGCGGCGCAACCTGCGCGGGCGGTGGGTGTTTCCCGTCATGCTGCTTATCTTTATCCTGGTCCAGATACCCGCTTTGCTTTGGCTAACGGATTGGCCGATCTGGCAGTTGTTTGCGGCGTGGTTTCGTTCCCTTCCATTAACATAAGCTCCGGGCTCGCCCGAGATCACTCTCAGATGCCGCGTTTCTATCTTTCGCCGGTCACGATTCTCCGGACGGCCTCGACATAGGCTAGATGCTCCTGTTCGAGTATCCGTGATGCCAGCGTCTCGACTGTGTCCTCCGCGAGAACCGGCACTTCCTTTTGAAGTATCGACGGCCCGTTATCCAAGTGCTCGTCGACAAAGTGAACTGTACAGCCAGTCACCTTTACTCCTGCCTCTAACGCCTGTTTTTGGGCGTCCAAACCCGGAAAGGCCGGCAGCAGGCTCGGGTGAATATTGATTATCCGGTTGGGAAACGCCGCAACAAACTCAGGCGACAGCAGCCGCATGTACCCGGCGAGGCACACGAGTTCGATCTCTCGCTTCTTAAGTTCGGCGGCGATCTCGGCGTCATGCACGGCACGCGGCCGTCCGATTCGCTCGATCACTAAGGTATCGACGCCGGCTTCTCGTGCTTTGACCAGACCCGGGGCATCCGGCTTATCGCTAATGACGATCGCGACTTCAGAATCCGATATCTCGCCCGATGTTACAGCGGCGAGCAAAGCGGCCATGTTCGATCCGCGGCCCGAGATTAAGATTGCGATCTTCATTGAAGGGGTTTTGCGACGGGGCAGGAAAGCTGGTGGTTTAAGTAATGGTGCCGGAGGTCGGGTCTGAACTCCAGTTATAACCCCTCTGTTATCACCACTTCCACTTCCGCCATTCAGAAAGTTGTCCGCCTGTTGGAAAAAGCCTCATTTTAAGGCGGCTATAAAGTCCGCGAGATCCATCTCGCCCGAGCGGACCTTTTCATAGATCTCGGCTAGAGGCGTTGCTCGCCCGTTGCCGTAAAGACGCTCCATCGCGAGGCGTTTTGACTCTTCGCTTGGATGCGAATAATAGTCGACCATCTCGGAGCTCGAATGGCCAGTATACTCACCAGCCGTCGCGATGTCAGTCACCTGGACCAGTCTGCTGGTAAATGAATGCCGGGTCGAGTGAAACGTTACCCCGTCCATCTCGGCGCGTCCGTACGTAATGCCATTAGCCCTGCAAGCCCGGCCGATCATATCCGTGAACGTATGCTCGGAGCATGTAAGGTCGAAGATCTTTCCAGACTTCGAGCTCTCGGAGGCCGCGATCACGATCTCCATTACTCGGCCCGGCAGATAGTTTAGCGTGCTTACCGTGTCGGTCTTCCATCTCATCACCCGCAGCGATCGGGCCTTTTTATTAAAGTCTGTCTTCAGTAGCCCCAGGACCTCGGAGAACCGGAAGCCAAGAAGCCAGCCGATCTCGAAGATCCAGGCCGTCACTTGCCGATTGCGGGTTCGGATCTCGTTCTCGCGCGCGAGCCGGTCCGAAAGGATAGCCTTTATAATAAGGTCCTTTTCCGATTCCGTGATCACCCTCTTTTTCTTCTTCCGCTTTTTATACTTCGGTCTCGGAACCCGCGGCGGCTCGAATTCCTCAAGGGCATCTGTAAACAGCACCGGCGCCTGGCGGAGCGCCGACGAGATGATCGTGATCTCCCGGTCAACCGTTTCAGGTTTCACACCCGTGGCTAGTCTCTCGTTGATGTAGTTCTGAATGTGCGCGGACCGCACGGCGGTGACAGCCGGCGGATACTCAAAGGACCCTTCGAACAGATCAAATATGCGAGTGGCCCGGACGATCTCCTTCGGGTTGGTCAGCTGCTCGAGCCTTTTCCTGAACAACTCTCGGAGCGGCACGTCCGCCCGGGCCATATATTTTAAACCTGCCCCGCGATAGAGCTTCCGGGCTCGCAGATCATCGATAAAGCGTTCGGCTTCGCCTTTGGTCCGAAAGGTATTTCGGTACCGCTTTTTGCCGACCCGCACGTCGATGCGATGCCCTATCCAAACTTTTTTGTCTGTGTCGTAACGAAGGTGAGGCTTTCTGTTTTTGAATTCGACCTTTGTAATGCTCACGGGAAACGAAAAGCTTATCCGTTTCGTGGTTAGCATTTCAATTTTAGTAGGAAATATGAGGCGATTGCGAGAACTTAGCTCTCGATGTTAGGGCATCAGGCGTTATAGGCGTTAATATGTCGCAATACCGGCTCCGACTTAACTTATTATGCTAAATACTTCTTGACTCACTTAACATTGTATGTTAACTTCCTTAAAGAAATCGCAATTAACAATGAAAGCCAGACGTCAACCCCGAAAGCAAATGCGACTGAAAGCGGCAGCAGATGTTCTGCAGATCAGCAGAAGCACCGTTCGCAATTTGATCTTCGTGGAAAGGCGTCTGCAGATCGCGTCTCAAGCAAAGCCCGGCACAACCAGCCCAATCAAGGTTTACGAAGCCGAAGTTGAAGAGATAGCTCGGGAGTGGGGGATTTTGTAAAGGAAGGAAAAATTAAAGGGAGTGACGTCGCTAAACAACCACTCCCGTAGCCAAACAAAACCAGTGAGGTTCAGATGACTAAAAATGATAATAGCTTCTCAAGCGACCTAGCGCAAATCCGTAAGCGGCAGCTCGAATTGATCGACGAGGTTAATTCGATAAAAGAGCAATACGCGGGGGATGAGCAGGAAGATATCGAGCGGATCAAAGAGTCCGCGACGAAAACGCTGGCCGAGATCGACGAGATCCGCAGCCGGCAGGAAACTAACGACGCCCAGGACGATGAAGAATCGGGCGGCGGATTTTTTTAACCCGGGCCTAAACACCCGTAAAGACCAGTGGCCAGGCCGCTTAACACATGACAAGACAGGAGGGATACATGGATCAGATAGCACAAATCAAATACGGAACGATGATCGGCGAAATGCTGATGGGAACGGCCAAATACTCGGTCAACGAACTTGCAGATGCGGCAAGGGCCCAGCTGGGGACGGAAGCCGAAACCGACTATGACCGCTACGCCCGGATGCGGGGTATCATCCGTCACCCGGGCGGCGTTCTTGAGGTTCCCGAACCGCCGACAAAACTACGCCGCATATCCGAGTACCTCACAGCTCAGCACAACGAAGCCGACGAACGCGATCGCGAGCTGAAGACCTACTACCGTGACGGCGGGATCCTCGTCGACGCATTGATCGCCGGCGACGTTGCCGCCCCTATCACGAAGGCTGCGATCGATCGGCTTATCGCCAACTACAACCGAGAACACTTCGATTAGTCCGCTATTAAAACGACGGGAGAGAAAAAAAGATCATGACCGATTTTCAAGAACCTAATAACGACGCCGGCAGCGAATTTGACGACCTGATCGGCCTAAACGGACCCGAAGCACAGGCCGCGGCCGAAGCGAGGAAAGAAGATATGAGATCCCGCGAGGTCGACGAGGTGCTGTCCCGCACCGGGGTTAGCCGAGACGCAGTTGCCACGGCGGCAGCACCGGCCATGGACGAGTCCGATCCGATGGCGGTTCTTCAAGAGGCTAACGGTTCTGGCGTAGCCGATACGGGGCCAGACGTCGAGGCGGTATTCGAGCCGATCGTGTCGAGCAACCTTCACGCTGCGAGTTATGACAGCAAAGCTCTCTCGACCACCGTTCGATTTCGGAGCGGAGCTCAGCATCGTTACTCCGGCTGTCCGGCCGAACTTTGGGAAAAATTCAGAGCCCACTTCGACGGAGCCGACGGCCGCTCGGCCGGGAAGTTTTTCAACACCTTTATCAAACCCCTCCCGAGCATCCGGATCGAGGACTGGCAGGAAGCCCCGCCGGCAGACAAAACGTTTGAGGCTGTCCTCGAGACAAACGGGACCGCCGAGAAGATCGTCGATGACTTCGTGCCCGGCATGGGCGAGATCCTGCAGAAGTATGAGCCCTCGGCTCTCGCGTACGGATTCCCTCCGGCCGTTGACGCTCTGATCACCAAGGCCAAATTAGATGCGACACGCACCGGCCTGGTCCTCAATGCTTTCCGGGCCGCGTATGTTCTAGCAGCGAAATGGCAAGAGAAAGCCTCAGCAATAGTCGTCAAAGACGAAAATGACACCGAAGCGATCGCCGAGGCCAAAGAGCTTCACCGGATCGTCCGAGACGAGCGGATCAATGTCGAGAACAAGCGAAAAGCGATCAAAGAGCCTGCTTTGCGCGAATGCCAGCTGATCGACGGTGTCGCCAACGTCTACAAGGACCTGCTCAAGCCCATCGAGTCCCACCTACTTGCCCAGGCCCAGTTCATAGAAAATCTCGAGAAAGAGCGAAAAGAAAAGGTCGCAGCTGAAAGGGCTACGAAGCTCGCCCTCTTTGAATTCGATTCTTCCCAAATGCAGGGCCTCGGAGATATGTCGGACGAGAATTTCGAAATGTTCTATACCGGCGTCCGCGAAAGGTACCACGCCAAAAAGCGGGCCGACGAACAGGCAGAGAACGAACGCCGCGAACGCGAACGGCTGCAGGAGATCGAAAACCTTCGTCTTCGCGAAGAAAACCAGCGTCTCGAAACCGAACGTCTGGCTGAGGCTGCCCGTACGACCGAGCAACGCCGGATCGCTGAGGAAGCGGAATCAAAGCGCAAGGCTGCCCAGGACGAGCTCGACCGGCAGGAAGCCGAACGAAAAGCTGAGGCCGCCAGGGTAGCCGCCGAGGAAGAGCGTAAACGCCTGGCACCCGATAAGGAAAAGCTAGCCGACTTCGCACAAAGGATGGCTGATCTCCGAAACGATATCCCGGTTATCGACCAGAAATTTGAAGCATTGCTCGTGGATGTAAAGGCGGATCTCGATTCGGCGATACGCCGGATTCAAACCGTAACGACCAAGTTGTAATTAACCATCGTCTCCCACGACTTTGCCCCCTGTAGCAGGGAAGGAAAAAACCAAAATGAGCGAAATGGCACAGATCATCGCAGAAACCGAAGGCATCAGGACCCCTACGAAAAAGCGGACCCGCAAGGACGTCGAAAACGCTCTTGAGACTTTCAACGAAAAGAAAGCGGCTAAGAAAGCTAAGGATCCGGCAAAAGCCGTGAAGCCGGCCAAGGCCAAAAAAGTTACCCCCGCCAAGGCGACTGTAAAAAAGGCGGCTGAGAAATCGCCAACAGGATCTGCCAATGCAATACCTCTGAATTTCATTAGTCCGACCGGCTACGTTCGCGAGGCCGCATTCGACCCAAAGACGAAACTCTTCTATGTCGCCTTCGCCAAAAGCACCTGGGCAATGCCGTCGACGCAGGCAGAGTGGGACGCCTTTGAAAAGGCCGTCGCAGACCCTGCTATCGATATCGATGCCTTTTACCGAAAGGCATTCCGCGGCCGCGGCGATCAGATGATGCAAGTCAGAAAGTCGGGAGCGTCGGCATGAGGATCCGCATAACGATCGAGGCAGATCTTCACACCGACAAGATGGACGAATACCGTTCATACCGGGAGCGGCTGGCACCCCACGGCGTCGACGCGGTAAAGGGCTGGCTCACCGGAGCGAATTGGAGAACCGGCGAAGGCGGGAGCCTCGAGAAGGTTTTTCGATCAATGGAGATCCGGTCGGATTTTCTCTTGGCCACCGCGATCGACGTGGTCGAGGTGCCCGACGTTACCGGTGCACAAACGGAGGTGCCCAGTGACAGAAGCTGAAGCGAAAAGGTTCTTGATCCTGGTGATCGTACTGACGATCGCATGTGTAGTCGCCTACGCGGCGGGAGCTAGTGGATTGATATGAGCGATACGGCTGCCATTCAGGTCCGACAGGAACCGGATGGCAGCCCTTCGCTCTCGGAATTCTTTATAGAGAACGGCCGGTTACCGTTCGTCACCGACGAAGTAAAGCCCTGGGAGTATCGCGGATGGTTAGTTCCTTATATCCAGATGTGCGAAGCGCACCCCTCGATCAGTCCGCGTTACGACTATGTTCTTCGGACGATCGAGGCAGGCCGGCTTCTTGATGAACCGATCCCTGAGTGCCGGTTCGTAGGTGAACGGTCAAAAGAGACAGATCCCGGAATGAAGATGCTTGCACAGCTGGTAAAGACGATCGAGTCCCGGACGGGCTATTCGCGAAGCATTGACGAACTGGCCAAGTGGCTAGGATTTGCGACCGGCGTGACACCGGAGCGGTCCGAGCTTGCTGATGGTGATCAGGAGCAGCTTTACCGGATCTTTGATATTTCGAAGTGGCTAACAGCCCCGAGCGATTATCTCGGCGAGTACATGGCCGAATACGGCTACGGCAAAGGAGCCGGGTTTTTCCCGACGCCGATGCCGATCTGCACGATGATGGCGCAGCTGGTCTATGGCGATGGAGATCACCGACTTGCCATGGTGAATGACCCCTGCGTCGGTACCGGCCGGACGTTACTCGCCGCTTCGAACTATTCGCTGAGGCTGACCGGGCAGGACATCAACTGGCTATGCGTCCTCGTGACGAAGATCAATTTCGCGATCTTCGCACCATGGCACCTGATACCCGCGAGCTTCTTTCCGGCACGTGAAGTAGCCAGTCTTCCGGCGCGAGAGAAGCGGGCCCCAGCGGTGACGGAGCGGCCGGAATCGACACGATTTACGACTGAGATCGAGCAGCCCAAGCTGTTCGAATTTTGAAAAACGAAAGGAGGAATATGCCAACAAATCCTAATGATTCGGCGTGGCCTCTGCCAAACGATTCCAGGTCCTTAAATAAAAAGGGCCTGACCAAGCGGGAATATATCGCGACGGCCGCGATGCAAGGGCTTCTAGCCGGATTGGCGCATGGATACAACGAAATCGAGATAGCTGAGGATGCTGTATCGATGGCCGATAGGTTAATAGCAAAACTTAACAAACCAAGTGAGGAGACCGATGACAAAGACAGCAGCCAAAACTAAAACTTCAACACCCCCGGCCGAGAGCGTCGGCGAACTGATCACCACGAGCCAACTCTTTCCGAGTCCGACGAACCCGCGAAAGCGATTTCCAGAAGCGTCAATCAATGAACTGGCGGCGTCGATCAAAGAGCAGGGAATTATTGAACCCCTTATCGTTCGCGAAACGAGCCCGGATAAGAAAGTCGTGTTTGGGGCTTACGAGATCGTTTGTGGTGAACGTCGCTACCGAGCTGCAAGGGTGGCAGGAGTAGATCCGATACCCTGCATTGTTCGCGATCTTACCGACGACCAGGTCCTCGATATTCAGATCCACGAGAATCTTCACCGTGAAGACGTCCACCCGATGGACGAGGCCTACGGCTACAAGTTCCTGCAGGACAAACTCAGCTGCAGCGTTGCCGAGCTTTCGATAAGAGTTGGGAAGGCGGAGAAGTATATCCTCAACCGGCTTAAGCTCAACACGTTGATCGACGAGGCCCAGGCTGATATCGAAGCCGGCCACCTTCCGCTTGTATACGCACTCGAAATCGCAAAATACGCACCCGAAGCCCAAAAGCTGATTCTCGACCAGGCGGCATATCAAGGCGAGAGTAAGTACGTAAAGAACAACTGGGTCCAGGTTCCGATCAAGGGAAAGATGAACGAATGGTCGAGTTTCACCACGTTCATTAAGAAGAACATCCTTTGGCAGCTAACGGCCGCGCCATTCGATCTGAAGGCAACCAACCTTCGTGCGGACGGTCTGCCCTGCGTCAGCTGCCCCGATCGATCCGGAGCTAACGCCAGCCTCTTCGACGGCGAACTTGTGGGCAAAAAAGATGCCTGTCTGAACCCCACGTGCTTCCGCGGTAAGGCCGAGCAGCATATCGTGATCACGCGCCAGCGGGTGGCCCACGAAAGCACAGTCGAGGTCGACGCCGTGCCGGTGATCAACCTTGAAGCATACCAGGACAGCAAGTCCGCGTTTGGAAAGCACTCATTCACAGTCGTCGGGAAAAAGCCATATAAGAGTTTTTACGGCACCGTTTCAGAGAAGATCTGCGATAAGTCCGTTACGGCGGTCAATATCAGCGATGGCCAATACGGTAAGACGTATGAGGTCTGTCTTCAAAGATCGGGCTGTAAAACCCATTATCCGGGAGTAAAAGCTGCTCCTGCCAAATCGGGCAAAGCCGCGGAAAAAGAACGCGAGGCCGAACTCGACAAGAAACGCCAACGCCGCGAAGAGATCTTCGACATGCGGGTGAGCAACATCGTACGAAAGCAGGTCTTTCGTTTAGCGGCGGAGAAGTTTGCACCCGAGTTCCTTATATCTCAGGCGGGGCCCGATCGGTTCCTGGTCGACCTATTAACCAAGCTCTGGATCACGAGCAACAACGGCGATGACTCGACCACAATCGGGAGCGTAGTCACACCGATAATGCAGGAAATTACCGACGAGCCAAAGGGTTTTCAGTGGAGTACCTGGTCCGCTTATCGGGAAGATGATAGTCAGAGCGACGCCGGCAAGGCGATCGCGACTTTGTCTGAGACAAATCAGAAGCTCCTGCTCTTCCTCTTGGTTCATGGAAACAAGGGAAATACGTACTGCGACAGCTGGAGATCACAAAAGGAGGTGAAAGAACTCGCCACTTTCTATGACATCAATTACCAGCTGCTCGATGCCAAGGCCAGGCTCCAGGTAGCCGAGGAAAAAGCGAAGAAGCATGTCGAGTCATTCAAGCTCTATCTGGCAGCCGTCGAGACCGGCCAGGATGGAATGATCCCACGCGTCTGGAGCGTCAACTGGAGGCCTAAAGACTAATGAAAACAATCACTGAGATCGGTAACTGGTGTAACCAAGTCAGGATGCAGTTCGGAGACCCGGCGGCAAAGGTCGGGCAGATCTTCGCACGGTACGTCGCCGTCGAGGTCCCCGGAGACGAGATCCTTGCTCACTGGGAAAGCGACGTGCTGGCCCTCAGGCTGGGCGGACCCGAGTGGGCGCCGATTGACGTTCACCCCGACGGGCCGATTATCGATCGGGAAAAGCAATCGCTAGTGGCCTTCGGTCTGGAGAAGATTGGAAATCGCATCTGGACGCTGCAGCCGTCGCTAAATATGCCAGGTACGATCCACGTCTTTGTGGTCATCTTCGATGTGCCATGGCCCGCGCCATGGGAACGGCGGATCATCCTGCCGCATGAGTTCAATGGAGGTAAGTAAGTAAACAAATGGAAAATTTAACAAACAATTTCCGGGACCCGCGATCGTTAAGGGCTCATCCCGACAACCCGCGAGGCGAGATCGATCCGGATAGTGCCGAGATCACGTTCCTGGCCGACGACATCCTAAAGCATGGTGTCATTCAGCCCATCGTTATCAATTCGAAAGACATGATCCTCGCCGGGCACCGACGAACCGTAGCTGCGATCAGGGCCGGGCTGGCCACCGTGCCTGTCGTACTTCGAGAGCTTTCCGGATCGGAATTTATCGAAGAGATATTTCTGTCCGAGAACATGCAGAGGCAGGACCTATCGCCCCTGGAAGAAGCCCGCGCGATCGCCGCGGTGAAACGGAAAATGGAGAAGCAGCAAAAGCGGGCTGTTGGCGTTACCGAGCTTGCCCGGCGGATCCAGATGCCGAAACACACGATCACGTCGCGCCTCGCCATTTTAAAGCTTCCCGAGCGGGTCCAGAACCTGTTTCACATTTCCGAGATGCCTATCAATTCGGCACTACAGCTCGTCCGTCTTGAACAGTGGCCCGACGAGATCGAGAAATTCGCGGATCGAATGGTGACACGGCAGATCACCCTGGCCAGCCTCGACGCCCTGATAACGAGACGGATGCATGCCCTGCAACGCGAGATGGATGATCAGGCCATCCTCGATCGAGAGCCAAAACTGGAGCGTATCAAACAACGCTATCCCGAGAATTCACACACGCCGGTTCTGACGCGGGAAGTTGTCACCGAGAACCTCAACAAACGCCTGCAGGGGAGCGTGTCGATGTTCAACGTCAAGGCAGTTCTCGACTCCGTCTGTTGTTCGTGCGGAATGATGGGCAATCAAAGCGTGTGCGTCAGTTGCCCGCTGCCCAAATTTGTAAACGGACTGATCGGCCGCTCAAACGGCAACGGCCATGAATCTGCCGACGACGATGATGATGAGTAAACGAGGTAAACAACGCAACCGCACCTGGTGGACTCGCGAAAGGGTCCTGCTCGGACTGCAGAGGTTCTACAAGGACTTTGGGTTTACCCCGACGGACCAGGCGAAGTACATGCACCATCAGCAATTCACGGGTCGGGATCCGTACGGCCGCAAATCGAACCTGGGCTGGCATCAGAAATACCCGTCGCATGCGTCGATCGCGAAGTACTTCGCGACGATGCGCGAGGCATGGACCGCGGCCGGCTTCGACGTCGATCGGTCCTTTGAGGAATGGACCGCAATGGAAGATTGGTTTGTCCTGGAATCAGTCGGCATTCTTCCCCGGTCTGAGGTCGCGGAGATCCTAAAGCGGACCGGCCCGGCGATAAAACGGAGGCTCTACGATCTCGGCGATATTCGGTCTTATAACCGGTGGGGCATCACTCTGACTCACGCCGAGAAGCTGATGGGCCTGCCGGCCGCGGTGCTGCGTAAGTATCTAGATCTCGGAATAATCCCGTACCTGAAGGGCAACAAGCTTTACTACCTGAATCCGGCCGATCTTCTCAAAGTTGACGAGATCGACTGGGGAAAGCCTGTCAATCCAGAACTCGACCAGCTGATCAGAAAGGCGGTGGCTCAACGCCTCGCGAAGATGGCGAAATTCGGTCCAGCCTGGCGAGATCACGAGATCTATAAGTTCAACAAGACGCGGGAACGCTATACCGGCCGCATAAAGAATCCGCGTAAATCAGCGTTCGCTAAAATACTGCCCCCCGTTCCCAATGACCTTGTGGCCGGCGACTGGGTGACCATTACAACGAAGGTTAAACACATGATGTCCGACGCTGCTCGAGACAGAGTGGGTCTGATCAAGGCCATCATCTATTCGCCGCAGCGGAATGAGAAGGCCGACGGCACCAGGCGATCGTGCTGGACAGCTCGCGTTGAATTCCCGAAGCTCCGGCAACTCACCGACACAAAAGCGAAGAGGATTCATTATTCGATCCCGCTCGACTGCCTCGAACGTGCAGCTGCTCCGGTTATTCCTCCTGCGGAACTGAGCCAGCATCCGGACGCTATCAAGGGAAGGGCAAGAAAGAAACGCGGCGAGTTCGACCGTCGTCTCAAACGGATTCGCGAAAGGGTCGAGGAGTTTAGAGCAGATCTGACCTAGGAATTGAAAGGAAAAATATGGCTGAAACGAATATTGAATGGGCGCACTACACGTTTAACCCTTGGCGCGGCTGTACCAAATGCTCGCCGGCGTGTGATATCTGCTATGCCGAGGCAATGAGCAAGCGGAATCCCGCCGTGTTTGGTGTTTGGGGCAAATACGGTACGCGCTCGATCGCCGCTGAGAGTTACTGGAGGCTGCCGGAGCAATGGAACCGCAAAGCCGAAAAGGAAGGCTTTCACAAGCGTGTTTTCTGTGCGTCGCTAGCCGATGTCTTTGAAGGTCCCGAATCGATGCCGGTTGACGCATGGGAAGCGGTATCAGCGGCAAGGGAGCGTCTTGGCCACCTGATCGATGCTACACCCTGGCTCGACTGGCTGCTGCTGACAAAGAGGCCGGAGAACGTTTTGAAATTCGGACCGCTTGGCTATCGATGGTCACAGGACCCGATGCCCGATAACGTCTGGATCGGCACCACTGTCGAGAATCAGAAATACGCCGATATCCGCATACCGGAACTTCTCAAGATTCCGGCAAAGGTTCGCTTTCTAAGCGTCGAGCCGATGCTTGAGCCTGTGGGCATTCGAACATCCGTCGAAGGTTATCTCGGGACACTAGAGACCGCGAGCCTGTTGCCCGTCTATAACCCTTGGGATCTAACACACACGATCGATTGGGTTATCTGCGGCGGCGAATCCGGAGCCGGTGCGAGGCCGATGCATCCGGATTGGGCGAGATCTCTTCGCGATCAATGCACCGCCGCCGGCGTCCCGTTCTTTTTCAAGCAATGGGGCCAGTGGTGGCCGATGAGTCAGACTCCTGACTTTTGGGTCGATCAGCATCCGCGATATGCAAAGCGCTCAATGATTCTGCAGCGAAACGGTGACGATATCGGTAAACAGTTTCCTGTCGGAGCGATGACTTGTTTCAACGTTGGAAAGGAAATATCAGGACGCGTCCTCGACGGCCGCACGTGGGACGAAATGCCGATCCGGAGGGTGATCGGATAAATATGGAAGCTCAAGAAGTTCTAAGAAACGCAAAGTGCTGCTGCTGCGAAGTTCCGATGGCTACGTCACAGCACCTAAACATGATCGCTCTGCGTCATTTCGCAAAGTGGGAGTACCCGACCATAGGCAATGTATTAACAGGCCAATCCGGTCGGGCCGTTGCCGTCGTTTGCGATGGCTGCATTGAGCGCCCACGAGATATTAGTTTTGCAGTTGAAACTCGTGGCGATGAGATTCTCTATCACCTCGTCACAGAGCTTGAACAAATGCCGGAGGTAACCCGATGAAGTTCACCGAGGCTCAATATCTCGATGCGATGGACGGCTATTTCGGCCCTGATGACGAGACGTCGAACCATCAAGTGAAGCTCGTTAAAACGCGGAAAGAGCATCAGTGCATGGGAACTGATCCGCAACACGACGAGGAGATGATCCCCGCAGGATCAATGGCGATCTGTGAGACGGCTATTCATGTCGACATGGGGCGAGTCAGCTGCTACGTCTGCCTACCCTGCGCAGACGAGTGGGTTTCTGAGATCTATCCCAGCCGGTTTGTTCCCGTGCTCTTGGGGGTTACGCGCTATCCGCATCTCGTGGGTCAGTCGGAAGGCGAAGCGGAAGGAAATGTTTTGGACTACCTTGATGATCCCGAGGTTCAGTCCTGGGAAGAGGCAAAGGAGCTTGGCTGGACCATTGATGAGGAGGTCTCAAAGTGAATAGACCGACCGGAATAATCCGAACGCTGCCAGGTGAGGCTAAATCTTACGCGCTCGATTCGGAAGCTCGAGGTCGCATGATGCGATCGTATGACGCTCTTGCAGAGGGGAAGATACCGGCGATCTACGTCGCCTTGCACCAAAAGCCAAGGATCGAGGTCCTGCATCTTTACATCCTCGTTGGCGGCTCGATCGTTTGCCGGATGAACATTGCAGGCTATACAGATCTCGACGGCGAACCGCTCGACTGCTGGGATGGCGTAAAGCGCTTCTCGCCCTGGTGGGTTATCTGCTCCGCCCCGGTGACCCATCCGCCTCACGCGATCTTAAAGCGGGGCTTCCAGGGCTTTCGATACACGGAGGATCTTTGGTGAACATGAACTGTCCATATTGCAACCGCCCAGCTGAGTGGGTATCGAATGCCGAGGTTTACGGCCGGCGATACGGCGAGTCGTACATGATCTGGTTGTGCCGAAAGTGCGAGGCCTGGGTCGGGTGCCATAAAAATTCGACAAAGCCCCTTGGAACAATGGCGAAACGAGACCTGAGAGAGCTGAGGATCGCGGCTCATGCCCACATCGATCCGCTTTGGCAGTCGGGTCAGTACCGGCGAAAGACCGTTTACCGGGCCCTCGAATTCGTCTTTGGCCGACGGATCCATATCGGCGAGAGCGACGCGAAGACGTGCCGTCAAATATTACAGTTACGGTTTGAAACCGAAGAGGAGAATGTATGAAACAAAGAGAAATTCAGAAGTGCGCGGCCTGCGATAAGGGAGTGATGCATGCGGGTTCTCCGATCTTCTATCGGGTAAGGCTCGAGCAAATGGCCATAAACGTGCCGGCTGTCGAGCGGCAGCACGGTCTGGAGTTGGTGTTGGGGCGTAACGCTCCACTCGCCGCGATCATGGGCCCGAATGAGGACCTGGCAGTGCCACTTGGAAAGGCCGAGACGCTGCTCTTATGCCAGACCTGCGCACTAGAAGTCCATTTTGCCCAGCTGCTGGATCGATGTGAGCAAAACGAAACGCCTGAGGCCGCATGAAGAATGCCCTGTAACTGGCTCAAATTACCCGATGGCACTGTCGCTCATATCAGGACCAGCGGCCGGCGAAACCCGAAATGCTGGAAGTGTGGGCTAATGAGCCAGTTTCAATGCGATTTTCCAATGGCTCGGGCCCGTAACGGCAAGGTCCTGAAAACTTGTGACCGACATCTTTGTTCCGATCACGTCCGGCCCGGCGTTACGAAGGGCGTTGACTTCTGCGACGAACATTACCCGATCGCAGAAGCTGCATATCAAAGGAGATTAAAATAGATGCCCCTCGAGGGTTACCTTGATCTGAGCGAGATATGCGCAGGAAGGTCTAGAGCCCACGGAATCAAATCAGGACAGTTTCGAATCTTTTCTCCGAGCTTTTTGTAATCTCCGAGTAAGAGAATCCCGGCTCGTCCCGCCGCGAAGGCTGCGCGCCCCTCGCGGACGCGTTTCAAGCCACGAAGAGTATCTTCATCAAGGACGTGGGCGTCGACGATCTCGATTAACAAAGACCGGCCTTCGGCATTAATCTCATCAAAAATATCGAAGAGTTGGTAGATGCGTCGGCCTTTCAGCCGATCCAGTTTGTAGCCCAGCTCGACGACCACCCGGTTGAAAAGCGTTTCAGCAGTGTCGGCAGAGCTTGCGGTAATCTTCACGTAAAGGTAATTCTCCAGGTCACCGACCTCAACGGGACCATAGCTACCGAACGCGAGTCCATGGCCTACTGCATCGAAAACATCTTCGCGCGTATATCGTTGCTCTGTCGGCATCGGCGGCAGACTACCATAATCGAAAGGTTCATCAAAACAGTATCAAACAATGGACGCTTAGAAGCCGATGAATATAGGGTTTTGATTGAAGATTTAATCTCTGTTACTATGCGTTCCGGACTTTAGGTCAACCGTAATGCGGCTCGGCAACTCCTTATTGACCTTATTCTAAAATGGTAAAAAGGTTCTATGGGGCTAGCGAGGTTTGGCGACCGTCAGCCGATCCGCATTAACTTGTATCCCGTGAACACTCTCTACAACGGCGATAACTTCACCATTCGTTGGAACTACATCAGCGGCCGACCGTTCGAGCTGATGCATCTTATTGCCCTCGCAACAGCTGCAAGAACAGCAGCATAACGGAAAGGACTGAATATGGATTTCGTTGAACAACTCCAATCTCTGGCTCTAAAATCGGAAAAACTTCGTAGCGTTTTGCAGACCGAGGAGGCCACTAAGAATGCCCTCGTATTGCCGTTTATCCACTTGCTAGGGTATGACATCTTCGATCCGAATGACGTTGTGCCCGAGTTCATAGCCGACGTCGGGATAAAGAAGGGCGAGAAAGTAGACTACGCCGTCAAGCTCGACGGCAAGATAGTCATGCTTTTCGAATGCAAGCACTGTGCAGCAGACCTCAATGTATCTCACGCCTCACAGCTCTTTCGGTACTTTGCAGTCACCGATGCCCGGGTAGCTATATTGACGAACGGAATCGTCTACCGGTTTTATACCGACCTGGACGCGCCGAACCGGATGGACGACAAGCCTTTCCTGGACGTCAACATGCTCGATCTAAATGACGTTGCGATCACCGAGCTAAAGAAGATGCGAAAGGAGAACTTCGATCTGGAAGGGATCATTTCATCTGCCAGCGAATTGAAATACACCCGCCAGATCAAGCGAATCATTAACAGTCAAATCGAAACTCCTTCTGACGATTTCGTTCGGTTTTTTGCAACGAAAGTCTACGACGGCGTATTAACTCCAGCTCGACGCAGTCTGTTTAATGAGTTGACCAGAAAGGGCTTCCAACAGCTGATCAACGAACGTATAAACGAACGATTGAAGAACGTCATGTCAGGAGACGTGGCCACCGACGTCGATGGTATCGAAACTACTGAAGTCGTCACGGACATTGATGTTCAGACTACCGCGGAAGAGCTGGAGGGCTTTTACATAGTGAAAGCCCTCCTTCGTGACATGGTTGACCCATTTCGCATTGTCCATCGTGACACCAAAAGCTATATGGGGATCCTTTTGGACAATAACAATCGAAAACCTCTGGCCAGACTGCATTTCAATCGATCGCAAAAATACTTAGGAATATTTAATGAACAGCGGACTGAAGAAAGAGTGCCGATCCGGAACTTAGACGATATCTATAAATATGCGGATCAAATGCGCCGCGTCTTTTCTTTTTATGAATCGGAGGCTGCAACTGAATCTCAGAACGAGCCGGTGGCCGAGTGAGGTAAGGAATGATGCAAGCCGTGTCTCTAAAATGCTCGGGCTGCGGAGGCTCACTTAACGTCAAGCCAGATATAGAAGAGCTCGGCTGCGGATACTGCGGAGCGACTTTGATCGTAGAAAGAGAGGGCGGCTCCGTCTCCTTCCGACGGATTCACTCCGCGATCTCCAAGGTCCAAATGGGGACCGATAAGACTGCGGCTGAGCTTGCTATTGTTCGTCTTTCCGGAGATATTGCCAACGCACAGCAGGCTTTGATTAAAGTGAAGGGTGAATGCCGGAGTGAATTCGAACAGCGTCTTATCTTCTACATCATAATTGGCTCAGTCGCGGCAATATTCGTCGGTATTATATTTGGACGATATTCATTGATCCTAGGTCTTCTTGCCGCGGCCGCAGTCACCGGCCTGATCGGATATCACTACGTACGCAATTCTGCCACTTTGGAAAGCAGACACGCTGCGAGAATCGCTCCTTACGACAAGAAGCTTCAGGGACTAAGGACGCAGCTGGAGAAGAATAAACGGATCGCGAATAGCTGAATGAAGTAAAAGTCGTTATGCCGCGGTACCATTACGAGCGTCTCCGGGTCGCCTGCCTTCACCCGATCGACTTCGACCTAAGCGATCCGCTTGCCCTTCGGAAAGCGGTCGAATGCCTCAAATCCATTCCGGATGCAAAAGGTACAGGAATCTCGGTCGAGACGTCTGTAACGGCCGGTCCCTATAAGCTTCGAGCCAGGGTGCTTCTTAAGCTTCACGATATAATAGGAAAGACGCCGCGGGAAGTCTGGGAACTTATCGACCGACGGGTCGATGCCGATCGAGCGAGCCTCGCAAAAGGAAATGTCGGATACACGCCGGCCAGTCCGAACGGAAAGAGGCCGCCACACGGGCAGCCTCTGATTTGAATGAATTACCGAGGATTCTAAGCTTCCGTCTCGTCGCTCGCCGTCTCTTCAGCTGGAGCTTCTTCGTTTGCTGACGGTTCAGGCTCGCCTATAACAGGTTTCAAAGGTTTGGTCGGTGTCGGAAACTCCTCGGGAGCGTCCTCAATAGTTGTCTCCTCGACGGTAGCTTCCTCGATCGAGGTCTCTTCTACAGTTATTTCTTCGATCGGGGCCGTTTCGTTTTTCTGTCTTGCCATATATTCCTCCAGTGAAGCCAAAGGTTATCAATTCCAACCTGGTAAATGTTTATTACTCCATTACCGGGACCTCTCGGAACGGGTCCGGATCGAAACCACCGCCCGAGCCGCCGGTTCCTCCGCCGGTCGCGAACGTTACGGGTAGAATGTCCGACGTCGGGCCAAAGTCGCGGCCGTTTGACGAGTGAGAAACGCGGATGTATTTCGTGATGTTGCCTGTGTCTGTGGGCCGCGTAAGGACAACCGAGGTCGGAAGCACCGAGTACGGGAACTCGCTGGCAGCAATGATTTCCTCTGTCGCCGAACTCATATCGGCGTTATCGGAGATCTCGATCCGCCGGAACTTGGCCTCCCCCGTATAGGCTCCGATCCCGACAGCTGCGCTGGTATCCGCCGCGGGTAATGTTAAGCCGACGGCAGGTTCTGCGTCCTCGCGGTTGTATTGATTGTCCCCGGGCCACGTGAATAAGATCTCGGCGGTGTCCGCCAGATGAGCTCCCGAAGTGACAAACTTCCAGCTTCGCTCTACCCCGATATCGGTCTCGTCGAGCGGGACAAATTTGATAGCGTCGTTTACGCAAACAACCCTTTCCTCGTCTTCGTGATCTCCCGTCTTCGCGATTGTTCTACGCAGACCGCGATAGATGTCGGTTCCAACCCAGCGGTTCGGATAGTCGTTGTCGCGGGTCCACGTGGTTACGATCACCAGCTCATTCCCAACAATGAACTGGCTTGCGCCATCCTCGGCCTCCTCGGTGGTTACCGTCGAGGGATTAAAGTCGCCAAAGAAATCGACGGTAAGCTCGGCATCTTCGTCAAGATAGCCGGACGGGGATGCACCGGGAACGTCATCAAGAACGCCGACAGCGCGTCCCATTCCGGCCTGCTTTGTAAGCGTGGCAACCGGCGTGTAATCGGCTCCTTTGAGCCACAGTACGGTAGAGGCGGCCCAGGTCCCCATTCCCTTTGAGCAGCCGGCGACGTAAACGCCGGTGAGCCCATCGTGGCTGTCAAATAGCGGGGGAAGGTCGAGGATCGTCCCGACTGTGTTTGCCGGAAAGGCCGTCGCAGACTTCGGCTTGAACGCCGTCTCGGCCGTCATGAACTCGTCTTCCGTAACCTCGTCGTCAGCAAGGACGAATATATCTTCATTAGTTGCCGCGATTTCATAGACTCCCGGGGCGGACCCCGTTTTCTCCTCGATCCGCCGGCGGTGAAACTCTCCATCGATCTCAACGTCGACGCATTCGCCGGTGTTGAGATAAGCATAAATGTGAGGAACGATGAAACGCTCCGGCGCCTGCTTGAGGTGAAGTTTTTGCAGCTCCCGCGCGGTCAGCTTGCCGGCTTCGCTCGGCAGCATCGTTATATTAAGGCTTTTCGATTCATTCCGAACCGAATCCGTGTAGGGGTAATTGTACTTCTGCTTGGCGGTCGTATAATCCGACGGCTGCAGAGGGTTTAGGTACTGCAGCTCGAAGGATCTTACAAGGTCCTCGGCTTCCTCCGGCATCGTCGTTACCACATCGTCGAGCGGGATCTCCTCGGAGTCACCGACAACGAATGCACCGAGATGTTCCCGGGGGATCGTGGCCACAGCCGTGCGGTCCGAGAGGTCAATAGCGGCAATAACGCCATCGTGCGTTTCAGCAAACGACAGGTTGTGCAGCACTCCAAGATCTTCAAATGCTTTGGCCGGCGGGTCCAGGGACGCGAGATAATAACCGCGGACATGGCGATCGGCCGCCAGCGAGAGATCGAAGTCCTCTTCCGGAATGCCTGCGAGCGAGCCTTCATAAAGCAGGATCTCTTCGACGGTCTGCAGTTCTATGTTCTCAACTACACAGCGGATGGCCGGGATAGATCCATATTTGCTGAAATCAAGGTCCGCAATGCTGAAATAGGCCGTATTCCGGAAAGCAGGCGTGGTGTTGGCACCATATCGGGCCGTAAGTGCTGCGTCTATGATCGGATCGACGCCTTGCGTGGCCGTTCCTTCGTACCAGTTGAGCGTTGCTCCGCCCAAAAGGGAACTCGATTGTGCTCCGTCCACGCTTCCAGGGATGGGGGCATTGTGCCGTTCCCAGGGGTTTGTGTCGAGCTGATAAGGATCGGGCATCTGCTTGTAATCCTGCGGGCCCTCGATGGGAAAGTTCGGGTCAATAACACCCGTCGGGCCGATGGTACCGCGGTGAACCCAGAGTATGTCGACGTCGATGCAGTCGATCGCTGGAGCGACACCGTCGCCGGAAAACTTGACGGTATGGTTTGTTATCTCCGACGAGGTGATCTCGCGAAGAATGGTTTTTGTCGCGATCGTTCCCGTCGCCGGGACTGGGAACGTATAGGAACCGCCGGTGCCGTCGATCTCCACCGTGCAAATGCGTTCCGCACCATTTGGGAGATAGTGGACAGTGATCTGCAGAAACACTTCGGATGAGCCCGGCTCAGGGGCCAGGGTGCCCAGGGGCGGCGTCGAGGCATCAGCATACACGTCGTTTATGATCAGAGTTCCCGTACCGCTTCCGATCCCTGTAACCTTGTTCCCGCTCGAACACGCCCCATCCGCGGTCACGGTGGCCGTGCCGGTGCGTGTATTGCCCGCGTCTTCAGCCTCGTACCGGATAGCCTCGGGGGTAGGTGCAACGGGTACCGCCGCCGAAAACACAGTGTCCTCGTTCCACTTCATCCGGATCAGGCGAAGCGGTCCGGCTCCAACTCCCCCTGCTATATCAACTTTGTACTGATAAGTGACGTTCGGTGGGGGATCAGGGGCACCTTTGCCGCCGCTGCCCGCACTGGGAGTTTCGATCTTGAGCTTTCGAACCTCCGACATGTAAATGATATTGGCACCGATCTCGACTCCGCCGGCCGCTTCACCCGCGGGCCGGCCGCCATAGACGCGGACGATCTCTGCGCCAATTATCGAGTCCATGACCGTTATGTCACCGGTAAGTTTTCCGCGGACCTGCTGCTGGGGTTTTGGGGCGAGCAGCATTGTCGTGATCAGCTGCGCTCCGAACGATGCCCCGGCAATGATTATCGAGATCAGTGTGGCCGTTGAGATCGGCTCGTAGGCGATGTTCGTTCGGGTGCGAAAAGGAGTGTTCTCGAGCATCCCCTCACACCACCAGAAGATGCGAAAGAAAAAGGCTGCAATTCGAAATCTTAAATACTCGGACATTGTTTAATCACGCGAGCCCTCGAAGGCGCCAACCTTTCACCATCATCTTCGTCTTTACGAATGGCGGCGCGAGAGCATGCTCGCAGACACCGCGGCCGGGCTGGGCCTCGATCACCTTGTAGCGCCGGCCGTCCCAACCGGTAACGAGAGCCAGGTGCCTGGTCCCCTCGTTGTTGTCATAATCAAATGAGATCATGTCGCCCGGAAGCATCTCATCTCCGGTAAAGTTGAAAGGGAAGACACTTTCGAATAGAAGGTCCGAGTTCTCCGCCAGGAGCTCCTCGAACTTTCCTTCGGTCGGATACTTGGCATAACCGAGAAACTCGAGGTCCAGGATGCCGATAGCCCGCGTTGCGACAAGCATAAGACCCCCGCAGTCAATACCAGTCGCCCGGTTGCGCCCCTGGTGAGAGAACTTTACCCCGAGCCATTTCCGGGTTTCCGCGATCAATTGTTCACGTGTCGACATGCTGTTCACCTACTCCGGGATCTTGAAGAGTTTCGACCTTCCGGGAATGTCATTAAATCCTTGATGGTTTTCCGCGTTGGCGAATTTTCCGCCGCATGTCAGGAGTTTGCGATCGCATCCGGCCGTCAGCTCAAGAGTGGTACCGACAGTGGGTGCGTAAAAGGGCGGGAGGTAAAGCGTGAGGCCGTTCCCCACGTTTACCAGGATCTGTTCTTCGAGGCCGTTGTTTGGACCGCTGGTGAATTTGATCTTGCCTCGGCGATAGAAGTCATCGGGAGCTGTCGTGATCCCTGCGTTAGCCGGGAAAATATTACCGGAAAAGGTGACCGTAAATTGCTGGCGGTTAGTGACGGCCGAGATCGTCGCATTGATCTTTATCTTGTATCCGTCGACGGTGTTGCCGGCGAGGCTTTTGCCGCAGCGGGCACCGCCGAATTCGTCTACATCGCAGTCAATGTTGTAGGACCGACCGACCGATTGCCCGAGCTGAGACGATAAAGAATTAAGTTCGAGCTTTGCGCTGTATTTCCCGATCTCGGTTTTACCGATCAAGGTTACCCGCCGCTCGGCGTACCCCATCGACAGGTCCTTAAAATTCATCGTGCGGTAAACGGCACGGGCACCCTGCCATTGTTTTGCCCGGCACGTGGCCGCGGTAAAAAGCCCTGAGTAGATCGCCATGATCTCAAGATTGTCCGCCTTCAGGCCGTTTGCGGCCTGCAGCTGCGACGGCGCGACTGGGTACGCGTAATAGATCTCATCGTCGACCACCTTGTTTCTAGTCCCGTTCCACACCCGGATGATATCGCCGTCTTTCGCGGTGATATCCAGAAAGACACCGACTGTCGCGGTGCCTTGCAGGTGTTCGATCATTTCGGCGGAAACAGGCATATTTTGAGTGCGGGGCTCCCTTTACAGGCCGGGAATAGCGAACTCGTCGCCATCAAATGCATTCATTCCGGCGATCTGAGCAGTCGTGGGCTTGGCAGAAAAGATGTCGATTCCCACGATGGTCATTTCCGAGCTGTTATGCCCGACCTTCGGTGCTGAAATGAAAGCGACCGTATTTGTGGCCGTTGAATGGATCAACGAGTTGTTCTGCGAGAATGACCAATCGCCGGGGCCGGAGAAGCCGTGTGCAATGTGGAGATTGGTGAGGGTCACCGCAGGGGTTCCACCGAACAAGACCCAACCTGCGTTAGAACCCCAACACATATAGATGGCGCTGTTACCCTCACCGTATGGGTAATAATCGCCTGTTGGGCCGAAGGCGAACCCTGGCTGGGCGACGGTTAGATCGTCTTGCCTCAGGATGATCCTGATATACGCCTGCGTCAGGCCGGTCATCGACGGCCCCGTAAAAAAGCTAGTACTCCCGCCTTCGAGGGCGATGGCATCCTTCCCGTTGAAGAGAGCTTCCTTGAATTTGACCTTATTGCCGGTAGGGTTCCAATGGCGATTATTGCCAGTTCGATCGACCCACGAATCGCCGGGTGTTATAAAAGCGTTGTTGGCGTATGTTGTATACGAATCGGCGCGGACCGAGGACCATATCGCCGGATGGTCCAGCGGATCGTAAGGCAGCATGTCCGGAGCCTCACCTTCTTCGTCTGCGATCCCGATCTCGGCGGGCAGGATCTCGGTAACACCGATTCGGAATTCTGAAATTCCGGCCTCATCGACCTTGAATTTTGTCCAATCCTCGGAAAAGCAAACCGGCAAATGATACTCGCACGAGATCTTGAAGGTTTGGCCGGTCCCGAGGGGCGAGCTAAAGGTCATCCGGCCGTCTTCGAAACTGAAAGCTGCGGTTCGGCCGGCGAACAGGAAGACGGCATCCGTAATATTGCCATCCTCATCAACGCAGGAATCGGCCTCGATCGTATAGGTTTCCTGGAGAACGGCTCCCGAGTAATGTTTGATTACGATATCGGCAAACGGCGAGGGTTTTGTGATCCGGCGAACATACGAGGTGAGATTGTCTTGGTAGGTCTTGATAACGAAGACCGTTGAAAATGTCTCATCCGAGGAGACCAGCTGCAGGAGCTCCCCGTCAACCAGCCAACCGACATACTCATCCACAAGCTCGTGATGGTCAGGAGCCAGGAACCGGAACCCTCGAGCCATACCCTTTCTCAGGATCGAAAAACTCCGCAGTGCCTGGCGGCGAGTATTTTCCAGATCGCCGTAAAGTATGTCGTATTTAGAAACGAAATCCTCGCGAGTTTCCGCCCGGCTGAGTATGCTTCCCCCGGCCCCGGAAGCATCAAGGGCAGTCGCATGTTCGGGACCGCCCTCTGCTACGGCTGAGTAAGCGTCGTCAAGCAGAACTTCGTCAAAGGTCGTCGGCATGAGGGAAGTTTAGGATTTCGGGGATGTTTATTGTCTTACCGGCCGCGGCGCTTTGTGGCGGCCGACAGTCCCGTCGCCGCGGCCTCCGCTTGCTGACGGGTGGATTTGGTACTAACGAGAGCCCGGGGCGTCTTAAAGTTCTGGGTTACCGACAGGTTGTACGTGTCACCGCCACCACCGCCGGCAAGAGCTTCTTTTGAGTCCTTATTGGAGAGGATACGCCCGCCGACTCTCGGCACGAACAGCTCAGGCCCGTTCTCGCCGACCATGGAGACGCGACCCATTGGCGGTATGCCGCCTGCGGCAAATTTTGGGAAGAACCCTATTTTCGACGCGGTCCCGGCGGAAAGATTGCCGCCTCCTCCGCCTCCCCCGCCGAAACCTCCAAACAACGAAGTACCGAGGTTGATCAGCAGTTTAGTTACCTGCTGTCTGAGCATCTCGGCTGCCATCTGTTGGATAGTCTGCAAAAAGCTCGTGTATATCGAGGTCATTAGACCTTTCCAGGTGCCGTCGGCCTGCTGAACGCCCGAGACGAACGCATTTCCGATCGATGAGGGAATGCTCAACATAAAGTCGTTGAATTCCTTTTTGTAGGTCGGAAGTTGGGAAAACATCTTCCTAAACCCGCCCGCGAGCGTGTTGCTATCCGCATTTGCCCCGATCTGTGACGAGACGGCACTATGACGAAGTGTCTCTGCCTCGATCTGAGCATTATAGTTCTGCAGGATCTCCAGCCGCAGAGCTTCGTTTCGTTCGAGGGCGAGCAAGGATTCTTTCTGGGCCTCGATATCCTGCAGCCGGATCGTATGCCGGAAGTTCTCGCGCCGAAGGGCGAGTGCCTGCTCTGCAGCAAATATCGTCTCATCATTCGCGCCGGCGGCAACCAATGCGTCGAGACGGGCCTCGTCGGCCTCGATCTGCGCGTCTGTCGACTGCCGCGCAAAATCGAGCAGGTTGCGGAGATAATCGCGAAGGCTCTCGGCATCATCCAGGCGTGCCTGTTTGATCTCCCCGGTGCCTTTAACGACCGCATCAGCCCGCTCTTGCTGGGCCTCGACGATCTTATTCGTTAGTTCGGCTGCAGCTTGTGCATTCCCCGCCAGATGCTGGGTCAGTGCAAGCTCGCTGTATTCAGAGATAAGTGAATCTATCCGGTTCAGCTCGTTATCAAAATTCGTCTGGGCCACTTGCTCGGCCGACCGGCGGACCCCGATCATCGAGTTCTCGGATTCCATTACGGACCGGGCCAGATCTCGCTGGGCGATCTCGATTTGACGAATTCCCGCCTCGTTAATAGCATTCGCCCGGGCATTTCCTCGATCGAATACTTGCTGTTCCCGGTCGCCTTCGACGCCAGCGCGCTCAGAACCCAGACGGCGAAGCTCCCGATCGCGTTCTTCGGGTTTGATCTTTTTCAGCTTTCGAATGGCATCTTCTTTTGCCGCGATATTCGCAAGCCGGGCACTGTACTGCTTATCTTCGGCAGCAAATAGCTCGTCATAATAGGTTTTGACCGTGTTGATCTCCGAATCGTAACCTCTCGTATGCAGAGCCAGAGTCGCTGCATAAAACCGCTCGATCTTCTCCTGCGTTCGGCGGGCCACGGCATCGATCTCGGATGCATCATCACCAAGAGTGCCCAGGAGCGCACGGATCGCCTCGTCGGTTTCTTTCTTACCGCCTTTATTCTTCGGCTTGAACATCGCCGCGTTCATCACGCTCGAGACCATGGAACGGAGGGCCCCGGCCCTTCCCTGGATCCCTTGCTCGATTCCCTGGACGAATGGTGCTCCCAATTCTTCAGCTGCGCGAACCGATGGCGAGTGCGAATCCTGAGCCTGTTTACCCGAGCTAAAGGCTACGCTGATCAATCCCTGGACTGCAGCTCCAACCCAGCCGTGTCCTGATGAGATCCCGGCTGCCATGCCTTGAGCAAAAGAAGCTCCGAGCGACTGGCCCTTGGTTGCGGCCCCTGCCGTGTCTCCGCTCTGAATCAGCTTGTTTTGCTCTTCGCGAATCGCCCCTTGCTGCGAAACGAGAGCAGACAGAAGCCCGCCGCTAAAGAGAAGGCCGAGTACAGATCCCTGCTTTTCCGCATTCGGGCCAACAGCGGAAACGTCGATTCCCTGGGCCGCGGCTTTTTCCATTGCCGCTTTGTTCACCTCCGCCGCATGTCTCGAGATCTCTTCGATCGAAGATGTAAGCGCCGCGGCTTTTTGCTTTGCTCCGTCCCGTAGGGCCTGCGTTGCGGAAGGATCGTTTGCGATATCTTCGAAATACTTCTTCTGCCGCTGCAGAATGTCCGCTTTAGTCAGATCGGACATTGTTGCGAAGTGTCGCCGCTGTTCTTCGTAAAAGGCGGTGACCTCCTGCTGCAGTTTTTCCGAGGTGGCCGGGTCTGTAATGCCCAAACCCTGAGCCATCTCGGTATGCAGCTTCATACTCCCCGAGTGGATGGTCTCGAAAATGGAAAGGAAGCCCTTTTCGATCGTGTGATTGAGTTCGGTATAGAAGAGGGCAGCTCCGCCGGCTCCGGTCTGGCTGTCCTGTGCGGCGGTGATCGGATCGGCGACATTTTGCCCGAGCTGACGTTTTTTGTTTTCAATGCTGTTAAGAAACAATGTCCAGCGAGCTTCGGCCGAGTCGAGCATGACCTTCTGCTTCGCGGCAAATGCTTCCTGGTCGGCTCCATCACGAAGCCTGGAATTGTACTGGTCGAGGACCTCGATAAGCGAGAGGAGTCCTTCGCGGGCCTGCAGATCCTTGAAAACTTCACCGATCTTTCCGCTTCGCTGCTCGTCGGTAAGTCCCTCCATGGACTTCGCCAATTCGTTGACGATCGCGTTCAAACCCTTGAAGTTGCCCTGGGCGTCGAAAACGCTGACGCCAAAGACTTCCTTCATACCCTTTACATATTTGGGGTCCCCGAGTTTCGCGAAGACGTTCTGCAGATTCGTCGTGTTTCTCTCGGCATCGGACGAGGTTGACTGGATAGCTCCCATCGCAGCGGCCACCTCGTTGAGCGGCTGCTTAAGCATTCGGGCCGAGACCAGGATCTTGTTAAAACCTTCGCCGACGGCGGCGTCCGAGGCTAAAGCGTCACCGAATGAAGTGGCCAGCATCGCCCCGAAACTGTCGAGCTCACCGGTTGTGACTTTGTAAAGCTTGGCAAGAGCCGCCACACGCTCGGCGTGAAGATCGACCGACGTATTTGAAGCCGTCGCCTGCAGGGAGAACTTGCGCAAAAAGTCGATTAGCTCGGGCTCCGTCATGTCCTGGAAGGCCGATTTGACGGTAAAGGATGCCTTCGCGATATTTTCGGCCGATTGCGGGACTTCGACGGAAAGCTGCTCGATATCCTTGCGGAGTTTGTCGAGAGCCGCGGGTGACTGAAACTTTTGATCGAGCGTCGAGGTGAAGCGGACCAGGCGGTCCAGCGTTACGTAAGCCTCGCGGCCTTCGGAAACAATGCTGGTGAGACCGGTCGTCAGGCCAAGCGCTGCTCCAACTGCACCCGCTCCGGCGATCCCGCCCAATATGGCGTTTCGGCCGCCAAAGCTTTGAAGACCTCCGCTTCGAGACTTTTGTTCTTCTGAATTTACGCGGCGAAGTTGTGCAAGAAAATCATTCGCAGCACGTCTTTGTTCTCGGTTCCGAGCGTTTGTCTGCTGTCGAGCCTCTCGCTCAACCAGCTGGGTATGTCGGCGCTCGCCGGCCGCCCGTTCGCGTTCAAACCCGCGTATAGAGTTCATTGCCTCACGCAGCTGCCGCTGGCGCGTGGCAGCTTCCGCTGTGGCAGAAGCTTTCGTACGATTTTCGGCCGCAAGACTCTGCGATGCGAGACGAAGACGCTCTTTCTCGAGCTGAACTTCCCTGATCTGAGTTTGGACGGTTGCCGCCTTTGCCCGTTCGATTGCAGCTTCTGCGCGAGCTGACGCCGCCTGCAGCTGAATATTCTGACGAAGTTCTTTAGTGACGGCTCCTGAAGTTCCACCGCCGCTCCCGGTTGTTACGCCGAGGCTAAGCTTCAGTTTCTTGAAACGAGCTTCGAGCTGGTCCGCAATCTTCAACCCGCGGGCGTATCCCTTTTCGAGCGACGAGGTATCCGCGTCGAAATAGGAGACTAGGCGATCAAATTCGATAACGTTCGGCACATAGGGATTATGGTCGCGGAACGGCGCTTAATGTCGTGTGCATAGCCTCAGTTCGAGGTCAGGCTGTAACAAAAGAATGCCCTAAGTCTTTCGCTTAGAGCATTCTCAAGATCCCGTATTTTTGGGGAAAGTTATATAGGCAAGATGTTAACCGTTAGCAGCCATCTCTCGCATCTTCTTTGCTCTTTCCGCCGGCGTCATCGACCGAAGTCGTGACAGAAAGCCGTTGATATCAGACGACGACGGCTGACTTGACGGCCCCGTTGGAGGGAGGTTTTGTGGCAGGCACTCCCTTTGCGGTTTTTCTTTTTGACTTTGATTTTCCGCGTGTCTTCGCAGCTTCGGTGAAGGCATATATTGACTCTCCATATGAATAAATGTTCCCGATGACGTCGTAAAATAAATCGTCATCTCCCTCAGATAGATTTACGGCTGGTAACCCCATTTGTTTCGCCTCGAATCTATCAATTATAAAATCGTGAGCTGGGTACTTCCATACAAGGCTCTGTGCGATTTTTTCAGGGTTAACGGAACCCCCAGACGTTAACAGACGCTTTGCATACTCCTCGCCTACCGCCAATGACTGTCGATAATTTCCAATCTTACTTGGATCGATTTTGTTATAAAGAGGAGCCATCAAGTTCGTTACTGCCGGCATTGCCTGATGAAACGCTTCTTTAAGGCTCATGCCGCTTCTCTCAACGAGTGCCATGGCATAATAATCCAAAATGTCTATCGAATACTCTTTGAGGTATTCCATAGATTTAAATTCGTCGAGCGGCGAAAAAGTCCGAAGACCCTTCTCAACAGGATCGGTTATTTGCACGTCCAACGGCCCTAATTCTGCCCGTTCTCCCATGAAAATGGTGTCTGCCGCAAGACATATCAGGGTAGCAGCACTTTTCGCCATGCCGGGGACAATTACGTTTAATTGCTTACATCTTCGTCGGAACAGTTTTGCTATTTGATATGCAAACTCCGCATGTCCGCCGCCGGAGTGCAGCAGAACTTCCAATTTATCTACATTTCTGAACTCCGATTTCTTTGAAAAGAGCAAATGGCGCTGCACATTACAGATATGATCGCCATCTGCTTCAACATAGACGAAGATCTTCGATTTACGTTTTTTTTCCAGGGCCCGTAATTGGCTCTGAATTCGCTCAAAAAGCTGATCCCTCGGATTAGCCATAGGTGGAGGTTCAAATAAGACCCGAGAGGGACTTATAGGCAGTAATATAACATCCAGGAACCCATCTAAATATCTAGACGGGCCCATAGTTAACTGAAACGACTAAATCTAGTTTGTTTCCGTGCTTCTTGTCAAGGGCATTTATTATCTTAGATCGCTTCGATAGTCTGTCAAGTTACAAATTCCCTAGATCAATGACCCCCATCGCCTTCGCCTTCACCGCGTTCTTCATCCGCGCCTCCTTGAGGAGCTCGTTTACGAGCCGATATCGCCAGCGGACGAAGATAGGTTGCTGTTCGATCGAAGAATAGGCACCGATCGGGA
>JBGSWW010000090.1:0-8232 GCA_041751735.1 Pyrinomonadaceae bacterium | reverse complement strand
CCAGTTCCTCATAGCTCGGCGGCAGCAGCATCGGCTGGTTCTGGTCGTATCTCTTAAATACCACCTTCTTCATACCCAATATTTTAAAGCCACTCACCCTATTTTGCGCCAAAAAAGAGGCCGCCTTTTCAGACAGCCTCTACTCTTTTCATTAACGCTGTTTGATATGAAGTTACGCTTTTGCCTTTTTTGCCGATGCCTTTGTCTTTCCCGCAACCTTTTTTGTTGCAGGCGATTCTTTAGTGCTTACTGATGCCTTGGTCTTCAATGGCGGGTTGAGCATTGCGGACCATTTGTATTCCGGTGTTTCCCAACCTTCTTTGAGTTTTTTCAATATAAAGTCGGTCATATTATCGACGATCCAGCGATGGTTCTTTTCGCCGACAGATGCGAGCTCAGCATCGGGTGCCGGATTCATGAAATCGATCGCATAGGGGATGCCGTCTTTGATGGCGAATTCGACGGTGTTCAGATCATAACCTAAAGCTTTGCAGATCGTGATCACGTCCTTTTCTACGCGGGCGTGAAGCTCCGGTGTGAGGTAATCGTCGACATCTACATATTGCATTCCGGACAAGTACGGCTTTGAAGGATCGTAGGGCATGATCAGGACCTTCTCCTGTCCTACGCAATAGCAGCGTACGAAGTGGTCATACTCGATACCCTCCTGCAGGGTCATGCAGAGTGTGCCCGTCTGGTTGTATTCGGTGAAAAGCTCCTCGATCGAGTGGATCTTGGAGACATTTTTCCACCCGCCGCCGTCGAATGGCTTAAGAAATGCAGGGAACCCAACGTAATTGATCACGCCTTCCCAATCGATCGGGAATTCAAGGTTGCGAAGCGATTCGGAAGTCACATCCTTGATATAGCTATGCTGGGGCAGTAGGACGGTCTTCGGTATTGCCACGCCGATCTTCGCGGCAAGGCTAAAATTAAAGAACTTATCGTCGGCAGACCACCAGAACGGATTATTGATCACATACGTGCCTTCCAAAGCCATTCTCTTAAGGGTGGCTCGATAATATGGGATCTCATGCGAGATACGGTCAATAATTACGTGGTATTTCCTCGGTTCATCAAGGCGAATGCCGCCAAAGGTGACCATCTCGGCGATGACTTCTCCGCCGCCTTTTTCGTTTATGCTGTTAATGATCGATTCGGGAAACGTCTGTTCGCGTCCGACCAATATTCCTACTCGCTTCATGTTAAATTAGGTTCCTTTTATTAGACTATATAAGTTCAAGACATAAGCCGACTTACCGGCCATTTCGAAAAACATCTAGTTTAATTTAGAACAATCCTTGTTACAAGTTTGTTACCTATTGGATTTTTATGATCTACATCGAAAATGCAGCGAAGGGGCTGGATGGTTTTACGACGCATGTAATGACATTGGTGTCGGGTATTTGCCTTTCGAAATTCCTGAACCGGCCGTTCTATTTCGACTATGAAATTCCATGTTCCACGCCGCCGGAATATGCATCCCGCGATGAATTCAAGAACAAGTTCGCGATCCTGATGAACAGCGAACGGAGCCTTGTTTCACAGCTTATCGATATGCCCGCTGATCGGGTCTTTGAGATCGATAGGACCATTTCCAATAAATCCTCGTATGAAAAGCTTTACAGCTATTTCGTAACAACAAATGAGATAAAAGCACGGTTCGAAAATACACCGATCTGGGATTTTTTCGGATTCGGCAGATTCCCGCTGACGCGAGAGGAGCTTCAAACCTACGCCCTGATCGAATGGACGCATACCAGCCTATCAAACCCGAGCTGCTTTTATTTCCTGCCGCGAAATGAGAAAAATGAACTCCTCGCGTCAGTACAAGTCAAATTCATTCCGGAGATCGAATTGCTGGCATCGGACATTATCGCCCAGCTCGGCAATTACTACGCTGTGCATCTCAGGTTAGGCGACTTTTTGACCAATTATGCGTCCGACGAATATCGGGTAAACGTAGACCGGTTCCGAAAATACGTCGCCGCTAACTTCGAAGACAAATCGCTCCCGATCTTGATAGCGACAGACGGCCTGCACGAAAAGCACTTGCTTACCAAGATATTTGACGGATATAAAACCGTTTATATCGACGAGTTTATCTTCGACAATTTCCGCGAGCGTTACGAAGCACTGCCGTTTACCGATTTCAACTCGCTAACGATCCTGAATCAATTGATCTGCTCGGCAGCCGACCTGTTTATCGGTACATATCGAAGCACGTTCACAAGCTTGATCCACCGCATTCGTCAGGAACGTTATAAGAAGAAGGACTTTTTCTTTTTCCCGGACGATCGCGTTGCCGCTCTCCTGGGCCCCGACATGAAGATCCATAAAGACCGAAGAGGATTCTTCGACTGGAACGGTTACTCGGTTTTCACGCCTGACCACGCAACGATGTCGTGGAGGCGGGAATGGGATTTTGACCTGACTTCTATTGATTTCTAGAGAGTATCTACTTTGCCCCCGGGAGGAGTTCAAGATTCCCCATCTCTCGATTGTAGGAATCGAGAGCCCCGACTTCATCGGCCGTGGCATCGAGCATCTGTTTAGTCATCGCGATCGAGTCGGAGAGCTGTTCGAAATCGAGAAGAGAGAATTTCTCGGGTGTCGAGATAGTGACGATCTCGTCATTGAGGTAGCTGAAGAAGTTTTCGATGGACTGAAGCTGGCCTTCGACCAATTTGACACTGCGTTCGATCTCGTCGAACGAGGCCACACGGCGTTTTAAGATCTCGACGTTTGTCTGCTGGATCCGTCGGGTCTTGTCATCACCTGCACCTTCCATAGCCCGGAAAGCCTGAGACAGCTGATTATGCACGGCCTGGCGGTTGATCGATTTAAGGTGCTGCTTACGGCGCCGATAGACATCGAGCAGATCGACGAAATCCTCCCAACGCTGATCAAGGGCTTTTAGATTGCCCGGCAGTTCCGCGGCACCGGTAAACTTTCGGTAATTATCCTGGATCTTTTCTTTTAACCAACGCAGGTATTCGACGGCTTCTCGTTCTCTTGGCGTAAATGACTTTATGAGCTTTTCGCGGCCGGCATGGCTCGCGGCGAGCCGCCGCTGTCTTTCGCGGCTCTGGATCATCTTGCGATACTGCGGCAGGTTAGGAACCACCATTATGTAAATAGCCTCGCAGATGAGGGCGATAAGCAGCGGGATAATGCTACCGGTATAAGCGGCGGCAACGGCAAAACCAGCCAGGCCCCAGAAATTGACGGGTTCCGTAACCGCAGCCTTGGCATAGCTCGTATTGAACTTATCGATGTCCTGCCGGTATTTCGCTAGATCCGCCATATCAAACTATCTAGATGCCTTTTGTTAGCTCTGCGTTCGAAGAAAGTCTCTGATCAGTTTGACCGGCTATTCTCGCTGCCGTCCGTGACCTCGGCGTCGATCACCTCGGCCTCTCTCACTTCGCCGCCCGAGATCTGCTTACTCGCAGGGGCCGTACCGGCTCCGAGCATCCCCATTTGCTGTTTGTACTCGAGCAGCTTGTCCTGCATCTGAATGTCCATCGCCTCTCTTTCGATGTCCTGCATCTGGGAGTCAACCGATGATGAGCCGAGCTGCAGCTTGGCCTCGGCAGCCGCGACGCGGCGGTCGATCTTCTCCCGCATCTCGTTAAATGTCGATGCGTCGTCCCCGATGTTAAAGGTCTCCATCGTCTGGGCGAGCTGCTCCTGCAATTTCGCCTGCTTCGCCGCGCTGATCAGCTGCATGGCCTCGGCCGTGCGCTTTTTCATATTGAGGACATAGTTGTCACGCGCTTTGAGGGCCTGTTGGGAAGAGAGCTGGGCCTGATCGGCCTGGGCCGTCGTCCGTACGAGATCGATCTGGGCTTGCTGGAGCTGTCCGATGTAGGCGGTCGCAATGTCGTCACGGCCCATTTTCACAGAGGCTTTGATCTTGGAGTCAAGATCTACGACCTGGGATGAAAGGGTCTCCTTTTGCTTTAGCAGCAGCCTTTCAGTCGCCATTACCTGAGCAACAGAATTATTCAGCTCAGGTACGCGGTCGCGCATGTCACGTATAGTCTGCTGGAGCACTAGTTCCGGATTCTCGATCTTATCGAGCGCCGCACCCGTGCTTGCAAAAAATACCCTTTTCAGTCTGGCCCACAGTCCCATTTTTCAATCAGCTCCTACAAATATTTGTATCAATATCACAACCGTCAAATCCCTAACGAATGGCAAAAACGCAAAGTTGCAAATTCCGAATCAGTATAACAGGAAACGCTAATAAATAAACCCCGTTTAGTGATGATTAAATGCCTGAAAATTTGGATATCCGCCGATTTGGTTTACAGTAAACGTGCCCATATAAATAGTTATGCATAAAAGCATTTCCGATCTCGTTACATCGCTCGATCAGCGGCTCATAAGCAGTCACCGTACTGATCGATCGCTCTTTGCCGAGCTGGATGAGATGCAGCAGGACCTCGGGATCGTGTCCGACGGACGCCCGTTTTCGCGGTTCCTGCGGCCTGCGTTCTTTCCCCGCGCCTTCTACAGTCAGATCACACGGGCAGCCGAAGTATTGGCCGAGGCCTTTGACACGATGACGATGGCTGCTCTGGAAGACGACAAGATACTCGTCGAACTGGGTTTGACCGAAACTGAAGAACGCTTCGCTCGTATCGACCCCGGCTATCCGGGAGTCTGTAATTCGAGCCGGCTGGATGCATTCATCGCTAAGGGGAGTTTTAAGTTCCTTGAATACAATGCGGAAACACCGGCGGGCATCACCGACCAGATCCAGATCGAAAAGCTGTTGGATCAGGTGCCGGAGGTGAGGGCATTTCTCGACGAACACCGGCATTGGACGCCTCGGCCGCATGTCAAACTCCTCGAGGGCCTTGTTTCCGGTTACCGCGACTTCGGCGGCCGAAAGGAAAAGCCGAATATTGCGATCGTTGATTGGGACGGTGTTTCGACATATTCAGAGTTTGAGATCCTGCGCGACTATTTTGAGACACAGGGCCACCGTACCGCCATCGCCGATCCGGGCGAGCTGGAATACGATGGCGACGTCCTAGGCATCGGTGATCTTGATGTCGATATCTTCTACAAGCGCGTTCTGATCCACGAACTATTCGAACGCTCGTCTGATGACCATCCCCTGCTGCAGGCATACAAAGATGGCAATCTCTTTATGGCAAATTCGTTTCGCACCAAGATCCCGCACAAAAAGGCCAGCCTCGCGGTCCTGAGCAACGACCGGTTCGCCCACCTCTTCACCGATGAGCAGTTGGAAATGATCGAGAAGCACTTGCCGTGGACGCGGCTCGTCTCCGATAGGGAGGTGCGATTCGAGGGTGAAAAGTACGAACTCCTGGAGCTTATCCGTAATGAACGCGAACGTCTTATTCTCAAACCCAATGACGATTACGGTGGGTCGGGCATCGTTGTCGGCTGGGAGAGCACCGAAGCGGAATGGGATGATGCGATCGAAGGAGCTTTGAAGGCCCCATTTGTCGTTCAGGAACGTGCCCCGGTCGAAAAAGTGCTGTTTCCTGCTTACGACAGCAAAGCGGTGATAGAAGAACTGCTTATCGATTTTGACCCATTCCTGTTCCGCGGAAAAGCCGAGGGCGGGCTCATCCGTTTGTCTTCACAGTCATTGGTAAACGTCGCGGCTGGCGGCGGCGAGGCGGCGCTCGTTGTGCTGGACGATAGCGAGATCGACTGATCCGGAGAATCAGATATGACGCTGCAGTTGCAAGTTTCGGCAGCTGCGTCCGTTCAGTAAACGTGACAGCACTCATTCCCAGACCATTAAACCGGTGAATGATCAAACGCTTTATGAAAAAGTTATTCGCCTGGACGATTCTGACCGCCGTTTATTTCAGTTCTATCGGCCCTCTTGCCACGGCCGTTCAAGCCCAGATCGTTGGAAAAGCCATGGAATTTAAGATGAAAGACCTTCCGCCGGGGCTGAAATTCAGGCTTAGCGAGGGCGTCGAAGGGGCGGAAAGCCGAGTAAAGACGCCGCTCGCGGCAACGGATCCATTAGGCGAAGGAGCGGCTGCGAACCTTTTAAAACGAATTCCGGAGATAAAGCCGGCCAGTAACGATCAAACCGATTTCGCCAAGAGGATCGGTACCCTGCCGGCCCCGAAGGCAGGCAACAAGATACCGGTTAAATTTCCCGCTGATGGCCAGCGGCAGGCCGCGGAAGTCGATACAAGCGGCCAGCTCCAGGTGATCCGATTTTCGCCGGAAGGCGAAGTGCCCCTTGCTCCCGATCTGAACGTAACATTTTCGCATCCGATGGTGGCTGTCACTTCGCAGGAACAGGCCGCGAAAATCATGCCGGTCGAATTGTCGCCGCAGGTGGAAGGGAACTGGCGATGGTTGGGGACAAAAACGCTGATGTTCGATACGGATAAGCGTTTTCCCATGGCAACCAAGTTCACGGCGCGTGTCCCGGCGGGAACGAAGGCAGCGACCGGGCAGACACTTGCCAAGGACATGGTTTGGACCTTTACGACTCCGCCGCCAAAAGTCGAGTCGATGTACCCGAACGGCGACGTCACCCGTCGTGATGCGATCATATTTATCTCGTTCGACCAGGCGATCAATCCCGAGGCAGTACTTCGAACGGTTTCTGTCACGGCAAAGGGCAGAAAGTTACAGACCCGGCTGGTGACTGAGCAGGAGCATGCCGGCGTCTCTCATTACATCAGCCATGCACAGCCAAATCGCTGGATCGCGCTTCGGGCAGTCAATCCGGACGGTTCGACGGAAAATGCGCTACCGGCCGCGTCAACAATTAACGTCACGGTCGAGAAAGGCACTCCTTCGGCGGAAGGGCCTTTAACAACTACAACTGCGCAAAGTTTTAGCTTTTCGACCTTCGGGCCCCTAAAGTTAAAACGCGCGTATTGCGGCTGGCCCGAGAACCGCACCTGCAATCCGTTCGAAGGCTGGGTCCTGGAAATGACTAATCCGATCGATGCGTCAAAATTCACGCCCGAAATGGTCCGCATCGAACCAGCCGTAGAGGGCCTGAAGATATTTCCTTCAGGCAATCAGATCTATATCCAGGGCTACAAAAAAGGCCGTACCGCGTACAAAGTTACGCTTGATGGCGCCGTTTTAGACATCTTCGGACAGACGATGGGCGAACCGGCCACGGTCACGATCAAAGTCGGTGCCGCTGAATCCAATCTCTACGCCCAGGGTGGTTTCATGACCGTTCTCGATCCGACGGCGAAACCTACATTCTCCATTTACTCAACGAACCACGATGCAGTGAAGGTCGTCTTGCGCAAGGTCCAGCCGCAGGATTGGTATCAGTACGGCGAATATGTACGTCGTCTAAATTACGATGACGGCAAGAGGCCGCCGATACCGGGCACGGTCGTGTCAGACAGCATCGTCAAGATCGACAGCAAGCCGGATGAGATGGTGGAGACCCGCATCGACATCTCCAAGGCACTGACCGGCGGTCTCGGTAATGTGCTTGTTCATATCGAGCCAACGGTTCCCCGTGCCAAAAACGACAGGACTCAGATCATGACCTGGCTCCAGGCAACGCAGATCGGGCTGGATGCATTTGTCGACAATACGGAGTTGGGCGGTTTTGCGACAGAGCTCACGACCGGCAAGGCGTTGGCAGGCGTGGCTCTCTCGATCCACCCGAATGGAACCGGCGTTCTTCTCAGCGAAGCTGCGGTCCCGGAACCCGGATACCTTGCACAAGCGTGGGACTGGCTGATGTCGTGGGGCGGAGAACCGGCTTCGGGGCCCAGCGATTCCTTCGCCGAGACCGAACCGGTCGAACCCGCGCAGTCAAACCTGACGCCTGCGAACGGTATTCTGCGCTTTGCGCTTCCTGATACGCGCTCCGACAAAGGCCAGAATATGTTGATCGCCAGGCGGGGCAATGACGTTGCCTTCCTGCCTGAGAACAGCGACTACTATTGGCAGGAACACGGTTCATGGTATCGAAAAGAGGCCGGACACCGACTGCGATGGTACGTCTTCGACGACCGCAAGATGTACAAGCCCAATGAGGAAGTAAATGTAAAGGGCTGGCTGAGGCGGGTAGACCTCAGCAAACTCGGCGATATCGAGCCAATGGATGCGACCGGGAAGCTGATGTACACGATCAACGATCCACGCGGTAACGAGATCGCCAAGGGCGAAACGACGCTTAACCCCTTTGGCGGGTTCGACCTCAAGGCGAAGCTGCCCGACAATGTTAATCTCGGCCAC
>JBGSWW010000089.1:0-78050 GCA_041751735.1 Pyrinomonadaceae bacterium | reverse complement strand
AGCCCTCTGGCCGCAAAGATTCGATATCAAATGGCTCGAGCGGACCCGCAAGAGAATGGGAAGATACTCCTTCGAGGCACTCTACCAACAAAAGCCGGTCCCAACGGAAGGAGGCATGTTCAAGCGTTCGTGGTTCCAGATAGTCCAGGCCGCTCCGCCAAACCTCAACTGGAAACGCGGATATGACCTTTCATTTGCAGCCAATCCCGACTGCGATCCTTCCGCGACGCTGAAAGTCGCATACGACAAAGACGGGGTGATGTACATCGACGGATGTTTCACCGGAAAGCTCAACTATCCTCTCCAGCGAAAGATGCTGATGCACTATATAAAAACTGAGACACGTACCGAGCACGGCATCGAACTATCGGCAAACGGCCATGCCCTTCTTGCAGACCTGAGACGTATGCCCCAGCTCTTCGGCAAAAAGTTCCGCGGTGTAAAGGTTGAGACCGACAAGCTCACACGAGCCCTCCCATGGATCGCCCTCGCCGAAGAAGGGAGAGTGAGACTAGTCGCCGGACGCTGGAACGAAGACTTCATCACCGAGGCCTGCTCATTCCCCCACGGCCGCCACGACGACCAAATAGACGCCGTCTCCATCGCCGTTGCTATGCACAAGGTAAAAGAAAAAACCCTATGGCTGTTTTGATACTCCACAATTCTCTGGGTCTGTGGGAGAAAAACCATTTCCCCGCAGAGACGCAGAGCACGCAGAGAAATCCGTCCCTACAGACTGGACCGCCGGCGTCCCCGCCTGCAACGCCGGTTCCTCCGGCGTACCGGTCGACGGCATCCCTGAAGTTGAACAATTATCGGGTGCGTCAGCGTACGCCGGACGCTTGCAGGCGAGGACGCCCGCGTTCCCGGCACTAGATCATTGAAAACTTAACCAGCACGAACGCGGATCTCCGCCTTACCCAAGGTAAAAAGCACCTTACAAACGGTGCTTTTTCGACGATCTAGAATGGTGATCCCGGCTGGATTCGAACCAGCGACCTTTCACTTAGGAGGCGAACGCTCTATCCAACTGAGCTACGGGACCTAATTGGAACGCCGGCATGATGCCCGCATCCATTTAAGAATCATACCGTATCAGCGACCGGACGTCATAGCCGTTGAACTTGTCGCGGCCGCCGAGGAAATTGAGTTCGACAACGAAAAGCAGCCCGGCGACATTTCCCCCGACGCTCTCGACGAGATCGACAACAGCTTTTGCGGTGCCTCCCGTGGCAAGCAGGTCATCGACGATCAAAACGTTGTGGCCCTCGCCGACCGCGTCTTTGTGCATTTCGAGCGTGTCGGTGCCGTATTCGAGATCATACGAAACGGAAACGCACTCGCCGGGAAGCTTTTTGGGCTTACGGACGGGGATAAATCCGGCCCCGATCTGATATGCAAGCGGGGTGGCGAAGATAAAGCCTCGCGATTCGACGCCGATAACGGTATCGATCGGGCCCGTCGGGCATATCCCCTGCATCGCCTCGATCGTCTGCTTTAGTCCGCTGGGATCCAGCAGCAGCGTCGTAATGTCATAGAAATTGATGCCCGGCTTTGGAAAATCGGGCACTTCCCTGATGAGTTGTCGTAAATGGTCCATATTCGGTTGTCAGTTGTCGGTTGTCGGTGCCAGTGATCGGTGATTCATCTTTCGATCCTGAATGCTGAGTATGAGCCGGTCGGATCTAAGACGATCTCTTCGATGCCCGCGACACGAGAATCTCGCGGCCCGGCCGCGAGATCGAGTCGGAACGCCTCGACAGCAGGCGCAAGCCCTTCGACATGTACCTCGACGCGGCCGTCATCCAGATTCTTAACGTATCCGCGGATCTGGTGCCGGGCAGAAGATCGTTGAGCGAAAAATCGGAATCCGACGCCCTGCACTTCCCCGCTGATGAAAAACTTGCGTGCGATCACCATCAGCCCAATGCGTCGAGACACTCCATTAATTCCCGCTGACGGCAGGTATAAACCGGCATTCCGCGAAGCGTAAATGAGCTCGCGGCCGTTAGACGCAATTCCTCGGCGAGGGCAATAAAATCCTTAGGCTCATCGGTTTCAAAGGAGATCAAATATTCGTGATCATTAAACCCGAACGCATGCGTCATATGGATACGAATGTTCGGGAACTTCTTGCCCACCATGAAGTTTTCCTCGATCAGAGCGTCACGCTCATCAGGAAGCATTTTGTACCAATCTTTATTCTTAGCGCACGGATATATAAAGTGGTATTTGGTAGCACCGGCGATCACATGGTTTCGGTCCTCTGCCGGGCCGTCAACGAACATCATTTTCTTGGTTACCGAGAGGTAAGTGTTCGTCGTTTCGATAAAGCTGCCGAGCCCGGTGCGGTAAAGCTTGGCAGTCATGTCCTGGACCATGTCCAGCGAAGTTCCGACACGCCAGAACATAAGATCTGCCTTGGAATCAAAACCGATCAGCGAATATGTGAACAGGAGAAATTCCTCGCGAAACTCGTTAAAAACGCTGACGAACTCATTTTTCAGGGAAGCCTTTGTTTCGCCGGACAACCGGCGCCACTCGGGGCTGACCTTGAGGAACATGAAATTGACAAACTGTTTTTCGATCGGCTGCAGCTCAGGCACATCGCTGCGTTCGCTCACCAAGCGAAGGCCGCCCTCGCCCGATTCCTTTTGAAACGTAAGTAAATCTTTGTTCATCCTGGATACCGATCTGAGGCGGGTGGAGAAGCCCGGTTAGGTAATTCTGCAATTTTGGCCGCCTATGTGCAAATGCGATGAAGGATGGTCGGATCAAAGATTTACAAAATTAAATGACAATGTCAGAATCGTGAGTGATGTCACGCCTGTTTCTAGTATTCGCCTTGATTCTCGGTGTTGCCCTCTCCCCGACGGCACAGCAGCGGCCGCTTTTGACAGACGATGTCGACATCACGCCTGCCGGATCGATGGAGATCTCGGCCGGAGTAGATTTTTTCCAGAATGCAAAATTCCCTCTTTCCGGAATTCGCGGCGACCTGACACGTATCGGCGACATTCGAATCAGGACCGGATTTGCCTCGAATGTAGAACTGCAGATCGAAGGCACGGTCCAGAACTATGTGGCGATAAATTCGTTCGGGCCGTCGGCGATCCCGCTGACCGTAAATGGCAACTCGACCAACGATTTTGATGACTTCATCGTGTCGGCGAAGGTAAAGCTCAGAAATGAAACAAGGCTGATGCCCGCACTGGGGATGAAATTCGGGTATCAGATGCCCAACACCGACCAGGCCCGCGGGATAGGCGTGAATCAGATCAATATCTTTACCAAGCTTCTCGCCCAAAAGAAATTCGGAAGTGTTGTGGGGCGAACGCCGAAGTTTAACCTGATGGGAAATATCGGCCTCGGGATAATGACTGCGCCAATGGAGCGATTTACGCAGAATGACGTATTTCTTTACGGCCTGGCCGGGATCTACAGGCTCACCGATGACGTCAATCTATTGAGTGAGGTCAACGGTCGGGTCAGCACGCGAAACGGCCCTGCACCGCTCGGCACGGAAAGTATCGGACAATTCCGTATTGGCACCCAGATCAAGACCGCGGGCCTCAGATTCGACGCCGCGGCGGCCTTCGGGCTAACGAGCTTTAGCCCGCGAACGGGCATTACCTTTGGCGTTACCTATTTGTCGCCGAGCATCTTCGAGCCGGCAAAATAACCGTTTTTTCTTTATCTTATCTGCAGCGGGGAATAACCTTTTCCGAGGCTCGTTGCGTTTCGAATGGCCTCGGTCACGAATTCTTTTGCCAGACCTACAGCCTCGCTCAAATTCGAGCCGAGTGCGAGATTCGCGGTAATGGCGGCCGCGAGCGTGCAGCCCGTTCCGTGAGTCGAGGTTGTATCGATGTACTCGCTTTCAAATGTCACCATCTCCGGACCCAGGAAAAGATGATCCACTGCCGATCGGGGCTTCGTGCCTTCACCCTTGAAATGTCCGCCTTTAATAAGAACATTGCGAGCTCCCAGGGCCTGCATTCGACGTCCCGCCTCGGCAATGTCATCCAGCGACCCAATTCTGATCCCCGAGATCCGCTCGGCCTCCGGTATGTTCGGCGTGATGACCAGCGCGAGGGGAAAAAGAAGGTCGATAAGGGCGGTAAGGGCCGCATCATCGACCAGATCAAATCCGGAGGTCGATCGCACGACCGGGTCCACGATCAATTTTTCCGCGCTTCGTTCGCGAAATATTGCTGCGGTTTCTTCGATTATCTCCCGCGTGGGCAGCATGCCGGTTTTTACAGCAGCAACATCGTAATCGTCGAAAACCGGTTCCGCCTGCCGGCGAACGGAATCCGCCGTTTGATGAACCGAACCAAAAACGGAGGTAGTATTCTGAAACGTAACCGACGACACCACAGCGGCGGCAAAGCATCCGTGAGCGGTGAAGGTTTTGATATCGGCCACGATGCCGGCTCCGCCGGACGGATCGAGCCCCGCGATCGCTAGGCAGACAGGCGGCATATTTTTGTCAGTTATATCATCCATTATTGAGCTCTTTCATCAGGCCTCGGAGCGATTTCGGATCGGCAAATGAGCGGATGCCAGCCACGCCGACCGCTCCGGCATCGATCACATCGCGGCAGTTGGACGCGTCGATCCCGCCGAGACCGATAATTGGGAATGGCTTTACTAACATGCAGGTGTCGGCAAGCGACCCGAGCCCAACAGCGGGCCCCTTCCCGGGACTCGCAAACACGGGGCCATAAACCGCAAAATCGGCACCTTCCCGACAAGCGGCGTCCGCTTCCTGGCTTGAATGGGCCGATACGCCGATCTTTAGGGCTTCTCCGAAAGTTTGGCGTATAACTCCGGCCGGGATCGAGGCCGCAGTGAGATGGACGCCGTCGGCTCTAGCCGCCGCCGCTAAGTCGGCTCGATCATTAACGAACAGCTGCGTCCGAGTACCCTTGGTGACCTGGGCACAGGCGGATGCGAGGTCGAAGAGGTGCTTGCCCGAAAGCCCTTTTTCTCTTATCTGTACAAGTGCCACATTTTCGTCGACCGCGGCGTTAACCAGACTAAGAATTTGTGATGCAAAATGGTCAAAATTTTCACTGGTGGCTTTGCCGCTCGTTATCACATAAACGACCGGCTGATCGACTTGGAATAGCGGCTTCATTTTCTGGCCGATTCGCCTTCAAGCATTTTTACGCTCTGCTTGAAATGGGCCATTTCCCAGACGGCGATGATGATGTTCACAACGCCGAGTCCGGTCACCGCTCCGCGAAACCAGGTCGAAGCAACCGTGCGACGAAGGCCCGGCACGCCGGCTTTATCCGAGAGAAAAACGAGCAGGTAATTCTCTCCCCAAGGTCCGAACAGGGCATCCCAAGGGGACAAGATAAGGTAGAGCCCGAGCAGCAGGCAGAGGATAATAAAAAAAATGACGGTCCGGCGTTCTACCATACCGTCAAAGTATAACCTTTTGGAGATTTCTGCCCCAAGTCTAGAGGTTGGTCAAGCGATTGGAACCATGTTTTTAACCCGCTGGCCGACATCACGAAAGTCGACATCCTCGGCGTATATCTTTTCAAAATACGCGGCGGCGTTCTGGTGGTCTCCTAATGCTTCCAACGCCCGTGCAAGTTCGTACCAAAGGCCGTGCTGCTCCTCTACCGAAATTGGAGTATCGAGCGCCCTTTGTATCCATGTGACCGCGTGATGGGGTTTCCCGCTCTCGAGAAAGCAGTGGCCAAGCAAATTCGAACAGTAGAAGAATCTGCGAGTTCCATCGTTCGGATCAGTCAGGCTAATAGCCTCCTGAAATTCCCTGATCGATTCTTCCATCAGGCCCATTTCCCTGTACGCGGTGGCCATTTGATAGTGAGTATCATAGTCCTCGCCAGGCTGGTCGGCTTCGGCCCCGTCGATACCGAATTCGGAACGTATCTCGTCAATGCCAAACGTACCCGAGATTATACCGAAGTCGGTTACTTCAGCCTTTGGTACGTGTTCAGCGATGCCTTCACCGGGCTTATTGGAAAATTCGGGAAGGTCACCAAACTCGCTCCGAAGTGCCGCAAGAGCTTTCTCGGCAAGTTCGTCATAACCATTTTCAAGATAGAAAGTAATACTTTCAAGCTCTTTCTGGATACGCTGATCATCGCCGAGCGATCGGTTCGGACTTTCTCCCAACACTCCGCCGACGATCTCGGCGTCGACAATAGCGAAATTCGACTCCTCCGCTTGAACGGGTGCGGGCTCCGGTCGATCTCCGTTCCCGTTTACGGAACTGATCTCTTCTTTCTTATGCTCTCTCAAGTCATCGGCCCGCAGAATACTGAACTGCGATTTCAAGAGTTCTTCGTCTACGCCATTGTCTTCGTAACCCAGTTGTTGGTTGATCTCGCTCAGACGCTCCTGAAACCGCGTTTCGTGGGGCCTGACAACGACCAATTGAGCAAGAGCGAATCTCTCATCCTCGACTTCTCCTTGTGCCGCCGCCGCAGTAAACAAGCGCTCCAGCGAAAGGCAGAAGCCATCCGGGTCGTTAGCCCACGAGTTGTACCTTACAAGCAATCGAAGGCCCGCGAGCTGACCGGGATCGCGAGCGAGGATCTCATTGATCCATTTGTGGCATTCCTCCGACTGTCCGCCGGTCAGAAGGTACTCCGAGGACATCGTGAGGACCTTTGCGGCCGACACGGGGTCATCACCGTTCAGGTAGATTCGAACCAGATCGAGAAATTTCGGGTAATTTGCGGGCTCGATCTCAACCAACTTAATGACGGCCTTTTCCGCACCGGCAGCATTTTGGGAATCGATACAGCATTCGATAAGGAGGTAGAGAACGTCGCGGTTGTACGGGTCTTCCTCGAGGATCTCTTCAAGCAGCGAAACGGCCTTGGCAGCCCGCCCAAGCGCGTTCTGGGCCTTGATTATGCCGTTCAGGATGCGAAGATCAGTGGATCTGATATCGAATCCTTTCGCAAGTGCTCTCAAAGCCTCTTCATGCTTGTTCTGGCGGCTAAACCGGGCCCCGGCTTCGGCATAAGTATCGACAGCCTCGTCTCGTTGGCCTTCGCGAATGTAAGATTCGGCGAGATTAAGACATACCTCGGTGTTGTTCGGATCCAGCAGAGCGATCTGCTTGTACATCGAAAGGGCCTCCAGCCTGTGGCCGTTTTTCTCATAATGCTCCGCCAGCGTCATGTAATGCGAGCGAGCCTCCGAGAGGGACCCCTTTATTTTGTAAAGTTCGGCCAGTTTAGCCGAAACCTCTATGGAATCCGGCTGGATGCGGGATATCTTGTTATAAACCGCTATAGCTTTCTGTGCAAAGCCCTGTGTTTTGTAGTGGTCTGCTACCTGAAGATAGCAGGACACTGCATCTCGCTTCTCCGCGGTTTTCGCATAAAGATCGCCGAGCATGTTCAGCGTTGCAATGTCGCGCGGGTCATTCTCGACTACAACCTTGTATTCGGCAATCGCCGAGCGAATTTTGCCCTGCGCAACATACCGCTCTGCGTTCCGCATCGCCTTTGACTTGTCGAAGCTCATTATATCTGAAGCTGGACCTCGGTCGGGCGGTGCTTTGATCAAACCCACCGCAAAATGTCCGTAGGAAAAGGTGTGTACAGGTTCAGATTCGTTACAAACCTGTATCATTCAAAATACCACCTGACGAACCTCGCTGTCAATGTTCTTTACCATTGCCAGCCCGTGTTAAACACATTTTCCACCGATATTGATTTTTTGTTTGGGGTTCCATAGTCTTGTTTTGTCGTCACTTTTGAAATATGCAAGCACTTATCCTGGCAGGCGGTAAAGGCACGCGGCTCCGTCCATTGACAGTCTATACACCGAAACCGATCGTTCCGATCGCAAATCGCCCGTTGCTCCTCTATCAGATCGACCTCCTGCGTAACGCTGGGATCACCGACATAACGCTGTCATTGAGCTATCAACCGGATAAGATCGAGCAGATCATGGGAAACGGATCTGAGATAGGCGTCCATCTTCGATACATTACGGAACCATCCCCGATGGGAACAGGCGGCGCATATCGTTTTGCGGCAGACGCCACTACCGAAACAACCATTGTCCTCAACGGGGATATCCTTACGGACCTCGACCTGACAAAGGTGATCGATTTTCACCACGAGAGGAATGCCGAGGCTACGATAGCTCTCGTACCGGTGGACGATCCCGCACGGTACGGGGTCACTCAGGTCGATAATGAGGGGCGAATGCTGCAGTTTGTCGAAAAACCGACAAGCGAGCAACTCTCCGGTCTAACCAATACGATCAACGCCGGGGTATATGTTCTCGAACCTTCGATCCTCGGCCTTGTCGCAAAGGACACCAATCGGTCATTTGAACATCACGTGTTTCCCGATATCCTCGAGCGTCAGATTCCATTCTATGGATTCACCATGAAAGACGAGTACTGGCTGGACATCGGCACTCCTGAAAGCTATCTAAAGGCCCATCTCGACCTGCTTTCGGTTGAAGCTCCTGGCTTCGAGATCAATCGGTCTTTCAACGCGGATGTGGCAACACATGCAGAAGTCGACAGAAGCTCGGTCATCGGTGACGGGTGTACGATAAAACCCGGTGCCCGAATTCTTAATTCTGTTATTGGGCCCGGCGTGCATATTGAAGAAAAAGCCGTGATCGAAAATTCTGTGATCTGGGCCCATACCCGAATCGCGAGCTTTGCCGAGGTTCGCTATTCGATAATCGGCCGGAGCTGCCACGTCGGCCGAAACGCAGTTGTCGGGGAAGGAACCGTCCTGGGCGATAAGACCTCGCTGACCGATTATACAAAGGTATAACTGTGCCTGAACTTCCGGAAGTCGAATTGATCTCGCGCTCACTTAATACCCTCGTTAAAGGGCGTATCATCCAGGCGGCTAGTCTGCTTCGAGAAAAGCTGGCGCCGGAGATCACGCCCCAATTGTTTTCCGAAAAACTCGAACGGGCGACGATAAACTTTGTACACCGGCGGGGCAAGTACATTCTTTTTGACCTTAGCAGTAACGAAACTCTGATTGTGCATTTGCGGATGAGCGGCCGCTTCTCGCTTCTGCAGAGCGAGGCCGCGAATCCGAAATTCACTCATGCAATATTTGATTTAGACAACGATGAAAAACTCATTTTCGACGACCAGCGCCACTTCGGCTTTATGACGCTCGTATCGACGGCGGAGCTATATAAATTACGAGCGATCGCAATGCTTGCGCCCGAGCCATTCTCTGCTGAATTTTCGACCGCGTATTTTCACCATGTGCTCAAATCGTCCAAACGCAGTGTGAAAGAGGTTCTGCTAGATCAAACAAAGGTTTGCGGGGTCGGCAATATTTATGCAAGCGAGGCGATGTTCGCAGCAGGTATTCATCCCGCGATAAGAGCCTATAAGGTCTCTAAACCACGCTCGATCCTCCTCCGCTCCGCCATAATCGCTGTGCTGAGAGAGACGATCGACTATGCCGCAACCCGCGCAATTGACCCCAAAAATCTCGAAGGCAGCTATTTCAGCGGAAGTGATGATTCCTCTTGGCAAGTGTATGATCGTGCGAACGAAGAGTGTCGAAATTGCAATTCGCGCATTCTTCGGTTAAAACAAGGTGGCCGCTCAACGTATTTTTGCCAAAAATGTCAGCGGCGACGTTAAGAGCCAGTCCGATGTGATAGAGGTTAATTCATGCATGTTAAAAATACTTTTGCAGCTTTGCTCGCAGTCGTTTTGCTCTTATTTATGTCTGTCGCAGCACTGGCTTGCGCATGCTGCGCCGAGCCTGGCACCTATAGCGTATCGACAGGAAAGCTCGCCCCTTACGAAATGGAGCTTCTGAAAGAAATGAAATTCGGCCCGGCGGCCGACTTATTTCTGACGGCTGCGAGCTACGACGATATCAAAGGCTTGAAGGAAGTTATTAAAGAATTCGAGGCCACAACTTCGTCCGAATTCGCATTGGTGGATGCGTTTACGGGATCGACCTGGACGCTTCAGTTTATGACCGGCGGCGAAAGAAAAGGCTCTCTTACATTGCCGAGGCCAACGCAGATGACATCGCGAATGATTCACATTCCCGACAACACCTCGACCAGCCAAAATGTCACGCTCTACAAAGAATGGACATTCAACGGCACGGTCCGAAGCGGCAGCGGGTTTTTCCGCTCCGATATCGCAAAGCCAACAAGGTACACTCTGATCTTTCAGGGCCATGGAAACAATTGTGACAACGCCGAAGATTTCAAAAACTGGCGTCTACAAGTCACCGGCGCGAAAGCTTCTTACGCTTTCTTCGGCAAAATGAAAGCGGCGGGATGATTGTGGTCAGCTTTCAGCCGTTTGGCAGGTTGCTTGACACCATCGATTGAAAGGGCCATCATCTTTCTTTATATTCGTGGTGAGTTAATGCGACTTGCGACCACGTTAAATAATCTGCTAAACAGCGAAAAGACAAGTTTTTAGAAGTCTCGCTGTTTCGGCGAGACTTTTTTGTTATGAGAAATTTTCGCGACCTTATCGAATCGGATCATGTCTACGTCTTTGACGGCGCAATGGGCACGCGCCTGTATGACAAAGGTATTTACATCAACCGCAGTTATGACGAACTCAATATCACGGCTCCCGATCTGGTTCATGAGGTCCATTCCGAGTATGTCGCGGCAGGAGCCGATATAATCGAGACGAATTCCTTCGGAGCAACACGTCATAATCTTCAGACCTATGGCCTCGAGAGCCGCCTCAGAGAGATCAACAAAGCGGCGGCACGGATAGCTCGTCAGGCTGCCGGCGAAAAGATCTTCGTAGCGGGAGCAATAGGCCCTTTGGGTCTTCGTGTCGAACCATACGGCCCGACCTCATTTGCTGACGCCCGGGCGATGTTCAGAGAGCAGGCTGAGGCCTTGCTCGAAGGGGGCGTTGATCTTTTTGTGCTGGAGACTTTTTCCGACCTCTCCGTCATTGAACAGGCGATACGCGCAATACGTGAGATCTCGGATTTTCCGATCGTCGCACAGATGACGATCCAGATGGATCTGAACACGACATTCGGCTCGACACCCGAGATATTCACTAAGCGACTCGACGAACTTGGTGCAGACGTCATCGGCTTAAATTGCGGTGTCGGCCCGACGCACGTGCTAAGTGCTCTAGAGCGAATGCGTCTCGTTACTGACAGAAAACTATCTGCTCAGCCTAACGCTGGTCTTCCTCGAGATGTGCAGGGACGACAATTTTACATGGGCTCGCCAGAGTATATGGCAACGTTTGCCAAGCGCTTCGTGCAGGCAGGAGCGAAATTCGTTGGCGGATGTTGCGGCACCACACCGACCCATATCAAACTCATAGTCGATTCGGTCAGATCCATAAGTCCAAGGCAAGCAGCACAATCGTTTGTAAAAAGTTCAACGATAACGATCGCGGATTTAAAGCCCGTCGATGTTAAGGTAGTTCCACCTGAAGAGCGTTCTAAATGGTCGGCCAAGATCGCCCGCGGTGAATTTGTTACGTCCGTCGAGGTCCTGCCGCCAAAAGGGTGCGATGCGGAAAAGACGCTTAACTCTATCCGCCTGCTAAAAGATGCCGGCGTGGACGGCGTAAATATCCCTGATGGGCCGCGGGCCCAAACGCGGATGTCGGCGCAGGCTACCGCTGTCCTCGTTGAGAAGGAGATCGGTATTGAAGCAGTGCTCCACTATTGCTGCCGTGATCGCAACCTCTTGGGCATGATGTCCGACTTGCTGGGAGCGGCTGCCCTCGGTCTTCACAATCTGCTATTGATCACAGGTGATCCTCCGAAGATGGGCCCATATCCTGATGCTACGGCTGTTTTTGATATCGATGCGATCGGGTTGACCAACATGGTGAACAAGCTAAACCATGGCCTGGACCTGGGTAATAATCCCATTGGCAAACCGACGGCCTTTTCAATCGGTGTCGGGGTAAATCCTGGCGCAGTCAATATGGAGGAAGAGATCCGCCGATTCGAATGGAAGGTCGAGGCGGGCGCCGAATATGCGATCACTCAGCCGGTCTTTGATACCGAGCAGCTCAAGCGTTTCCTGGACATGATCTCGCACGTCCGGATTCCGATCGTCGCGGGAATTTGGCCGTTGGTCAGCTTCCGAAACGCCGAATTCCTCCATAATGAGGTTCCCGGTGTTGAAGTAACGCCCGAGATCCTGGAGCGAATGCGAATAGCTTCGGACACGGGAAAAGAAGAGGCTCGTGAAGAGGGTATAGCGATCGCCCGCGAGTCTCTAATAGAGGTTCACGACGCAATTCAGGGCGTCCAGGTATCCGCTCCATTCGGCAATGTGAATTACGCTTTGCAGGTGTTCAAGGCCCTCGACGAATTCAATTCCCTTGCCGCTTAGCGCAAATTACGGTTGAAGAACGATCTTACCCGCAGCTTTCTGTTTGATGATCTCGTGATGAGCCGCAGGAGCTTCGTCTAACGGCAGTACTTTTGAAACCGGTGGTTTGAGGAATCCTTGGGTGAGGCCTCCGAAAACTGCAGCGTGGATCTCGTCTAATTCTTCCTGCGACGCATTAAAAAGGGACATTCCGTAAACCGTCACGTCTTTAGTCATCATTTGCCGTGGGGTGAAGGGTAACGTTCCCCGGCTGCCTACGACAACGATTCGGCCGAACATCGCCAATGCCTCGAAATCACGTTCAAGATTCTCATTGGCGAGCATTTCGATGATCACATCTACGCCTGTTCCTTTAGTATATTCCGCGATCTCTGTAAGATGTTCGCTGTCGGAATGATCAAAGACAGCGTCGGCTCCACTCGATCTCACAAGACTTTTTCCCGCTTCAGAACTGGCTGTGCCGATCACGCTTATTCCAGCATTCCGGGCCCACTGAATAGCCGCTATCCCAACACCGCCGGATGCACCGTGGATCAACACAGTCTCGCCGGCCGCGACCCCTGCTTTTTGAAACAACGCCCGGTAGCTGGTGGCATATGGCGTCCAGACGCCCGCTCCTTCTTCAAACGTGCTGTTATCGGGAAGCTTGCCAAGGTGCTTTTCATCGCAGAGGGACGATTCTGCGTACGTGCCGCTGATAGAACTGGCCGTGTAAACCCGGTCGCCGATCTTGAATTTGGTAACGCCGTCGCCGATGGCTTCGACAATACCGGCTCCGTCTTTCCCTGGTGTGTAAGGCAGCTTAGGGGCGTGTGCGTGGATGCCGGTCCGGAGATATGTATCGACAGGATTGACCCCGGCGGCCCCGATCTTGACAAGTACTTCGGTGCCAGAGGGTGGAGAGAACTCGACCTCCTCGACCTTCATCACCTCTGGCGGGCCATATTCTCGAACAATAATTGATCTCACGTGATTTTTAGACCAGTTCCGAAAAGGTAAAGTTCGACCGCCTCATGGATATTTGTCAGAGCCGCTTCTTCGGTATCGCCTGCGCTCGTACAGCCTGGCAACTCCGGACACCATGCAGCCCATTCGCCTGAGACTTCATCTTGTTCCAACTCGACTCTCCAATTCATAACGAAATATCCTACTCCACCGTCACCGACTTAGCCAGATTTCGGGGTTGATCTACGTCACACCCGCGGCGAACCGCGATGTGATACGACAGGAGTTGCATCGGGACGATCGAAAGGATCGGCCCAAGCAAGTCGGAAGTCTCGGGGATCTCGATCACGTGGTTCGATACCTTTGAGCTCATCGTATCGCCTTCTGTCAGAACGGAGATCACAATTCCGTCGCGAGCCTTGACCTCAACGATATTTGAATGTGTTTTTTCATATCGCAGCTCACTCCCCGTGTTGCCCATTTCACGAGTGTTGATCACAACGACCGGGAGTTTCTCGTCAATGAGTGCGTTAGGGCCGTGCTTCATTTCACCGGCCGGATAGCCTTCGGCGTGAATGTAGCTGATCTCTTTGAGCTTCAATGCTCCCTCAAGCGCGACGGGGAAATTTATTCCCCGGCCAAGATAAAGAAAATCCTGGACGCGGAAAAACTCTTTCGACAGCTCCTCGATGGAATCGGCGTCGTTCAGCAACTGCTCGATCTTAAGCGGAAGCTCGGCAAGGTCTTGCGCGAGTTTCTTCGCCTGCTCCTGATCGATCGTTTCGCGAATATTCCCTAAATGAGTTGCGAACAGGTATAAGGCGACCATTTGCGACGTGAATGCCTTTGTCGATGCAACGCCGATCTCAGGGCCGGCGTGCGTGAGGATCGTCCCGTCCGCCTCGCGTGTGATCATTGAACCCTGCACATTGCAGATCGCAAGTATTTTGCAACCTGATGCGCGGGCTTCACGCATTGCGGCTATTGTGTCGGCGGTTTCTCCTGACTGAGAGATGACAATTATAAGGTCCGTCTCGGAAAGCACCGGGTCGCGATAGCGGAATTCCGAAGCGTAATCGACCTCGACCGGCACGCGGGCGATCTGCTCGAGCATATATTTGCCGGCTAGACCGGCGTGCCACGACGTTCCGCAAGCGGCGATCTTGACAGACGTGACAGAGCGAAGGTCTTCCTCCGAAATATCCATCGGCTCGAGATACACCTTTCCAGTATCCAAAGAAACACGCCCTTGCGATGTATCCCTGACGGCCCGCGGCTGTTCGTAAATCTCCTTGAGCATAAAATGCTTGAACCCGCCCTTTTCGGCCATGATCGGGTCCCAGGTGATCCGCTGCTGAACCGGTTCTACGACATTGCCGTCGAAATCGGTTACGCGAACTGAATCCTTGGTTAACACCGCGATCTCCCTGTCTCCAAGAAAAAAGACATCGCGGGTATGTTGAAGAATCGGCGGGATGTCGGACGCAACAAAGAACTCTCCGTCACCCAAACCGATGACGACCGGAGGGCCTTCGCGAACCGAAATGATCATGTCGGGTTCGTCGACAGAGATGATCGAAAGAGCGAAGATACCCTTTAATTCCCTTACCGCCTTTCGTACGGCCAGTTCGAGCGACAGCGACTCCGTTTCAACATAATGCCCTATCAGATGAGCCACCACCTCGGTATCTGTTTCGGTGTGAAAGTCGTGTCCTTCGTCCGTGAGCCGTTCTTTCAGGGTCAGATAGTTCTCGATAATGCCGTTATGAACGACAACAACCTTTCCTGACTGGTCTCGATGTGGATGGGCATTTTCCTCAGTCGGCCGCCCGTGTGTCGCCCAGCGCGTATGCCCGATCCCATAATTACCATCAAGCGGATTAAGCCGAATACATTCCTCGAGATTGCGAAGTTTGCCCTCTGCACGACGCAGTGAAAGGTGGTGATCTTCATCGACGACGGCAATACCCGCCGAGTCATACCCGCGATACTCAAGCTTACGCAACCCGTCGATGATCAACGGCACAACTTGTTTATTTCCAACGTATCCTACAATTCCGCACATAAGTTAAATAGCGTGATAGATCTCCTGCACCACGATCAGAACCGACTCTTCTCCTGTTAAAGAAACGGTCAGCTTTTTCAGTTCGTCAACGTATAAAGAAAGAGCCTCCATATTCATCTCAGGCAGAAAAGGTGTGTCTGTGTATACAAGGTCGATCTCATCCTTTTCCACATCTGAATTGGCCGATAGGTACAGACCCTTGATACCAACGATCACCGTGCACCCGCCGAACGTGCGGAGAAATTCGTGTTCGAAGGCCCTTCTCAGCCTGTGGGACCCCTTGCCGGTTGCGGCCGGAAGGTATATCTCAATCCTGGCTCTCTTGGTAAGCGGCAATGAATTCCCCCTTTCGCTCTGAGAAGTTCTTCATACGCTTGAGGGCATCATCGGCCGCAACCTGTTCCGGGGAATTCCCGTGTGGCGATCCCGCGGGTGAGACGTCGGCACTTTCAACTGGCACTTCACCTTGAACCTTCTTTATTCTAGCGGGAACCCCGGCGACCAGCGACTCGGGTGGCACATCCTTTGTCACTACAGAACCAGCAGCCGTAACTGCTCTGTCACCTACAGCTACTGGAGCAACCAGCATCGTATCCGAGCCGATCTTAACGTTGTCGCCAATATGAGTTTCGTGTTTATTTTTGCCGTCGTAATTGCAGGTGATCGTCCCGGCGCCGATATTCGTGTTTTCGCCGATGGTGGCATCGCCGAGATAGGTCAAATGGCTCGCCTTTGAACCGCGGCCGAGCGTAGTTTTTTTCAACTCAACAAAATTCCCGACTTTCGATCCGTCGATCATTACTGCCCGGCCCCGTAGATGGGCCATCGGGCCGATGGTGCATCCGTTTCCAACGGCCGAATCCGTAATAAAACAATTGTCCCTCACCTCGACATCATCTCCGATTATCGAATCGACAACACGACTTCCCGGTCGAATGATGCACCGCTCGCCGATAATGCTTTCCCCTTCAATAGTTACACTCTGCCCGACGATCGTGTCACTGCCGATCTTCGTTCGGGCACTGACGTATGCGGAAGCTGGGTCGATAAAGGTGACCCCCGACTCGAGCATTAACTTTTCAACCGTACGACGGCGGATCACCGACGCCATTTCGCCCAACTGGCGCCGATCGTTAACACCCTCGACTTCGAAAGGATCGCCGCACTGGAAGATGGCGACCGCCTCACCGCTGTCAAGCAATATCCGCGGGACGTCCGTAAGGTAATATTCGCCCTGGGCATTGGAGTTTCCGACCCGCTCAAGCGCGCCAAAGAGCTTTTTTGTGTTGAAACAGTAAATGCCTGAGTTGATCTCGTTAACCAGCTTTTCTTCGCCGGTGGTGTCCTTATGCTCTACGATTTGGGCGAAGGAACCGTCCTCGTCTCGAATGACGCGGCCATATCCAGTCGGATCTTTGAGCCTGACCGAAAGGACCGTGCAGGCGACACCGCGGCCGCGATACGCAGTGTGTTCCGCCACGAAGTTGCGCAGAGTTTCGCTGGCTAGCATCGGCACATCCCCTGACAACACAACTGTCGTCGAATCGCGCCCCGCGAGCAGGCTTCGGGCCGAGTTTACGGCATCGCCGGTTCCCAATTGCTTTTCCTGGACCGGAAATTCAAAAAGCGAGGCATCAAACTCCCCGAGTACCGCATTTTTTACATCCTCAGCCTGATGACCAACAACGACCAAGATCTTGTTAGGTGAAAGAGTCAGTGCGGTTTCGCAGACGTGATTTATCAGGGGACGGCCGTCGAGATGATGAAGGACCTTGGCCCGCGAAGACCTCATTCGAGTGCCGAGACCTGCGGCCATTATGAGGACGTCGAGATCATGCCGATGCTCCAAACTGTTTTGCATAATACAGGTGTCAGACAATGGCCTTCGCATTCAACTGCATAGCACACAGAAGCAGCACTTGAGCGAGCTTTTCCGGATGATGTCTCACCTTTTCTCCATCGTCCAACAGGTTACCATAGACGATCTCTGCCCCCTCAATTGTCTGTGGTGAGATCGAACCATGAACGCCGATCTGCTCTGCCCCTTCAAGGTGATATTTTTGCAGCTGGATATCGCTGACAGGGCGGCTGTTAACAATTACATAATCGAAGCGTATTTGCGGTGCATACTCCCGGACCAGTTCAAGATGCCGGCGAGCCGAGAACCCATCGGTTTCACCTGGTTGCGTCATCAGGTTACATACAAATATCTTCACAGCACGAGAGGCGGCGATGGCATCCGCGACCCCGTCTACCAGGATCGGGGGCAACAGGCTGGTAAACAGTGACCCGGGGCCGATCGTGATCACGTCTGCAGCATCGATAGCAGATAAGGTCTCAGGCATCGGCTTAGAGCCGGCTGGCTCCAGGTACAATCTTTGAATGTCGTTGCCGACTCGGGATATGTTTGTCTCACCACGGACCGTCGAGCCATCTGAGAGCTCGGCCGCCAGCCTGACATCGGCAACCGTCGCGGGATAGATATGGCCTTTGCTCGCGAGGATCTCTGACGATAACTTTACCGCCTCAGCAAAATCGCCCGTGACTTCGCTTAAAGCAGCGAGAAACAAATTCCCGAAACTATGTCCGCCGAGATCGCCATCGCCCCGGAACCGGTATTGAAACAGCTGCGAGAGTAGCTGTGAATCCTCGGACAGTGCGACCATGCAGTTCCTGATGTCGCCCGGCGGCAGCATTTGCAACTCATCACGCAGCCGGCCTGAACTTCCACCATCATCAGTCACCGCGACTATGGCCGACAGAGTCTCGATCCATATAGGCTCCGACTCACTTTCGTCGACAAAACGCTTTAAACCCGAGAGCAAAGTCGACAGGCCATTGCCGCCGCCGATGGCAACAAAATTCAGCCCAGGTGCAGAATCCGAGAAAAGGTGATGCTTCATTGAACAGCGCGGGCAGACAAGTTGGGCGAGGGCGTGCGAACGGCCTATGGGTTAATGAGATCGGAACCGGAGAGCGCTTCCGGAACAAGGCCATAATATCATTTTAGATCGTTGTTTGACAACAATTTAACTCCCGCTAGCAGCGAACTATCAATTGCCAAGTTTGTGGGCGTAAAACAAAATATCACTTGTATTTATCGGCGCCCGTATGTTAATTTTAGGTTTGCGGCAAGTCACTGACCACCCGGCCGCTTTGCCAGGACAATTCACCGAATATATACTTTCCGCATCGGCGATTCGCACGATAAAACCTCAGATGGCAGATACGCCTTTTATTTTACAAGAACATCAGTTTCAGCGACTGAAAACCGTGCTAGCTCGCTTGTGCGTCGAGTGTGCCGCACGAGTCGTTTTTCTGATCGACCGAGATGGCCAGCCGATCGCCTTTCATGGCGAGATCGGCGATATGGATACGACTAGTTTCTCGTCCCTTGCGGCGGGCAATGTAGCTGCCACGAGCAGCATGGCGAAGCTTATCGGAGAAGATGCATTCCCATCGGTGTTTCATGAAGGTGAACGCGAAAGCATTTTTATCAGCATTATCGGCCGTAGTCTCCTGGTAGTTGTTTTTGATGAGCGTTCGACACTAAGTCTGGTAAAGATCAGGACAAAACGCGGCAGTTTTGAGGTAGCGTCCATCCTCGACGAAGCAACGGTCGACTCCGCTAATTATCGTATCAACCAGAACTCCTTCTTTTCCGAGATCACCGATGAAGACATAGACAGTCTGTTTAGTTAGTGACGGGTGAATAGTGACAGGTGACAAGAAAGAAAGATGCGGCCGCACGAGAAACTGGAAGTCTGGCAAAAATCAGTAGAGTTTGTTGTGAATATTTATACCGGAACCAGAGATTTCCCTGCGGATGAAAGGTTCGGCCTTACATCTCAGGTCCGAAGAGCTGCTGTATCTGTTCCGTCAAACATAGCTGAAGGAGCCGCTCGTCATTCAAACAAAGAATTTCTTCAGTTTTTGTCTATCGCTCAAGGTTCATGCAGTGAAGTAGAGACAGAGCTTTTGATTGGACACAAACTTGGTTACTTGAAACAACCCGATTATCTTAAATTAAAGGCGGAGGCAGATTCCATAGGGAGAATGCTTATAGGTTTGTCAAAACATCTTCGAACTATAACGACATAGAACTGGCATTTTCCTGTCACTTGTTACCCGTCACCCGTAACCGAAAAATATGACTTTTATCAATTACGCATCCCGTGAAATAAATTGCAAGATCGTCTATTACGGACCGGGTTTGTGCGGTAAGACGACCAATCTTCAGTATATTTACGACTCTACGGCGCCGCAGGCCAAAGGAAAGCTGATCAGCCTCGCGACCGAAACCGACCGCACCCTGTTCTTCGATTTCATGCCCCTCGAGTTGGGCACCGTACGCGGATTCAAGACCCGCTTTCACCTTTACACGGTTCCCGGACAGGTCTATTACGACGCGTCGAGAAAACTCATTTTGAAAGGCGTAGATGGTGTAGTCTTCGTGGCTGACAGCCAGGAAGAACGGATGGATGCAAATATCGAGTCGCTCTATAATCTCGAAGAGAATCTGCAAACCCAAGGCTATGATCTAAATCAAATACCTTACGTGCTGCAGCTAAACAAACGCGACTTGCCGAATGTGATCCCGACGCACGATCTTTCCGGCGAACTGCTCCGAAAAAATGAACCCGTATTCGAAGCCGTAGCAACCAACGGCACCGGAGTTTTCGACACGCTGAAGGCGGTCGCTAAACAAGTGCTGACCGAACTGAGGAAAGGTTAAGAGCATATCGTTTGAATAAAGAAGGGCGGGACTGGAGATATTTCAGACCGCCCGTTATTTTTGCTGTTTTCAGCACCCAATAACCCTCGAGTTCCTGACCTGACCTCAGCATCTCGTTCAAAATCGCAAAAACCCGCTCTGGTGTGTAAAATGGACAGTATTCAGAGATCAGATGCCGCTTGCCAGAAGGTCCTTCTGAAAACCGGTCGCTGACCACTGTCCACCGAACAAATATGTCTTTAACAGTTGTAGGTTCTGTCGCGTTTGACGCGTTGGAAACGCCTTTCGGTAAACGCGATAAGGTGCTTGGCGGTGCGGCAACGCACTTTGGTTTGTCGGCCAGCTTTTTTACGCAGGTGAACGCGGTCGGGGTTGTCGGCGGCGATTTTGGCGATGATGAATGGGCTGTTTTTAAGCGGCACTTTATAAATACGGACGATATCGAGATCGTACCGGAGGGCAAAACGTTCTTTTGGCAGGGCCGTTACGATTACGATATGAACACGGCCCATACTCTCGATACTCAGCTCAATGTATTCGAGACCTTCGATCCAAAGCTCTCTGACAATTCCCGGGATGCAGACTTCTTGTTCCTCGCGAATATCCTGCCGATGCTTCAGAAGCGGGTCCGTGAACAGTGCCAAAGTGCGAAATTTGTCGCGATGGACACGATGAATTTCTGGATCTCGTCGATGAAAGACGCGGTTATCGACACGATCAAGGTCGTCGACTGCATCATTATCAATGATGCCGAGGCACGCCAATTGAATTACGAGCCGAGCATCTACAAGGCGGCCCGGATCATAATGGACTTGGGCCTCAAAGCCGTCGTAATAAAACGCGGCGAGTATGGGGCGACACTCTTCACGCGCGATGGTTATTTTGTTACTCCTGCTTATCCACTCGAATCGGTTTTCGATCCGACCGGGGCGGGCGATACCTTCGCCGGAGGCTTCATGGGCTATCTGGCGGCGCAGAAAGAGATCTCGGACGACACGCTTCGTCGGGCCATGATCTACGGTTCGGTCATGGCGTCGTTCAACGTCGAGAAATTCGGCACCGAAAGAGTTGATTCGCTGGATTATCCCGAGATAAACGAGCGTTTTCGGTCATTTAAAACGATGACGCATTTTGACGATATTCCCTTTGAGCAAGCATCAACCGCGGCTTGAGCGTCGGTCAATGACTGATAAAAACGATAATTCTCTCGCCCGGCTCGATCGGCGAAAGCATAACTACCCTCTGGTGTCAGCGGCCGTCGTGCTGTTTCTCCTGTTGGCCGGCGGGCTTGTGATGTCTATTCAGGCCGCGAACTGGCCGCTAGCGGGCGTGTTCATCGGAGCGGCCGCGATCTTCGCCGTGATCGCACTTTTGGATGTAGCGAACAATCGGCGTCTGGCTGCACTTGATGATCGAAAATTTATTCGGTGGGATGACGCTGCACCCGAGATACAGCGGCAGAATGTAAATCTGGAGGTCCGGGAACTCGCCCGCCTGTTGAGGGTCGAGGATGACCAGCTGGCCGACCTTCTTTCGGCCTACATCGTGGCTGAAGACCTTGCCCTGCGGCAGATACAGCATGAAGAAAACCTGCCGCTTCTGCGGCACGTGAGCATTGGCAAGACGCCATTTGACGCTCTCATGGTAGACCAGGACCTGATAACATGCGTCGAGGTCTCGTTCCTGGTTGTTCCCGACATTAGGCAGGAAAAGATCGAATCGATATTGAAGAAAGTAGGCACCGCCAAAGCGAACCTGGCAGAATTGAAAAGCCGGCTGCGGCTCCGTTTGATGCTCGTACTGGTTACGCAGCTCACAACTGATGAAGAAGAACAGCTTCGCGCGGTGTTAGGCACCCGGCGTTTTTCGGACACGCCGGTAGACGTCGACATTCGGCTTTTGGATTTTGAGATGCTGCAGCGGGTTTACGTAAGCGAATAGAAGAATATGCTGGAAAATAAAGTTGGAATGATCTTTGGAGTGGCCAACAGGCGATCGATAGCTTGGGCCTGCGCATCGGCATGTGCCCGGCACGGAGCACGGATGGCGTTCACATTTCAGGGCGATCGACTGAAGGAAAATGTTGAGAGCTTGGCAGGTACGCTTGACGATTCGCTAGTCGTGCCATGCGATGTGACCGACCAGGCGGAAGTAGACGCCGCTTTCGATGCTGTGGGCAAAAAATACGGCCGCTTGGATTTTGTTATACACTCCATTGCATTTGCTCCCAAAGAGGCCCTCGAGGGTGAGTTTGTAACAACCACTCGCGAGGCGTTTCGCACCGCTCTCGAGATAAGCGCGTTCTCCCTTACGCAAGTTGCCCTGGCGGCATCGCCGTTAATGACAGACGGCGGCAGCATTGTGACGATGAGCTATTACGGTGCCGAAAAGGTCGTACCCAATTACAACATCATGGGCGTTGCCAAGGCCGCTCTAGAGGCGTCTACACGCTATCTCGCCGCAGATCTTGGCAAGAACAATATCCGCGTCAATGCGATAAGTGCCGGGCCGATTAATACTCTTTCCGCCCGCGGTGTAAAGAACATGGGTTCCCTGCTCACGTACGTCGGCGAAAAATCGCCGTTGAAACGAAATGTCACTGTTTCCGAGGTCGGCAATACCGCTCTTTTCCTCGTCAGCGACCTCTCGACGGGCATTACGGGCGAGACGATCTATGTCGATTGTGGTTACAACATTATGGGGATCTAGATGAACAGTACTTACGGTCTAGAATTTCTAGAAAGTCTCGGAAAGTGAGACTGACAGTCTAAATGGAGCTTCCTGACTTTCCAGACTTCCAAGCCTTCCAGGACTTCCCAGAATCTATAAAGAATTATGGCTGAAACAAAAGCAAATAAACCGCCGATCAAGATCGCCAAGAAAAAGGCGGCGGAACCTGTAACTGTTGCGGATGCGAAAAAGCGGCAGGAAGAACCAGGTTACTGGCACCTCACGGATGACGAGATCCTGCTGCGGTCTCCCGAGCCCGAGGACGACTATAAAACTTCAGACTCATGGCGGGTTTTTCGTATTATGGGTGAGTTCGTTAACGGCTTCGATCACCTGGCAACCATTACCCAGGGAGTATCCATTTTCGGCTCGGCACGCACCCATGAGAAAGATCCTTACTACATAGCGGCTCGGGAAACGGCAAGGCTTCTCGGCGAAAGAGGTTTCGAGATAATTACCGGTGGCGGACCGGGAATAATGGAGGCGTCGAACCGTGGAGCACACGACAGCGGAGCGATGTCGGTCGGATGTAATATCGAGCTGCCATTTGAACAAGCCCCAAACCCCTACCTGACGAAATCGCTCTCATTCAAATACTTCTTTGTTCGAAAGACGATGTTCATCAAATACAGCAATGCGTACGTTATTTTTCCCGGGGGTTTCGGCACGATGGACGAGCTTTTTGAGGCACTGACGCTGATCCAAACACGAAAAATTCGCAATTTCCCGGTTGTGTTGTTTGGATCGCAATACTGGCGCGGTCTTCTGCAGTGGTTAACGTCTACAATGCTGAATGAAAAAATGGTAGGTTCCGAGGATCTCAGCCTAATTCATCTGACGGATTCGCCGAAAGATGCGGTCGACTTCATCATAAGGATCTGCAGTTCAGGGATTACAAATGAACCGCAAGGCGAAGTTGTTTAGAGGATGCTTTTCGCTGCGAAAGCTCGATCGATCTAAGAATGGAGAATATCTCTCATCCAGGAAAGATAAGACTCGGAGATCTGGTCGGCATTGATCGCCACGATCTCCGGCACCGAATAGCTGTGTTCTTTGACAATTAGGCTTTGAAGCTCGTCCCATTTTTCAGGTAGGGTTTTGATGAGAAGGAGATGCTCGGGTTCTTTTTGCATGATGCCATCCCAGAGAAAGACGGACGTCATTTTGGGTAAGATCTGAACACAAGCAGCGAGATGTTGGCCAACCAGTTTCTCGGCGAGCGATTCCGCCTCTTCTTTATTTGGACACGTGGTAAGAACGATCAGCATCCGGCGAGAAATTTACGTTAAAAACTCTGACCAGGTTCGAAGCTGTAGAGTATCGGGCCCAGTTCGCCACGGACGCCTACGTCGTCGACGCCTTTGATGTTATCCGCGTGCGAGGTCGCCAGCATCGTGATCTCAAACCCGTTCGACGTACCAGGACGGGCTGCCGGAACGAACAAACGGCGTCCCCAAACGAGCAACTTCTCACCGTCGGCAGATGTACCGCCTCCCTGGAACTTCACCTCATAAGCACGCCAATCTCCGTTGATCGTGGTCGGACCTTCGGAAACCATCTGATAACCGGGGAGGATCTTTTTCAGAGTTTCGTTCGTCTCGCGGACCAGCTGCGGGAATTTTTCCTTGTCAGCCTCGAAGGTTCCCCCACTCGAGTAATAGCTTATGAGCATTTGCTCCTGCAGGCGTCCATCGCCGGTCGATCGGGAAATATCGAGGAACTTACCACGGGTTGCGGAAGATGAAGACGGCTCGGGGCCAATGATCTTCCAGTCTTTCGGATAGTACAATGAAAACCCTATAAAATTCGTCGCGAGATCACCATTCAGGTTCTGCCTGGTATTCTGAAATACTTCCGTATTCGAAGGCTGAGAGAGGATACGGGGGAGTGGTCGTGATTCAGCCGCCGAAGGCTCATTGTTTGCTTCAAGGTTGCCGTCGGGTTGATTGCTATTCGTGTCCGCCGTCTGCCGAACCGATACAGGCATGTTAGGGAGGTAATACCATGCCGCCGCCAATGCCGCAAACAATGTAAGAACACTTGCACCTGCGATCAGCCACAACCTCGATCTCGATCTGCCCGGTCCACCAAGCGGTTCAGCCGATGGTTGGACTCCGCTTTTTACCGCGGCAGAGGCCGATCCCCGTGGTTTTGGCATTTGAACTCGCAGGGTTTCTTTGGCGTCTACTGGTTGCTGAATTGAATCGGAAGTGGACGGTTCGGGCTCGATTAACTCAGACCGCTCCGACTTATGCTCAAGTGCAGCATTCAAGGCATCGGCAAACTCCCGGGCCTTCTTATATCGGTCTGCCGCCTTAAACGACAGTGCCCGTCTAAAAACCTCGTTCAAAGATGAAGGTAGATCGTTAGGAACATCCGCTGGTCCCGCGTATTGGGATCTTAAAACTTCCGTTTTCGACTCGCCGTCGAACGGCATGCGGCCAGTAAGCATCTCGTAACTTACCACTGCAAGGGAAAAAATATCGCTGACTGCCGTGTTAATTCGTCCGTCGATCACTTCCGGCGATTTATAGGCGAGATTTTCTGCATTTGGTTCGCCATTTGAAGCACCAAAATTTACGAGTTTGGCTTGTTCGACTTCGCCGCCATCCGGATCGATCACCAGATTTTCCGGACGAACATCCCGATGCAGAATACCCTCCTGATGAGCTTCATTTAACGCAGCTGAGATCTGCCGAACCACCCGCATCGCTCGGCTTGTCTCGACACGGCCGTGGATGCTCAGGATATCTTCGATAGATAGTCCGTCTATGTACTCGCTGATGATAAATGAACAGCCGTTTGAAAGTTCACCAGAGTCGATAAACCTCGCAACGTTCGGGTGACTGAAATGGGACAGCGAGATCCGTTCTTCAGCCAGAATGCTCTCCAGCATTTCATTCATTTCACTGTCAAAGTGAACCCGTGCCAGCACCTTCTTACCGCCTGCCAATTGGTCGTTCGCGAGAAATGCCAATCCCGCTTCATCGCCGCCCAGAAACTCCGTAATTCGGTACCGCCCTTTTATTACCTTCCCGACGAGATTTTCGGGGTTTTGCTCACCGATATCGGCGAAAGTGTCTGGCGGCTCGTAATAATTTTCGAGATCAACGCCGCCAGGCGGAATGGACGCCGGATCGATCTTTCTTACAGTTGAGAAGCTCGATGGGTCAATTGGCTGAGCTTTCGGAATGGAAGTTACAACCGGAGTCTCCACTATTTTATCCGCCGGCGGGATTTCCGGTTCATTAACCTCCGGCTCGTCAAACTCGAAGAACAACTCCTCGGCCTCCGGATCCAACTTGACGGAAGGCTCCGGGTCTAGTTCATCACGCGCAACTATTACACCGGGGGCCTCGGATAGCCGCGTCCCCAGATCAGTGATCCCCTGCATTTTAGGAATAAGGTTTGCGAAAATGCCGCCTTCCGGTTGGTTGGCGGCAGGTTTCGCTTCAGATACAAGTCGGGCCCCGTCCGTCGGACAAAACCGGCGGGAGCCTTCCTCAAAACTCTCGTTACACTTCGGACAGTACATTTAAGGGACGTCTTCTAACTAAAAAAAGGTCTGCAATCAGCCGCGTTGACTCTTAATCGTAGTTATTAAAAACGACGAATAACAGATCTATTTCAACATCGGAGGGCGGCGGCGGGTGACCTTAATTTCCCGGACTAAACCTACCCTGCTGTGCTCTGGATAATTTCCCCGAAAGTATTTCCGTATCGCCATCAAATGTGATCGCCTGTTTAAATGCTCGCTCGGCATTACGACTATTGCCCTCTTTCATATAAGCATCGCCGACCGCCTCAAAACTCTGCGATAGCGACCGCCGGTCGAGGTCCGTCACAAAACGGGACGCCTGCAGCAACGCGTTTTCAGCCTGTTCCGGTTTGCTCTGCCTGAGATACACCTCGGCAAGCTGGCGATTCGCTATAAACCCGTTTGCTCCTATGGAAAGGGCCTTTTTAAAAACACTCTCGGCTTCGTCGAAAGCAGCGTTAGTGATCAAAGCACGGCCGAGCAATAGCAGTGCCGTCGGATTTTTAGGATCCTCCGTTAAAGCAGCCCTTAAAAGCGTCTCTGAATCAGCAAATCTCTGCTCTGATTGCAGCACCTCAGCGACCAATATCTTCGTACCCACCTCTCTCGATCGATCCATCGCATACTGATACGCGGCAGCTGATTCCTTACTTTTTCCACGCCTTCTTAGCAATCTGCCCAAATGAGCATGCGGTGGTGCAAAGGCGGGGTCAAGTTGTATCGCCTTGCGATAGGCGTTCTCCGTTTCGGCTCCTATGAACCCGCGCAATTCCATTGAGACCCCAAGCTGATCAAAAGCAAGGGCATTCGCGGGAGCGAGCTCGATAGCACGACGCGCCAATTTTTCGGCCTCTTCGTAACGATCGCCAAGATTCGGAGCGGTGACGGGTTGGACCAGTACATAACTTAGAGCAATATGGGCTACAGCATCGTTCGGGGTCATTTCGATAGACAAACGATATTGCCTTTCCGCTTCCTGCCAGCGCAACTGATCGCTGTAGAGGTTTCCGAGTCCGTAGACTGCGCGGGAGTCCGTTGGCTTCAAAAGCTTCGCCTTATTATACGCGGCTTCGGCCGTCAAATAATCTCTGTCGTCCCGAGCTGTATTGCCTTGTAGAATTAAATTCTCATACTCCTCGGCAGCCTTCGCGGGATCTATAATTATCTCTGGAGCACTCGTTTTAACGATCGTCGCAGCGTTTTTCTCTTCGGAACCCGACTTAGTTTCCCCCGAAAATCGTTTTTCGGCCTTGGCGGGAGGAGCTTTTACCGCCCGTTCTTCCGATGTCGCAGGGTTTCCGCCGGTTGATTTAGTTATCTTAACGGATTTGGCGGCAGGCTTCTTTTTCGCGGCCACATTTGTCGAAGTCGAGGACGCGCTTTTTGCTTTTGCGGACGGAGCTTTTGTCGAAGGGGTCGGAGTCTTCTTAGAAGAAGGGTTCGGTGTCTTTTTAGGGGATTTTGCCGGCACGGCTTTTTTCTTAGCTCCGCCGAACAGCTTATTACTACTGCCAAGATCCTGTCCCATCGCCGTTAGTCCGGCGATGGAACAAAATAGGCCGATAGTAAGGAGTCGCAACATTGTATGGTTTTGAGGTCGAAGTCGAGCGGCTAGTTGTCCGTCACGAGCCGAAATCCGAGTTCTGCATCGCGGGTGCTGGCGGCCACATCGTGACGAAAGGTGGATGTTACTGCAAACTCGCCTTCGGCCTTATTGAATGCCGCACCGCCGCGGATCATGTGCCGTGTTTCTCTGGTCTTCCGCATTTGCCCGGGACTGCCCTGGTAAAGAGCCGCTTCCGAACTTGTCCATTCATTTACATTACCGATCAGATCCATAACTCCCCAATCGTTTGGGCACGATGCGGTCCCGACAGCATCAGGAGCAGTATTATCCTTGTCGGTGACGGCACACTTCGGGTCGAATTCGTTGCCCCAAGGGTATAGGTATTGCCTTGCTCCGCTGCGGGCCGAATATTCCCACTCCGCTTCAGTCGGCAAGCGGTAAATAACATTGTCCCGCTTAGAGCGCCACCCAGCGAACGCTGCGACATCGTCAATGTTGACGAACCTAACGGGCATCCTTTCTGTGCCGGGGGCCGGTCTCTGATTTATTACCCAATGAGCCGGTATCGGCGTATATCCCGTTTCGCTCACAAACGCAACATATTCGCCGTTTGTGACTTCAAACTTGTCCATACGAAACGACTGGACAGTTACCGAATTCTCAGGTCGCTCATTGTCCCGGCCCCCGGCATTGCGCCCCATCCTGAATGTACCGCCCGGTATTTGTACCATTTCAGCCGTAAACTGCGCCGGCGAATTCGAGGGGGTCGGTGATGTCGAAACATTTGAGGGCGGAACTACCCCGCCATCGCCGAACACCCCCAACATATAGGCCGAACCTAGTCCTATGATGCCGATTAAAAATAGAGCCAATAAACCGCCAATTCCCAAAAGCCACGGAGCAAATACGCCACCTTTTTTTGGCTGCGCCGTTACGACCGAGACGTCGAATCGATCAGGATCAAAATTTTGCTGAACCGTCTGCTCCATCTCGTCCGGGCCGTCCGGGGAATATTGTGTAGAAAGGTCTTTTCGACCAACTGATGAGACGGAGAAATCAGGCTTTGGTATGGCACTTCTGGAGTCAAGGTTTCCTTGCCTGAGCTCCGCAACGATCTCACGCGGCTTGCCGTCAAAGACGACATCTCCATGCCAGTCCTGAAAACCGGCATGACTCAGTCGGAGCCGGTGGTTTCCGCTCTGAATGCCTTCGACTAATAAATGCCCGTCGTCGCGGGTATCACCAACCGAGACATTGTCGACAAAAACACTCGATCGAGGCGGCTTCGACGTTATTTTTAGCGTCGAAACCGGTAAAGACCTGGCTGTATTCAAGAACTGCTGACCCGGATGAATGGCCTCCCTCAGCTCATCGACGAATTCTTCGACTGTTGCAGTACGATCGTCCGGCTTCTTCTGCAGGGTATGAAGGATGGCCTTTTCAAGCTCCGGATTCGCATTCACGCCGGACTCGGCAAGAGTTGGAGGCCGATCGGAAATATGCTTCTTCATGATCGCCGGGATCGAGGATCCCTTGAAAGGAACATCGCCGGCGAGCATTTGATACAGCATCACTCCAAGAGAATATATGTCCGAACGTGAATCCGGGTCTTCGTCCGCCCACTGCTCAGGAGCCATGTAATATGGCGAACCCATCAGGCCCGTCGTCTGAGCCTGGATAAATGAACCAAGCAATTCGCCCGACTTTATCTTCGCCAGCCCGAAATCCAGGATCTTTACAGCCTGTGCCATTGTTGGCTTGTCGCTGCATATCATGATGTTCAGCGGCTTAAGGTCACGGTGAACGATTCCTTGATGGTGCGCCGCCCCAACGCCTGCGCAAACCGCTGAAATAAGATCAAATGCTCGTTCCGGGGACAGCGATTTTTCACGCACCAAAAGATCATGGAGCGATTCGCCCTCCACGTACTCCATCACAAGAAAAGGAACGGTGCCGCCGATCACACCATAATCCGTGACACTAACCACATTCTGGTGACGGATGGCGGCAGCAGCCAGGGCCTCCTGTCTGAAGCGAGTGACAAGCTGGGGATCGTTGCCAACAAGATCCGGAAGGATGACCTTAATCGCAAGCTGAGTCTTTAGGTAGGCGTGCCGAGCTTTGTATACAACGCCCATGCCGCCCTGTCCTAATCTGCACTCGATCTGATATTTGCCCTCCAACACGGGTTCGCCGGCGATCGTATGGACCGTCGGCATCCCATCGTGTGGACAGGTTGCGACCGAATCGGAGAAACAGTTCTTACAGAGCTGGCATTCCTTCATTTAATTATTGGTTCGCTGGACAATAACAACGCCGGCCGTGCGATCTTTGAACTCCGTCGGTCGACAAAAGTAGCTATGGTGCCTACTAATTTTAGTTTTTTTACATTTTTCAAGCAAGGTATTACGCACTTCGGCCAGTCTCCTGGTCAGTTAATACGTTTCTGCGTCAGTTTTTGATCACGATATTTACGAGGCGGCCCGGTACAATTATCACCTTTGCGATCTCTCTGTCTGCGATATACTCCTGGACCTTATCATCAGCAATGGCCATTTCCTGAAGGCTCTCGTTATTGGTATCGGGAGCCGCCATGAGCTTGGAACGCAGTTTCCCGTTAACCTGGACAGGGATCTCGGCCAGATCGGCTTTGGCGAGGTCTTCCTGATATATTGGAAATCTCGCCCCGTTAGATAGCATTCCCTTATCATTTCCAATGATGGCAGCAAAGATTTCTTCGGCCGCGTGCGGAGAAAATGGTGTCAGCATTAGCGTCAACGCAGTCAGCGCCTCACGTATCGCGAAGATCATTTCGTCGCTCGCTGCAGACGGATCACCTCCAACATCCCCGATCGAATTAGATAATTCCATTAGAGCAGCAACTGGCGTATTGAACTGCAGTGATTCAAAACTCTCAGTTACCCTTTTGATCGTTTGATGTGTTTTGCGACGCAGATCGCGTGCGTTTTTATCGCTTCCGACACTCTCTGGAACACCTGCCGCCGCGTTGATCGATCCCGCCCATTTGTATGCAAGCCGCCAAACTCGCTGCAGAAAGCGGACCGCACCTTCGATCCCCGCCTCATTCCAGACGAGCTCATTCTCGATGGGAGCCGCAAACAGTACGAACAGGCGTGCTGCATCCGCACCGTAGATCTCGACCATCTCATCCGGATCCACGCCGTTTCCCTTCGATTTCGACATTCGCTCTATGGCATATTTGAGCGAATGGCCCTCGGCCGACACCGCGCTCGTGACCCTGCCTTTGACGTCGCGTTCAACTGAAACCGTGTCCGGCGTAAAGTATTTGCGTTTCCCGCCTTCCTCGTCAAAAAACGTCTCGCCGATCACCATTCCCTGCGTAAGCAGCCGCTTGAAAGGTTCGGAGAAATCGATAAGGCCGATATCCCTCATCACTTTCGTCCAAAAACGGGCATAGATAAGGTGCATCACCGCATGATCATCACCGCCAATGTATTGGTCGATCGGCAGCCAATACTTGGCAGTAGCCGGATCTACCGGGAGTACAGGGTTGCTGGGATCTGTATATCTGAAGAAGTACCAGGACGAATCGACAAATGTATCCATCGTGTCCGTTTCACGATGGGCGGGCCCATCGCAATTCGGACATGTTGTTTCATAAAACTCCGGCACTTTTGCCAAAGGCGATTCGCCAGTTCCGGTGATCGGAGCTTCGTCAGGGAGCGTCACCGGGAGATTTTCGTATTTCTCGGGCACGACACCACAGTCCGGGCAATAGACGATGGGGATAGGAGAACCCCAAAAACGCTGCCGGGAAATACCCCAGTCGCGAAGGCGATAAGTTGTCGCAGCTTCCCCAAATCCATGTCTTACCGCATATTCCGTCATGTCGGTTTTGGCCTGGTCACTCGTTAGTCCGTTCCAAAAGTCCGAACGAACAAGCACGCCGTATTCGTTGAAAGCTTGCTCTAGCGCCAGTGCATGCATTGAGTGGTGTTCATGCACCAGGTGCGGCTCCGATATGACCTGTCGAATAGGCAGACCGAATTTTCTGGCGAATTCAAAATCTCGCTGATCGTGAGCCGGAACCGACATCACTGCTCCGGTGCCGTACTCCATCATGACGTAATTCCCCACCCAGACCGGCAATTCTTCGCCACTAAAAGGATTTACCGCAGTGAGTCCGGTATCGATCCCGTCTTTTTCGATGTCGATCTCGTGATCGGCCGGTTTCGCATTCTCAGCACGAATAAAAGCGATCCTGCTGGAAACCTCTTCAGAAAAGTTGTCGATGTTTGCCTGTATTACCGGGTGTTCTGCCGCGAGTACGAGAGCATTAACACCGTAGATCGTGTCGATCCTAGTCGTAAAGACGCGTACGCGGCCCTTTCCGATATTGGACGAACTTGTGATTCCGTCAACGATCGGACAATAAAACAATGTGTCGCCCGATGCCCGGATCTCAAAATCAACGAACGCTCCGACCGATCGGCCGATCCAGTCGCTTTGTCTCTTCAAAACGTTTTGAGGCCAGCCGCCCTCGATCTCAGCCATATCATCTAAGAGCTGGTCGGCATATGCAGTCGTTTTCAGGAACCACTGTTCGAGATCTTTTTTCGTTACCGGATTGCCGCACCGCCAACAAAGCCCGCCGCTTGCTTGTTCGTTCGACAGCGTCGCCTGGTCCGTTGAACACCAGTTGACTTGTGTCATCCGTTTATAGGCAAGCCCCATGTCGAACATTTTCAGGAAGAACCACTGATCGAACTTATAGTATTCGGGCGTGTGAGCGTACATTTGCCGACGCCAGTCGTAACTGATGCCGAGACGCTGCAGCTGGCCCCGCATAATTGCGATATTGTCTTCGGTCCACGTGCGCGGATTGATCCCTCGTTTGACAGCTGCATCTTCGGCCGGCTGGCCAAAAGAATCCCATCCGATCGGGTGGATAACATTAAATCCCTGCAGCCGTTTGAACCATGCTAGAGCGTCGCCTGCAGAATAATTTCGGACATGCCCCATGTGAAGATTTCCCGACGGGTATGGCAGCATTTCGAGCTGGTAAAATTTCGGTGCGCCAGCCTTGATCTCCGCATGAAAAGCACCGCTATCGGCCCATTTCTGCTGCCATTTTTGCTCTATTTTCTTGGCAAAATATTTCTCGTCCATAGGTTTACAATGACTAAATGTTTGCGACCAGCAAACTTGCAAGTTTAGCGAATAACAAAATCGCTATCCACTATAAAAATCCGTATATTTTATTGATTGATCGGCGCCGCGTCGTTAACAGGTGTAGAACGAGCGGCTATCTAAGGGCGAGGATGTCACGACAGAAAGGCATAGGCTCATTTTAGAAAATGTTTATATTTTTGTCCAATTTATTCTTTAAATCTCCAGTTTCCGATGATATTCTGAAAGGAGCTAAGATAGGGAGTATTACGCGGCGAAATTATTTAATGATTACTTACAAATTATTTCTGCAGTCGGCCGAAACTTCAAAGTATAAATAATGGTTCGGCCTTCTGCCTCAAAAAGGAGGAACGGAATGGTCAACCAAACACACACGAATACCTCGGTCAGCAGCGACCTGGGCTCTCCGAACGCTTCCGCTAAAAATATTGTTTCTGATACTCAAATCTCTTATCGAAACCAGATCGATGAGGTAATTGGTTCGCTCGCGAATGCATACGAAAACAAACGCGCTCGGCAAGTCGTCGAGTGGGAAAGTCTTCTTCGACGTAATTTATCAGATCCAACGCGAATTACTTTTTTGTAGACTAAGCACTTTTTCTTTACGGAGCGATTTGTTCTAATTACTCCATGCACGGCACCAGCAGCGGGTTAGTTTATCCGGCGGACCTGCGCTCGCATTACAATACCGTTCGTTCCCACACGGAATTCCTTTGTGAATCGCTCGAAATTGAAGATTATATTCCGCAGCCAATTGTTGACGTCTCGCCGGCGAAGTGGAATATTGCCCACACAACGTGGTTTTTCGAGGAGATGGTCCTCAAGAAGAATTCGGCGAGCTATCGATCTTTCGACGAGAATTTCGGATTTCTTTTTAACAGCTACTACAACACGATCGGAGAAAGGACTCGCCGAGACTCCCGCGGAGCGCTTAGCAGGCCGACCGTCGCCCGCGTTTTCGAATACCGCAGATTCGTCGATAAAAAAATGGGCGAGCTTCTGGCGGACAACATTGATGAGAGCCTCAAAGAACTCATTACCCTCGGCCTCAACCACGAACAACAGCATCAAGAGCTATTAGTTGCCGACCTGAAATTTACATTCGGTCTAAATCCTCTGTTCCCGGCGTATCGAAACGAATATTTCCCGGAAGAGGAATCGGAACAAAGGCCTGACGATCTTATTGACGTGGAGGGCGGAATATACGAGATCGGCTATGCGGGTGACGGATTTTGTTTTGACAACGAATTAGCCCGTCACAAGCATTATTGTGATGATTTTTCCCTTTGCGCCAAGCTTGTGACAAACGTCGACTTTCTCGAGTTTGTCGACGATGGGGGTTACCGAGACCACCGATTATGGCACTCCGAGGGCCTGGATTGGGTAAACCGAGAAGGTGTGACATCTCCGCTGCATTGGCACTTGGCTGAAGGACAATGGTTCGCATTCACTCTTGGCGGCTTGAGGCCGCTAACTCTGGATGCACCGGTCTGCCACGTTTCATTCTATGAGGCCTCCGCCTTCGCCGAGTGGAGCGGAAAGCGATTGCCAACCGAGTTTGAATGGGAGGTCGCCAGCGACAGATTCGATTGGGGGCAACGTTGGGAATGGACAAACAGCGCCTACCTTCCGTACCCTGGCTTTCAAAAGCCTGACGGGGCTATTGGCGAATACAACGGTAAATTCATGATCAACCAGATGGTCCTCCGCGGAGCGTCGATCGCAACTCCATCGGGACATAGCCGCAAAACTTATAGGAATTTTTTCCATCCGCATCTACGATGGCAATTCACGGGAATAAGATTGGCTAAGTAACCTCTCCTCCGGTAGATCGAGAAAAAATATGCAGGCAGCTGACTCCTTTGAATTATCGCCATTTGCCCGGGACGTTATGGATGGACTTTCTTCTACTCCTAAACATTTGTCTTCCCGTTATTTCTACGATGATGAAGGTTCACGGCTCTTCATGGAGATAATGAAGCTGCCCGAGTATTACCCGACACGGGCCGAGCTAAAGATCTTTACGGAACAGACCGAACGCATATATCAGGCTTTTACCGACGGAGCCGATTCTATCAACCTTGTGGAACTCGGGGCGGGTGATGGAACCAAGACCGCCGTGTTGATCGAATACTTTCTTTCGAAAGGCCTCGATCTCGATTATTCCCCAATCGATATCTCACAGGAAGCAAATGACGCCCTGTCGGAGCGTTTTCGCGAGAAATTTCCCGAGCTAAGGCTGAAACCTCACACTGGCGATTATTTCCAGATCCTTGATTCGCTTAAGAACCGCAACGGAAATAGGAAGGTGATGATGTTTCTCGGTTCCAACATCGGAAATTTTCAAAAGGACAAGGCTCTCGCTTTCTTCCGGTCGCTTCGGAACGTGATGGACCCGAACGACAGGCTGTTCATCGGCTTTGATATGCAGAAAGACCCCCGCGTCATCGTAAATGCCTATGACGATTCGCAGGGCGTTACCGCCGCATTCAATCTCAATCTGTTAAATCGCATAAATCGCGAACTAGGCGGCGATTTCGATATATCGAAATTTTCTCATTACGCACAGTATCGCCCGGTCGAGTGTGCGGCTCGTTCCTTTCTGATAAGCCGCGAAAAACAGGCCGTGAAGATCGGCGCACTGGACCGAACGTTCGAGTTTGATCAGTGGGAACCTATCTTTATGGAAATTTCACAGAAGTATACACGTCCAATGATCGAGGAACTTGCCGCCGAAAGCGGTTTTGAGATCGAGAGGGATTTTTTTGACAGTGAGAATTTCTACACCGACTCTCTCTGGAAGCCCGCGTAACTGCCTACGTTCTGTTCCGCCGTTTCGATGAACATCAACATTCTTAAGTTCGAATCGATCGATTCAACCAATACAGAAGCTATCAAGCAAGCCCGGTCAGGTGCGTTGGAGGGGCTGTGCATTGTCGCCCGGGAGCAGACTGCGGGGCGCGGCCGGCATGGCCGAAAATGGTCATCCGGGCGCGATTCGGGGCTGTATTTCAGTATCGTGCTCAGGCCTCAGATCGAAATCCGGTTTCTCCCATTGCTCACGCTCATGACAGGCGTCGCGGTTTTTGACACTCTCCTCGAATTTCGTGTTAAGCCGGACATCAAGTGGGTCAACGACCTGATGGTCGATGATAAAAAGATCGGCGGGATTTTAACAGAAGCGGTTGAAACTCCCGTCGGGCTTGCGGTGATCGTGGGTATTGGCATTAACCTACTGGCGACAGAGCTTCCTGATGAGATCGCTCCGACGGCAACCTCGGTCGAATCGGAAACCGGTGATCGGCCCGCACCGGATGACGTTTCACGTATTTTGATACGAAACGTATCCCGCTTTTACGATGTCCTCTGCAAGGGCGGCGAACAAGAGGTCATTCGTCAGTGGAAAGAACGTTCTTCGTACTTTCGCGGCAAGTCCGTCCGCGTTGCGCTTGGAAACGGCGTGATCGAAGGTGTCACCGACGGGCTTGAAGACAACGGGGCCCTTCGGGTATTAACCCCCAACGGCTCGGTCGAGATCGTGCAAGCTGGTGACGTCCAGCAGCTGCGTCCGCAAAGAGATTGAACTTTCCGCCCGGACGGTGTAACTTGTATCTACGCTGAACGCGTTTTATGAGTAACGAATTTGATTTTAATGCTGATTTTGAGTTTGACGAGGACATTGACGATGATCTCGTTGAATTCGATAGTTTTGACGACGAACTCGGCAACATAGAGATGCGGACCGCGGTCATGCAGAAGAATGACATGATCGCATTGCTGTGTATCAAAACAGCCACGGTCGGAGCCGCCATTTGCCGGGTCGATCCGCGCGAGGACCGTCCCGCGGTCCAGATCTATGATGATGCGAATGCCGCGGTCGAGTGGTTTACCAAGAGCCTTCGAACAAGCAGGCGAAATGGTTGGAACGTTATCTACGACGGCCTTCCCCTCCAGGGCTAATGCTTCTTGCCGTCGACATTGGCAATACCTCAACCAAGTTCGGGATCTACGACGGCGAGGAACTCCTCAAACGCTTTTCGATTCCGACAAGCCAAATCTCAAAAACCATCAGTCTGCGCGATCTTGAGCACCAGCCTATCACCGGCGCGATCGTTTGTTCCGTCGTGCCTGAGGCCGCAAAAGAACTCCTTAATTTCCTGCAGCAGCGAAATATCAAGGCGCTTCTCGCCACAAACGATCTCGACTTCGGATTGACGATAAACTACGAACCGTTATCGTCTCTCGGCACCGACCGGCTGGTAAACGCTTTCGCGGCCGTTGAAAAATACGGGCCGCCAGCGATCGTATGCAGCTTCGGGACAGCCACGACGATCGACATGATCGATAAAGACCGCGTATTCCTGGGCGGGATCATAGCTCCGGGAATGAAGACCGCGTCAAATGCCCTGAAATTGAACACGTCACAACTCCCCGAGATCTCGATCGAAAAACCGGCCAGGCTGATAGGAACATCGACTGATTCGGCTATTCTCTCAGGGATCGTTTTTGGACACGTGGCGATGTTCGAGGGTTTAGTTGATAGATTAATCGAAGAGTTAGGCGAGAAACCGGTGGTCGTTGCCACCGGCGGATTTGCGCCGCTGAGCGATCAGATGACCAGCGTGATCGACAAGCTCGATCTGGATCTAACGCTGAACGGGCTTCGAATGCTCAATAGCCGGATCGCTCAAACATAAGTTGAAAGGAACTTTGGCTTTCTCCGCGCTTTCGTGGCTTGTTCAAACGAGTACGCTAGCTTAATGAGCGTGTGTTCCGACCATGCACGGCCGAAAAATGAGATGCCGATCGGCAGCTCTCTTGCGAAACCGGAGGCACCGTAATATTCGGATAGCCCGCGACCGCCGCGATGGACGAGCTCCCGATATAAGAGCTGCCGCAATCCCCGTTAACCGTATCGATCAGCCATGTTGGAGCATTCGAGGGTGAGACGATCGCATCAAGCTTATTCTTGTCCATTGCCTCGTCGATTCCCTCTTCGCGGGCATACTTGCGGCAAGTATCGAGAGCTTTGCGATAATCCTTACTCTCCAGAGAGCCTTTCTTCGCAGCCATTTCGAAGATAGCCTGACCAAAATACGGCATCTCTTTCGCGGCGTTCTCCTTATTGAACCTCATCAGATCGTCGAGTGTCTTATACCGCGCACCGCGGTTGCTCAAATACCTGTTAAGGCCGTCCTTGAATTCATAGAGCAGCACCTCGAATTCCGCATCGCTGAATTTTTCCAGGTTTGGAAATTTCACATCCACCAGTTCGGCTCCCGCTCTCTTCATTGTTGCCAGGGCCGCATCACAGACCACGTCTACCTCTTTTCGCTTTCCCCAATAGTCTCGCGCTACGCCGATGCGTGCTCCCCTCAACCCGTCGGCGATCAGAGAAAGTGCGTATGACGTTTTCTCTCGCCTCTTCCCACCTTTCGTGGTTGCGGCGTCGGCTGGGTCAGCTTGGTCCAGGACGTCAAGCATGATCGCTGCGTCCGCCACTGTTCGCGTCATCGGGCCTGCTGTATCCTGCGATTCCGCGATAGGAATGATACCGCTGCGTGAAACGAGGCCGACGGTTGGTTTCAAACCAACGATGCCGCAGATGGAAGACGGGCAAACTATGGACCCGTCCGTTTCAGTACCGATTCCGATGGCAGCCAGATTGGCCGCAATCGCTGCGCCGGTTCCGGACGACGAACCGCACGGATTGCGGTCGAGAATGTATGGATTTCGGGTCTGGCCGCCGCGTCCCGACCACCCGCTGATCGAGCTGTTGTCACGGAAATTGGCCCATTCGCTCAGATTGGCCTTCCCGATCAAAACAGCTCCCGCGTCACGCAGCAGCGTAACGATAAACGCGTCCTTCGGGGTCGGAGCGTCGATGAGGGCAAGGCTGCCGGCCGTGGTCTTCATCCGGTCCCCAGTGTCTATATTGTCCTTGATGATCACCGGAATACCATGTAGCGGGCCACGAACTTTTCCGTTTTTACGCTCACGATCCATGCGGGCGGCGATCGACAAGGCGTCGGGATTCATTTCAATTACAGAGTTTAGCCGTTTGTCTATCCTGGCGATTCGGCTGAGGTACCCTTGCGTGATCTGCCTCGATGTCGTTCGCCCAGAGGTCATCGCCGCCTGAAGGCTGGATACAGTTGCTTCCTCCAGATCCATAGCTGCCGATGCCTGGGCATTCGTTGTACCTGTTGCCAACAAAGCCCCCGCGGCTATCGCCGACCTCTTCAAAAACTCGCGTCTGTCGACCATAAATTGTTACCTCGTTTGAGCGGATTATAGCAGACGATAATCTAATGGCATCGGCCGCGTAGACCCGAGACCCATCTTCGCTATAATTGTCCTGAATGGATCCGCAAACTACCGACATCTCTCCGCCAAAGCTGATCTCTGCGTTGAGGGGGTTCGACCTTCTGCCGGCGATCGTCTTTTTGCCAACTCGCCGGAAGTGCGACGAGGCGGCTTCCGAGGTTGCGGCAGACAAATCTCAAAAGGCCGATCCTGCCCGACAGGCTGAAAGACAAAAGATATTCACGGAGTTTGCCAAGTACTTCCCTGAGGTTCTCGATCACAAACACAGCAAACTTATAGTTCGGGCAGGCGTGGCGGCGCATCATGCCGGCCATATCCCCTCGTGGAAACTATTGATCGAAAGGATGATGTCGTCGGGATTGCTGAATGCTCTGTTCGCAACGTCCACGGTTGCCGCCGGGGTTGATTTCCCTGCACGGTCAGTTGTTATCAGTAATGCAGACACACGCGGCAACGATGGGTGGCGCCCGCTGAAAGCAAGCGAGCTTCAGCAGATGACCGGCCGCGCAGGCCGCCGTGGCCGAGACAATGTTGGATTCGCAATACTTGCCCCAGGGCAATTCCAGAATCCAAAAAAGATCGCAGAGCTGCTCATGGCCCCGCCCGATCCCCTGGAAAGCCGCTTCCGCGCTACCTATACCAGCCTTTTGAATCTTCTTGACGCGTTTGGCAATTTCGACCAGGTTCGCGAGATAGCTGAGCGAAGTTTTGCATTTCGAGCCAGCCGGCGAGATAGTGCGAACGATCGGGAGGAATTCGGCTCGGAGAACCTGAGCGATAGGATCTGGGAGCCTTTCGAAAATCGTGCCCGCGTTCTCGATCTTTTCGGATATATCGATTTTGCGTCTGAAAAAGTAACGGAAACCGGAAAGTGGCTGGCAGACCTCAGGATAGATCGGCCTTTGCTCGTCGGCGAGGGACTGACCGCCGGGATCTTTGACGGATTAAGGCCCGCGGAAGCCGCCGGGCTGATGGCGTCAGTGGCTTCAGATGCCGATCGAAGCTACGGCCAGATGAGGTCCTCACGGCATATGACCGATATTCTCGGCGATTTCGAGAATATCGTGATCAAAGTCTCGAGCGTCGAATGGAAAAATGGGGTCGAGGTCGCGGAAGAGATCAATTACTCGGCCGCAGCCGCAGCAGAAAGGTGGACCGCCGGAATGGCATGGGACGAACTCGTCGATCGAACACGAGCTGAAGAAGGCGACCTCGTTCGCCTATTGTCACGGACCGGCGAAGCCCTGCGGCAGCTGGCCAACCTCAGAAGATCAAATCCCGCGGCAGCAGCAATTGCCGGCGAAGCCTCAGAGATCATTCTTCGCGAACCAGTCAGGTAACGAAGTCCAGGACCATTTCATATTGGCGTAGCCTCTCGTAAAACCCAAGCTTTTGGAAAAAAGCCATTACGCCGTCCACAGAGATATCTGCATTCACGACCTGCGATGAAAATCCGGGCTCAATGACGGAATGCATCGCATGAACGAGGGATGCACCAACGCCGTTTCTCCGGTGCTCTTTCGAAACTGCCAGTTGAGAGACGCGGCCGAACCGGGCTGAGAAAAGAATGTACCCGACGCATTTGCCATCATGAAAGGCCCCGAGCGTTTTTTTCATTCCAAGGCTTCTGTCGACGGCGTCCGCGGAGTTCTGCCAGGAGGGACGGACATCCCAAAATTGCGTAAATGAAGCCCAATCAGGCTTCCCGATCTCTCGAATATCTATCTCGATCGATGATGAAATGGGCTCAGATCTTTGATCGGATTGAAGAAGTGCTAATTCGCGAACTGCCTTGAAGCCCAGCCCTTCGTATAGCCGAATGGCACCGTCATTGGTCGTAATGACCTCAAGGAGAAATTGTTCGATACCCTCCTCCCTAAAGACTGGAAGCATGAATTCGAACATTTCCCTGCTCGCCCCTTGCCTCCGCCATTGCGGCAGAACACCGGTACAGGCATCATAAACGGTTTGCCTGCCTTCCCATTCCCCAAACCCATTTAATGAAAATCCGGCAAGCTCGCCCCCAACAAAATATCCGACAGACCTTTCGAGATCAACGGCGGTTAATGTGATGTGGTTTCGAAACTGTGCCTCAGTTAAGGCAAAAGGAATAACGTAGTCTGAGAAAGCAGAGTTAAAGGCCCCAAATAGCCTCTCAAAGTCGTCATCGCCCAAAAATCTGCATTCTCTCAAAGAGGTTTGGTTTCTATCCTGCATTTGCTAGTATTGAACCACGGCAATAAGGCTGTAACAAGCCAATTTATTGAACGTTTGTATAAATTTTATTTAACGTTTGTGTAAATGCAAGTTCTTTTAGCGAATGAGTACGGGTTTTGTTTCGGCGTCGAAAGAGCCGTCGAGATGGTTGAGGAAGCCCTTGAGGGCGGCGAAACTGTCCGAAGCCTCGGTCCGCTCATCCATAATGATCAGGAAATGCAGCGCCTTGGCGAGTATGGCGTTACCACCATCAGTGAGCCAATTCAGATCGGGCGCGGCGAAACGGCAGTGATCCGAGCTCACGGTGTCACCCCCCAGGTCCAAAGAGAACTCGAAGAGAAAGCTACGAAGGTCGTCGACGCAACCTGTCCTTTTGTAACGCGAGTACAGCGGCTTGCGGCCAGGGCTGCTGAAGCCGATCGCCATGTGATCGTTGTCGGCAGTCCCGACCATCCGGAAATGATCGGCGTGCAGGGTTATGCCCCCAACCACGCCTTTGTCATTAAGGACGAAAGCGAGGTTCCCGGCCTCCCGTGGCTCCGAAATCCACTGGTCGTTTCCCAGACGACAATTAAAGCAAAAACTTTTTTCGATACCGCGGAGGCGATCAAGTCTCGAACGCATGATCAGGTTGAGATCGTGAATACCATTTGCTCCGCGACCCGCGATCGGCAGGAGGCGGCCCGGGCACTTGCCGGCATGGTCGACGTTTTTTATATTATCGGGGGCCGCCATTCTTCAAATAGTGTTAAGCTGCTGGGCGTCTGTAAAGAACAGTGTGAAAAGAGTTTCTTAATAGAAGACGCCAGTGAGATCGACCCCGCCGACATCGCAGGGGCCGAGCGCGTTGGGGTCACCGCGGGAGCTTCGACACCTAATTGGCTTATCGAGAAGGTTGTGAAACACCTCGAGGCTCTTGGTGACCGATAACGGTCTTACGCCCGTGTCCATAAAACCGTTGTTTTACGCTGTTTATTTATTGTAGAATATCAGTGGGACGATGAGTTCGATTACGCGACGTCCTTCTCTTCGCATTCCCACCTAAACATCATTCCTCGTTAGTCATTTACTCAACAGCATTAAGTTATCTCCTTTGGCCAGTATGGCCGAAAACCCAAAGCTGGATAGTGTGATAAGTGGATATGGGATTCGATAAGATCATGGCCGGATTAACGTCCGATGCAATTGTGACCGTAGACTCAGACGGTACGATCTTGTTTGTCACGAGGACCATTGAACAGAAACTCGGCCATTCAGCGGGAGAGTTGATCGGCCGCAGCATCTTCGAGTTTATTCCGGAGGATGGCCGAAACCGCCAGTACGTCCTCCTACGGCGATTGCTTGCGACAAAAAAGGAGATCGTATCCCTCGACTTGTCGATCCGGAACAAAGTCGGCGAAAGGCTTCAGATCCATACATCAGTGGCCGGCTACGATCTCGGCGGCCGCCATGTATTCGTTGGAATAATTCTTGATGTCGCGGGTCAGGAGAACATTGAGCCGATAGATGACCATCCCGATGAATATCGTAATCTCTTCCGACTGGCGACGGACTCGATACTTATAATCGAACCGGGGACCGAAACCGTCCTTGACGTCAATCACCGAGCCTGCGAAGAATACGGCCTGACCCGCGAAGATTTTGTCGGGAGAAGCCTTAAGGACCTGACCAAGGATGTCGCCCGCGGCGAACAGCTGATGAACGAATTGATAATTACGGGCGGCTGCCGGGCATATGAGTCAATTCACATTCGATCGGACGGCTCACCTATCGTGTTCCTGATCAATGCCTCACTGGTGGCCTACGAGGGCCGTCCGGCGATCCTGACCAATAACCGCGACATTACAGAGCAAAAAAAGGTCAGGGACGATCTCGAAAACAATTTATCATTACTGTCCTCAACGTTCGAGGCGACAGCGGACGGGATCTTAGCGGTTGACCTTGAAAACAATATCAAGGAGTCAAATCAGAAGTTCCTCGAGATCTGGAATGTTCCCGAGAAACTTCATGACGTAGCGTCGGCAACGGATCAGATTTCCGCACATGTTTTGGCAATGGTTAAAGATCCGGGCCAATTTCGCGCAATGATGGACCGGTCGCGCGAGAATCCCGACGAGATAAGCATCGATGAGCTTGAACTCGTAAACGGACGCATTCTCGAACGGTATACACAGCCGCAAAAATTCGATGGCCGGACCGTAGGCCGTGTGATGAGCTTTCGCGACGTCACTAACCAGAGACGTACCGAAGAAACACTGCGGGAAAGCGAATTGCGTTATCGTCTGTTGTTTGACCGCAACCCGTATCCAATATGGGTTTTTGACACGGAAACGCTGTATTTTCTTGCCGTCAACGATGCCGCATGTGACAAATACGGTTTTACCCGGGAAGAATTTCTTGAGAGAACGGTCAACGACGTCATGTCCGAGGAAGATTGCCGTATCCCGATTCGGCCGGACGACGATGAAGCAGGCCCCGATTCGATTCAGACTGCCAGGCATAAGCGAAGGGACGGAACGGTTATAGAAGCAGAGGTCGCTTCGCAATCGATCACTTTCTCCGGCCGGCCCGCCCGGCTCGAGCTCATCACCGACATAACCCAGCGAAAACAAGGGGAAGCGGCGCTTAGACAAAGTGAGATCAGGCTCCGGACACTGCTGGACAGTATGAGCGAAGGCTTGCTGCAGGTCGACACCCGCGACCGCATCCGGTACATGAACAATTGCTTCTGCGAAATGACCGGCTACTCGCAGGAGGAGTTGGTCGGCACGAAGTGGACGCAGCTATTGGCCGATCAGAGCCCCGAGTTTGTCAACGAAATTAATGAACGTCGACGACTGGGAAAGTCTGACCGGTATGAGATGAAGATCCGTAAGAGATCCGGCGAGATCATATGGGTCATCGTGGGCGGTGCTCCCGTTTATGACGCCGATGGAAATATTATCGGTTCCATGGGCGTATTCACCGACATTTCGGAACGAAAGCGGTCGGAGGAGAGGCTGCTTCACGACGCTATGCACGACGGTTTGACCGGCCTCGCGAATCGCAACCTGTTCATGGAGCACCTTCGCGTCATGCTCAAACGAGGCCGAAATCGCAAGAGCGTTCCCTTCGCGGTACTATATCTTGATTTCGACCGCTTCAAGGTGATCAACGATTCCCTGGGCCATGCCGAGGGCGATAAACTTCTGAAATACATCGCCCGCCGCCTGGAGAGCTGCGTGCGGCCCGGCGATCTCATAGCCCGGCTCGGCGGCGACGAATTCGTCATTCTCCTTTCGGAGATCTCGGATACGGCGGAAGCTCTTCTGGTTGCTGAGCGGATCCAGAATGACCTCAAAACTGCGTTCGACCTAGGCGGACGAGAGATCTACACGACGACCAGCATCGGAATAACGCTCAGCACGTCAGGCTACCAAAACGCTGACGATATGCTGCGAGACGCCGATATCGCGATGTATCACGCAAAGTCTCGCGGTAAGGCCCAGTACCAGATATTCGACAAGGCGATGCATAAGCACGCCAGCAAGAAGCTCCAGATCGAGACCGAAATGAGGGGGGCTCTTCAACGCGGCGAGTTCAAGGTGTTTTATCAGCCGATACTGCGGCTGGACTCCGGGGCCCTGGTCGGCTTCGAAGCTCTTCTGCGGTGGATCCACCCGACAAGAGGCTCGGTCTCGCCAGAGGAATTCATCCCCGTAGCCGAAGAGAACGGCCTGATAATGAAACTCGGCCAATTGGTCGTCGAAAGCAGCTGCCGGCAGATGAATGACTGGCAGCTTACCGTTCCGGCGGCATTGGGGCTGACCATCAGCGTTAACCTTTCGTCAAAGGAGTTCTTACAGCTCGATCTGGCAGATCGAATTTCCGGCCATCTTAAAGAATCAGGGCTCGACCCGCGTTATCTAAAGCTCGAAATAACCGAGAGCCACATCATGGAGAACAGCGAACTGGCCGAAACCATCTTGAATCGGCTGAAGGAGCTTGGCATCGAGATGAGCCTCGACGATTTTGGCACGGGTTACTCGTCCTTGAGCTACCTTCACAGGCTGCCGGTGGACTCCCTCAAGATCGACCGGTCATTTATCGGCCGAATGGGCAACAGCGACGAAAACCGCGAGATCGTTCAGACGATAGTGCGGCTGGCTCAAAATCTAAAAATGCACGTCGTCGCCGAGGGCATCGAAACCCTAGAGCAGCTTACGCAATTGGTCGATATGGGATGTGAATTCGGCCAGGGATATTTATTCGCACCGCCGCTCGACACTGCCGGAGCCAGGCAATATATCGACGAGCACGGAACAGCAAAATCGATCGCTCTCGCTAGTCCCGAGGCCGATCTGGCCGGGCTTGTATTGTAAAGAACGCTCTCTGCGCGGCTGCCTCTCTCGCGGACCAGATCACTTCTTTAACCAGCCAAAGATCGCATCGACTGTGATATCACGGTTGGTCTCGTAAATAGCCTTGGTGAGCGGGATCGACATCGGACACACCTCGATACAGTTCTGCGCGTTTCCGCAGTTCCCTATTCCGTCATCGCCGAGCAATCCGTTCAGCCGGTCATCCGAAGTCATCTTGCCCGTCGGATGCATGTTAAAAAGCCTTGCCTGGGCGATCGCCTGCGGGCCGATATAATTTTGGTCGCCGTATTGCGGACACGCCTCGAGACAGCAGCCGCACGTCATGCATCGTGAATATGCATAACGCTCCTGGGCCGTCTCATTCGATATAGCAGGCCCCGGCCCTAAGTTGTAGGTTCCGTCAAGCTCGATCCATGAGTTAACTCGCTTTAGATGATCGAACATCTCGGACCTATCGACCTTCAGGTCCCGAACAACAGGAAACTTCGACATCGGCTCCAGAGTCACCGTATCACCGCCCGACGTCACCAACAGATCGTCGATCAGTGCCGAGCACGACTGGCGCACCTTCCCGTCGATCACCATCGTGCAGATCCCGCAGACCTGCTCAAGACAGCTCATGTCCCACACCGGCGGAGTCGTCTGCTTTCCATCAGCAGTAACAGGATTCTTCCTGATCTCCATCAGTGCCGAGATAACATTCAGATTCCGACGATAATCCAGCTCGAAAGTCTCCCAACGGCTCGGCGACCCCTCGCGATCTCGCCTCTGGATCTTGAACTTTATTTTCCCCGGCGGATTCTCGAGACGCTTCTTCTCGTGAGTGCTCATACGACGAATATAGCAAGCATTGATTCGAAAACTAACTGATTAGAGATCGATTTAATTAATTTGAGCCATAACCGCAAATTCTATCGCGTAGTTACAAATAGAGGCGGAATCTATTTCAGCTATGGAAAAGGTCATGCGCGGATTGATCTCATACCAAAGACACTTGAAGCAATGGGTAAGTTCATTGACTTATCCTGCCGGCGAATCTATTATTGCTGCAAAATCTACAAGATCAGCAGCACATTCGCCGATGGATCCCGCCTCAACTTCTCGCAACGAGATAACGGCCATGCTTCGAGCATGGAGCGATGGGCAACAACAACCGCCAGACGAGTTGATCCGGGCTGTTTACGACCAACTTCGACGTCATGCCAGACGTCAGCTCCGACGCGAAGGGGGTTACCATACCCTCGACACATCGGCGCTCATTAATGAAACGTATCTAAAACTAGTCGCGCAGCGATCTGTAAAATGGCAGGGCCGTGGACATTTTTACGCTTTGGCTGCAGAAATGATGCGCCGAATTCTGGTCGATCATGCGCGGACAAAGCATCGTCAGAAACGCGGCGGTCGAGAAGCTGCGATAGCTCTCGAAGACGCCGAAGGCACAAATCGATTGATATCGCCACCGATCGACGTTGACCTTATCGCGCTCGATGACGCACTTAATCGCCTGGCACTGCTCGATGAGCAGCAGGTCCGCGTTGTGGAACTGAGGTATTTTGCGGGCCTGAGCCTCGAGGAAACTGCCGCCGCTCTGGACATCTCGATCGCCACCGTAAAACGCGATTGGGCCTCAGCAAAGGCATGGCTTCGTCACGAGCTCACGCGAGGTGCCAATGAATAAGTCCACATGGCAGCGAGCGAAGGAGATCTTTGACGAGGCCCGGGGGCTAAGCGATGCCGACCGTCCCGAATTTCTCGATAGAACTTGTGGCGGAAATGCGGAATTGCGCAAGCAGGTCGATGATCTTCTCGCGGCGTATCAAAGTGAATTCCTTGAGGACACCGCTCTAGGCTCCGCACCGATCCTCGCCAATCCGGCCTTTACGAACGGACAGACAATCGGCCGTTATCGGATAAATGAGCTGATCGGCACAGGCGGTATGGGTCAGGTCTTTCTCGCAGACGATACCGAGCTCGACCGGCCCGTCGCTTTCAAAGTTCTGCATAGCGATGTTGCCGAAGACAGCGAACGCGTTCGTCGATTTATTCAGGAAGCTCGCGCCGCCTCCGCCCTCAACCATCCGAACATTCTTACGATCCATGAGATCGGCTCGTTCGAAGGTTCCCGTTATATCGTCTCCGAATACGTCAACGGCGAAACGCTTCGTGAGAAGATGCGTTCCGGCCTAAACACCGTCCAAAGCCTGGAAATTGCTTGCCAAATAGGCGCCGCCCTCGATGCTGCACATTCGGCCGGCATTGTTCACCGGGATATCAAGCCTGAGAACGTAATGATCCGACACGACGGCCTTGTAAAGGTACTCGACTTTGGCCTCGCAAAGCTCACCGAGGCGGACGATCAGCCGATCGACTCAAAAGCTCCGCTATCCCGTATCCATACCAGCCCCGGCCTCGTCATGGGCACCGCGGCCTACATGTCACCCGAGCAAGCCCGCGGCCAGGCGGTCGATGCCCGCACAGATCTCTGGAGCCTTGGCGTGGTTATTCACGAAATGCTTACCGGCAGATCGCCCTTCGAAGGCGAGTCGGCAACTGAATTGATCAGCTCGATCCTCAGCACCGAGACCACTCCGACGGACCTCGCAAGCCTGCCGCCCGAGCTAACGCCGATCTGTCAAAAAGCTCTTACAAAAGACAAAGAAAAAAGATATCAATCCGCGCATGACCTTCTCAAAGACCTAAAAGGAGAAAAAAAGAGAATGGAATATGCGATCCAACCAACACCGTTCATCAGCACCTCAAACACTGATGAACTAAAAACCCAACTCATTCGCCCCCAACGAACACTGAGCGCCGAGTATATTGTTTACAGCGTGCAGCGGCATAAGTATGCGACTTTGATAATCGTATCAGCAGTTGCCTTTGCGGCGTTCGGGCTATCCGTGTACAGATACAATGGGGCACCCGGCCAAAATACCGCGGGAACTAATGCACAGGTCATTCAAGACAATACATCGCAAAATGACCTAAAGATGTCTCGGTTTGCGGTGTCAGGAATGATGCGCGAAGCAGGCATCTCCGCAGACGGCAAATATGTAGCTTATATAACGGCCGACGGTCCGGGTAGAAACACTATCCGTATACGGCAGCTTGATAATGCTAAAGACGTTGAGATCGTCCCGGCGCCGCCAAAAGGTAGTTTGCAGAACATCAGTTTTGCTAGCGATCAAATCTATTACGTTCTCAATACTCCAAATAATGAAGAGATTTTCCGGGTTCCCCTTGCCGGTGGCTCGTCAATAAAGATCGCCGACAATACCGATGGTGGCGGCAGTCTATCCCCAGACGGAAAACTTTTCGCTTTCCAACGAGATCCTAAGGGAGAGACGATATATCTTGCAAATCCAGACGGTACAGGCGAGCGGGTCTTGTTAGATCGCCCGGGTGATGACTGGGTGTATTGTGGCAGCGTTCCGGCTTGGTCCCCTGATAGTAAGTGGCTTGCGTGTGGCGAGCATAAGAAGACAAAGGACGAGCAATATTATCAGCTGGTTCTTTTGAATGTAGCAAATGGCGAGATCAAGGCTCGAGGCGACAAAAAGTGGAGGAATATTTCGGGTAGTGCTTTCATGCCGGACGGATCACTAATAATCGCTGCCAAAGAGACGTCAAAGGAAGAATTAGCGCCAGCCCAGCTGTGGCATGTCGACGTAGGCGGCATAGCCAAACAGATAACCAACGACCTAATCGGCTACTCGTCCTTGAGCGCGACTAAGACCGGAGAGACCCTGCTAACATTGCAAACAAAAACGAATGGTGATATTTGGACTTCGGCGCTAGCAGACCCGTCGAAATCTCGGCAGATCACAAGCTCAGGGGAGGTTTGGTTCGGTTTCAACTACACCTCTTCTGGAGGATTTCTTTTTGGTTCAAATGTCAGCGGCAATTCCGATATTTGGATGATGGATAGTGATGGCGGCAACAGAAGGCAGCTTACTGCTGAACGTGGATCCCATAGTCGGGCTTCGATTTCACCCGACGGCCGTTACATAGTTTACGAAAATCGGAAGGATTTTTTCGGCACACACGTTTTCAGAATGGACGCTGATGGCAAGAATCCGATCCAGCTAACGCACGGCTTGCGAGAATGGACGCCAGAGATCTCTCACGACGGTAAATGGGTCTATTACGTCCGGGTGCCCGAACCCGATGATGAACCGCAAGCCATTTGCAAGGTGTCGATAAATGGTGTTGATCCAGTCGTTGTGTGGACAGCTCCAATGCACACTAGGACATGGATTCATGACATTTCCCGAACGGATGGACGATTGGCCTTTGAGGTACAGACATTAAGACAGCCCACCCCTATTCGAGATCTAAAGGTAATGGCAGCAGTCGGTGGAACCCCAGTATCAATTACCCTGCCTCCTGCTCTCAGAACCGCACCCTTCGGAGGGCCGATCATTCGTTGGAGTACCGATGGACGGGAGCTTATTTACAGTAGAAGGAGCGACACAACAACAGTCCTGAATACGCTTTCGACCGATGGGAAAGCGAGCACCCGAGAGCTTGTTACGTTACCTGGTCGCATCAGCATCTACGAATTCTCACCGGATGGTAAGCAACTTGGTTATGTGAAGGTGAACAGCACCAGCGATGCCGTTCTTGTCACTAACAAACGTAATTAACAAAATCGACACAACTTTGACCCCCCGCCCCAGGCTCAAAATGGGGCGGTTTCACGTTTTAAACTTCTTGATTAATAAAAGCCATTTGGTCCCCTTTTTCGGGATTTGTCGCGTCACATATCAGCACGGAAATTAGCCAAAAAATCTAAAGGCTAAGAATGAGCTCGATAAATGGATACCACGCGGCCCTACCAACAAACTTTTCGACGGTTGTTGTCTTCTTTGACTTCCAACGTGGGCGTGCCTATGATGGCTGTTCAACCTGCACTCAAACCGGTTAGCAGTCGCTCGCAGATGGACTCCGCATTGTCGAAAAAGCAGATCACTGCAATGCTTCGCGCGTGGAGCGATGGCAAAGACGAGGCTTCCGAAGACCTTATCCGTGCCGTTTATTCCGAGCTTCGCAAGCGGGCCCGTTACCAGCTTCGTCGCGAACGTGGGGACCACACCCTCGAGTCGTCCGCTCTCATAAACGAAGCCTACATGAGATTGATCGATCAACGCTCGGTAAAGTGGCAGAGCCGCGAGCAATTCTTTGCACTGGCTGCCCGCTTGATGCGTAGGATCCTCGTTGACCACGCGAAAACGCGCCATCGGCAAAAACGCGGCGGCAAAGCCGAGAACATCGCCCTCGAAGACATCGTTGTCGGACTGCCGGCTTCCGCCGACGATCAGATCGACGTCATTGCACTCGACGAAGCGCTTGATCGACTGGCAGAGATCGACCCGGTCCAGGTGCAGATCGTCGAGCTGCGATACTTCAGCGGTTTGACGGTCGAGGAGACGGCGGCAGTCCTGAGCATATCGCCCACGACAGTTAAACGTGAATGGGCGGTAGCCCGGGCGTGGCTAAAACACGAATTGACCGCGTGAGCAAAACAATGGACGAAACACTCTGGATAAAAGCAAAGGAACTGTTTCACGAAGCACTCGCAACACCGCTGGCTGAACGGGATGAGTTTATTGAACAGGCTTGCGGCCAGGATGAATCTCTGCTGAAGCAGGTGAAACAGCTGCTCGATTCTTACGAAAGCGGTTTCATGAATGAACCGGCGTTGACAAATGTTATCGATGCCCTTTCGGCCAATGATCGCCTCAATGAAGGTTCGTTATTCGGGCGCTATCGCGTAATAAGGCTCATCGGTTCGGGCGGCATGGGCGAGGTATATCTTGCGCACGACGCCGAACTCGACCGGCCCGTAGCTCTGAAGCTGCTCCACCGAGATGTTGCCGAGGACAAGGAACGTCTGCGCCGTTTTATCCAGGAGGCTCGTGCCGCCTCTGCTCTAAATCATCCGAATATCCTTACGATCTATGAGATAGGCACTCACGAGGGAGCTCGTTTCATCGTTTCCGAATACATTGACGGCGACACTCTTCGCGATCGAATGCGTTCCGGCCTCACTCCCGCCGAGAGCGTCGACATCACTTGTCAGGTTGCCACAGCACTGCAGGCCGCCCACGCCGCGGGCATCGTTCACCGCGACATAAAGCCTGAGAACATAATGCTCCGCCGTGACGGCCTCGTGAAGATACTTGATTTTGGACTGGCTAAACTTACCGAGTCAGATGATCCAATCCGAGATCCGCTTTCCGCACTTCCGCGTTCCGAATTCCGCAATCCGCACTTAACAGCTCCCGGCCTCGTCATGGGCACAGTCGCCTACATGTCGCCCGAACAGGCTCGCGGCCAAGCCGTGGACGCCCGCACCGACCTCTGGAGTCTCGGCGTCGTGTTCCACGAAATGCTCACCGGCGAATCCCCGTTCAAAGGCGACAGCGCGATCGATCTAGTCAATTCGATTATCAAACACGACGGAATCTCTGTGGATTCTGACGCCTTGCCCTCGGAACTTCGACCGATCTGCGGCAAAGCCCTGGCCAAAGATCAAAAGTCTCGCTACCAGTCTGCCCAGCAATTTCTACACGACCTTCAAGGAGAAAAGAAAAGAATGGAATACGCAATCCAAGGTGCCCAGTTTATTACCGTCTCAAGCACTGACGACCTAAGGACCCAGCTAATCCGCCGCCGTCCGACATTGAGTGCAGAGTACATCGTGACCAGCGTCAAGCGGCATAAGCTTGCAACTCTCCTCTCAGCTGCACTGATCGTCGCCTCCGGCATCGGACTATCCGTTTACAAGTTTAATGGAGCGACACCGCCGGCTCCCGAGCAAAATCTCGCCGCGACCAGTGACTCTAACACCGAACACGATCTGAAGGTTTCCAGATTGCCGATTTCAGTCCAAACGAAGGACATCGTTATCTCGCCAGACGGTAAATACCTGGCGTACACGGTTGACAACAAGAGCATCCGAATAATGGATCGAGCGACTTCCGCAGAGACAGATATCTTTTCAGCGGGGTCTATTTGGGGGTTGAGATTTTCGCCGGATAGTCAGTTCGTGTATTACTCATTCCATCCCTCTCCAAAAGCTGAGTACACCATCATGAAATTGCCAATCGGTGGCGGCACTCCGGTAAAAATTGTTGACGGTCCGTACGACGGTCTCTCGTTCTCGCCTGACGGGACGATGATTGCCTATACACGCGAGGATGATGACGGGCAATTAATAATGCTGGCAAACCCCGACGGCTCCAATGAGCGAAAGATCGCGAGGTCTGACTGGGATCACATGATAGAGGGCAGTCCGATCTTCGCACCTGATGGAAAAACGCTTGCATGTAATGTGCGTTTCATGAAAGAAGGCTATCGTAAGATCGTCGGCTACAGCGTGGCTGACGGCACACCGCGTGTCTTGAGCGAAAAAAAATGGAATGACACCTGGGGCGTGGTGTGGCTGCCGAATGGCAACTTGGTCGTGAACGCTCGAGACGGTATCTCGGACCCCTCACAACTATGGGCGATACAACCCGGCGGCGAACCCAAGGCAATTACCAGCGGCCTGGTCAGTTACCGGGGACTTAGTGCGACACGCAGCGGCGATCTGTTGGTGACTAATCAGGTGACGGAGGGCGACGACCGTGATCTGTGGGTCTTGCAGGGTTACGACGCAAGAACGGCCAGACGCGTGACCACGTCCGGCGAGATACGGGGAAGATTCGCATTGACCCCGGACGGATTGATTATTTATGGATCAACCGTTAGCGGAAATCCCGACATTTGGGTAATGAACGCCAACGGCGGCGGGCGCAGACAACTGACGAATGATCCCGGAATCGATGCTCAACCGGCAGTCTCGCCGGATGGCAAATACATAGCCTTTACTTCAAACCGGGTAAAAGGGGTACGGCATATTTTTCTAATGGATAAGGACGGCGGGAATCTGAAGCAGTTGACCGATGGCGAAAACGAGGGACTTGCCTCCTTCTCGCACGATGGAAAATGGGTCTATTTTATGCACGCCCCAAACGGCAAGGAGCAACAAGTGAAATACATTCGAAAAGTTCCTGTTAGCGGGGGCGAATCGACCTTAGTTGCAACCGCACCCGACGGTTGGTTTTTCAATGGGATCGATGTTAACAAGGCTGATGGCCGTCTTGTGTACGGACTAGGCCGGTTTTCAAATGGCTGGCAATATAAGCTGGGAATAGTTCCAACAAAAGGCGAAGCGAAGTTGATCGACCTTTCCGGGAACCTCATTTCAAACAGACCGCGATGGTCACCGGACAACCGCTCGATCGTAATTCTGTCGACAGTTTTGGGCGGACCGGCGTCACTCGACGCATGGAGCATAGCGGTCGACGGCAAAGGCAAACCGCGACAGCTAACTGATTTCAGAACCCCGGGCTCCGCCGACCCGAGATGGACCGCCGATGGCAAGCAGCTCTTCGTTACCCGGGGAACATCCATCAGCAATCCGGTCCTGATCCGAAACAGTGGAAACTAATATTTCAGGTCGCATTGTGGCCACGGACGGCTTTTTGTGCTATGCTTGCAACGATTCGGATTTTATCCGGACCGATCTTTGACATATTTCGAAACACTGGCGCGGGAAAAACTCTCAGATGCGTGAAACACGTTACGCACTTTCCTAAAAAATGGGACAGAGGGCCTAAACTGTTGATTGGCACGAACTTATCTGTCCCATTTCCTGTCCCACGCGGGACACGGTCCTGGACGGCGAGCCAATTTCTCGATCCCGAGATCAGGCTCGCTCAGCCGCTAACATTCACGATCTGAGAAAATGCGTGGTACATGGTATAGGGTCGTAACTGTAACTCCCAAAAACCACTTACGGCGATTTTACTGCCCGGGCGTGGTGCAAAAACACGCGTTTTTTCAGAGGATGTGTAATACAGTCAGGCCTTCTCGACCCCGAACTCCTCTTTGTTGCGGGGGTCATTGGGAAGAGCCTCGCTAGAGGGCGATTTCGGCCTCTGTTCGGCTCCGGGTTGGAGCACCTGGGGCGGTTTCTTGCCTGAGGAGTAATCTCGTTTTCGTGGTTCGACGAGCGAAACATCGACGTGCTCATAAAAAAACACCGGAGCTTCTTCGGAATATTCCGCGATCGTGGTCTTTAGGAAATTATCATCGTCACGATCCGGAAAATCGGGCTTGTAATGGGCACCGCGGGATTCGTTTCTGTTCAGAGCCCCGAGGGTGATGACGCGTGCCAGTTGGAGCATGTTCCAAAGCTGGCGGGCGTGCGGAACAGCCTGCGTGGCCCAAAGATTTGAATCGTTGATCGAGATCTTCTGAAAGCGTTCCTGCAGCTCGAGCAGCTTTTCATCGGTGGCTTTCAGGCGATCGTTGTAGCGGACGACGGTGACGTTATCGGTCATCCATTTACCCATCTCGTCGTGGAGCTTGTACTGATTCTCGCCGCCCTCGTTGCTGATGATGCCTTCGTTGATCTCCTGCTGGCGTTTTACCTCGGCGTCGTAGATGCCGTTGGTTTCGGTATTGCCGCGTTCGACGTTAGCGGCGTATTCGATCGCCGACGGTGCGGCCACAAACCCGCCGTACACGCATGAAACGAGCGAATTCGCTCCCAAACGGTTGGCCCCGTGAACGGAATAATCGCATTCGCCCGCCGCAAATAGGCCAGGGATGTTTGTCCGCTGTTCAAAATCGACCCAAAGGCCACCCATCGAATAATGAACGCCCGGGAATATCCTCATAGGCACATGACGCGGATCGTCGCCAACGAACATCTCGTAGATCTCGAGGATCGCTCCGAGCCGCTCGGTCAGCGTTTCCGCGGGGATATGAGTGAGGTCCAGATAAACCTGGTTCTCGCCCCCGACGCCATGGCCCTCGAGGCAAACCTGAAAGATCTCTCGTGTGGCGATATCCCTGGGAACCAGATTGCCGTAAGCCGGATATTTCTCTTCGAGGAAGTACCATCGTTCATTTTCGGGGATCTCACGCGGCGAACGGGCATCACCGTCGGCCTTCGGCACCCACACGCGGCCGCCCTCGCCGCGGGCGGACTCGGACATAAGGCGGAGCTTATCTTCGCCGGGGATTGAAGTCGGATGGACCTGTATGAACTCGCCGTTAGCGTATCTCGCCCCTTGCTGATAGCAGACAGAGGCGGCACTGCCGGTACAGGTCATCGAATTTGTCGATTTGCCGAATATCAGCCCGGGGCCGCCCGTCGCCATGATGACCGCGTCGGCCGCAAACGACCGGACCTCAAGGCTTTGGAGGTCCATAGCGGTGAGGCCGCGGCAGACCTGGTGGTCATCGAGAACGAGCGAGAGCATCTCCCAGCCCTCGTACTTCTTGACCTTGCCTCCGACTTCCCACTTACGCACCTGTTCGTCGAGGGCGTAAAGAAGCTGCTGGCCTGTGGATGCTCCGGAGAAAGCCGTACGATGATGAAGCGTTCCACCGAAACGGCGAAAGTCCATCAGGCCCTCTTTGGTCCGCGAAAACGGCACGCCCATGCGATCGAAAAGGTAAATGATCTCCGGGGCCATGTCGGTCATTCGCTTGACCGGCGGCTGGTTTGCCAGGAAGTCGCCGCCGTAGACAGTATCGTCTAGATGCTTAGCTGGCGAGTCGCCCTCGCCCTTGGTGTTCACGGCACCGTTGATGCCGCCCTGGGCGCAGACCGAATGCGAGCGTTTGACCGGAACAACAGAGATCAGGTCGACTTCGTGGCCGGCCTCGGCGATCTTCATTGCCGCGGCCAGCCCGGCAAGGCCGCCGCCGACGATCGCGATTTTCATTGACTTACTAGCCATATTTTCTTTAGGAGGAAATTAACTGTGACCGTGATCAAAGTTTCGCAGGCTTAGCCAATGGCGGAGGTTCTTCACACATCGACTGCGGCAGCAGGCCGCAGGGGCGTACAAATGCTACCGCTGCGTTTACCCCCACGGCTCCGAGTACAAGGGCCAGCACAATGCAGCCGTACAGCGTGGCTCTCTGGGCTCTCTGACCGATAACTATGCCCCAGTCAACCGCGAACAGAAAAACCCCGTATGCCAGATGCCACGCAGTCGCCAGCACACCGAGGATGTAGAAAGCGAGCACCCACGTGATCTGAAATTCCGCGGCGACAATAGAGAATGCCCGGTCGGCATTTCCCGCGATGGGGACCAGGTTGAGCCCCGGTATTAGACCGAATCGGAGATTTAATATGTGAAAAAGTAGAAAGAAAAACAGAAATATTCCAGTAACACGCTGAAATATGTAGAACCAGTTCCGCCCATACCCGTAATTTAGAACATTTGGCTTGGCTTCAGCTGAAATAATGACGCCATAAACTGAATGAAAAAGCAGCGGCAGGAATATTCCAAAGATCTCCAGAAAAAGCAGATATGGGATCTCGTGAATATCTTTAACAGCCTTCACAAAGCTGGCCTCACCATTCATCGCCTTGGAATTTGTGAACATGTGGACCAAAAAGAACACACCAAGAGGAACGATTCCCGTCAATTGGTGCAGCTTTCTCAATAGAAAGGTATTGGAGAATTTTATGGCCATTCTTGAAGGGCTAATGATGAAACAAAACTTATGCTGATTTCCTGAAATTCTAATCGGTTACCAAGCTTTCGGCAAAAGCACACCCTGAGCTTTTTATAATACGCTTTGAATGATATAAGATAAAATGAAAAATGTTACGCCGAGTAAATAGTTTGTCTAATCAATAGCTGGAAAGAAGCTGATGCATATCGAAACGTTAAAAGTGTTTTGCGACCTGGTCGACCTGGAGAGTTTTTCTTTGGCTGCGGAAAGAAATTTCATAACCCAATCGGCTGTAAGTCAACAGGTCAAGACCCTGGAGGAGAAGTTTCAACGCCGTTTGCTCGAGCGCATTCGGGGACGCCGGGAGGTCAAACTCACTCCCGCCGGCGACGTTTTTAATCGTGAATGCCGAATCGTACTCGCCGCTTATGAGCAGCTTCAGGAAAATTTGCGCGGTGTCGTCGGCAAGATCGGCGGCACCGTCAAGGTCGCGACCGTCTACAGCGTCGGTCTTCACGAGCTTCCTGCCAAAGTTCGAGAGTTTATGACGAAATTTCCGGCCGCCAAGATCGACCTCGAGTATTCAAGAACAACACGCGTTGTCCGCGACGTGCTCAACGGCACCGTTGAACTGGGCGTCCTGGCGTTCCCCGAACCCAGGCGGGGTCTAACAATAACGCCGATGCCAGACAACAGGTTCGTGCTGATCGCGCCGCCGGATCACAAGTTTGCTCGTCGGGCCAAAATAAAAGTTACGGACCTGAACGGCGAGGACTTTGTCCATTTTGAACGCGATGTGCCGACGCGAAAGGCGATGGACCGCATTTTTCGCGCCAACTCCGTTGAAGTTCATAAGGTAGCTGAATTCGACAATATCGAGACCATCAAGAGGGCGGTAGAGGTCGGATTCGGCCTCGCAATAGTGCCCGAACCAGCCGTCGCGGAAGCTAAAAAGGCCGGTACCTTAGCGGTTATTCAGCTGGCGGAAAAATATTGGGTCCGGTCGGTCGGGGTAATTCATCGCAGCGATCGCAGTCTTTCTCTCGCAGCCAGAAAATTTGCAGAACTCCTTGCTGACGGCGGGCCTTAGACGATAAAGTAAGAATTGAAGTTATGTCGGATGGCGGACCTTCCAAACCGTATCAACTCACACTCGAACACCGGTCCGAATATCTTTATGCCGCGGTTACGGGAGAACATGACAGTTATGAGATCTCGAGGGCCTATTGGCAGGAGATCGCTGACGAAGTGGTACGCACTAACGCACAGAGAGTTTTGATCGACGAGAACATTGTCGAAAGCGGTACTATGGCCGACGTCTTCACGCTTGCCACCGAGATCCCTAAAATGGGCTTTGGTTCCGCGAGGATCGCGTTCGTCGATCGTTATCTCGACCAGCACGAGGTCAATGCCTTCGGCGAGTTGGTAGCGGTCAACCGGGGACTCAACGGCAAGGCCTTTAACAGCATCACCGAGGCCGAGGCCTGGCTCCTTAGCAGTTGAACGCCCCGCTTAATGGATCGGAACATTCCCCGGAGTTACCGCGGCAACATAGGTCATTGGCGTCGTAGGAGCTAATTCGTTGAGGGTGTGTTTAAGCTTGTCGACAATGCCCTCGGCCTCCATGTATTCGCGGCCAAGTAGCCGCCTGAATCGTCGATCCCGCGCTTCTCCGGTCAGCTCTTTCAGCATTCCGTTGAGCAGCGATGTCACTAATTCAGGAGCAAACTGCTGGCCGGAGTTTCGCTGGAGATCGTCCACGACATCCTTCGCCGGGCGACGGGCTTTATAAGGCCGATCCGTGGTCATAGCGTCGAAGGAATCCGCAAGATTAACTATCTTGGCAATAAACGGTATTTCCCTGTCGACAAGCCCGTCAGGATAGCCTCTGCCATCCAGCCGCTCGTGGTGATACTTCGCTGCCAGAGGAACATCTGTAAATGGGTGATGGATCGGCGAAAGGATCTCGTATCCAACAGCCGGGTGCTTATTCAGCTCGGCCGATTCTTTCGCGTTGATCCTGTAGGGCGCGTTTATGATCTTCCGTTCGACCGTAAGTTTTCCGACGTCGTGGAGATATCCGGCAACGGCTGCTCCCTCGGCTTCCTCACCACCCCAGCCCAATTCGAATGCGATGATTTCGGAGAATTTCCCTACTCTGACCGAGTGTCCCTCAGTATACTTGTCCTTGCAATCGATAGCGGCCGCAAACGCCTTGACTGTATCATGGTAAGTAGAACGCATCTCGTCAAACAACTGCCGATTCTCCTCAGCCCGCCGCTCGATCTCAGCCATCAGGTTCCGCTGCGTAATCGCTACGCCGATATGCCGGCCCATCGCGCAGATTATCTCTTTCTCGTAGTTCGTATAAGCTTCGCCTGTTGCCTTTTCACCAAGAAATAGGGCTCCTACGATCTCGTCCCGGACGACTAGTGGCACGAACAACTCTAACTGGCGGCACTCAAAACTAACATCATAAACCTGAAAGAAAGGTAACACCTTAGCTTGTGCGATCGCGATCGGATTAAGCCCATTTGCCAGGAACTGGCGTTCGTCCTCCTCGGTCAATACGAGACTGAGCGGAAAATCGTCGCCAAGCCCGCGGACGGCCAACATGTTCAATTCATGTGCGTATCGTGAATATCGCGAAACGGCGCCGCGCATAATACCGAGCGCGCCGGAAAGCAAGTGCAGAGACGTCCGGATGGTTTCCTGAAAACTGTTTTTGTTGGTGATCTGCTGTCCGAGCTCGGCCAGCGCCCCGAATGCATGTATTAGTTTATGATCGTGTTCCATTATTGCTTAGATCGAGGGATGGCCATTTACGCGATCGTCACATGCTTTGTGAGTCCGAGCACGTCAAAAAGCTCGATCGTATTCTCGTTCATATCGGAAAACACGATTCTTGCTCCGTTCTTTGCTGCAGTATCGATTAACCCTAAAAGTATCGAAATGCCAATACTATTCACGATCTCGGTTTGCGAGAAATTGACAATGATCTCTTTGCATCCCAAAGACAGGCTGCGGCGGCAGTCGTGCTCGATCTTTTCGCCGCTTAACTTATTCAGGTAATCACCGGCGTATATCACCGATGGCTCCCCGGACAGATCTACCGACGCCCCTATTACAATTTCCATGGCTACTTAAATATCTCTCTTGTAAAGTTTAGACGATGCGCCCGAAGAAACGACTTGAAGAACATTTCTAACACAAACGAAATGAGAACACAATGCTTATTTTTTCCGGATCAACTGCCATTGGCAGACGAGGCAGGGCGTTGGAGATCGTATGTGTAAGGCGTACGCCCAAATTCTGCGAGAAGCGGTTCCAATTTTTTGACGGCATTGTCATGAGAGGCACCATTAGTTGCCAGTATGCCATTCTGGTTCTGGAGTTCCCTGCGGGCGTAGCACATCTCGTTTCCGAATAGATCGGTGAATCGCCCTCCGGCCTCCTCCAGTATGATCTGGGGAGCGCACGTGTCCCACAGCTTTGTCCGAGGGCTGGGATGGATATAAATATCGCAAACCTGCTCAACGATCAGGCCTATCTTTAACCCGACCGATCCGCGTCGGACCAGGCTTTCGAATCCGAAGTTCTCGATGATCCGGCCCATTCTCGGACTCGGATGATTTCGTGACATCGCAAGTTTCAATTCGCCTGGAGCGGATATGTCTGAGACTCTTGTCCGAATCGGTTCACCACCGCTCTGCACACTAAAGCTTCCTCCATTTTTCACAGCATATAAGAGGACATCGTGCAGCGGCATATATACGACACCCAGGACGGGTACGTCGTCGATAACAAGCCCGATTTGTACTGCGAAGTCACCATCGCGTTTAACAAATCCAGCCGTGCCGTCGAGAGGGTCTATGATCCAAACCCGGTCGGTCGACATCCGTCGCTCAATATCGTCCGGTTCCTCTTCAGAAAGGACCGCGTCGCCTGGAAAAGCGGCAGACAGTGCCCTAACAATTATTTGGCTGGCACTTACATCTGCCTCCGTCACCGGCTCGACGTGACGGTCAACCCCCTGCTTCTCGGCGATCACAAAATCCGTCTTGTAGAATGCAAGAATGGTTTGTCCGGCCGCTAACGCCGCAGCCCTCGCGGTTGAAAGTTCGATCTCCAGCATTAATCTAAATTTAACACGTCGGAGAATGGTATGTTATCTCGATCAATGAATCTCGGTGTCCTCAGTAATTCCGCACCGGGGGCAAACAAGGAATCGCCGTGCCGGATCGACCCATTTTGCCAGCGCCCTCGTCGACATGTCCGGGATCCGGCTCTCAGCTTCACCTTCCGTGAAGATCCTAGAACGGCCGCCGAGATTTTGTTCGACATTCCGTAGTTCTCTATCACACGCCCGACAGATCCACCCAAAACCGGCATGGAAGAAATCCTTAACTTCCTGCATAAAATAGAAGTGCGGCGAGCTAATCAGCCCGCCGCTTGGATGCAATTATTCAAAAATTATTCCTCCCCTCTCCGAGTCGGCGTCGACGAGGCAGGCTGGCCGAGGAGCCTTATGGGTACGGTCATGGTTTTCCCATCGCGAAACACTTCGAAATTAACGGTTTCTCCGATCTTCTTTTTGTCTAACAATCGGAAAAGGTCATCGAGGTTACCGAGCTTTTGGCCCTCCGCGGACATAATGATATCGCCGATACTGCCATCGGGAGTAATTCCCTTAAGCCCGGCACGCTCTGCTGTGCCCCCCGGCTGCGTCTGGTAAACAAGTAGTCCGGATTCCACAGGCACTCGATAGCCACGCTGCTTCAGATCTGCAACACTGGGCAATGACGCGCCCAGCTTCGGCCTACGCACCTCGCCAAACTGTAGCAGCTGCGGAATTATCCTCTTAGCCGTATTCACCGGGACAGCAAACCCGACACCTACTGATCCGCCTGCGGGAGATAATATCTGAGAGTTGATGCCGATCATGCGTCCAAGCTTGTCCAAAAGCGGCCCGCCTGAATTGCCGGGATTGATCGATGCGTCGGTCTGAATGGCGGCGTCGATAGGCCTATTATTACGGGCTCTAATTGGCCGCTGAAGTCCGGAGATCACGCCGGTCGTCAATGTGCGGTCGAGCCCGAACGGGTTGCCGATCGCAAGGACTTTCTGACCCACCACCAGTTTGTCCGAGTCGCCTAATGGGATGACGGTCATACCAGCGGGCGGATCGATCTTGATCACTGCCAGGTCTGTATCTATGTCGCCACCGACAACGGTCGCATCGTAAACCTTGTCACCGCCAAAGCTGACGGTTAGTTTCTGGACTCCCTGTACAACATGGTAATTGGTTAGAATATTGCCGTTAGCGTCGATCACCGAACCGGACCCATTTCCCTTTCCTTCCTCAACATCGCCCCACCATCCTTGCCTGTACGATGTGGTGTTAATAAATGCTACGCCGGGCGCGGCAGCACGGTAGACCTCGATACTATTCTGTTCGTCCGAGACCTGCGAAGGGTCTGAGATCGGGAGGCCCTCCCCCTCGACAAATGAGGTCGATGCACCGCTCCCGGTATTCCACAAGAAAGTGAGGTTATAAAGGAGAGCGGTTGCTCCGACGGCTATCAATGCCGAGGCAAACGCAAGCAGCAATAGCTGACGAGCCGAGAGATGATATACAGAACTATTTCTTGTCATAATTAAACCTTCCAGCAAGTAATCAAACTTTTGATGCAGTCCATTTCGATTCGCGTTGTTATTCAGTTACGAAAAAGTAAGCCCCGATGTTTCGCAGGAAGCATCAGAGCATTATATTTTACATTTTTGTCGATCAAAAGATGACCCCGAGTATTTGACCCGTGAAAGCGGTCAATTGATCCAACTGCGAATTTGACACGAGCCCGAACGCCGAGAGGCCCGTTAATAGATGTATACCCATAAGGCCGATGTAGACGGCTAGCGAGATTGCCAAGCCATACCTTGCGAGCGGCCGGCTGCCCCATTTGAAGAGCACTATTGCTGCCACTGCCCCGATAGCGATCTTTACTCCGAGAAATGGACCATTACCGATCTCCAACAAACTGGCCATGATTTGGTTGCCTTCAGTAGCTACGCCGGTTCGTACCCAAACGATGGTCAATAGAGCATCGAGCAAATTCAGGGCGAATAGTAAAAACGTCGGTGCCAATAGCTGCATTTGTTCCAGATCTCCTTAAACAAACTTGTTTAACGTGTCGTTTAAATCATTATTGCCTCCGGACGGGGCCGGAGGCAACTCTACAAGCGATGTGAATTCTCAATGTCACTGACAGTATATTTCCAATTAGTAGTCGAATTCACAAAAATGTTGAGCAGCTTCAATCGGAGAAATGGTATTCTCCCATTGATCTGCAAGTTTTTCCAGACAACTCCGTCTTTGCCTTCGATGTCAAAGACGTCGACTTTGAATGCGTTCGGGTTTGCAACTTGATGGAGGAAAATTCAATGAAACGTATTAGATGGATGAGCATTTTGGCATTGTCGGCTGTGATTCTGGTTTTGGGCAGCGGTGACGTTCTCGGGCAAAAACGCCGGCCAGTTCTAAAGAAGAAAGTGACGGCTAAGAAAGTAGTACCTGCGGTGCGCCTTTATGCTGTAACGACAGGCACCTTGATACGATCTCGCATGGATAGAACGATCAGTTCAAAAACGGCCAGGGTAGGTGATACGTTTACGGTTACCGTTACGGAGCCAGTATATTCTGCCGGTGGAGTAGTTGTCGTTCCGATCGGAAGCACGCTTCTTGGCCGGATCGATTTGGTCAAGCCGGCTGCAAACAAGGGGCGGCCAGGCGAGATCGATGCCAGGTTTGTCCAGCTGCGGCTACCTAATGGAACGAAGCGCGCCATCAATGGATCTCTAACGGAGCTTACCGGCGGGACCAGCGTCGACAACGAGGGCACGGCCTCAGGCAATAAAATGAAGAACCGTAAGGTGATCTTCATCGGCGGCGGCGGAGCCGGCGGAGCTGTTCTGGGTGCTGCCATCGGCGGCGGAAAGGGAGCACTCATCGGGGGAATCCTTGGTGCCGGCGGAGGTTACCTTGGCGAAAGACTTACCAAAGGTCCCGAAGCCGAAGTGAAGTCGGGAACGGAATTCGGAGTTTACCTGAATCAGGCCATATCGCTTCCGCGGTTCGTTGAGGCCCCGGATGGGTACCTTTGATCAAGAACAAATGTAAAGACCGGAGCCGTGCGTTCATTTATGCGCGGCTCTTTAGCTTGTGTGGACAAGAAATTCGGGGGTGATTATCAACGGTGAAAAGAAGCCAGCCGCGGTGTTAAACAGCCGCAGGCGTGCCTGCTTCCGCACGTTGGCCAGATGGCCGAAGTTCCAGGTCACGAGATAATCGACCTTATAGAATGACGCAACCGCAACGTGGACCGCATCGGCCATATACTTCCTGTGAAATATCCCCCGTTCCACATAACCTTCGGCAAGGATGGCTATCTCCTCAGAAAGTTCGAGTTGCTCAAGCGGCTTTATCAGGTTTAAATAACCGCTTCGGTGAGGCTCGGGAGTCCTCTCCAGCTCACGCTGCACGAGTAGCGAACTGAAAGCCTGGTATTCCGAAAGCTCGTGTTCCCACCAACGGATCGTTAAGTCCCGCCGAAACGGCTCTCCGTTATCGAGATACGCCCCTATCACAGACGTTTCAAGATAAATGCTTAGTTTCATTATCTAATTATTACTTTTCGGGCTGGACGGGTACAAAAGTCACCCGGGAGTTTTTAAAGTCGAATGTTAAGCGGTAATTTTTGAGAAAATTGCCACCGAGGATGCCTGCCTGTTCGAACCCGGACGCTTCGTTTATTATTCCAAGGTTTAGTGCGACGGCCATTATATCTTTTCGCGAGTGGCTTCCAAATGTGACTCGCGGAAGGTTGAAAGTCATAACGTCGTCCGTGATCCCGGCCGACCCAATGACGCTAAGTCGTTCATTACTTAAGAAGCCGCTTATGGTATCGATACGCGCCACCTCGTCCGAGATCACCGAAACGCTCGCACCGGTGTCGACGATAAAATTCAGCGGCATTTCCACGCCTTCGATCTGCACTTCTCCACTAAGAAATCCACTCGAGGTCAATCGAAGCGGCAGCGACAGGTCGGATCTCTCGCGGAAAGTCCGTGTTGCGTTCTCCGATCTCGTCAACAGAAAGGACTGTTCTCCATAATCGACGGTGGTCAGGAATTTTGAGATGAGCGAAAGACCGATGTATCCGTCGACCTCATTTGCTGTACTGTGGAATTTCCGAATATAGACCGGTACGTTCCTGATCGTTATTTCCCCAATGGTGATCTGACGAATGAGTCCGTAGACGATCTCAAATTTCCCGTCTCCCCCGATGCCCTTTGCATGTCCGCCGCGGGCGACGGGTTTGATCTTTAGCCGCTTGGCAGTTTTTTCAGAGATCACCGAGATACCCGAACCCGTGTCCAAGACGAATCGCTGCGGCTCGGCTTTATCATTTACTTTGAGATTTAACACGGGCCGATTCCCCTCGAGATCGAATGGGACACGCGTTTCTTCACGACCGCTGGCGGCGTATAACCTTTCGTTTCGGCTTAGATAGACTAAGAAGTCGATCAGACCCTTTATGCGCGCCCGACGGTCTGAATCAGTGTTCTTCGAGATCTTGAGAAATATTCGGTATGCCTCCGCAGCATCTGCATACAATTCTGCCCTGGACGCTACCTGTGCCAGTGCGAATATATAGTCAGGTTCATCAGGTTCGTGGTAAGTCGCTTCTCGCAGATTTGCGAGGCTACCGCCGATCCGATTCTCGTAAAAATCTACCATGCCGAAACCGGCCCAAGCCAGATCTTCACGCCGGTTCAGTTTGAGCGCCTGCAGAAATAAGAGACGGGCCTCTCGAAATCTACCGGCAGTCAGCAGCGTTGTCCCGAGTACGGCCAAGGCACGTGTATTAGTGGGTTCGGACTTTGCGACCTCAAGCGCCAGATCGTACGCTTCCAACGTTCTTCGCCGTTTTGTCAAAACATAAGCAAGTTCGACTCTGGATTCCGGTTTGTCCGGATCGATCGCCACCGCCTGTCGAAGAAGCGATTCAGACTCGACAAGCATTCCTCCGCGCAGGTGTTTCTTAGCCTGTTGGATAAGCTTTTTGACGTTCTTTTTTGGGTCGGCTGGTTGGAATGCGTTAACCGTCGTGTGAGAGATGAAGAAGGTCGCGAGAAGAGCAAGGAATGAATACGTAAGGGTACTGCTAACCGAAATTTTCGCGTTGCGACCGTAAGACTTCATACCGCCAGCACCTGATTTACGCGGGAGATAAAACTATTTTAGTATAACCCCGGTTTTCATTGACCACAGGACGAGATCGAGATCATCAAAGTCCACTCCGGACCTGTCAGCAAGTTTTCTCATCTTTTCTTCGACCGTTAGATACCGTGAACGGGTATTTGGTGGCTTCGGGTCGTCGATTAATTTTAGTTCGGCAAGGCAATTAAGGACGTGCTTGTCCAGAATGGCATATCCTTTGAATCCGACATTTCGAAGATAATGGCTTGCTTCCTTATATCCGAGGCCTTTTATACGCTTTTCGCGAGCCAGCCAGTCGCGACGCTCGAATCCGCATGAAAAGCCGTTGAGAGTATTACGCAGTTCCATACCGCAATGTTCTCGCAGAAATTCCCTTGAGGCGATGATGTACCTCGCACGGGCATTGGGGTACCGGTGAACACCGGTGAGGGCCTTAGCCAATTCCTCCTGGGTGCCGTTGGGCAGCAGAGATCTGACAGCGTCGAGGGAATTTAGCCCCATCCGGGCTGAGCAGCCGCCCGTGAAGAAGCAAAACACCATCTCCTCCCAAAAATTGGTGTCTGATCCGGCCTCTCGTATATTGTCAAAATCCGCCATCCGCCGCCTTATCTCTTCGACCCTGGCCGCATGTGCGAGCTTGATACTGTCTAAGGTTATCGGTTCTTTCACCTTCGCCATGTTCAGAAAGTGTAAGAGCCGAATTAGGTACGCGTCAATCATAGATGCTCTCGAACTGCTCAGGCATAAGTCGGTAGGTCGTGGGAAAACAGCGTTACGGCTGTCTCGCCGCGTCTCGGTGCTGTCTCGGTCTGCTTTCATGAAACTAAGCCGTTGATTCTAAACTGCTTAAGCCACGTTTTTTGGCTGTCTCGCTTTAGTGCGCGAGAAAACTCTCACCCGAAATCCGTAACCCTAGTATTTGCAGCACTTAAATTTTCCACAGTCGCGACTTTCCGCGAGACAGCACGATCGGTTCCCACCTTTACGCCATAGCCGTTTCGGCAATACGCTCCATTCCCTTTCACGCGTCCCGCGTGGGACAGAAAATGGGACAGCTAACTACCTTTCGCTGCAACAGTTACACCCGTTTGTCCCATTTTCAGGAAATTGCGGGTGGTGTTTCACGTTCGGGACGTATTTTTCCCATGTCTCGGTGGGTTGGCCTATAGATCCAGGCCCGATAAGTATTTAAAACGATTTTTCAAAGATCAATCGGAAAAGATCTCCGACGCGTTTCAGTTATAGCACATCATTCCGTCTGCGCCAACTAATTTGTGTGGACCGAAAGAGCTTGCAGGTATTATTTCCACCACCCTCTGACTGGCGGCTAGCGTGAAGAATTCACAGAAACTTAACGCCCGTTTAAGTCCATGTTTACAAGGCGTGGGTACGCTGACACTTGCTGCGAACAAAAAAAATCATATGCAGACAGCCGCCGCCCGTCACTTAATAACCTCGGTATTGGCATCCGATCTCAAATACGAAGTGTGCATCGCTAACGGCCGGGACGAAGTGGAATCGGCCCTTAAGTTGCGTTTTGACGTTTTTTGCAAAGAGCTGGGTGCTGGAGCCGCTTCGACCATGGGCCGGCGGGATGATATAGATGACTACGATCTATGCTGCCGCCATCTCATCGTGATCGAGAGATCGACGGGGGAGACCGTGGGGACGTATCGTTTGAACTCAATAGAGACCGCGGGGGACAAGAGGGGGTTCTATTCATTCAACGAATTCACGATAGAGGACCTGCCGCGGACAGTTCTAGAAAACGGGATCGAGATCGGCCGCGCATGTATCGCGGTCCATCACCGAAACACGAAAGTACTTTTCCTGTTGTGGAAGGCTCTGATCAACTACCTCATGATCACCGAAAAGCGATATTTCTTCGGATGCTGCTCTATCTTTACGGAGGATATTTCGATCGGCGAGAGGGCGTTTCGGCAATTTGCGGAAGGAGGCCACTTTCATCCGCACTTTCGGGTGGAACCGAGACGGAATATTCTTTATAGTAACGAGGCGCATAGTCTCGACGCCGCCGCAATACAGATCCCGACGCTTTTCGATATGTACCTGAGGATAGGCGCCAGCGTTTGCGGACCTCCAACCCGAGACGAAGACTTCGGAACCATAGATTTTTTCATGCTTCTGGACATCCTCGATCTTTCACCCAAATACCGTCGGATGTTCATTCAAGGGTCTTTGGCGATGGCAGCGTGACGTTGAAGCTGGTCGAGTCCCTTCTTATCAGCTATTAGCGGCAAGCTCAAACTGCTTCTTGAATCTTCAAAGTAGATATTAGGATTTCTATTTCGACTTGATGGTCCGAGACGATTGATCTCGGGCTAAAATCCAAGGACGGTCGGTAAAGAAGGTCCGACCGAAAGGAAAGGAAACCTAACCGGTCTCTAATCGTAACGGTCGGTAATGAGGAGGGAGACTGGAGTTGGGCTGGACCTAACAGGAGAATCTTCCAGCTTAAAGGAGAAATCCGCCAAAAGGTTTCCGGTATTCATCTTCGGCCTGAGGTTGAGAGGCAGTACGAAACTGTATCGGTCGCCTTCGAAAACGGCGGCGAAGAATAACGGCATACCCTTATAATAGATCCTAATTTGAGGCTCGGGGGCTAGTCCGACGGGCGGTCCGTACAGCTTGAAATACCGTTCCCTAAATGGCGTCGCCGCACTCATGCTCAAAGCTTAAGGGCTTGGCGTTAACTTTATGAGAATTATTTGATAATTCTTTATAAACAATCTAACCTTTCCTTATCAATAGAGCACGATCAGGAACTTTTAAGCCGCGTTCCGCGTATTTTTCAGTGATAGACATCATTGATTCGCAGCCGTTTATATGAGTGAGTTTATGTTGGACAGCGGTGACGGTGGCGGGCCCTCGACCTACGGGGAGTTTCATTTGACCCTGACCCTCGCGGGAGACGCTGACAGCCTACGGGGACGTCTCGCCTCGGCCACGGAAAAATTAGGATATCGGATAATTAGTGATGATCCGCTTGTGGCCCGACGCAGCGGGGCTGGGTATGGTTCGATCACATCCACCATTTTGGAATATGCGAGAACCCTTACGTTTCGTCTTAAGCCGGCCGGCTCGGGCGCAACGCTAGTGACTTTCAACTACGTCGGATACCCCCTAAATTACAAAGGAGCCCAAACTGTAATTACTCGCGAAGCCGAAGCGATCGCGGCGTTCGCCTCGGTTCGTCACGGCGCATGCTCGGCATGTGGTGCCGAAGCTATTGATGATTCCAGATTTTGCCGCCGCTGCGGTGTGCCGGTGTCTGGCGAACCGCCGCAACTGGAAATTCTACGACTCATTAATCTTGCTCACGCCGGTACTAGGGATCTCTCGATAGCGGCAGCGGGATTTGCCCTCGCCATAATCACTTTCGCTCTTATAGTTGCTATCAAAGGATTGGGAGAGATGGTCCCGGCAGCCGTCTTCGCGATGATGTGGGCACTGCCGAGTCTGTTTTTAACGATTACGGGATTTAGGCATCTGTCTCGAACAATCGAACGAAAGCCGGTAAACGAAATAACGCCGGGGGAACCAATTTCCCAACCCAGTCAACTTTCGACAGGAGTATTAGCAAACCTTCCTCCAACTTCCGTAACGGAAAATACCACCGAGCTCCTTACGATTCCCGGACCTAAAGAATAAAAGCCAGCAAATTGGAATGTCCGAAAAGTCTTTTTGCTTTCGTCATAACCAAAGAGGTCGGAGGAGTCATCGGAAGCTGAGTCCTGAAAGGAAATCTGCTACTACTCCGGAGCCCTAAAACTCGCTGGACGTCACCTAACAGTTTGGATATTGGCCCATGAGGCAGACTGTCGCATTGGCCGCTCTGAACAAAAACGCAATTCTGTAACATTCAAATGGATTTAATATCGTAGAATTGGCTTCGTCGAGGGGCCATACAATATGAAGCAGAAAAAGATCGAATCGAAACTTACAAAAGCAAAGAAACGGCTCGGAAAAATAACCGCCAACGTGTCCCGATGGGAGTCTCGCCTGGAAAAGGTGGTGGGGAAGAAAGAAGGTAAGACCGAGTTATCCGTCGAGGAAACACCTGAATCAATTACCCGTCCGAAAGCAGCTTCAGCGACTTCCGCGGCCAAGGGCAAAAAAACGCGCCTGGCTAACTGAGTTTCAAGTCGGGCGGCTACAAATCGGCATCAATGAACTAAGAAAAGCCGCCGAGACCAGCGGCTTTTCCGTTTTCGGGATACCTCAGGTTTAATTCCTAAAGATTTTCACAGCACGGTCGGGGTAATCCGTGATTATCCCGTCGAGCTTGAACTTCTTCATCTTTTCGAGATCCGCGATCTCGTTGACCGTCCACGGGACGAGTTTGATGTTGTTCGTGATGCAATAATCGACAACTGACTGGTCGACCAGCGTGAAATGCGGGCTAAAGCTCTCCGGCCTAAACCCAAGCCTCTGTATGCTCGTCTCGATCGGCTCCTTCGTACCGACAAGGAGTGCAAGCTCCTGAGCCGGCCAGCGCTTCTTGATCTCCTGCAAGGGCCGAACATCGAAGGATTGAACCTTTACCCGGCTCATCATCTTGTATTTCACAATCTCAGCCATCACGAGCGAGACGAATTCAGGCGGTGCCGGGTGAGTTGTGCCGTCGCCGTCCGGATTCGACTTGATCTCAATGTTGTATCGCACGAGCGGCAGCTTCGTACTCTTCGTGTAGCGGTCGATCGCGACGAACACCTCCGAGAGTAATGGCTTGTAGATCTTCATCGGTACTTGCTGCGGGAACTGCACATTTCCGCGCGAACCTACATCGTACTTCTTCACTTCCGCATAGGTCATCGCATAGATATTGTGCTGTTTTTCGTTCTCTTTGGTGATAGCTTCGCCGTTTGGGGCATCCGAAATGAAGTGTGAGAACCACGGTTCGTGAGAGACCACCACCTTCTTGTCTTTGCTGATCACCAGGTCGAGTTCGAGTGTATCGGAGCCGAGCTCGATCGCTTTGATGAAGGAGGGAACGGTGTTCTCGGGAAGGTGACCGCGGGCTCCGCGGTGGCCCTCGATGGAGACGGTTGTCTGCCCCGCGATGATGGACATGCTAGCCAGGATAAATGCTGCGGATCTAAGAACATTTTTCATAGTTAAATTATAGAGTTCGGGGAGCCGCGTCATCGCTGCTCCCCGAGAGTTAGTTTGACCGGACTAGAAGTAGATCTTAACGGCAAGCTGGATCTGGCGGGCGGGGCCGCTGCTGCTGATCCGGCCGAAATTGGCGTTAGAAGGATCGGAGTTCGGTGCGTTGAAATTCGTCTTATTGAAAAGATTGAAGAACTCCGCACGAAAATCAACGCGTGTTTGATCCGTGATCGGCAGCCTGAACTGCTTATGCAGGCCGAGATCTAAGTTGAAGTAACTATTGCTCCTCGCAATGTTGCGCCCGGCGGTTCCGAACGGCGAATATGGTTGCGGGATAGAGAAGCATGATGGGTTAAAGTAGTCGCGCGTCGGATCGGGCCGTTCTCCTCGATTCATCGGATCGCAAGTTACGTTCGGACGTAATGCGACACCGCCGAGGAACGAGGGGAGGTTGTTCGTGATCGCCTGGGCCCCACCGAGTCCATAACGGAAGTTGATCGGTGCTCCGCTTGCCATCGTGTTTATGCCGTTGAGTGTCCATCCGCCGAGGAGTGCATCCAACGCACGATTCCAGTCACCTCCGAGCCGTCGATTCCTCCCGACAGGCAATTCCCACACGAAACTCGTCGTGTTGTTGAACGGTTGGTCGTACGCGCCGATGCCTTTGTCGTTCTTGAAGTCGTTGACGTTCTGCGGAGTCCCGGTATTGCCGTTAGGTTCCTCGAGAACCTGCGAACCGTTGTCGATCGCCTTGGACCAGGTGAACGAATTCAGCAGATAAAGCCCCCCGCTGAACCGTTTTTCGAGTTTGGTCTGCAGCGCATTGTAGGTCGAGAAACCTTCGGGCAAGACTGCCGATATCGAGCCGAATCCGGGGATCGGACGGCGAGACTGCAGAGATGGAAGCGGAACGACCGCCCTGTTTTCCCACTCGGCCTGAGTTACAGGGCGTGCCTGATTGAGATCCGCGAGAAGCACCGTATCGTTGGCCCGGTTTCCGACATATGCAACTTCGAGAACAAGGTCTCTGAAAAGTTCACGCTGGACAGAAAGCTGCCAGTTCTGGATACTCGCCGTCGGTATATCACGGGGTACATAGAGAACGACGCCATTCGGCAGTCCGCTGGTCGGGTAGCCATTATGCGTCGGCCTGAAGCAGTTCGGTTGATATGCATCGCCGACGCAGAGGGGGTTGGTCGGCGACTGTGCGACGGCCGCCCGGGTGACGATCGGGAAGTTAGTTCCGAGAATGTCGGCGCTTCCCAAACGGTTCATAAAAACGAATCCTTTTCCATAACCGCCGCGAAGGACGGTCTTGTCAAAGATGTTATACGCAAACCCGAGTCGCGGGCTGAAATTGTTGTAGTCGGAATCTACAAGACTGCGGTCGTTGTCGTTTGCAAGAATGATCGAATTGGAAACCGGATCATAATTCGACAATCGATTGTTCTCTTCCCAATAGGGAGTGCCGAATTCGTATCGCAGTCCAAGGTTAAGTGTGAGTTTTCGATTGACTTTCCAGTCGTCCTGAACGAACGCGAAGTGGAAACGCTGACGCATCTCCGCCACCGTCAATGTAGCGAACTCGTACTGGCTTCGGGCTCCGAACATGAAGTCGGAAAGGTTATACAGATTATTTGCCGACCCGGTAATTCGGCTGAATTGGCCGCTGTAGGTGTCTAGCCCCATCAGCGGATTGGTATCCTGCACTTCGGTATTCACACGAAGGTATTCGTACCCCAACTTGATGCTGTGGTTACCGGCCCTTAAGCTGTAGCTCGGCCGGATATTGATGTTGGCCGGATTTTGAAACTGCGGGTTGGTCGCCTGACGGCCGAGCTGCGAAAACCCGGTGATCGTCTGAGTGGTCAGACCCCCGGTCACCTCGGGGTCCTCCGGTAGGCCCGTGATGCCGTAAAGATCGAACATGCTCGGACCGCCAGTTAGGGGCGGCCGCTTTCCAGCGTCAATTTTCGACCACCCAACCCGCAGGTCAAACACGCTCGCGTTGTCGAGTATGTATGTTCCGCCAAACGTGAGCTGCTTGTTCAGGATATCGATAAAGCCGTTCTGATTGCTTCCGGAGGGGCCGGGAATATTTGGCCCCTCGAAGCCTTCGGATCTTCTCCAGCTCCATCTCCCGAAGATGCTGAGAACGTCGCTGAACTTGTGATCGATCCGTACGTTGTACTTGTTGCTGAAAAGCTCATTCGGAACGAGCTCCGAATAGTTATTTGACGAAGCCGAATTGATCGGAGTGGGAAGTTCGCTCAACACCTTCCTCGCGAAGTCTGTCATCGGTATCGGCGTACCAGCCGCATACTCGACACCGGTAATAGGATTTCTGACCGCGACCGAGAGAATTCCCTGCCGCTGAGCTAGCGTCGGGATCGTCGAGAAAACGAGGTTCCTCTGGACCTGGCGGAATCCCTCGTAATCTGTGAAGAAAAACGTTCGGTCCTTTACTATCGGACCACCGAACGTGAAGCCAAACTGGTTGCGAATGAGGGGCGGCTTTGCCCCGCCAACAGGTTTAAAGAACCCGACGGCATTGAGGACCGTGTTGCGGTGAAATTCCCACGCTGAGCCGCGAAATTGATTCGCTCCGGAACGATAGGTCGCGTTTATCACGGCTCCCCCGGCCCTGCCGAATTCGGCGGAGTACGTGTTCGTCTGCACCTTAAACTCGGCGATCGCGTCGGGCGAAACCTGCACGACCTGGCTCGAAAAGCTCTGGTTGCTCGTGCCGTATGCGTTGTTATCGACGCCATCGAGGAGAAAGTTGTTAACGGTCGCACGGAGCCCATTCACGTTGAACGCCGCCTCGCGTCCGCCTCCGCCCGCTGGACTGTTGGTATGCGATTCGCGAACTCCTGGAGCGAGCAGGGCGAGATTAGCGTATGAACGGCCATTGAGCGGCAACGCGACTATCTGCTGTCTCTGGATGACCTGGCCCTTATCGCTTGTCTCTGTCTCGAGCAACTCCGCCGCCCCGGTCACAGTAACATCCACTTGGGCGGAAGCGACCTCAAGAGAGATGTCGGCGCGTTGACGCGAATTGACCGTGAGATTGATGCGGTCGGCGATGGTTCGATTGAACCCGCGAGCCTCAACGATAATCTGGTAGTCGCCGATCTTTACGTTTACGAACTGGTAGTCGCCGCCTTCGTTAGTTATGGTCGACAACGCGATAGAAGTTGCGACATTCTTTAGTGTGACATTTGCGCCCGCGACCGTCGCACCGTTTGGATCGCGAACGGTGCCGAGCACTGTCGCCGCCTCGGACTGAGCGTTAATGCCATTGAACGAGAATAGAAGGGTAATACATACTGCGATGCAGAAGTAGCCCGGAGAAACTATGTGTTTCACGTCGATGATCTCCTAATTTTATTCGAAATAGACCCGCGCCAGTCTCGCCGGCGAAAAAAGCGTTACCCAAACGCGAAGCGTTTTGTCAGAGTAAGAGGAAGTATAGAGACCGGGTTTGAAGTCCTTGTTACCGACGTGTTTCGAGGACCTTAAAAGATCAGGATTACGTGTAAGAGAATCATGGGCTCGGTTCTGCAAAAGTGCAGTCTTCTTGTTTGATAGGCCTTGATCAGTTGGTCCTATGTTTTGACGAGCTTTGTGGCGATCTGATTTTGTGATGGCAGAGGCATTCGGCTTGTCGTTTAGGAGTTCCTTTGGGAACGTCGCCGTTCTTGGCTTCGAACACATTCTCACCGTCAGAAAGAGGCACCTCCGTATTCATAGCGTCCTTGATATTGACCAACCAAACGCCGACAATCGGTATCTAAACCTTTATTGATCTCGCAGACAGGGAAAATTATGCACGCCATTTTAGCTCAGCCGAGGATCCTTGCATCCGCCGCGTTAGCCGTAACTCTTTTATTGGCGACCTCGCCTGCAGTTTGGGCCCAGTCCAGGCCGCAGAAAGGCCAGCCGCCGGCGGGCAGCGGCAAAAAGAATGATCGGCCGGCGCCGATGACCGAGGAAGAGCGGCGTAAGGCTGAGGAAGAGAAAAAGCGTTTGGAAGAGGAAAAGAACGCCATACTCGACCCGACTGTCGAACGAGTAGAGGCGAACATCGTAAACGTTGACGCGGTTGTGTACAACAAGAAATCGGGGCAGATCATAACGGGCCTCACGAAAGAGAATTTTGCGATCTTTGAAAATGGCGTAAAGAAGGAAGTCTCGAGCTTCTCGACACCCGATTCGCCCATCACCGTGACGCTTGTCGTCGAATATAGTAAATGGACCGAAACCTTCGGGCGAGCCGCGGGCGGTTATTGGGAACCTGGAACGTACGAGGTGATCAGGCCCGTTGCCCAATTCCTTTCCGGATTTATCAAACCCCCGAACGATTATGCATCGGTGATCGCATTCGATATGCGACCGACGCCTATCACGGACTTCACAAACGATCCCGGGCGTCTGAGGTCGACGGTGGATATTTTATTGAGAAATCGCCCGGCGTTTCGCGAGAACAATCTTTTTGACGCGCTGAAATTTGCTCTGATAGGCGGGAAAGGCGATTCGGTGGTGCTCGATAATTCGAAGAGCGAGACCGCTATGTACGGCGGTATGGTTGACGTCAGGGCAAAACGACGCGCGCTCATTCTGGTCGCCTCCGGCATAGACACTTTCAGCAAGATCAATTACGACCAGATCCGCAGGATCGTTCAGGAAGCCGGGATACCGATCTACATCATAAGTACGGGCAATCTATTTTATAAGAAGTACGAGCAATACCTCGGTGCAACCGACGATATAAGCGGCGGACCCGGCCGGCTGACTTTCCTGCAGGCCCAAAATACGATGAACACCCTCGCCAAGGAATCAGGCGGGAGCCATTACCCGATGACCTTCGAAGGCGAGATCCCGCAGTATCTGAATTCGATAAACTCTATGCTCCGCAGCCAGTACTCTCTCGCCTATGATCTCGCCGAAAAGCATGAGCCAGGCAAGAAATATAAGCTCGAAGTAAAAGTCGATCTGGACGGCGACGGTGCATACGAGGACAAGGCTATCGTTGTCCAGCACCGCCCTTTTTATTCGACCCCAAAGCCTGACGAAAAGAAAAAGTAACAGGGAGTGCCGCCTTTCTTGATCGTTTCACTATTCGAGTCCGACAAAATCCAAGTCCGACCTTCCTGAGGTGAAAGTTTCGATCTTTGGATCGAAACGATACCGTCTTGATGCAGCCGTCAGCCGGTATTGCTCTCCGATACGGACCATATCGAATGCATAAAAGCCTAGCGTACTCGTCGTTGTCGATCGTTGCACACCTTGAGCGTCGACAAGAGTTACCCGTGCATTTCTGAGACCCGTTCCCGTTGGTGTCAAAACCCGCCCGGATATTGTCGTTCTGATCTCCGCCGCATCAAAACGTAGCGAAGCTCCGGTGATCGCCCCTGTTTCATTCTGCCAACAGTCATTCACCTTCAGTATCCATATGCCGTTCGGATCTACGTTGGCAAATGCCGCATCTAAGGATATGATGTTGCCAATTGCGTTAGACGGCTTGTAATTGCCCGGTGCGATCGCAGTAAGGCCGTCGACCGCGGCCGCGGCCGTCCACCAATTATTGGGCGCAGAATCAAAGAATGTGTAAGTTCCGTTAAGATCCGAGCTGTCTCCAAACTGCGGAGTAAGGTCGTTCCCCGTAAACGTAAATAGAAACTCGCTGGCAGTGTTATCTGGATCGATAAGCAGTGCGTCCAGGTCACCTACATAAGGATGAGTTCCAGTCATACTTACCCGAATATCCGATAGCGGGCCCGTAACACCGCTGACCGGAAACTGTATCTGCCGGCCCTCGCCCGCGCAGCTGCCATCCGGAATGGCGCCGAGATTAGTCCCTGGGAATGTTACTGTTCCCGTAGGCGGCGTCGCTGTCGGATTGAGGCCGAGAGCAGCGATTTCCGTAGCCGTCAGTACGCAATTGTATAAACGAATGCGAGCGACCGAACCGGCTGATTCTTCGCCGCCGGCGCCGCCCGAAGTATTGTCTTTGAAAAAGCGGAGCGCATTGTTTGAATCAATAACTGCAAGATTATTCGAATCCACGAAGGAAAATTGCTGAACGCCGTTGAGA
>JBGSWW010000088.1:0-5686 GCA_041751735.1 Pyrinomonadaceae bacterium | reverse complement strand
GTCGAATTCGTAGACGGCTATGAGTTCCCATTTCCGCTTGTCTCAGTTGCGGAAAAGGCGTTGTATGCTGGCCTGAGGATCGCGCGTGGAATCCACAACAGGAATGGTTTAGAAGTAGCCCTTTCACACATCATGGTAAACCTCCGTCCGAATTCCGATTAGAACGATAGCGCGTTACCGTACTGTTCACGCCATATGAAGATTTTCCGTAAGAGAAATGGAGATGACAGAATCCTCGGAACCTCTAGGAGATTGACGAAGCGAAATACGTTGAGCAACTAGGCAGACTTGAGAAAGCCTTCGAAAGCGGTGTTTGAAAAGGATGACTTAACAAGATGACGGTGCAATTGAGGGCAGAGTTAGATCTATCGGGAGCGACTGAACCGGTAGCTTGGATCATTGAATTGCTATGAATTTAGATGTATCTTGATGCGCAAGTCGGCAGCGGAAAGACGCGAGCAATTCTTCGATTCCGGGCCTTCAGAAACTCTGATCCGTTCACAGCGACCTAGAGAGACCCCCGAAATTGTGTCATGGATTGTGACATAACCCCTCGAAATTCGACTGATTTTCATCACTTAGCACGCGTTGGCATGGCATGGGCGAAGTGGCCGTAAACATTGCGAATAAGGAAGTTTGGTGATGTCGTAAGGTGGTGAAAGGCAGAATATTTCGGCTTCTGTTAACCGAAGGGTTGTAAGTTCGAGTCTTACCTGCGGAGCCAATAAATATGGGCATTGCACGGATCCGTGCGATGCCCTTTTTGTTTCTGTCCCCCAAAATGTCCCCCAAAACAGAAATTTCACGTATAAAAGACGGTTCAAAAGCGTCCGTTGGGTAATCTGTACTACAAGAATTTAATCGGGCTGACTCAGCCAAACTTAAAGCAAACCCGCAACTATGTTATTTTGACGTTGGACCTATCAAAATTCTTTCAGATTCTCACTCAAGGCAAATGTCGAAGACAGACCTAACTTTCATTACAAACGAACACGGCCTGCATCTTAAAGACCGTCTTGCCGTCTTGTTTGGCAGTTCTACGAGGTTATTTGATTGTTTGGTCGGATACTTCTACCTCAGCGGTTTTCACCTTCTCCATCCGCACCTAGAAAACACCGAAAAGATTCGCGTTCTTATCGGAATCAGGACAGATCACAAGACATTTGAATTGATTGAGCAATCCTCTGGTCAAGGTCAACTTTCGTTAATGTCTGACGTTCAAGTGAAGGAAACGGCTCCGGCAACACTCAAAGAAGAGTTTGAAACGTCTGAGGACGGCGAGAATGTCGAAACAGGCGTTACAACGTTCGTTGATTGGTGTAGATCGGGCAAGCTAGAAATAAAGGTTCACCCGTCGAAAAGCATTCACGCGAAGCTCTACATTATGACTTTCGCCGAAGGCGACCGGGATGTTGGCCGCGTAATTACCGGATCGAGTAACTTCACCAAATCAGGTCTTGAGGGAAATCTCGAATTTAACGTCGAGCTAAAAAACCGGAACGATTATCATTTTGCAAGGGATAAGTTTGAGGAACTATGGAAAGAAGCGGTTGACGTGTCGAGCGAATACGTCGAAACGATAACTAATCAATCGCCTTATGCAACCTTTACGGCTTACGAACTCTATCTCAAGCTCCTCTACGAGCATTTTCAACGTGAACTAAGTCAGATACAGGACATTGAGGACTCAGACACGCCAAAGGGCTTTAAGAAGCTAAAGTACCAAGTTGACGCGGTATTCAATGCAAAAGCCATTGTCGAGAAATATGGCGGCGTGTTCTTATCCGATGTTGTAGGTCTTGGCAAAACTTACATGGCGGCTTTGTTAGCTCAGCAGCTCGACGGCAAACATTTGATCGTCGCACCACCGGCACTTCTTGACGAAAACAATCCCGGATCGTGGAAAAACGTCTTTCGAGATTTTGGCATTCCGCACAAAGACGAGTCGATTGGCAAACTCGAAACACTCAGTCGGTATCTCGATCACTTCGATCCCGACGCTGAGAAGTTCAAGAATATCTTTATCGACGAATCGCACCGTTTCCGCACCGAAACAAGTCAAACCTATGAGGATCTTGCCAAAATTTGCCGGGGCCGTCGTGTGATACTTGTTTCCGCGACACCGCTGAATAATCGACCGAGCGACATTCTCAGTCAGATCAATAAGCGGAAACGGTCGTTCACCTGCCGGATAGAGTTCGCGGACATTCATTAACGCGAGTTTTGCCCTAAACGATAACGGCGCGTCCCGTTCGCGTTCGGTCTTGGTATGGCTGCCGATGATATTGATCTTGTCTTGTTCAAAGTCGAAGTCTGACCATCGCAGTTTTAGAATCTCGCCGCGTCTCATACCGCTATCAACTGCCAAAAGAATGAAATTGCCGCGGGAAAGCTGAACCTGGGCATGGGCCAACAATACGACAAACGGATTCGCGTCCATTCTCAGTGCGGCGGTGCTGGCTTCGCGTGCATCATCAATACGATCGCCAGACGCCAAAGCGATTGCTTTATAGGCGAGCAGGTCCGGCCGTATGCCTCCTTCCTGCATTACGGAATCTAGGCATGCACCAGCTTGCACATAATTTCCCAACGCGGCGAATGACAGAGCTTTTCGGGCAATCTCTGAGTCGGTCAATTGGTAAGTCGGTTCATTTGGAACGGACTTCTTAAATTGAGCTTCCAAGATTTGCAGTAACTCATTTTCTACAGATTCAAAACATTTGGGACGGTGCTCTGATGATTTCGCTAAACATCGGCGAATCAGATCCACGATTGCGGGCGGCACGTCCTTCTTGGTGAGCAATTCTAAAGGCGGTTCATTGTGCCTGTGCATTTTAACAAGCTTGTCGGCGTCGAGCTGAGCCTGGATCTCGCTGAGTTTTACGGGCTGCGGCTGGGTCAGCGCGGCGTAATGCGGGCTGGCCTTTCGGATTGCCGCCTGGGCCCGTTCGAGGTCCGTTTCCAATTGCCCGATCTCTTTTTTCAGCGTTTCAACCTGTTCGGGTTTGGCTCGTGTCAGAAGCAACGCCTTCTCACCAAGCTGTTGGCCCAGACCGCGTTCCCGCTCGACGAGCGCGGCATCGACCCCCTGGCGAAGGTCCGTGCCGGCCTCGGCAAGCAGGTCGAGCAGGCTGCGGGCTCGCTGGAATTCACTTGTCTCGAAGGCGAGGGCATCCAAGCCCTTCCGCTGCTCCGCTTGGTGCTGGCGCATCAGCAAATAGCTGTAGGCTTTGTAGCTATTCAGTGTGTTGGCCGAAACTGCAGCGCGGGACTCCGGGCTCATGAGACTACGCCGTATGGCCTCCGTGATCTTCAGGCTCTCCTCGATGTACGCGCGTGCTGCCTTGAGGTTGTGCGTCCGTTCCCTTACAGCCAGCCTGTAAAGTGCGCTTGCTATCCCATCCGGATGACCCAGTTCGCGCTGGATCGCGAGGGTCATCTCGTAATACTCAATGGATTTGTCGATGCGACCCAGATTTTCATAGCAAATGCCAATACTGTTCAATATATGAGCTTCGTCCCCCCGCGACTTCGTCTCACGAGCGACGACAAGCGCCTGCTCGAGATATTCGATGGCTTTCTCCCAACGGCCCATCTTGCTGGCGGGAGCCGCCAGACTTATGAGTGCGTTTTTTTCCGATCCCCGCTGCTTCGTTTCGCGGGCGTAGACGAGAGCCTGCTCGAAATATTCGATCGCTTTCTCGTAACGGCCCATATTGTCATAGGCAGCACCCAGATTGGCGAGGCCTTGGCTCTCACTCATTTTCAGCTCGCGGGTGATCGCAAGCGCTTGCTCGAAACATTCGATCGCCTTCTCCAAACGCTCTGTAGCCCAATAGGCGCTCCCCAGCCTGGTTAGAGCGAGGCGCTCACCGGAGCGATCCTTGTCCGCACGCGAGATCTCCAACGCCTGCTCGTAAAGTTGGATCATTTTGTCTGTACGGTTCAGATATTGATACACCCCGGCCAAATCGAGGAGCAGCCTGGCCTCGCCCGCGCGCAGCTTTTCTCCCCGTATCAACGAGATTGCTTGTTCATTGGCCTCGATTGCTTTTTCGTATTGGGCGTTTCCTTCATGTGTGCGACCCATCAGATTGAGCGTCAGTGCCTGCGAGTAGTCATCGTCCAGTTCCCGAAAGGTGGTTAGCGCCCGCCCCAAATTCTCGCTCAGCTTCGCGTCGGCATACTGCCGCTGGCCAAGCAAACGGAAAGCCTCATTCAGAAGGGACTCGGCAGTAATGCGTTTGCGATCCTGAGCGCTGGCTGATCCTTTCACGTCCAGGCGGATCTCATAAGCTCCGCTCTGAGTTGCAATCCCGTTGGCGCGAAATACGAGTTGATATGGTCCCGTCCCGGCCGCTTCGTATGAGAGCGACTCGCGAAGGCCAAACGTACCGGTGAGATCACTCGCGACAAGCGGTTTGCCGTCAGGACCGTTCAGCGCGAGCGCCACATCGATCCCTTTCTGCTCAACCACAACCCGCACGAACTGCCCCGCCGCGAGCGTGATCAGATAGGTATGCGACTCGCCGCCGACGATCGTGCGCTCGACCGATTGGCCGGGATGCAACTGCTGCGGTTCCTGAGCGGAAGCGAATTGTGCGATCCCCAGCAAGCAAAGTGTCAAAATGTGTTGGCCTCGAATCTTATACATTTGGCTTTTCTCCTCAATTGGTCGCACGGTGAACCGCTTCAATGATGCTCCAATTTTATATTGTGGGCGACTATGTCGGTGTTGCCTTTTACGACGGATTGTTTCTTATCGTCGTCGCGTTCGATATCTGAACTATTTGTCTGATACTTTTGTAGGATCGTCCCGATCGTTCGGGACAGCTCAGTGTCTTTGATACGGCCACGGTCCTGTGGATTTGCGAACCGCTTGGCAGATTCGAGCTCCGGGACCGCGTTAGCCGACCAAACCAGCCAGACAAATTCAGTCCCTTCTTTCTCATCGAGTTCGAACCAGCTCTGCCCGGGGACCTGGATCTCTCGGCCGGCTGGGATAGCAGCCGAACCGTCATTAGCCGTTGGTGAGGGGAACAAGATATTGTACGCAGGCTCGTCATTTTCGCCTCGGGGGCCTTGATTCAAGATGTAGAGATAGCCGGCGTTCGGGCTCACAATATGCAAACGAATCCGGTCTTTGTTTCTAAAGAGCATTTCGCCCGAGAGTTTGAACGGCTCCTTATAGCGGCCGTCCGTGAAACCTTGCACGGTGAGCGAATAAGCAACCATCTGAACGGGAGCAGCAGGAACGGGAACAACAGGCGGTTCCGGCACGACTGCCGTATCTGACTTCCCGGATTGCCATACAAGGAGGCCGATCACTGTACTGAGTGCTAAAGCGATGATCACCCCTGGAACCAGTAAATGTCGCTTTTGACGTGCCTGAGGCCTTAGCTGCGTCAGTTGTTCATCGCTCACCACCGGCAATGCTCGCGTCACTTCTTCGGATCTTGTCGTAGGCCGTGTATTCGGGCGAGTGTCATCGTTAGAACGTCCGAGTTCGGCTTCGAACTCGAGCCGGCGGTGAAATCGTTTCAGATCCTCGGCGAGTTCTTCGATGGTCAGGTAACGATCGGCGGCATTCTTTGCCAATGCCTTGTCGATTATTCGCCGGAGTTCCAATGGAGCGTCGTCTACATATATTTCGATCATCGGTATCGGTTGGTTTAATATCGCCACG
>JBGSWW010000087.1:0-3901 GCA_041751735.1 Pyrinomonadaceae bacterium | reverse complement strand
TCACGCCTTCGAGCTTCAGCCAAACCGCCATCATCTGCATATAGCGGCAAGGAACGCAGTATCTTCCCAACTAATTCTGCCCGGTCTTTCTCAGAGAGACTAAACACCAATTTCTCTACCTCTGCTATTTCTGACATATTCTTAACCCGAATGAATTATACCACCGCTTTTATGCATGAACAGAGCCCCCGATGGTCAAAACTAATACGATGGAAAATCCGTCACGCGAACATGGAAAAATGAACTGATTGTCTGTTCGACAGGTATCCTTTAGAATTGATGTTTTCACTTAATCTATGACACAAACTTACATCAACCAGTTAAAGGACCACATCGGCAGCGAGGTCACTCTCAAGGGCTGGCTCTATAACAAACGTTCGAGCGGAAAGCTCGTCTTTTTGCAGCTCCGAGACGGCACGGGCATTGTCCAGTGTGTCGTATTTAGGCCAAATAACGAAGAGCTTTATACCGAGGCTGATTCGCTCGGCCAGGAAAGCTCGATCATCGTTACCGGCACTGTAAAGGAAGACACGCGTTCGAGCCTCGGGGTCGAGCTTGACGTGACGGGCCTCGAGGTCCTGCAGAACGTTCACGATTATCCGATAACCCCCAAGGAACACGGCACTGAGTTCCTGATGGATAACCGCCACCTCTGGATCCGCTCGAAAAAGCAGCACGCTGTATTGAAAGTCCGCCATACTGTGATCAAGGCGGTTCGCGACTATTTTGACGACAATGGATTCACGTTGGCCGACACGCCGATCTTCACGCCCGCGGCGTGCGAGGGTACAACGACGCTTTTCGAGGTTGATTATTTCGATGACCAAAAAGCGTACCTGACGCAATCCGGCCAGCTTTACAATGAGGCCACGGCAGCGGCATTCGGCAAATCGTATGCTTTCGGGCCAACGTTTCGTGCTGAAAAATCCAAAACCCGCCGTCACCTGACCGAATTCTGGATGGTGGAGCCCGAGGTCGCCTATGCTGGCTACAAAGACATGATGGACCTCGGCGAGGGACTGATCCTCGCGATCGTCGGCCGTGTCCTCGCCGATCGTCAGGAAGAATTGAAAACGCTCGAACGCGACACCACGGTGCTCGAAGCGATCTCCGGACCATTTCCGCGGATCCATTACGATGAAGCGGTCAAGATGCTGCAGAATCGGAACGCGGACACTCCTGTCCGCAATGATGGCGAAGCTCGAACGGCGGAGGAAGCGGACGATGGCGTCCGCGTTCCGCGTTTCGAATGGGGCGGGGATTTTGGTGCTCCGGACGAGACTTATCTTTCCAACCAGTTCGGCAAGCCGGTCTTCGTCCATCACTTCCCTACAGCGATCAAGGGATTCTATTTCGAGGTCGATAAAGACCGTCCTGAGTGCGCACTCGGTATCGATCTGCTCGCACCCGAAGGCTACGGCGAGATCATCGGCGGAGGCGAACGCGCCGCGTCGCTCGACTATCTGATCGAACAGCTCAAGGCCCACAACTTGCCGCAGGAAACATTCGAGTGGTACCTAGACCTTCGGCGCTTTGGTTCAGTCCCCCACGCCGGCTTCGGCATGGGCATCGAACGCACCGTCGCATGGATGTGCGGCATCGAGCACGTAAGGGAAACGATCCCGTTTCCGCGGATGCTGTATAGGTTGAGGCCATAAATATGATATTGACGGATGAAGAGATCGAAGAGATGGTTCAGGACCTGGATTTCGATATTTCCGCAATCTACGTACTGGGAAAGGGTAAGTTTGATTTGAGTAGTGTCAAAACGTACGAAGCCATTCAGGTGGCTATGAAGCAAACTCGGCTTAATCACATAGAAGCGGGGGTTCCGATGGTAGTCTGGCGTGGCGGAAAGACTGTTAATATTCAACCCGACGATATCGAGATAGATTAATGCCGGACATCGAACACGTCTCCCAGACGATCCCGTTTCCTCGGATGTTGTATAGGCTGAGGCCGTGAGTATCTTTGCGGTAGGATCAAATTGGAGACCCTTATATGTTGAATACAATCGAAGCAGTGGTAAAGAACGGGCAGATCGTTCCCACTGAACCGATCGAACTTAAGGAAGGAGTGCGAGCGTTGGTCACCTTACTCGACTCCGACGAGCACGAATTCTGGCTAGCTGCCAGTGAGGAATCGTTAAAAGAAATTTGGAAAAACGGCGAGGATGACGTCTAGGCCGAACTTCTCACGAATAAGGATAAGGCAGTCAACAGTAAAGAAGATTTGTTCGACAAATACAGGGACGAAATAACCCCGGCCCACCAACGAGCCGCTCGCGAAGCGTTGCTCAGACACAAACTGGCCGGCAATCCGGTGGCGGTCGCTCGCGATGGCAAAGTAGTTCTGCTTCAACCGGACGAGATCGATATAAACACCGACTAGCCTTAATATGAGATCACCCGCGACAACTCGGGTCTGACACTTTTCAGTATTATTGTTTAGCGGTTTCGGTTCCAAACTCGACAGACCGCTGGCCGCCCCAGTTGCCTTCCAGGTTGCCGTTCGAGAGGATGTCATAGACGGCGAAACTGCATTGCGTGCCGCCAACGCTGACCGCGGCGTGGCTTCCTTTCCAGATGCCAAAGCCGATCACAGGTTTTGGTGTTCTCCACTCAAAATCGTAACCCTCGCCGTTTTTCTTGATCGCAAGCGTGCCCTTGTACTCGTTTCCCTCGATGTCGGTTCCCGAAACGCTGTATTCGCCGATAAAGCGGTCACCCTTTGTGCGAACGGCCTCCTCGGCGCCCAGTTTATATTGGCCCCAGCGGGCACTTCGGCCTGACAGCGTGCCGTCGGCGGCTATTTTGTACAGCACGATGCCGCAGCCGTCACCGCCGCCGGTCCTTGCGAAACTTACGGCCGCGGTATTTCCCATCTGGATCCCGACGCCGATCCGGCTGCCCTTGTTGGTCATCCAGCGGAAATTGTAAGCGTCCTCCTGTTCGGTTATGGTCAGCATTCCGGAATACTCGTCGGTTCCCATTGAACCGGTGACGTTGTAGACACCGGAAATAGCCCGCTCAGGCTCGCTGTTCGAATTGGAAGTCGGCGATGGCCTAGCGACGGGCTCGGAGGGCGATCGGCACCCGATCGTGATTCCGATGACTAACGATACGAGAACGAAATGCAAAATTGCTGATCTGCCGTTAAGATTGAATACCATGATGCCATTTCACCACCTGATACGCTGTTTCACAATTACCGTTCTTGCATTTACGGCGGGTAATATTGCCGCGCAGCGGCCGATCAAGGACCTGCGGCCAACGGTAATCCTTATCGCCGTTGATGGATTTAGATACGACTATTTCAAAAAACATCAGCCCGTCGTAATGAATCAGATCGCTAAGGAAGGTGTCCGTGCGAAATGGCTAATACCGTCTTTCCCGACGAAAACGTTTCCTAATCATTACACAGTGGCCACCGGGCTTTATCCGCAAAACCACGGCATCGTCGAGAACAATATATGGGATTTCGGTGTGGTCTTTGGCATGGGAAAGCGCGAAGAGGTCGAGAATCCCCGCTGGTGGCTCGGTGAACCGATATGGGTGACTGCCGAAAATCAGGGACAGCGTGCGGCAGCGATGTTTTTTCCGGGTACCGAGGCTGAGATCGCGGGAATGCGCCCGACTTTCTGGAGCCCGTACCAGCATGAGTTCCCTATCGATCAGCGTGTCGACAAGGTCCTCGGCTGGCTCGACCTTCCCGCGAAAGAAAGGCCGACCGTTTACACGATGTACTTCAGCGATATCGATTCGGCGGGTCATCGCTATGGCCCCGATGCCAAGGAGACCCGCGATGCCGTGCACAGGGTCGATGCCGCGATAGGCCGGCTGGTGAACGGACTCAAACAACGTAGAATCTACGGAAAGGCGAACCTAATATTTTTTAGCGA
>JBGSWW010000086.1:0-8448 GCA_041751735.1 Pyrinomonadaceae bacterium | reverse complement strand
GCACGTACGTCAATTGGTAGACAGCCTCCCTTACAAGGAGGAAGTTAGGGGTTCGAGTCCCTTCGTGCCCACCACTCTTGCGGGGTCGTAGTTCAGTTGGTTAGAACGCCAGCCTGTCACGTTGGAGGTCGCGGGTTCGAGCCCCGTCGGCCCCGCCACTACTTAAGAGCTGCCTATAATAGGCGGCTTTTTCTGTTTTAAACCAACGCACCAGGCCTGTTTGTCGCTAGCTTGTCAAAGATCAGTTGAGACAGATGTCTCTACTTTTGCTCGGGCTGTGCCCGTCTATTTGCGGAAAAGCTAAGCTTTTCCGATAGCCGCTTCTAAGAGCCCCAGGGGCTTAGCCCCCGTTCCCTCGACTACAAGTAGAGAACAGCGGCATAGCCGCGAAAGAATTTTGCTACCTCTACGGTGAAGCGGAGCTCCACCGCAAATAGAGCGGCATAGCCGCAAAGTATTCCTCTATGTCTTTCGAGTTCATCACCCTTACTGCGTGCGGGCTTTCGCATTTGGGACTTCGTCTCAATTAGTTCCTAGGGTTTGGCCGTGAAGCGGCTTTAAGATCTTAGCCAGATGCGAAGCTTCTGGTTAGGTCGCCCGATGAAACGGCGGGCTGAAGGCCCGCAACCTCTGTGCCGCCCCTCCAGGGCGGGGATGTCTGAATGACGCGTCCCAGACGTTTCACGTCTGGCTAACATCTGTTGGCAGCTTCGCCGCCGGTTTTCGATTTCTGAGACATACTTAAATTCATCAGATCGATCCTCCGCGGCCGACTTTGAGCCCGTCTGCGGGCGGCATATTTGTAGCCACACGTGGAGCGTTTTTCGCGGAACGTGTGGTTGAGACGAATATCTGAATCCGAGCGTGCGTAGCATGCGGTATATGCCGTGTGTTTCACACACTCGGGTGGATGTTCGCGGCTCGTACCCCATGTTCCGCTATCGCTTCACATGGGGCTACAATTATTCCGCGTGCTTTGCACGCTTAGATCAGATCGATCAGCCCGGTGTGCGGGCGGCATATATGTAGCCACACGTGGAGCGTTTCGCGGAACGTGTGGTTAAGACGAATATTGGATCAGAGCGTGCGTAGCATGCGGCATATGCCTCGTCTCAGTTCTTCTGAATTGCCACTAGCTTCAGCTAGTGGAAAGGAAGGGCAAAAGGATCGGGGCTTTAGCCCAAATTTGGCTGAGACAAGATTCTCAGAGGTTCGGCTAAGGCCGGGATCATTTTCTTGCCTGGTGTCCACGCTCTAAAGAGCGTGGCAATTCATAAAGAGCTGGGCAATTCAAACGCGTGGCAATTCATAAAGAGCTGGGTAATTCAAAACGCGTGGCAATTCATGAGAACATGGCAATTCATGAGATGCATCCCTGCTGCTATCAAATTTCAAAGATCAAGATGTGAGACACACGTCTCTAGGCGTTTATTACCATGGGCCGGAGGAACATCTTTCGTTCGGAGTGTCACAGGTTCTCCGACGGACGCGGCGGGGAGAGGCCTGAAATCGATCGACCGGAGTGAGACGCGGCGACGGCGAGAGGGCGGGAGCAGACCGTGCGATTTGCCGATCGCATGATGAACCCACGCTGAGACGACGGCTTGGTTGCTGATACACAGGGAAAGCGTTCGTTAAATTTGAGACGAATCGGTCCGAGGCAGATGGGGATGACGGGCCAATGGGAAGGTAGTTCGGTCGGGAGCTCGCGTTGTGTGGTATCGGAAGAGGTCAAACCACCCCGCCCTACCGGGCACCCCTCCTTATCCAATGAGGGGAGCTCGTTGAGCTCGCTTTCAGAACAAACCACCCCGTCTCGAAAGTGTGAAGGATGATGGCGAAAGGCGGAGGGGTCGGGACGGTTGACTATCAGCGGTCCGAGAAACTCCTGCGTTGGGAAGTTGTCATTGATCCTCAGCAAGATCCTGGCCCTGTGAGGAGGGCACAGATCGACCATCTCGCCCGCCGGGATCTCGTCAGCGTAGCGGCCCACGCGGATGCCTTCGAGATCCAGTTCGACCGTGTAGTTGATAATCAGCCCCAACGGCTCACCCTTTTTCGCCGCTGATTCATCAAGCTCGTCGATCATCCCAAAGATCGCCCGCCGCATACGATCATCAGAAAACGCCAAATGAAACGCATCGCAAGTAACCGCGGCATCTTCAAGACCGATACCGAGCTCTCTCGCTATCCTGTAAACCTTCTGAACGTCACTCTCTGTGGTGGGAATATGTGCCATAAATGATACAATAACCCACCCGTTAGAGAAATGCAACAATTATTTTTAGAAATATAACAATTTATGCAAAGTAATTATGCTGCGCGTATATTAAATAAATGGAGAATTAGTTGCCACGATAGTCCCTTGGCGGATTCCGCCGAGAGCCGTCGCGACCGCTCCTTGCACATCGTGCAGCCTCTCTGTGATAGGGTGTAAGGGCAGAACTTTATTTGCAGGCGGTTTGACTGTATGCAGGACAGGAGCTTACCGCATCTTTGCTTCCTACCCGACGAGCGGTCCTTTTACCACTCATTTGTTATCAAGCATTCCCCTGGACAAGATGGAGATAACAGAATGGCATCGACCAATACATACGAAAGCATCGCTAAATACCTGACCGGCGCACCGAACACCGCAGAACTCGTCCACGGGTCGCTCGCCACAACCAAGAGTGACGCATCGGGAATGCCGTTAAACCCTATAGGGGCGATCCCTACACCGACGCCTCTTAAGCCAAACATGCAGGAGAGCCCGCTAAATGAATGTGAAGACGAGGTCCAGCACTCGCATGGTCAAACGCCCTCTTTCTCTGGCTCAGCGTGGGCCTCACAGCTCCTGTCGGGGAACGAAGAAACTCGGTCATAGCCCTGACCAGATCATCAGATCGCATAACGACAGAAACGGAAATGCCCGTATAACTTTGCAGAAATACGGGCATTCCCTATCGTGATTGAAGACTAACTAACTAACCTTCTAACTAACTAAGCAACTACCGAAATAGCTGCCAAACTAACTGTCAAACTAACTAACTAACAGACAACCACGACACGAAGAGTATAACATCTGCCGGGCACGGCTTCAAGCAGAAAACCGCTAATCGTCATAACGTTATTGCGGTTGTGTCACGCCCGGCGTATTGTATAGGTTAGTTCATTCAACGATTCGGCAGTCCATCACTCTGTACCCAGCAAGGATATAGGTGACCTGCATGCCGGACGAAGTCCACCCGACCGACCAACCATATAAACTAGTTTTTGAAGAACATCCTGAGTATTTTTTTGCTTGCGTTGAGTCTGACGTAACCGAGTCGCTGACGGTCGTTGAGTATCAAGCGAAGATTGCCCGTGAAATCAGTATTCGGCGATACCACCGCGTAATGATAAAGCGGGACGTCCCGATCTCGCACACTGCCGGTGGCCTTTGCGGGGTAATTTACATGGTGAACGGGTGGCAAGTGCGGGGGATTAAATATGCTTTCGTAGACGTTGAACTCGACAGACTGCAGTCGTATAGATTCGGACTTTTATACGCCAGGATCAATGGGGTGGAAGCTGACGCCTTCAACGATGTGCCGACAGCCAAAGAGTGGTTGTTGGCCTGACGCATGATGGCCAGGCTTCCCGATGCCAATCCCCTGGACGCCGAGATTATTCAGGTTATAGAATGAATCTGCAATGCCAACCGCAGAGGACCACGAAGCCATCATGGCTCATTCTCGACGCGCTATTGAACTGCTAGAGGAATGCAAGGCGATTCATGAAGCGGAAAAGATGTCTTTGATCTATCCAGACATTGCGATACGGCGCGTAACGGACTTGATCGATAAGGCCACGGAAGAGTCGGCAAAGGCCATCGCTCTAATGCGGCTGCGGCCTTAGAATTGCCAGGCATAACAGATCAGTTCTTAAAAACGAGCAATTGGCCCAATGAATCCTTCATAGCGGTTTCTCGATTCCCCCTCGCGAAGATGTTCAATACGGGACACAAGATCCCTCACGAGATCTGCATCAATCTTCGTACCCATGCAAACCTCTACCTGGATGCTTTTGAGATTGCGTTCCAACATGTTCAAAGTGGCCGCGTCAGATTCCTGGTGAGGGAATGCAGAGGGATCGTTTCCACTCGCTCGATAGTTCATTATCTATGATCTCCGATGCAGGATATTGCCGGGATCACCTATCAAACGCGGTTTCGGGTAATAGGTTCAAGGACCGTCCTGATGGGGTCCTTGCCATTCAGTAAAATATTACTGGTCAACTATGGCGCCGATACGGTTCTGAGTAAAGGCCCTAAAGCGGAGACTGCGAAGGAAAGATCGAGATCAGCAATACAAAACTATGACTTTGTAAGGAATCGCAAGGGCATATTCGAGTATTTGTTAGGCGGATCAACAAATCCGATTTTACTGGATGTACGCGTTTTTGAAACTCCGGTGAAGAGAGCAGCATACGAAAAGCAGACGCAAGCCTCAGAAACCAAGGGCGAATCAAACTGTCCGCTCTGTGCCGTCGGTCACGACGCGAACAAGAGCAGGATCTATAGGTTCGAGGAAATGGAAGCCGACCACGTCTCCGCATGGAGCACCGGCGGCGGAACCAAACCGGAAAACTGCCAGATGCTCTGCGTAACTCACAATCGTGCGAAAGGTAACAGATAGCAAAAATTGCAGTTAGACTTTCATATATCAACAGTAGAAATATGCTAGATACCCGTACAGTCGAAATCACTAAAACGGATCCCATTAGAGAAAAAAACGAGAGCGATGATGCATAACACATCATCGCTCTCGGTCGCGTATTTGGTAAGAAATTCCCTGCACAGAACTGCCCCCTTGCATTATTAATAGACTCTGTACGATCTTACTTCTGCGCGAAATTGACTACTGAATACCGAAGGAGCTTTTTGGAAACTCGGAGGGTTTGATCAGTCCAAGAGGACCTTCAACAGTTCCAGCAGCTGGAAGATAGGTTAGAGCACTCAGGCGAATCCGTCTGTGTGTTCTCGCACGTTGACATTTAAAAAAATCGCTTACTTTGGTACTCTAATTTTTCTCCACAAGATAATCTACTGATGGCAAGTCGGCGGGAGGGCCGATCTAAGTTGAGCGCAGATAATATACCTACGAAAGAGAGTCCCCGTAATAATCACTTGCTGGCGGCCCTGCCGGCGGACGACTACAACCGGATCGCTCCGCATCTCGAATTTGTCTCCCTCACTCTTGGACAGGTTCTTTATGAATCGGGCGACAGAATGACGCACCTGTATTTCCCGACCACCGCGATCATTTCTCTGCTTTACATAATGCAGAACGGTAATACGGCCGAGATCGGGATAGCCGGGAATAACGGCCTCGTTGGCGTGGCTCTATTTATGGGAGGCGATACGACCTCGAACCGCGCCGTCGTCCAGAGCGCGGGGCGTACAGTTCGCATGAGGCCCGACGCTCTCCGAGCCGAATTCAAACGCGGTGGCGTTTTTCAGGACCTTCTTCTGAGATACACACAGGCACTTATGACGCAGATCTCGCAGACTGCAGTCTGCAACCGGCTCCACAGCGTCGAGCAACAGCTTTGCCGTTGGCTCCTTATAAACCATGACCAGCTGCCTGCGGATAAGCTCGTTATGACGCACGATCTCGTTGCAAATATGCTCGGCGTCCGCCGTGAGGGCGTAACCATCGCCGCCGGGCATTTGCAGGATAGGGGCTATATCCAATATGCACGAGGTACGGTAAATATCGTTGACCGCAAGGGCCTCGAAAGGGTCTGCTGTGAATGCTATCAGGTAGTCTCTGACGAGTATGACCGCCTGCTCGGCCAATACATTCGAAAAAACCTTGTCCGCAAGGGAGCGTGAGAACATCAGTTCGTCCTACCTATTTTTGTTTCGCATTAATCACCAGTTGTTCATTATCGCCAGTCTTTTTATTCAATGTGCGACACCGCACAGGCCGCGAAGTGTTTAGGCATTAAGCTTGTGCTACTTCATGGCTGAGTCGATCATTTTTAACATCCATAAGTCAGACGGGTCCTACATCGGCCAGGCTTCCGCCTTTACGGAACAAATCGCATTTTCAAAGTGCATGTCGGCTACAGGAATGCAGGTCGACGAGAGCGAAATTGAAGCGGTTGGACTGGCCAATGGTTCCACAAGCATTACTTACCTGTCCGAGAATTTCTCAGTATCGCCGCAAAATTAAGGAGAAATACGAGGGTCAATCCTGCAAAATTGCAAGGCATTTGGCAAGATGGCCTGGCGACGTTTAATTCTTCGCCAACTTGTACGATCTCCTTTGGCGATAACTGCTTTGGGGCACGAGGGCCGTGTCAGTGGTCGGTGGTCAGTGGCCGGCGTGAAACAGTGGTCGGTGGTCAGTGGCCGGAGGTCAGTGAAAAGTGAAGATGGCACGTTGTGATAAAGGCGGCTTTCGATCCGTTGGTCTATCATCGGCAGACTGGTTTTGGTGTACCAGGTAATGTGGAAGTTTATCTCGGAATAAACGCTGTTCGACATAAATGCTAAAGCGGGTGAAAAGGACGTTAAACGCCCTCTGATTTGCTCGTTCAAAACTTTACCACGCCCTAAAGGTGCGTGGCTATTTGCCCTTCGGGAAGCCTCGTGAACGAGGCTGAAGAACCATCCAATAGTCTTTTGCGCCTGCCGCCCACTAAAGTGGGCCAGTGGATTTGGGGGAACGCTGACCCAGGGTTTCTGGCCAAAAAAACTGGCCATTGTTGCAAAAGACGCAACCGGCACCCTGGGCTATTATTTGACTCACCTACGGCGAGGAAAGAAAAAGGCCCCGGCGATGTGCCTTTTGATTTGGCGGGGAAAGCGGCCTCCAGGCGGTGATGTCGTGGAGCAGTGTGTTCCTTGGCATACACATTTGGCGTGGCCCCGTTTTGTATACTTCTAGAAAAGGCTTCGATACGTCATCGGTGTACCTCTCGGTATTACCGGAGGCTGGAGCTTGGAGGTATGTTTTATGACCAGAAAAACAATTGTTTCAGTTTTAGCTTTGTTTCTAGTAGTAGCCGGCGCTATTGCAGCGTCAGCCCAAACGGACGGGTGGCAGCGTCTGGCGGAGAAAGACGTTAACTTTGAGGTCGACCATGACCGCATAGACATTAACGATGACCGAATGGTCCGTGAGATTCGGATGTCGGCTCAATATTCACCGGTTAGCTTTAGCCGGATCGTTATCAGTTACGAAGGCGGGCGAAAGCAGGAAGTACCGTTCGCACATCTCGTAGCGGTGGATCAGTTCTCCCCAGCGGTGACACTTGTTGGTGATGGCGGCGTCATCGATGGTATCGACGTTTGGTACTCAACCGAAGGAATGGCCGGCAAAAAGGCCAAGATCACATATTATGGACGCGGGGGCGCGATGGCGGCCGCACCGACCACTGCCGTGGTGCCGGTTTCGAACAGCGATGCCGGATGGCAGCGTCTGGCCGAAAAGGACGTTAATTTTGAGGTCGATCATGACCGCATAGACATTAACGACGACAGAATGGTCCGTGAGATCCGGATGTCGGTTCAATATTCACCGGTTCGCTTTAGTCGGATCGTTATTGATTACGTGGGAGGACGCAAGCAGGAGGTGCCGTTCGCTCATCTCGTAGCGGTGGATCAGTTCTCACCGGCGGTGACACTTGTTGGTGATGGCGGCGTCATCGACGGCATCGACGTTTGGTACTCAACCGAGGGCATGGCCGGCAAAAAGGCCAAGGTCACATATTACGGACGCGGCGGGGCGATGATGCCTGCACCGACCATTGCAGTGGTGCCGGTTTCGAACAGCAACGCCGGATGGCAGCGTTTGGCCGAAAAGGACGTTAACTTTGACCTCGACCACGACCGCATAGATATTGATGATGACAGAATGGTCCGTGAGATCCGGATGTCAGCTCAATATTCACCCGTCAGCTTTAGCAGGATCGTTATCACTTACAAGGGCGGGCGTACGCAGGAAGTACCGTTCGCACATCTCGTAGCGGTGGATCAGTTCTCACCGGCGTTCACACTCTCAGGCGATGGCGGCGTTATCGATGCTGTCGACGTGTGGTACTCAACCGAAGGAATGTCCGGCAAGAAGGCGAAGATGACTCTTTATGGCCGTTAATGCGCGGACAATACAGAATGCAGAAAACTTAATGTAGGAAAAAGAGGCTGTCTGAAATGGCGGCCTCTTTTTTTTGGCGCAAAAAGGGGTAAGTGGCTTTAAAATATTGCATATGAAGAAGAAGGTGGTATTTAAGAGATACGACCAGAACCAGCCGATGCTGCTGCCGCCGAGCTATGAGGAACTGGTACCGGCGAATCATCCGGTGCGAGTGGTGAACGAGATCATTGATCGGATCGACATCAGTGAGTTGGAGAGGACGTATAAAGGTGGAGGAACATCGAGCTATCATCCGCGGATGCTGCTTAAGGTGGTGTTGTAT
>JBGSWW010000085.1:0-6415 GCA_041751735.1 Pyrinomonadaceae bacterium | reverse complement strand
ATATTGCGACGGATCGAAAACGGTCCACTGTGCTTGTACAGGACGAACGTCTATCCCAATAAATATTGACGACAGAATTGCGCCAAGAATGATTTGTCTAACTGTTCCGTTATTTCCGATCATACTGATACCTCCAGGCCGCTCAATTCAGCCAGATCAAATGAAGAGATTTCCGTCAGCCCAACGGCGGTTAATCCGCTCGGATACTTCGAGGCCAGCCAAGATACAACGATCTCAGGCTGCAAGTCCGGCCGAATATTCTCCACAAGCCTTCGTGCATTTGCTTCGTTCGTATCATTAGTATTTGCCCAAAGCATCGCAGGTGACAGGCGTATCTCCGCCATCTGGACGATCTTGTCCGCACCACTGCCGATTACAAATACCCATTGCGTGTATCTGCCGTATTGATTTCTGATCGCGCGGATCGCTGCGACCGTTTCGGGAGCGAGCTCGCAGTCTGATGCCAGACGATCGAAGCCGCCGATCTGTTTACCGATCATCTTTACGCCCGAATTTTTTACAAGGTCTATTCCTATCTCATTCGGACGCTCGGCAGTTCCGGTAAAGTGCTCGTAAGCCTGCGAGAAAAGAACCGTCACCAAGCCTTCCTTACGGCCGGTAACAGACGCTTCAGCAATAAGCTCCTGGATCGCCGGAAAGTGTCGGTTGATCTCCCGCATCTCATCGCAAAGAAAAAGGATCGGAGTCTTTTGCTTCCTATCGTCTTCTTCGCCGATCTCCTGCATTACCTGTGCGCTGATCCTGAATCCGACGCTCTCACGGATCTTTTCATCGAGGCCGCTTATGCCTGAAAGCTCGAACACATCGAACATTGACGGAACGTCATAGTCGGGATGGGTTGGTGAGTTAAGCCAAGGATCTTTGCGGTGGACATTGAGTTTTAAGTAAAGCTCACTAGCCGGCTCCTGCTGCGCCGGTTCCCAGTGATAGGTTTTAAGAACATCCAGAAAGTGCCCGAGTGTTGGCTGGAACTTCGGCCTGCCGTCTCCGTTTCGGGCGAGCGACATCTTGTAGACCTCATCGATGACGGTCGCGGCTATGGCGCTTGTGATCGCATCGGTCCGGGGCGTCTTGCTGAGGATAAGGATGTCCGTCAACACCATCGAAAGCTGAGGCTTTGTCGGACGAATACCTTTTTCAATTCCCGGGTAGTTCCAGATGTTGATGGGTTTTGGATCGGCTTCATTGAACTCTATGTGGCGGCCGCCGAACAGGCGACAGATGGGCTTGAACGAATACCCGTAGTCCATCACGCGGACCTTTACGTTCCCGCTATGTGCCCTGATATCCGTGATCAGCATCGAAGCGAGGAATGACTTTCCTTCACCGGACGCGGCGGTGACTATAACAGTTGGGGATTTGATGAGTGCCCGATCGTAGAGGTCAAGGCCGAACATCTGTCCATTTGGCGTAGTAAAAATGCTGTGCGGCCGAAGGCTTCCGCGCCAGCTTGTCTCGGTCGGAACAAAAGCGATTACTGAATCAGCAGTTTCTGTTAGTTCCTGTCCGGTTGGCTTCCAAGAGAGTTCACCCGCAAGCATTCGCGGATATATGGCTCGTTGCCTGATTGCGTCTTCCCGTATTGCATCGGCACCGATCTTCTTTCGGATCGACGAAACAACCGCATCGCACCGGTCATCAAGTATCTCAAGCTGCTTCCGCGCTTCCTTCGTTCCTTTCGAGCGGCTCGCAAAGACAATGACATTTAACCGTAGGTTACAGATCTCTTCGTTGTCGCCTTCTACTTGTTCGAGAAGATTTTCAAGATCGGACTTGATCACGATCGCATCTTTCTTGAGATTCCTAAATCCGAGCCAGGTATTGCGGCTGCCTTCTATCCGGTCGATGCGTTTTTGCAGATCTTTTTTCGCTGCTTGTTTCTCGGTCGTTATCAGATCAACGACGATCTCGTGCGGATAGCCCAGAGCTCGCGTAGCCGTCAGATAACGCATTATGTCCGCCGTAACAAATCCGTTCGGAAGTGTTTTTAGGCTAACCAGACTTATAGGCGTGCCATTGTGCCGGACATACTGCTCGCGGTTGCTCTCGATATTTGTACTGCACAGATATCGCCTTAGATCGACACACGCTGAATTGCGGAGGTTTGGAAAGTTTCGATGTTCACGACGATGGCTGATAAAGAGTGCTTCGAAAATTTCCGTTCGGCTCATTTCACGGAGCTGCAGGTTTCGCGGAAAGTTTGCTTCGAATGACTGAAACACACGTGCAGCTTTGAGTTTGCACGCGACTTCACTTTGCACCTCTCTCTGCACCATCAATTCATTTTCGCGATTTCTTATCCTCAGTAAGGGCGAGCGGAGTAGTTGTGCGATCCCGTATTCTTTAACATCTCTTACAAGCGAAGGCAGTAGTGACGAAAGAACGCCCCTATCGGTAGCATCTCTTACCGGCACGCGGACCCAGACCGTCGCGGTTTGACGCATCACTTCGCCGGATCTTATCGCTTCTTCATGGAGTGAAAGATTGGTGGCTTGAAGGACGCCTGCGACCGGGTCGGATGATTCCGCATCTCGCGAAAGCAGATGGGCACGAAGAACCTCTCCGGTATCCAGCGAATTAAGAAAGCGAAACTGAATAACGGTGTTCTTCGGTTTCTCGAACTTCAGGATCGTTTTCAATTCCTCGATCCGCTCTTCGGTAACATTGCCATCTATGTAGAGACTGTTCGACGGCTCGAAGATGTACGCCTTACCGTAGCTCCCGTCCTTGTATCGAATGATGTTGCCGTCCAGTCCGGCTATCTCGGTAGGAAGCAATCGTCCAACAGCTTCGCATTTTGATCGTTCTTTCTTCTTTTCAGGTATTGGGCTATCGATCGTGCGAGCCCGTTGCAGCTTGAATGCCGGGATGATCCGAAATCCGGCGACGAGACCAAGACCGGCGGAAAGTATGCCGCCAAAGAGCGATAGAGCGATCTGCGCGAATGATAGGTTTGCTATGTCCATGTTTATTTCCTGCTTGGGGTTATCCAAATGGATGGTTCGATCTCGCTCTTCAGCGGCGGTCGAAACGTCGCCCATCTGTCGATCTCTGCGTCGAACTTCTGAGAAAGCCAGTACGACGGCTTGCTAAGGCGTAAGTAGTTAAAGGTTCCCAAGAGAGTGAGGAATACCAGTAATCCCACCGGTAAGCCCAATGGTACATATCCGATCCAAAGACCTAAGACAAAAGGGACGAGATAAGCGATGGCTGTGGGGATCAGGATGAATTTCCAGTCGGTCGAGTAGACCCCGAACCTCTTGAGTCCTCTGAAAACATTAGGCCGTGTTGCACGTCTTCTCATCTGGCCTCCTACTAAAAGTTCGTATCAACTCCGACCGCTCGGCCTTGTGCAAGCTGCCAGAACACCGCGACGATGGTTCCGAACGCAAACGAAAGGAGCGAACCGAATGCTTGGTTGCCCCATTCCTTTCCGGTCATCTTGTTGTAGATCGACCATGCCACGCCGACCGCTCCAAGACAGAACAGAACGATCGCCATGAGCTTAAGAGCTTCACGAATGATGTTGGACAGATTGCTTGCATCACCGGTGAAGATCGGGCCTTGGGCCGAGGCAAGATTTGTGAAAAGTAAAACCAATAGGAACGGAGCCAACTGGATTACCCCGCCCTTACAGATTGTTAAAAGTTTCTTCATATTCGTCCTCGATAAGTGGATTTCTTGATGTTCGTGAATGACATCGGAAGCATCAACAATTTCTCTCGCTCTGCAAGGGTCGTGCCGTTCGACGAATGGGGTTGTTGGCACATCGGTTGCCATTGCCGTCGGCATGAAACAACGGATCACCATCGCGACCTTGTACATCTCTCTGTTCTTCCTCGTCTTTCCTTTATCAGCCACTTCCCAAGAAACACAAAGAATTTCTCGAAGCACTCTTGCCAGAATGGACGTACTTTCGCGAGCTCGATTATTCGAGGCAACTATCGAAAACGCGGCCAAAAGTGAAGGCGTCGATCCCCTGATTCTATGGACTATCGCTTATAACGAAACCCGCTTTCGTCCTTGGCTGACAAGCCCGAAAAATGCTCAAGGTCTTATGCAGTTCATGCCGGCGACGGCGGAGCGTTTTGGATTAGCTAATCCATACGAAGCAACTTCGTCACTGTTCGCGGCCGCTCGGTATGTGAAGTATTTAGGGCGGCGGTTTGATTGGAAGCTCGAATCGATTCTTGCGGCTTATAACGCGGGGGAAGGAACAGTTTCGGCCTATATTCAAGGCCGCGAATTACGAGCCAACGGGAAATTGATCAATGCATCGAGGCGGCGAAGCACGAACGGCGTCCCGCCGTTCAAAGAGACGGTAGGGTACGTTTCGCAAGGTGTGAGGGTTTATCGCTGGTTGAAGGAACAAGGAAGACTTTCTAGCTTTCCACAATCCGAACAGATCATCCGTACATCCGAAATACGGAGTGCAGATAACGTTGGAGAAAGACAGACTATTTCGGTGTTTTACGATGCCCGTACAGGTAAACGAAGAGTGGTCTCGTTGAATAACGATGACTTGTCGCGGCTGCTGGATTTCGGGCCCGTCATCGTCGGGCCTTCAATTCCAAAAAACTCAACTCAATTAGCACGGTCAACCTTTGCCGGGAAGAACGGGTTCTCAGAACTTCAAAAGTAGTCGGCGAATTTTCACGTCAATCGCGGATGACTTTCACACCAATCGGCAAATTCTCAAACCGAAAAGGAACGCGGGGAATGCTTAGTCGAGGAGTTATCGGCAATTCGCATTTGGCACCGCTTTTGCCATTAGCTCGGTCGAGATATATGTCCTATGAAAGCAAATGAAACCAAAATCCAGTTACCCGGAGTTTCCAGTGAACACATGGATGCCCCTACCTACCTTACCCGAGACCCGGACGACATCGTAACCATTGCCTCGTTGTTCAAGGCACTTTGGGTGTTGTTGTTTGCCCTTGTTCTAAGCGGCGGCATCAATACTTTTCTCATCTTTAGAAAAGCCGATCGGATAGTTGTCGATAAATCTTCCGGAAGAGTCGTCGAGCTTAACAATCGCGACTACGGCTCGACGGAAACAGTCAGCATTGCACCGGACCTCCCGACAGCGACTGACAAGAAGTACCTTGTTAAAGAATTTCTCACATCTCTCTACGAAGTCGAACAATCAACACGTGAAGCACAGGTCAACAAATTGCTTCGAATGCTCGACCCCGATCTTTCAATGGCGATGGCCACCCGCCTAAAGCAGAATGGTGTCCTCGCCGCGGAGAAGGCTGAGAGCGTCAATTCCTCTTGGGAACTTCAGGACCTATCAGTGGATGAAAGTGATCCCTATATTCTCAGGGCAATAGGAACCAGGAAAATACGCCGCAAAGCAGCAGGACAGGACGTGGAAGAGTCCGTTCAGTTGAAATGCAAATTCCTTCTGAAAGATAGTCCGTCAACACCGGTCCGCAACGATAACAACTTAAGAACGGGTTTCACGATCCTTCGCTTTAGGGTTGAACCCGTGAATGGTAAGACGGTCTCGCCTATAACTCTCATTGGAGATGCAGAGGAAACTCCTTCGGTAAACAGCTCCGTTAGTGAAACGACTGACGATCAATAAAAACCAAATCTAAATACTATGAACACAATACAAGAAAAAACACGTTTACATATGAAGTTGCTGGGAGTTGCGCTTACCGTACTCGCAGTAATTTCCGGACACGCTGAGGCACAGGTCCGAAAGCCCGCAACTAAACCGGGTCAAAAGAAAATTGCTCGGTTTCTCGTTATTGAATCTAAGTCCGGCGAAAGGATCGTCAACATTTCGTCGGCCTCCGGCGGCGTTCAGCCCGTTGCAGTTGTTAACTCTCCGCAACCCGATTTCCTGTCGGGAGAGGCAAATGTAACTGTTAACCCCAAACAGCCTACCGTAATCCGTCTCGGACTGGCTCAGAATGCCGTTTCTATCGTTGAGTTTCCGGCATCTGACGGCATCTATTACATCCACGAAGGCAACCCAAAGCTTGCTTCAGTATTTCAGTCTCCTACAAAGGAAACCGACCGATCAATAACGATCTATCCGGGAGAAGGATTTGTTCCATCGAAGGATGGTGCAACTGCCGTCGCGATCAGCCTGCAGATGAGATCCGGTTTGGTTCTCATTCTCGAACTGGTTCCTGTGAGTGATCTGAGAAGGAACGCGCACCGGTGCGTAGTCGCCTACGACAGAGATGCAGTCGTTTCGGCACGAAAAGTTGCGGGCCTTGCATTCAATCTTGGGGGGGAATCTGTCAACGCTTCCCCGATCAACTCGCGAGCCGTATCGAAACTCGTTGGCTCGGTACAACCTGTTGAAACGAATCTGAGCGCTTCTGATGCTCCTAAGTCTGAATACAACTCAATTTTGAACACCGTGTACACGGAA
>JBGSWW010000084.1:0-98882 GCA_041751735.1 Pyrinomonadaceae bacterium | reverse complement strand
CTTGAATCTCTTTCAGCTTGAGCGGCTGTGGCTGGGTAAGGGCGGCATATTTCGGACTGGCTTTCCGGATGGCGGCTTGCGCCCGTTCGTAGTCGTCTTCGAGCTGGCTGATCTCCTGCTTCAAGGCGGCGGACTGTTCAGGTTTGTTAGCCTCCGTTAGGCGTTGAGCCTTGTCACTGAGTTGTTTGCCCAGGCGACGTTCGCGTTCAAGCAGCTCGGCATCCACTCCTTGCCGCAAGTCGGTGCGGCTTTCGGCCAGCAGGTCGAGCAGGCTGCGGGCGCGCTGGCGTTCGCTAGTCTCAACGGCGAGGGCATCAAATCCTTTGGTCGGCTCGGCTCGGTGTTGGCGCATGAGCACGTCGGTGTAAAGCTGGTAAGAATCCTGGAAGCTGGTGAGAAATGAAGCGCGCAGTTCCAGACTGCTAATTTCATTAGAACGGAGAGACTCGACAATTGTCAGGCTTTGCTCGATGTGAGTGCGTGACGCCGAGAGATTGCCTTGCGCACGTTCCGCAGAGGCCAAGCCGTACAGAGCGCTTGCCTCCATTTCCCGCAAATTTACCGAGCGGGATATCGCGAGCGCCTGTTGATGGTATTGGATCGCCTTCTCGGGGCGCTTCAGCCTGCTATAAACAAGGCCGAGTTTGTCGAGCGTGTATCCTTCGCCAGAGCGGCTCTTCGCCTCACGATATATTGCCAGGGCCTGCTCAAGATATTCGATCGCTTTCTCAGTGCGACCCATATATCCCGAGACAATGCCCAAACGGGAGAGCACAGCTGCTTCACCTATCGGAACCTTCAGTTCACGGTAGATCGGCAGCGCTCGCTCGTAATACTCGACCGCTTTCTCATAGCCACCCATCCTTTGGTAAGCAGCACCCAGTTCGTCGAGCGTCCCCGCCTCAGCGTGGCGATTCCTCACTTCACGAAAACCCGCCAGCGCCTGCTCAAGATATTCGATTGCTTTCTCGTTACGACCTAGACTTCCATAGACCTCTCCCAAGGCATTGAGCGCGTACAGTTCTCCTACGCGAATCCCCGCTTCACGAGAGATCGCCAACACCTGCTCATAATATTCGATCGCTTTCTCGCCGCGACTAAGCGCCGCGTAGGCTTGGCCTATAGCGAGGAGCGCTCCCGCCTCGACATTTCGGGCCGCACCTGCCTCGACGGTTTGGTCCTTTGACTCGCGAGAGACCACCACGGACTGTTCGTAATATTCGATCGCTTTTTCCTTGCGGTCCAGCTGGAAATGGGAATCTCCCAGGGATTTAAGCGTGTACATTTCGGTCGCGCGGTCCTTCAGCTCACGGGAAATCGCCAGCGCCTGCTCAAGGAATTCAATCGCTTTCTCGCTACGGCCCAGCCCGTTATTCATGAGGCCCAGGTTGGTGAGCAATGTCGCTTCACCTTCGCGATCCTTCATCTCGCGAGTGACGGCCAGCGCCTGCTGACTGTATGCAACACTTTTCTCGGTTTGGCCCAGTGAGTAGTAAAAATTGGAAATATTACTGAGCGTCTCCGCTTCGCGCTTGCGAGCCTTCACCTCACGAGCAATCGCGCCCGCCTGTTCGGCGTATTCGATCGCCTTCTCAAATCGGTTCAAACCATATGCGGTAAAGCTCAAGCGGAAGAGCACATCTCCTTCATCTGACCGGTTCTTTCCTTCGCGAAAGATCGATAAAGCCTGTTCGTAATGATCGGCCGCTTTCTCATACTGCTTGAGATAGTAATAGTTGATGCCGATCTTCTTTATCGTCATAGCGATCCAGTAGTTATCCCCCAGCTCACGCAACAGGAGCAACGCCTGATCAAGCTTCTCCATCCGCTGCTGGGCCATCTTGTCTCCCTGCTTAAGGAGTTCATTTTCCTCTACCAGCAGGCGTTCAGCTGCCTCTCGTTTTCGGTCTTGTACGGTGGGGCTGGTTTGCAAGGTCGCCTCGAGACCGTATGACCCGAGCAGTTCCGCTCGTCCTTTGCCTCGCACGGTCACTCGATAGCTGCCTGTCGTTGCTATCTCTAACGAAAGCGATTCTTCGCCACCGGCGCCGGTCACGTCCATGTCGACCAGTAGTTTGCCATCCGGCGCCGTCAGGGTCAGCACTTTGTCGATCGCTCGTTGGGCCAGACGGAAACGCACGAACTGCCCCGCCGCGAGGCTGATCTGGTAGGTATGCGATTCGCCACCCGCGATCGTGCGCTCGACCGATTGGCCGGGATGCAACTGCTGCGGTTCCTGAGCGGAAGCGAACTGTGCGATCGCCAGCAAGCAAACTGTCAAAATGTGTTGGCCTCGAATCTTATACATTTGGTTTTCCTCCTCTACTGGTCGCACGGTGAACCGCGTCAATGATGCTCCAACTTTATATTGTGGGCGACTATGTCGGTGCTGCCTTTTACGACGGATTGTTTCTTGTCGTCGTCGCGTTCGATATTTGAACTATTTGTTTGATACTTTTGTAGGATCGACCCGATCGTTCGGGACAGCTCAGTGTCTTTGATACGGCCACGGTCCTGTGGATTTGCGAACCGCTTGGCAGATTCGAGCTCCGGTATCGCGTTTTTCGACCAAACAAGCCAGACAAATTCAGTCCCTTCTTTCTCATCGAGTTCGAACCAACTCTGCCCGGGTACCTGGATCTCTCTGCCGGCGGTTAGAGCAGCAGAACCCTCATTAGACGTTGGCGAAGGGAATAAGATATTGTACGCAGGCTCGTCATTTTCGCCTCGGGGGCCCTGATTTAAAATATATAGATACCCGGCGTTTGGGCTCGCAATATGCAAACGAATCCGGTCTTTGTTTCTAAAGAGCATTTCGCCCGAAAGTTTGAACGGCTCTTTATAACGGCCGTCCGTGAAACCCTGCACGGCGAGGGAATAAGCAACCATCTGGACGGGAGCGGCAGGAACGGAAACAACAGGCGGCTCCGGCACGACTGCCGTATTTGACTTCCCGGATTGCCAAAAAAGGAGGCCGATCACTGCCGCAAGTGCTAAAGCGATGATCAACGCTGGGACCAGTAAACGCCGCTTTTCACTTACCTGAGGCCTTTGCTGCGTCGTTTGTTCTTCACTAACTACCGGCATCGCTCGTGTCACGTCTTCGGATTTGCCGTCGTTGGTACGTCCGAGTTCGGCTTCGAACTCTAGGCGGCGGTGAAATCGCTTCAGGTCCTCGGCAAGTTCCTCGATGGTCAGGTAACGATCGGCGGCATTCTTTGCCAATGCCTTGTCAATAATTCGCCGGAGTTCCAATGGAGCGTCGTCTACATATATTTCGATCATCGGTATCGGTTGGTTTAATATCGCGACGAGAACGTCTGTGTGGGTCGGCCCGCTAAACGGGGTTTTAGCCGTCAACATCTCGTACATCATCACGCCGAGGCTCCAGATATCCGTACGGCCGTCCACGGGAAGGCCGCGGGCCTGCTCAGGGGACATATAGCTCGCCGTTCCCATGATCATTCCCGGTTCGGTCTTGAATAGCGTTTGTGCCTCCGTACCGGTATCGGGAATGCTTAACTTAGCAAGTCCGAAATCAAGCACTTTCGCTATCCCGTCGCGTCGGAACATTACGTTCTCAGGCTTAATATCGCGGTGAACGATCCCGGCGGCGTGTGCCCCGGCAAGTGCTGAGGCGATCTGTTCCGCGACCTGGAGCGTTTCGCCGACGGAAAAACGACCGCGTTTCATTTTTTCCCGCAGAGTTACGCCGTCCACGAACTCGGTGACTATAAAGTTGGTGTGGCCTTCGGTCCCAAATTCGTGGATCGTGAGAATATTTGGATGGTTGAGAGCGGAAACAGCTATCGCTTCCTGCTTAAATCGCTTCAGGCGGTCTTGCTGCTCGACGAACCCGGATGGCAAGATCTTCAGGGCGACCTTTCGATTGAGACGAGTATCATCTGCCAGGTAGACTTCGCCCATTCCTCCTTCGCCAAGAAGCCGCTGGATCTTGTAGTGTCCTATCGTTTTACCTATCAAAGGCGAAGAGACTCCTTCGTCCGCGAACATTTCCGCCGCTACTGCGTCGGGAGAATCGTCGATGAAGCAGTCGGATATTTCGTCGCAGGAAAGCAGCGATTCTACTTCTCGCCGCAGGGCCTCGTCTCCTCCGCATTTGGTTTCCAGAAGGCCCGCACGATAGTCAGGAGCGCTGTCTGCGGCAATTTGGTATATCTCTTCGATTTGTCTCAGTCGAACGGCATTCATGGTGTAATCGCCCCGAATCAATCAAAAACTACTGTGTCTAATAAGCTAAACGGAGTTTCGCGATCAAAACGAACATTTGGAAGGAAAAAAATCGATCAACCGTTAGCCGACAGTTCACGCAGCAGCCAGTTTCTGGAAAATCGCCAATCCCGCTTAACCGTTTCAGCGGATACATTCAACAACTCCGCTATCTCCTCGGTCGTCAGTCCGCCAAAAAAACGCAGCTCGACGACTCGGCCCTTTCGCTCATCCAGTTCCGAAAGCGCCCTCAAAGCATCGTCGAGTACGATAAGCTGGTCTGATCGCAGACTGTTAGCTCCGGAAACATCTGTCAACTCGACGCGCTCTAAGGCTCCGCCGTGCCGTTCACTTTGTTTCGAACGGGCGTAATCGACGAGAATATGACGCATGGCTTTCGCCGCAACGCCGAAAAAATGAGCCCGATTCTGCCATTCGCGATCTTCGTTCTTGGCCATCTTCAGGTAAGCCTCATGGATCAGCTCGGTGGTTTGAAAGGTGTGGCCCGGCTGCTGCCGACGCATGTAGCCCTTGGCCATTTTGCGCAGTTCGGCATAGACGAGCGGCATCAGTTTCTCCTTAGCTCGTTCGTCACCATGGCTCCAGTTGGCCAGCAACAAGGAGATTTCGTGCGATTCGTCGGACATTAGACTCTAGGGTAAGAACAGCCACGATTATAGGCGCAAATAACGCGATGCTAAAGTTGATTTCCGTTTGAAGCTCATACGCCCGGCTAGTGACTACCTCGTCCAGCAAGGAAAAGATCACTTCAGTGCATCGAATAAAGGATATCGGCGATGTCTTTTTCGGTGGTGTCGGGGCTGATGAAGCAGAATCTCGTTATGGTTTCGTCGGCGCCGGCGGCGCGGGATTTGGTGGGGGCGACGAGGGCGAAGCCGGCTTTGTGATTGCGGTAGGTCCATTCCCAATAGTCGTCGGGGGCCCAGCCGATGCGGCGGAAGAGGACGCATGAGAGGCTGGGTGGGCGGACGAGTTCCACGTGTTCGGCGGCGGTGATAACGCGGCCGGCAATTTGGGCGAGCTCGATGCCGCGTTCGACGGCCTGGGTATAGCGGTCGGTGCCGTGGGTCGCGAGCGAGAACCAGAGCGGCAGCCCGCGGAGCCGGCGGGTGAGCTGGATCTGATAATCCGAGGGGTTAAATCCGTTGGTCTCGCCGCGAAAGATGTCCAGGTAATCGCCGCCCTGCGAGAGGGTCTTTTTGGCGAGCTCGGGTTCGCGATAAATGACGGCCCCGCAATCGTATGGCGAGAAAAGCCATTTGTGCGGGTCGATCGTGACGCTGTCGGCGCGTTCGATGCCGGTGAAGAGGTGACGGACGGACGGAGCGGTCAGGGCTCCGCCTCCGTAGGCCGCGTCGACGTGGAACCAGATGTTTTCGCGATGGCAGATCTCAGCAATGCCGGCGAGGTCGTCGATGATCCCGGCGTTCGTCGTGCCGGCGGTAGCGATGACGGCGAAGACGCGTTGTGATTCTTCGGGGGAGAGATTGGTGAGGGCGGTTTCGAGGTGCGCTCTTTCGAATCTTTCGGTCGAGGGCACGATGACGAGATCGGCGTCGATGACCTTGGCCATCGCCTTTACCGAGGAGTGCGCACCTTCGGATGTGATGATGATGCCGCGGGTGCGGTCACGGCCGGGGACTTTGTCTCTCCATGTTTCGCGAGCGGTGACGATCGCGGAAAGGTTTGCCGCCGTGCCGCCGCTGGTGAAAACGCCGAATGAGCCCTCGGGCATTCCTGTAAGTGACACCAGCCAGGCCATCGCCTGATTCTCGGCGAATATCCCGCCGGCGCCTTCCATCCAGTAAGCGCCGTGAATGCTCGACGCTGAGGTCACGAGGTCGAACATTATCGCCGCACGCGTCGGCGACGCCGGCACGAACGCCAGGTGCCGCGGGTGGTCGATCGACACGCTGGATTTGAGCAGCACATCGCGGAAAAGCTGAAAGGCCTTTTCGCCGCCGATACCCTTGGGTGTGATCGTTTCGCCGACGAGTTCCTGCAGTTCCTCTGCCTTCTTTGGAAACCCGAGTGCGGGATCGGTCTCGGTAATTCGATTGATGGCGAATTTGATGACGTCGAGCGACATTTCGACGATGTCGATGTCGACGTTGTGCATTTCGGTGGGCATAGTCTATATCCCGGTGTAGTGGCCGATGATGACAGCGAGTACCGTTATGGTACCGTAAATGACCTCGAAGATGCCGATCTTCATGGCCTTCATTTTACGCCGATTAATGGAGAGTCCCTCGATCGCACGTCCGAGCAGTATGAGCATGGCGAAGATCACGAGTGCAGGTGCGAGGCCAAACGACGCAAGCGCAGCTACGGCCGCGACCGCGATCGTGTTGGCGATGAGCGGCGAGTTTTTTGAGTGCGGCTTGCCCTTTTCGAGCAGAAGGCGTTCGCGGACGTAGAGGATCGAGGAGATGAGACGTGCGACAAATATGGCCCACAGGCCAAGAGCGGCGGGCCACGACATTCCGCCGGCAAGCGCGATCGCCGCGGCCGAGGCAGAGATCGCGACGGCACCACCGAGTTCGGGAAGTATGTGGCGGCCTTGCCGGGAAAAGTCAAAATACATTTGAATCGCGGCGAGCGGCAGGACGAAGGCAAACGGCAGCAGAGGTTCCCAACCGGCGGTTACGACGGCGCCCGCGAGCCCGAGCGCGAATATTGCTCCGAATCCCAGCACGAAATACATTGCGGTCAGAGCCCGTTCATTTACGCGCATTCCGAGCCTGTCGATGACAAAGACCTTCAGCGGCTGACGGACCAGGAACGCTCCGATCGTCATTACAGCGATCCACATTCCGGCGGTAGAAAAGGCGATAGCGACGGCAGCGACTATGGGTTCGAAAAGAAAGCCCCAGCCCCCGTGCTCCGTGGGTAGAGCGATCTTGCTGGTTTTTAACTTTGGCACTGCGGGCTTTTTTACCTGAGGTTTTAGAGTCACGTAAGAAGAATATGCTCTTGCAAAGCTGTGGAAAACTCCGTGTGAAACATTGTGGGAGCGGTGGCTGATGATTTGCATATTTACGAACGCCGGACGAGGGCCCTCCAATGCTATTTTCTGTGTAATTGGACGGATCGAATATGATCGAAATCACAATCTGGCGTGGCTTTGTCAATTTGGCGGGATTACTTTACATTCGATGTGAATACGTATGAAAGCAGAACCGATGAGATACGAGGCGAGTGGGGAATTCGCCGCTGCGATGGACGCGGCTGACCCTTTGACCGCGTACCGCGAACGATTTCATATACCGAAAGACGTGTCGGGAAACGAGATCATCTATTTCACCGGGAACTCTCTCGGACTGCAGCCGAAAACCACGAGGGAATACGTCGATCAGGAACTCGAAGACTGGGCAAGGCTTGGTGTCGAGGGGCATGTTCACGCGAAAAACCCGTGGCTGCCCTATCACGAGTTTTTGACCGAACCCATGGCCCGCATAATTGGTGCGCATCCGATCGAGACGGTCGTGATGAATGCCCTGACCGTCAATCTGCACACGCTGCTAGTGTCGTTTTACCGGCCGACTCCCGAGCGGTACAAGATCGTCATCGAAAAAGGCGCGTTCCCGTCGGACCGGTATGCGGTGGAGTCGCAGATACGGTTTCACGGATCCTCTACCACCCCGTCAGCCGAAGGGGCTGCCACCCCTCCTGTCCGGGAGGGGAGCTTGATCGAGCTCGCTCCGCGTGAGGGCGAGGCGACATTACGCACCGAGGACATAATAGAGGCGATCGAGCGCAATCGTGAATCTATCGCACTTGTGATGCTTGGCGGGGTCAACTATTACACCGGGCAGGCATTTGATATGGAGGCGATCACCGAGGCGGGGCATAAAGCGGGGGCCATCGTAGGGTTTGATCTTGCGCATGCTGCCGGAAATCTGGACCTCAGGATGCATGATTGGGGCGTCGATTTTGCGGTGTGGTGTTCGTATAAATACCTGAATGGCGGCCCGGGTGCTGTCGGTGGGGCGTTTGTGCATGAATGGCATGCCCGTTCATTTGATCTGCCAAGATTCGCGGGCTGGTGGGGGCATGATAAGGCAACCCGGTTTCAGATGGGACCGGAGTTTAGGCCGATCGAGGGTGCTGAGGGCTGGCAGCTGTCGAATCCGCCGATCCTGCAGATGGCCGCGCTCAGAGCTTCACTTGAAATATTTGACGAGGTGGGGATGACCGCGTTAGCCAATAGGTCGAGGCGTTTGACGGGGTATCTCGAATGGCTGGTCGATTCGATAGGCGACGATCGGATCTCGATCATCACGCCGCGCGACCCTGCACAGCGGGGCTGCCAACTTTCCATCCGGGTCAAGGATGGGGACAGGTCGCTGCATGAGAAGATCGTTGCCGAAGGCGTTTCGGCAGATTGGCGCGAGCCGGATGTCATCAGGGTCGCGCCGGCGCCGCTTTATAACACCTTTAGCGATATTCACCGGTTTGCGGACCTTCTCCGCAGATCTCTAGCGTAGCTCGCAAGCGAGATTCAAATGTCAGAATCAAGAGTGATCATTATCGGGGCCGGTTTGGCCGGCTCGCTGCTGGCGATCTACCTCGCCAAACGCGGGATCGCGGTCGATGTGTATGAGGCGCGCGGTGACATGCGGCGTGAAGAAGTCGCGGCCGGGCGGTCTATAAACCTGGCACTTTCGGACCGCGGGATAGCAGCTCTTCGCGAGGTGGGCATGGACGAATACATGCTCGCTGAAGCCATGCCGATGTATGGGCGCTTGGTCCACTCTCCGACCGGCGAGACGAAACTGCTGCCGTATTCGGGCAGGCAGGGAGAGTATATAAATTCGGTATCTCGTGGAGGGCTAAATATTGCGCTGATCAATGAGGCCGAAAAGCACGTAGGCGTCCGTTTCTTTTTTAACGAACGCTGTGTGGATCTGGATGTAAAAACCGGCGAAGCGATCATGGCGGGCGGCAGGCGGGTTACCGGATCCACCGTGATCGCCACGGACGGAGCGGGCTCCGCGGTCAGGACCGCGATGATGCATGGAGGTGTCGAGCGATTCAATTTTGCCCAAGCCTGGCTCGATCACGGGTACAAGGAATTGGTGATACCGTCGGCATCGGAATTCGATGTTCTCCCGGCCGGGGTCTCTCCTCGTGCTGAGCGGTTCGTCATGGATGAAAACGCTCTTCATATTTGGCCACGGCACAAATTCATGATGATCGCTTTGCCGAATTTCGACGGGAGTTTTACTTGTACGCTGTTCCTGGCCCACAAGTCCGTATCGGGAACCGTGGTGACCGGGGACGTGCGAAATGCCGCCGGCGCTATCGCTCCGGGTACTGACATCGAGGCTGCATTTGACCGGCTTAACGACGAGGCCTCGGTTTCGGAGTTTTTTGCCCACGAGTTTCCCGACGCGGTGCCGATGATGCCGACGCTCATTAAAGATTTCTTCGCCAATCCGACGGGGAATCTGGGCACGGTGAAATGTTTCCCCTGGAATATTGGGGGCAAGGCTCTGCTGCTCGGCGATGCGGCACACGCGGTCGTTCCGTTCTACGGGCAGGGGATGAATTGCGCCTTTGAGGACGTTCGCGTTCTCGATGGGCTGATCGAAAAACACGGCACCGATTGGGAAACGGTTTTTGAGGAATACGGTCAACTGCGCAAGGTCAACACCGACGCCATCGCCGATATGGCCGAGGAAAATTTTTACGAGATGCGCGACGCGACGGCGGACCCTGTTTTTCAGCGAAAACGTGCGTTGGAGACCAAGCTTGAACAAACTTACCCGGATTATTTCTCAAAATATTCAATGGTGACATTTCGCGAAGACCTGCCTTATTCAGTGGCGAAAGAGAAAGGAAATGTGCAGGATCGGTTATTGATGGACATATGCGCTCACATCCAGAGTGTCGAGGAAATCGATCTTCAAGTTGTCATGAATAAAATAAAACTTATCGATCATTAAGGAATATTCGCCCTCTTGCCGTTGGATTGAATTGCTCGTCCCATTTTGAGTTCTAAAGTCGCACGACCTGTTGTAAAATAAGCGGGCTTTTTGAAACTAATCTAAAAAATGAGAGGTCGAAAGATATGCAAGGTGCAGGCTCGCCTATGCTAAAAATCGCCGCGTTTTGCTCGTTCGTGGCGCCGGTCATATTGTTCCTGTCTGATCTGCTGCTGGGATCGGTCATGAACGTCTCGTTCGTCTGGACCATCGGGCTGTGGGTCGCCATGATGCTAATGATCCCTGCTGCGATCGGTTTCACCTTTCTCCTCGTATCCAGCGGCAGCCGGTTGGCATTGGTCGGCGGTTGTCTTGCCTATTTCGGACTTGTTGCCGGGGCAAGCATGCAGGTGCTGTTTCGCGTTTATGCCGTTCTCGAGGAACAAGGTTCGAAGGCCGCGGTCGAGCAACTTCAATCAACGTTTAAGCTCGTCACCTCCACACAGATGATCGGCCTTACCTGGCCGATCGGCTTGGTCCTTCTTTCGATCGCATGCCTTACAACTCGCGTCGTGCATATTGCGGTGCCGATACTGCTGCTCATCGGGGCCGTTGCCTTTCCGATCGGGCGTATAACAGGCTCGACGGCCGGCGTTTTGATCAGCGGCGCGACTTTTATCCTCGCTTTTGCAATTGTTGGAATGCGTTTGTGGTCCATCTCTAAGGAACTGGATTGAGAACCGAGCTCACCATCAATGGCCGTTCCGTCGATCTTGGGCGCCCGATCGATATTTCGATCCCGTTGAAATTCAATGGGGCGCAGCCGAATGCCTTCGGTGTCCCGCGAGCAGTTTCGCAAGCATGTGAAGCTGGCGATCTAATAGGCGATACCCGTCGAGGGGGAAGCTGCAATTTCGAGCAATACACTCTTATCCCCCACTGCAATGGCACGCATACGGAATGTGTCGGGCATATCACGCATCAGCGGATCTCGATCAGCGAGTGCCTTCGCGATGTGATGGTACCTGCCTTGCTTGTCAGCGTAGACCCCGCTGACGCAGATCGTTATCCGGATACCTATGCGGTCGATCCCGGAGAAAGTGATCGATTGGTGACACGGGATTTGTTGACAGAGGCGCTAACGCCGCACGCCGCATGTGCCGGCAAGGGTGCCGGCGGTCCGACAGCGCTGGTCGTGAGGACACTGCCGAATCACGATTCCAAGTTAACCCGGGCTTACGGAGAGGAACCGCTTCCGCCTTATTTTACGACCGAGGCGATGAATTATATCGTCGAGTGCGGCTTTAACCATTTATTGGTCGACGTGCCGTCAGTCGACCGTATGAATGACGAAGGGAAGCTGTCGAATCATCGAATCTTCTGGAACATTGATCCGGGAAGCTTCGAAACAAAACAGGGAACGAGGGCTGGATACACAATAACTGAATTTATCTTTGCCCCATCTTCGGTTGCCGACGGCGAGTACGCTCTTAATCTTCAGATCGCTCCATTTGCAGCGGATGCAAGCCCGAGCCGGCCTCTGCTTTTTCGATATTTCGAGCCCTAGGCAGATATTCGTTTCGGCTAGATTGTTCTCTTTTTGTGTCCTCGGCGTCTTCGCTTTGACCCCTCTGTGTTCAAAAGTTTAGTCTAAACACGGAGGCCACAAAGAACCGACACGAAGGGTACAGAGGAAGATCCTAGTTGATTCACGAAAAGGAGTGTTTTTGACTTCACGCCGGGTTCGGCGGACAATGAGATCTGCTCTTTTGATTACAATGCCGTTCGAGAAGCCGTAATTTACGGCCAGACAGGGTAAGCCGGGTGAGACCCCCGCACGATCGCGTCGCTGTGATGCACCGAAAAGGTGCTAAGTCAGATTTCCTGTGTCGAACCAGCAATTGCCCGGATTGATGTTTCGCGTCAAAGCATCGCAGGCAGACTTGGATTTCTATAAATTTTAGAACGCCTCGTTTTTCTGGTCGATACTCGACTGCGAAGAACGGGGCGTTTCGGTTTTGAGATTTGGATTTCGATTTTGCTGTGATACCACATAAACAATTATTTGCGGTAATTTTGGCGATCGTGCTTGTATGTGCGGCATGCCAGCGGCCTGCTGAGGTAGGAAGTACACCCGACTCTTCAGCAACACAGACGTCGACCCCGATGCAGGTAGTGACGGACGATCTGGAGCGACGAATTACCATCCCGGTTAACGTCAAACGCGTCGTCAGTACGGCTCCGAGCGTTACAGAGATGATCTTCGCGGTCGGTGCCGGCGATCGACTCGTGGGCGTCACCACGTTTTGCGACTATCCGGAAGAAGCGAAGTCGATCACAAAGATCGGCGATACGATGAACCCCAATATGGAGACGATCATCGCTCTTAGGCCCGATATGGTTTTTGTTTCGACCGCCTCGCAGATAGAGACGTTTATGAAGACGCTTGAGGCGAATGGGATCGCAGTGTATGTGATGAATCCGTATGGGCTCATCGATATCTACGAAACAGGTATCAAACAACTCGGGATCATCTTCGATAAGTACGATACCTCGAACAAGCTGACCGCTGAGTTTCGGGGTCGTCATCGATATATTTGCGAGATTACTCATGGCTGCGTTTACGAGGATTTGGAGGTACCCGCCACTGATGCGGCTAAAATATTTGTCCAGATCTCCCGCGAGCCGTTATTCACAGTTGGAAAAAGTTCATTTCTGACGCAGGTAGTTCGAGATGCTGGGGGGGTACTCGTCACCAAAAATATTGAAACGGCATTCCCGAAACTCAGTAAGGAGACTGCCTCGGCGTTGAATCCCGAAGTCATCATTCTCTCTGACAGCCCAGACAACCAGGAACCGAACGATGCATTTAAGAATTCGCCGGCGGTGAAGAACGGGCGTGTTTACAAGATCAATGCCGATATCATCTCACGGCCCGGACCTAGGCTGGTGGATGCATTGGAGCAGATCGCAAGGCTGCTGCATCCGGAGAAGTTTGAAACCGGTGAAACGGAAAAATAGCTAGTAGCTGTTAGCTAATAGCTGATAGCTGTTTTTCAATTTATGAAGAGAGCACTGGGCATTGGCGTTTTGTTGACGATCGGCCTGTTGGCGGTCCTGGTGCTGGCTGCGATGCTGGGTGCCGAGAGTTTGCCATTGACCGGGCTCAACGAACAGCAGGCGTCTATACTCTATGACATCAGGCTACCGCGGATCATGCTGGGCGCGTGTGTTGGGGCCAGCTTGGCCGTGGCGGGTGCGGGGCTGCAGTCGCTGCTGCGGAATCCACTCGCCGAGCCGTATTTGCTTGGGGTTTCGAACGGTGCGGCTATAGGCACGATGGTGGCTTTTGTGTTTTTTCAAAGCCTTGAGCTAACCCGGCCGCTGCTGGCGTTCGCCGGGGCGGGGTTGGCGACAATAGCTGTCTATCAAATGGCCAGGAGCCGGGCCGGGATGACCGTGGAACGGCTGGTGCTTTCGGGTGTGATCGTTACGACCTTTTTGTCATCGGTGATCGTGATGCTGACGACACTGCTGGACGCCGCAAAGCTGCGGAGCTTTACGTTTTGGCTGTTGGGCGACCTGTCACAGGCGACGTTGACAGGTGTTTACATCAGTCTCTGTGCGGCGGTTATCGGCACTGTGGTTCTCGCGTCACAGGCAAGAGCGTTGAACCTGATGATGGTCGGTGAGCGTGATGCGTTCGATTTTGGCGTCGAGGTCGGGCGGGTGAGGATGCTAGTTTTCGGGGCTTCAAGTTTGGTAGTCGGGGCGGCTGTGGCGGCGAGCGGATCGGTCGGATATGTCGGCTTGATCGTGCCGCATCTGGTGCGGCTCAGCGTTGGAAGCGACAACCGGCTTGTCGTTCCGTTTTCGGCGATAGTTGGGGCGGCGTTTGTGGTCTTTGCCGATACCATCGCACGCACCGCGATAGCTCCCAGGGAATTGCCGGTCGGAGCGGTGACCGCGCTTATCGGCGCTCCGTTGTTTATTTATCTGTTGAGGAAAAATTAGCCACGAATTACACGAATGAACACAAATAAAGATGAGAACGTGATTCGTGTTATTCGTGGCTAAAGAAAATGCTTGAAGTAAGAAACATCTCAGTGAGTTACGGCGATCGCGAGGTTTTGCGTGACGTTTCGATGACGTTGAGTTCGGGTGAGATCATCGCTTTGCTTGGGGCGAATGGTGCCGGGAAGTCGACGCTTGTGCGGGCGTTGAACGGGACAGTTCCCGTCACTCGCGGCGAAATATTGATCGACGGACGTCCGATTGCGGAGATGTCGCGACGCGAGATCGCACGAAAGATCGCTGTTGTCGCGCAGGAAAATGAAACCCGGTTTCCGGTAACTGTACTGGAATTCGTTCTGTCGGGTAGGTTTGTTCATGGCGGCAAATTCGGTTGGGAAACGGAGCGGGATGTCGAATCTGCTAGATCAGCTCTGGCTGAGTGCGACCTTGACGCCTTTGAAGATCGGCTGATGGACAATCTCTCGGGCGGCGAGCGCCAGCGCGTCGTTTTGGCGAGAGCACTTGCGGCGGGGGCATCGATCGTTCTGCTCGACGAACCCACCGCTAATCTCGATCTTGCTCATCAGGTGATGATGTTTCGACTGGTGAAAAAGCAATGCCGCGAATTCGGTTCATCGGCTGTGGTCATCACGCACGATCTGAATCTGGCATCGGAATTTGCCGACCGAATTTTAATGTTAAAAGACGGCCGGATCGCAGCTGCCGGTGCGCCGCGAGAAGTTTTAAGTGCCGAGAATGTTATGGATATTTTCGGAATAAATGTACTGCTGGACACCAGTCCCGCGAGCGGTAACGTTCGTGTGACGAGCGTTTTTTGAAAATAGTTTTAGCCACGAATTACACGAATGACACAAATTAATTAAGAATCCAATTGGTGCTTTTCGGTTCATTCGCGGCTAAACCCCAGGCGATCGAAATAAAGGAATTCGGTGAGAAGCCGGAGCTGCCCACGCAACTGTGAGGCCCGGGAGGGCCGAGCCAGGAACTTTGTTTGGCTGCCATTCTAAAACCATTCTGCGATGGGCAGAAAAGGAGCAAAAATGAAGACTGTAATACTCTTAGTAACTCTTGTCTTACTATCCACAACAATCCGAGCTCAGGACATGGTCACCGTCGAAGGGCGATTGACGGAACCGCCGTTATTCACAAGCGTTCGATTGATCTCGGGATCCCAGACGTTTGAAACGACCTCAGACTCAAATGGAAACTACAGATTTGAGAACGTTCCAGACGGCATGTATTTGCTGGTTGCCGGCGGCCGTCAGGCAAGTGTCATCGTCACGGATGGCCGGGTTTCGATAGCACGGCTCGCCGACGTAGTCGTGGTCGCGGCCGGCGATGAGCAGACGTTAGAACAGGTTTCCAAAACTATCGATGTCATTGACGGACAGGAGATGCGCGACCGGGCAGATTTTTCGCTGATCGAAAGCCTGAGAACGATCCCCGGGTTTCGTGTACAGCAGCTTGGCGGGTTTGGGCGGACGGCAAATATAAAGACACGCGGACTGCGAAATCAGGACACGGCCTTGCTGATCGACGGCATACGGTTTCGGGATGCATCGTCTATCACCGGGGACGCGACGCCATTTATCAGCGACCTTACGCTGACGAGCATTAACCGGATCGAGGTGCTTCGGGGTTCGGGTTCCTCTGTGTACGGCACAAACGCGATCGGCGGCACGGTCGACTTCCGAACGCCTTCAGCTCGGAGCGGTACGCATGGCCAGGTTAGCGGAGCTCTCGGCGGTCTAGGGCTCGGGAGGTTTCGCGGGAACATTTCGCACGGTACGGCGGATGACCGTTTCGGCATTGGGGCCGCCTACTCGAGGACGATTTACACCAAGGGGATCGATGGCGAGGACGACGCGGGAAATCATAATCTGCAGACTCGGATCGACGCCCGGCCATGGGAGGGGACCTCGATTTCGGCCAGATTGTTTTTCTCTGATGCCGATGTTCGCTTGAACTCTAATCCGGACACCCTTGGTACGCTTCCGATCTCAAACGCGACGATCATCAACGCGGTGCGGGATGTTAACTTTAGCCCGGACGTAAACGACCCGGATAGTTTCCAACGATCGCGGTTTTTTTCCGGTCAGGTAACGGTCGAGCATGTTCTGACTAATAGGCTCACGATCGGCGGGTATTACCAGGGGCTCGGGACCCGGCGAATAAATGAGAATGGTTCGCTAGGGCCGGGGTTTCAGAGCCCTTCGACGAGTCTTTTCGATGGCTCAATACACACCGGAAATGCCCATGTAAACTGGACACCTAACGACACGCACAGGGTTTCGATCGGTTATGAGTTTGAAAAAGAACGGTTCGGTAATGACGGAAGTACACCATCGGGCTTAGGTGACTTCTTTACACGGGCGGGGCAGCGGAGCAATACATTTTACTTGCAGGACCTTGTCGCTCTGGCGAATGGGCGCCTGCAGATCGCCGGAAGCATGCGAGTCCAGCGTTTCGCGCTGTCGCGGCCGGAATTTAGTTTAACCAATGCTCCATACATCGACCTTACCCTTTCTGATCCACCCATCGCGTATACCTTCGACGGGGCGGCCGCGTACAGCTTTCGTTCGTCGGGAACGAAACTGCGTGGCCACATCGGGAACGGTTATCGCGTGCCTTCCTTATACGAACGCTTCGGAACATTTTTCTCCACATTTGGAACCCCGGAATTTATCGCCCTCGGTGATCCACTGCTGAAGCCTGAGAAGACCATCGCGTTTGATGCTGGCATCGACCAGGACCTTGCACGAGAGCGGGTAAAGTTGTCGGCAACTTACTTTTACACGCGGCTGGATGACATCATCGGATTCGGGAATGCGGTGCCGGACATCGGGTTAACGAGGCGGCCCTTCGGCGGTTATGAGAACCAGAAAGGCGGGGTCGCTCGGGGGGGCGAATTCAGTGCCAAGATCCGGCCGTGGGCTTTAACGGAGATCTCGACATCATATACTTACACCAACAGTGATCAGAGGACCCCGCAGGTCTCCGGGAGCGGCGTTATCAAAAGCCTTGGGATCCCCGACCATCAATTTACCCTAGTGGCAACGCAGAGGATCGGACGTTTATGGATCAACTTCGACCTTCTCGCTACCAGTCCCTATCTCGCGCCCATTTTCAGCGGATCGACTTTTTCGACGTACATTTATCGCTTCGATGGGAATAGGAAGGGAGATCTGACCGTAGGTTACACGTTTGATATTAAGAACAACCGCTCGTTGCGAGCCTTTGGCACGATCGAAAACGTCTTTGATCAGGAATATTTCGAAAACGGATTTCGCACGCCGGGCTCGACCGGTCGGATCGGCGTGAGTTTCGGTTTTTAGACCGCGGCGATGTTCTCTTAAGGGGCTCGAAGCTCGTGATATAATGGCCGGAAAGAGGTGATAATTATGATTCAGAAACCGCACTTTGTTTTTTGTGTCATTCTCATTCTAGCGGGAAGTGCTGTCGCCCAGAGAAGCGTAACGAATACCGATCTGGAAAAATATAAAGGGGCACGTTTGAAGGCCGAACGCGATTATCGTGAAAATCATGAACGCCTCGGAATGCCCTCGCCGGAAGTACTCGAAAAGCGACGCGAGGCGAGCCGACTCGAAACGGAAAAGCGCTATGAAATGCAGCGAGAAGAACGTCTGGAAATAGAAAAATTGCGAGCCATTCAAGCAGCTGCAAATGCACAGCTAGCGTCTTCGACTCAGTTTGTCCCCTTCGGTGTGCCTTACAACGACAGGGGGGCATATGTTTATTTTTCAAACGGCAGGTTCCCCAGATACAATCGCGGCGGCCGGGCTGTGCAAGGATACTTTGCTGGGGGGCAATTCTGGGCAACCGGCCCGCGTACGGTTCCGAGGCCGATCTTGAGGGTGGGGCTCTTCAGACCGTCCATTCGGGGAATCCGCCGCTGACGGTATTGCGATGATATAAGAGGATATGATCAAACCAGGGTGGGAAGCGGTGATCGGTATGGAGGTCCATGCTCAGTTGGCGACTGCAACTAAGATCTTTTGTGGATGTACGGTGCAGACCGGTGGTGAGCCGAATGCTAATACATGCCCCGTATGTCTGGGATTGCCGGGCGCATTGCCCGTTTTGAACAAGCGGGTGATCGACCTCGGGGCTCGGGCCGCTTTGGCTCTCGGCCTTGAAATACAGGAAACCTCGGTTTTCGCGAGGAAAAACTATTTCTACCCCGACTTGCCCAAAGGCTACCAGATATCGCAGTACGACAAGCCATTCTCAGCAAATGGAAAACTGACGATCATGACCGCCGAACGTGACGATCACGGTCATGCGATGGAATGGAAACCGCTGACCATTCATATAGAGCGTATGCATCTCGAAGAGGACGCCGGTAAGAATGTTCATGAAGGGCTTCCCGACGTTGACAGATATTCATATGTTGACCTCAATCGTGCGGGCACGCCGCTGGGCGAGATCGTCACTGCTCCGGATTTTCGCACCTCATGGCAGGCTTATGATTATGTAAATCATATTCGACGCGTTCTGCAGTGGGTCGGAGCCAGCGATGCGGATATGGAGAAAGGGAATTTGCGGTGCGAGGCAAATGTCTCGGTCCGCAAGGTTGGCGAAACGACCTATAACAACAAGGTCGAATTAAAAAATCTTAATTCCGTGCGGTTCATGCAGAAAGCGATCGAATTCGAGATCGAGCGTCAGGTAGCCGCGCACGAGGCCGGGGAGGCCGTTAATCAGGAAACACGGCTTTGGGACGAAAAGAATAACTGCACCCGGATAATGCGCAGCAAGGAAGATGCCCATGATTACCGGTACTTTCCGGAGCCCGACCTGCAGGCGGTAAAGGTCACGTCGGCTTTCATCGCGGATGTAAAGAAGCACATGCCCGAGCTGCCGGACGTGATGCGCGACCGGTTCATGGCTGTTTACGAGTTGTCGTATGCCGACGCCTCGCAATTGGTGAGTGACAAGGATTTTGCCGAGTATTTCGAGACCGTCGCCCGGATCACCGCTAACCCCAGACTTTCCGCCAATTGGGTGCTTGGCGAATTTACTCGCGAGCTTAACCAATCTGGTAAGCAAGTCAGTGAAAGCCTGACGCCAGCTGAGGACCTGGCTCAGCTAGTGAAAACCGTGGCATCGGACTCGATCAACAATAATCAGGCGAAGGAAGTTTTCGCCGAAATGTTCGCGACCGGTAAGACGGCGGGCGACGTGATAAAAGAGAAGGGATTCGAGCAAGTGTCGGATGAGGCGTCGATCGAAAAATTCGTCGATGACGTAATGAGTGCAAATCAGGCAAATGTCGATGCTTTTCGCGGCGGCAATGAAAAGCTGTTTGGCTTTTTTGTCGGCCAGGTAATGAAAGCATCACAAGGGAAAGCAAATCCAAAGGTCGTCAACGAGATCCTCAACAAACGGCTTAGGGCATGATCAAAATATGGCTATCGAGAAAAAAGCGGCAGTAGTTACAGGTGGTACAAAGGGGATAGGCTTTGCGATAGCCGAAAGGCTCGTGCGTGACGGAATGGGCGTCTATATTTGCGCCCGGGACCGTGATGAGATCGAAGCGGCTGTGTCACGGCTTTCGGAATCAGGAGATTGCTTTGGCAAGGTTTGCGATGTGCGCGATGAAGAACAGGTGAAGGGCCTATTGAATTCGTGTGAATCGAGGTTCGGCGGGGTCGATGTACTGATCAATAACGCGGGGATCGGCTACATGGGTAAGACTGTCGAAGAATTGTCGTCCAAGGAATTTCGGCAAACGCTCGAAACAAACTTATTCGGTGTATTTTATGCCTGCCACCACGCGATACCGCTGATGAAGAAGAGAGGCGGCGGCTATATCATAAATATTTCATCGCTTGCCGGACAGAACGCACATCCCGGAATGGCCGCGTATAACGCATCGAAGTTTGGACTGAACGGCTTTTCCGAAGCGTTGATGCAAGAGGTCCGGCATGACGGGATCAAGGTCAGTTACATTTGCCCAGGGAGCGTAAATACCTACTTCGGTGACGATACGCCGAGTTCCGATAAGGCATGGCAGCTCCAGCCGGATGACATTGCCGACGCGGTAATGGGGCTGTTGTCGATGGAAGCGAGGGCATTGCCGAGCAAGATCGAGATCAGGCCAAGCCGCCCGCCAAGGCGCTAGGCGCGTGACGCATACTCTTTGCAGACGCGCTCGAGGTCCGTGGTGGTTACCGGCTTTACGATATAGTCGCTTGCGCCGAGATCATATGCTCTCTTACGGTATTTCGGCAGATCAAGCGACGTGACCATAACGACTGGTATTCCTCCAAAATTCTCATCCGTTTTCACATATTCCAGGAATTGCCACCCATCGATCTGAGGCATTTCGACGTCAGAAAGTATAAGGTCCGGTTCCCATCGGCCTGAGAGCAACAACTCCAATGCCTCAGCACCGTTGTTGGCCGTTATGGTTCGGAAACCTGCATTCTCGACAATTTTTACAGCCTGGTTTCGAATCGAAGCACTGTCGTCGACGATCAATACGAGGGGATCCAGGCCCTCGGTGGGGACCTGCTCCGGCTGGATATCGTCTGAAGGCGGCGGGTCAAATACCGGAACCGTTAGAGGCATCAGGATCGTGAAAGTCGTCCCTTTCTGTATCTGAGAATCGATCAGCACCGAACCCCCGCGAGATTCAACGCTTTCCTTGACGATCGCCATTCCCACTCCCCGGCCCGCGTTCAGATCGAGCGAGTGTGAGGTCGAAAGCCCCTTTGCGAAGATCAGTTTGAGTGCATCTCTATCACTCAATGTTGTCAATTGGCTCGGGTCGATGATGCCGCCCGCGACAGCTCGGTCTTTCAGTCGGGCCAGTGAAATTCCGCCCCCGTCATCTGAAACGGACAAGATAACGGCCTCACTGCCGGCCTCGATCTCAACTGTGATAAGCCCTGTTTCGGACTTTCCGATCAGTCGACGAGTCTCAGGTGTCTCGATGCCGTGAACAACGGCATTTTTTAGCAGGTGAATGAGAGGCTCGATCAGGGCATCAATCACGAGTGTGTCGATCTCGGCCTCGCCATTCACAAGTCTGAGCGAGGCTTTTTTGTTGACGTCACCACAGGTAGTGTTTATGGCGCGAGAAAGTCGGGTCTCAATCGTGGCAAACCTAACCATACGAATACGCCCGAGCTCAACCTGAAGCTTCCGATGCATTTCGCCGGCTGCGGCGAGTAGAGATTCGATCTGCCCATTCGAAGCCGGGTCGGCCAACAGAGAGTTTGATCGTTCCGACAAAAGACGGGCTAGCTCGCTGCCGTTCGCCGTGACTTTCCCCGTCAACTGCATCAGAAAATCGATCCGTTCGATAGATACGCGCACCACCGGAGAAGGCCTGGCGGCGAATTTTTCCGGAGAAACGGTTCGATCAGTGGGAGAGGGTAACTGTTCTGGATGACCCGCGTTACCTGAAGTGGATGTGTCGCCCGCAACTCTATCGCTAAGCCATGCTACGGCCTTAGAATATAGTTCCTTGAACTCCTTGACGTTGTCGTCGACCGCTTTTTCTTCGAGGATCGAGTGAAGTGATCCCACTGCAGACAGAAGAAAATCATTTACGGGGGGGCCTGCACCGGAGCGAGATGAGACCACCGCATCCAACAGGTCCTCCATCCTGTGGGCGATCCTGCACGCATTCTTGAAGCCAACGATGCCGGCAGCGCCTTTGAAGGTGTGAGCATTGCGTCGTATCTCCCATATCGCATTCGAGTTCGAAGGGGATTCCAGCAATACATTGAGGCTCGTGTCTATCGCCGACAAAAGGTCAGAAGCTTCGTTACGAAAGATCTCCAGGGTCTCTTCATCTATTTCGAACCTCTCGGGTAACTCCTCGTTACTCACCGTGTCCTCTACAGGTTTCGGCGACAGGCCATCGAATGAAACGTCAACGAGGGAAGTCAGGTCATCCAGGAAGTCGCTCGAGTGAAGCGATGTGTCGAGCATGGCGGCCTCGATCGACGCTATCTTATCAAGTACCTTGAAGACGGAGCTTGGTAAGGGATGGGTCTCCCGGGCAAGGTCCTCGAGCGCGGCTTCGCATTCGCTTATAGCAGCGGATATCTTTGGCCGACGGTCGTTATCGGCTTGTTCTCTTAAATTTGAGAGTGCGTGTCGAGCGGAACTGAGATCAGACACCTCGCCCGTTTGGGCAAGTATCAACAAGCTGCTTCGGATCTGGACGATAGCGGTGTCCGAATCGACCGGTAGCGAGTATTTGATCTCAGGTCTCATTCTGCTACGGATCGGATCCGGTTATCCGGAGATCAATCTGCTGCCTTTTGGTCGGGAAGTAAATAGGTTTCCAGTGCCTTCATGAGAGTTTCCGGGCCAAATGGCTTAGTGACGTAACCGGTTGACCCCGCCATTCTCCCTCTTACCTTGTCGAAGAAACCGTCTTTTCCCGAGATCATTATCACCGGCAGATCTTTGGCTGCGGGATTGGTGCGAATCTGTTTACAAACTTCATAGCCGTCCATTCTCGGCATTGATATATCGAGTAGGACAAGATCGGGAAGGCTCGTTTCGAGTCTTTCGAGGGCCTCGACGCCATCGACCGCACACGTCACCTCATGACCCGATTTTTCGAGCTTGCTAGCGATCAGCTTCCTCACGGTGGGGCTGTCGTCGACCACAAGGATCCTTTTGCACTTGGGCATGTTGCCATGGACCTCGGTTTGCCGACGGATCTCGTCGATCCTGATAGCGATCGCGTTGAGCTGCCCGCCCAGGATCACATTATTCGGATCCAGCCTCGAGGCTTCCTGAATATATTTAACTCCCGCTTCGTAATCGCCCAAATTCAGGTAACCGATGCCGAGCTCTGCGAGTTCCGTATCGGAAAAATCCCGTAGGTTCCACTCTGCCTCCATCTGCGTAACCGCATTCTGAATGAGTTCTCGATCTGCATGTGGATTATTAAGCAGGCTCTCAATATCGGACAATGAAAAAGCGGCATGACAGGTGCCGCAATAAAACGCTTGCGGTTCGTTAGGATTTTGGCAGTATGGGCATTTGTTCGGTGAAACTTCAGTCGAGAAGTGTGTCTCAACTGACTCTGAATCGAATCTCGCCGAGTCGTCCGATGACGGTGCTTCGACGTAGTCTGGACCGACGGGTAAGGAACCGTTGCCGCTTTCCGGGATGCTATTGCTTTCATTTTTTGACGAAAGATCAAGCGGCTGCAACTCTTCAAAAACGAGGGCGTCGGATGGCTCAGGGGTCTCGTCGAATTCGGTGAACTCGTACACCTGCGAGCCTGTCTCTGCTGTCGAGTCAGTATGTGAGGCGTCTACGTCAAACGTCTCCAGAAGTGTGTTTTCGAAATCACCCGAAGACTCGTCGACAGGCATTGCGTCGATGGGTTGGACAAAATACTGTTCCGACTCCCGTGTTTCGCCTTCCGGCTGAGCATCATCGGCCGCATGATCTCGCGTTTTGGAAACTGCGAGGACAAAGTCTTCGGGAGCCGGCGAAACATCCAGGTCGAATACGCTATCGAGCGGCTTTTCAATGAACGGCGTGGTAGACTCAGGCTCATCGACGACAGGTTGGGATTCTCCCGTTGCAGCAGCTTCGAGAACATCTTCACCCTCAGCGTCTGGATGCGTAACATTCAAAGAAGAAGCCGTTTCCGGCTGATCTCCGACGGTAGCGACGAGAAAATCATATGTTGAACGCGCGGTTGTGTTGTCCGGCTCGATCTCCAGGGCACGCTGAAGCGATTCGATCTTTTCTCCTAATCCAAGTGAAAGATGCGATCGCAGTATCCACGCGTCGGCAATGAGCGGCTCACTTCGCAGGAATTCGTTCACAAGTTCAAGGGCCTTTTTTCGCCGTCCAGCCGCTGCTGCTGACCTGACGTCGTTGAAAGCGGTATGAGATCGTTCCGTGAGGATCGCATCCAAGGCGGCCTTGGCATCAGGATTGTCGGGCTCGATCTCGAGGGCTCTTTCGAGAAACTCGATCTTTTGATCTTCATCCCCTGCTAATGACGCTTTCCACAACCACGCCAGTGCGCACCGGCTGTCATAGGCAAGTGCTTGTTCGATACATTGTTCTGCCCGTACCAGAGATCCCTCCTGGTTCGCCGCGACGGCACGTTGGACAAATGTCTTGGCCAGCAGTGATCGGGTAGAGGCCCGCCATTGGCGGGCTCGTTCATTCTCCGGGTTAATGTCGAGGGCATTGCCAAGAAAAATTAGCAGTTCCTCGGGGTAATCGCTGATCGACGCAAGCCACATCCAGATGTCTTCACACCGGGGGTCGACCCCTGACGCCTGGAACAAAAGTCTGCGAGCCGCCAGTCGGTCCCCGCTTTGTGCCGCGGCGATGCCGGACGCGAGGATCTCCTGAAAATCGGCGAAAGTTTCAGACGGTGTGGTCTCACCTTCTTGTACGGCCGAGGTGAGTGAAACGGTTTCGGAGTCTAATCTCATAATTCTGCGGGTGAGGAAAATGAAGTGGGAGCGAAATGCTTACCTTCTGACACGGTAAAATCCACTATTTACAAGCAAAATTGGTGCCACTGGTTCGCTGAAAATTCAGCTTTGTTAATTCTCTGGAGACGCCTAATATAGAGGCTTACAGCGGACCGAAGGGTGGTATTGACTCAGGTTACAAAGACAAGGCCTGGTAAAGTGACAATAATTGGCATTTTGCGTTGACAAAAAGTCGCAAACCCGGCCGCATCCGATTTGTATGGAACAGCTTAAATCCGAGCCAGATGTGATCATTATCGGAGGTGGGCCCGCAGGGCTATCAGCCGCTTTGTGGTGCATCGACCTCGGCCTGAACGCGATGCTGCTTGAGAAGGAGAGCGACCCGGGCGGCCAGCTGCTTTGGACATTCAATCCGATCGAAAACTTCTTAGGTTTCGAATCGGTAGATGCCAGGGAACTCAAGGAAAAGTTCGTTCGACATCTCGACGCCCGGCGTGTCCCGCTTCTCACTAACTCATCGGTGACTGCCGTGGACATGAAATCGAAGGTTGTAACGCTCGCTGATGAACGACGTTTTTCGGCCAAAGCATTGATCCTCGCCACAGGTGTTCGGCGCCGGCGGCTAGGCATTCCAGGCGAGATCGAATTCGAAGGACGCGGAATTCTCCATTCCGGTGTGTCTTCTCGCAGCTCCGTCGGAGGAAAGTCGGTCGTTATCGTAGGCGGCGGTGACGCGGCGATCGAAAATGCTCTGCTCCTCTGCAGCACCGCCCGAAGCGTAACGGTGATACATCGTCGAAAGGAATTCGCTGCCAGGAAAGCGTTTCTGGATGAGGCCACTCATAAGGGCAACATTGAATTCATGGTAGAGACGGAACCCCTTGCGGTTCGCGGCGATGACACGGTAACGGGCGTGGAGGTGGAGAACGGCAAAAACGGTATCCGAACGATCGTACCCGCCGAAGCTGTTTTGATAAGGATCGGCGTAATGCCGAACACCGAGCTTTTCCGCGGCCAGTTAGAAATGGATCCGCAGCGTTACATTCTCGTCGACCACAATTGTGCTACCACCTCGCCCGGAACGTTTGCTGTAGGTGACGCCGCTCACCCCTTGTCACCCACTATCAGCACCGCCATCGGCAGCGGAGCGACGGCAGCAAAAGCCGCCAGAGCCTTGATAAGTGCTCACGACAACATGTAAGATAAAGCGCACTTATTCCCGAAAATTTGAATTTTATCCCGAAAAAATGGGATTGGGTCGATGGTTTTAGATCGTTCCGACACAGGAATGGCCGCGAAATCACACGTTCAGATTCAAATTTGTATTTTTGGAACGAAAAATGCATTAGTTATAAGTGAGAACCGATTCACATCACTCAAAAATGCGGCAGAACTTGGTTTTCGGTCTTTCTACGGGACCGTATTGATCAATGTTGGTTTTGAAAATTCATCTTATAATTGGTTGAACAAAACGTCCAATCGGTCATGATGCTCGCATTGTTTTTGTGGATGATCGTTTTCTCAAAGCTCCCTCAGTAGTTTCGTCTTTATTTCTATTTTTGGACTTTAAGGAGGAGAATATGAATTTTCGCAAGATTTGTGAGGGGTCTTTGAGATTTCTCTTATTCACGGCGCTCTGCTTGGCGTTTTGTTTCGACGTCAAAGCGCAATCCGGTACATCATCGGTGCGCGGGACCGTCCGCGACGTTCAAGGATCAGCCATTGCGGGTGCGACTGTTACCCTGCAAAGCGAAACAAAGAATTTTAGCCGCACGCAAGTAACCAACAATGACGGGAACTATGTGTTTGCTTCGGTACCGCCGGATAGTTATCAGTTGGAGGTTACGGCTTCCGGTTTCAAAAAGACCGTGTTTCCGGGCACTCAGGCGGCGGTAGATACATCGAGAGAGATTAACGTTAGCCTCGAGGTTGGGGCCGTCGCTGAAACGGTCACCGTGACAAGTTCGAACGAAGCCGTCATTAATACTACCGATGGCTCGATAGGCAACACCATATCCAGCCAGCAAATCATCTCGCTCCCTTTGTCGGCGCGAAATACACCCGACCTTCTTTCACTTCAGCCGGGTGTTACGACCGACGGTTCCGTTAACGGCGGAAGATCCGACCAGGCCAACGTCACCCTCGATGGAGTTGATGTAAATGAACAGCAGGGCGGCCGGGCATTCTTTAGTGTCTTGCGTGTGACACCGGAAGCCTTGCAGGAATTTCGCGTTCAGACCACGAACGCAGATGCAAGTTTTGGACGCTCGTCGGGGGCCCAAATCTCGCTGATCACAAAATCCGGAAGTAATGACTGGCACGGCTCGGGGTATCTATATTTTCGTCCATCGAAGAAATTCCAGGCGAACGATTTTTTCAATAATCTTAATGGAGTTGAACAGCCGTCGCTTTCGCGGCGAAACTATGGGGGATCGCTGCTAGGACCGATCAAGAAGGACAAGCTCTTTTTCTCGGTGTTTTACGAACGATTCGAGGAGAACGCCGAAACGCCTGTTACCCGAGAGGTACCGCTTGCCAGTCTGGGACAAGGTCTGGTCAAATACCGTGCGACCGCGGCACCGGCCGCCGGCGCCTGCTCGGCTAGCTTCTCGGACGGTGTCGCGACGATTTCGCCGGCGCAGATAAATGCTTGCTACAACGCCGCAAATGGCGCGTTATCGTCGCCGGGCCTAAATCCGGCGGCTCTGAGCCTTTTGGCGTCTGCCGCGGCCGCCTACCCTGCCAACGATTCCTCTGTCGGTGATGGTCTAAACACTGGCGGATTCCGGTTTAACGCCCCGACACCGATCAGGAATAATGTGGTGACAGTTAGGTTTGACTGGAAACCAACAGCCAGCCAGGACGTGTTTGCTCGATTCCAATATCAGCAGGACAATTCGACGGGTGTCTCCCGATTTCCCGACACCCCGGCGCCAAACACTTGGGTTCATCCATACGGCGTCGCTGTCGGTCACACTTGGCAACTTTCGAGTAATATCGTAAATAAGGCCACCTACGGGTTGACTCGAGAAGCGTTTACGGTCGGCGGTGATTCAACACAGAACGAATTTTTCTTCCGCTTTATCTACACGCCGCTGAATTTCGCGCGCACACTTAGCCGCGTAACACCTGTCCATAATATCGTAGACGATCTGATCTGGGTGAAGGGGAATCACACAATCGCAATCGGCGGCAACCTGCGATTTGTTAGCAACAACCGTGTTTCTTTCGGATCGTCATATGATTCGTCGTCGACAAACCCGTCGTTCTATGACTGTTCGGGTGACGTGCTTGTATTCGACTTCAACACGTGCGCATCGCCGATCTTCCCGAACGTGGCGTCGGCCGGAGTGACCGATCTGCGAGATGCACTCAGCGCGGTTATCGGTAGGTTTTCGTACTACGCGGCTAATCTCCAATACGACGGATCGGGAGCCCTGCAGCAATTGGGTACGGGCGTCGACCGCACATTCAAGACGACCGAAATAGAGGCTTATGTGCAAGACAGCTGGCGGATGAAGACCAATCTTACTGTCAATTATGGGGTTCGATGGTCGACGTCCACGCCAGTATATGAGGCCAACGGCCTGCAGGTGGCGCCTACGGAAAGTCTCAACAGCTTTTTTGAAAAACGGCGCGAGGGAGCCTTTAACGGCACTCCTTATAACGGGCTTATCACCGTTGACAAGGCTGGGAAGGCGAACGGCCGTCCCGGTTATTACGATCAGGATTACAACAACTTTGCACCATCGATATCAGTCGCATGGTCACCCAATTTTAAGAGCGGCTTTTTGGGCAAGCTTTTCGGCGGGGACAACAAAAGCACATTCCGCGGAGGGTTCAGAATGACCTATGACCGCATCGGGAGTGCTTTGGCCGTAGCGTTTGATCTCAACTCCACGCTCGGCTACAGCTCGACCTCCGAAATTTCGGCCAATACATTCAACGTGTCCGGAGGAGCAGGGCCATTGTTTACGGGGCTGGGCCAAAATGTTCGGGGTCCCGCATTCTTCGGGCCGACTGCCGCCCTGCCGTCGCTTCCTACCTCACTGAGTTTTCCGCTTCAAACCCCTGCCGACCAAGCGGAAAGAATCGAACAGTCGCTAGATAGGGATCTCACGACACCCTACAACTACAACTATAACTTCTCGTACGGCCGCCAGCTAGGTCAGGGAATCACGATCGAAGCCTCCTATGTTGGTCGAATCGCCAAGAGCCTGTTAGTTTCGCGTGACACAGCCCACTTCAACAATCTTCGCGATCCTGCGTCCGGAGAGGACTTTTATGGGGTGATGAACGTGCTGCTTGATTATCGAGAAGTGGATGCACCCATAAACTCGATACCCAACATTGCCTGGTTCAATAAGTTCGTTCCGGGACTCGCCGGAGTATATTCGATTTGCGGCGCTAACGTAAACTTGACCGCAACTCAGGCGGCATACCGACGAGTCGCACGTGCAACGGGCGTGAACGGCGGGTGCGTGGGCGGAAGGAACACAAACGACTACACATTTGTCCAAACACTATGGGACGACGGGCTTGGATTTGGCAACAATATCTTTGTCCACCCGCAGTACGCGACCTTTTCAGCATATTCGACAGTAGGCTCATCCTGGTATAACGCTTTGCAGGTCAGCGTGAGAAAAAGGTTTCAGAGAGGGTTGTCGTTCGATTTCAATTACACCTACTCACATTCCCTCGACACGGCATCGGGCAATGAGGCGTCGGGTGCTATCACCGGCGGGGCATCCGTGATTCTTAACCCACTCGATCTGAAAGCTAACCGGGGTAATTCAGATTTTGACGTACGTCACCTGATTAACGCCAATTATGTTTGGGAGCTGCCATTCGGGAAGGGAAAGGCCTTTCTCGATTCTAGCCGTCTTGCAAATGCTATCCTCGGCGGGTGGACGATGACGGGCGTATTCCGTTGGAACACTGGACTGCCGATAGGTGAACCATTTGATAATGCCCGTTGGGCAACAAACTGGAACGTCCAGTCCAATGGGGTTCGAATACGCGAGCTTTACAGCTCGCCGATCAAAAACGGCGTTGACGGCCTGCCTAACCTTTTCAGCGATCCGACTTATGCCTATCAGTCGTTCCGCAATGCAAGGCCGGGTGAGCCGGGCGACCGAAATCTCCTGAGGGCTCCGGGTTTTGTTACCCTCGATGCTGGGCTTTACAAGTCAATCAGGGTGACTGAACGTCAAAAGCTGACACTTCGACTAGAGGTTTTTAATGTAACCAATACACAGCCTCTAACTGGCGTGGCCTCGTTCGGGATGGCCCTCGATCCAAGGCTAAAGACGCCTTCAGCGAGTTTTGGCCGGCTGACTGCTACTCAAGGCTCGCCCCGAGTCGTTCAGTTGGCGGCCAGGTACGACTGGTAAAGTCTGAGTTTTTCGCAAATTTTTGGGCCGGAATTCCGGCCCTTTTTATTGTTTGGGCGGGTTGGCGGCTATATATTTTTTAAGATCGGCGGCATGTCCGTATCCTGGTATCTTTTCCAGAAACAGCTTGTATTCGAACGAAGCTCGCGATTTAAGTCCTACAGCGTCGTACAACGCCGCGAGCCTGAGATGAATCTCCGCCTTTTCCACTGGTGCGAGGCGAATGGCCTCGTTGAGATAGACGACGGCCTTCGAGCCTTTCTTTAGGGCCAGATATGCCTCCCCCAAAAAATGCTGCGCATCGGCCGAGCTGGGCCCGACCTCGACCGCCTTCGTTAGAGGGCCGACCGCCGACTCGGGCCTATTTTCGATAAGGTAGAGTTTCCCTAAGTTGATATGGGGCAAAACATAGCCGGGCCGGAGCGCGATCGATCTGAGGTACGAATCTTCTGCTTCCTTGTAATTCTTCTTGATGAAATGGGCGTTTCCCAGTTGCGTCCAGGCAGGAAAATCATTGACGTCCGCCGAGACAACCTTCTTCAGCGACGAGATTGCCTTATCGGTATTTCCTTTGTTCAAGTCATTTACGGCCTGCTGAAAAATTTCCCGCGTGCTTGAGTCACGCACATATGTTGACATCGCGTCGACGACCCCTATAGCGGTTCGCGAATCGCCCCGCGGCGGCATTGAGATTTGGAAATCTTGATAATGGATCATTGACGGGCCCGGTATGACCTGTGCTGACGCTACTTCGGTTTGATCGATTTCTACCGAAAGAACCGAGCCGTTCCGGGGCACATCGGCTATGGAAAAGGAGCCGTTTGGCTCGACAACTTTACGAGTAATGAAGCGTCCATAGCTGTATACGGCCACGAAGATCTTGGGAGGCTTCTCGTCCACGGTTAATCCGTTAACCGTTATCTTTCCTGTGACGTTAACAGCATCGAGCCGATCATTCGATTTGTCTTCGCCCCCAATCTTTTTAGGCAGATGGACGGCGTCGTCAGGAATGGATTGACCGGCCGCTTTGATCGCCCCAATCATGAGGAGTGAAAGCATTAAAACACCGAATGAGCATTTGTAAAACATGGGTTACCTCACATTGTCTTTGGGCTTTTAATATTAACACCAATCTGGCTGGCTAAGGCAGCACGGCGAAGGCGTCGTTGCCGGTCACCTCGACGAGGTGACGGGTATCGTTAAGCGCTACGACGCGGACATTTCGAGCTCCACGGAGCTCAAATCGGTTTATGCCGCAATTTGATGTAATGATCCACGGTGTCGTCTTAGTATTCCGGTGGATCGCACCTATTAGATGCAGCGTCAGAAAGCAAAGAGCACCCGTATGCGAAAAAAGTGCGATCCGCTGGCTGATGTGTCCCCGAATGATCTTGTCGAGTTCGTCGGTAATACGCTTTAGCAACTGACCATAGCTCTCGCCGTCCGTGATGATGTGATGAATGTCGCGGTTGATCAGGGCGTAGTAATCCCGCGGAAAACGCTCTTTGGATTCGTCAAATGTCAGGCCCTCGAGTACGCCGACGTGGCGTTCGCGGAAGGCAGGCGACGTTTTTATCTCAAGTCCGAGGGCCGCGGCGAGCGGTTCCGCTGTCTGCACGGCACGAAGGAGATCACTGGAGTAGATCGCATTGATACCTTCTTTGGCGAGAACCTTTGCTGTCCTCTCGGCCTGGCGGCGCCCAAGCTCTGAAAGCGGCGTCGGCCCATGCCCGCCAAACCGGCCTTCGGCATTTCCAGCCGACTGGCCGTGCCTAATAAGATAAAGGCGAGTGGGTGAAGCCATTGCAATGCTTACGCCCCCACAGCTTCGGCCTTAAGCTTCTCGGTTTGATAATGCGTCCGCAGGGCTTCAATGAATTCATCGATCTGGCCCTCCATTACAAGGTCGAGCTGGTGGACGGTCAAGCCGATCCGATGGTCGGTAACGCGGTTTTCCTTGAAATTATAAGTGCGGATCTTCTCTGACCGGTCGCCGCTTCCGACCATGCTCTTGCGTTCTGCGGAAAGTGCGTCGTGCTGTTTCTGCTCCTCGATCTCCTGAAGACGGGCACGAAGAACCCGCATTGCCTTTTCACGGTTCTTTATCTGCGATTTTTCGTCCTGCATCGACACTACCGTGTTGGTAGGAAGATGCGTAATGCGAACGGCCGAGTACGTTGTATTTACCGACTGGCCGCCAGGCCCGGACGAGCAGAACGTGTCTATTCGAAGGTCGTTCTGGTTTATCTGGACATCAACCTCTTCTGCTTCCGGCAGTATGGCAACGGTGATAGCGGACGTATGAATACGGCCGCTCGTTTCGGTTTGGGGCACACGCTGCACACGATGAACGCCGGACTCAAAACGCATTCTCGAATAAACGTTGTCGCCCTCGATGACGGCAACAGCATCCTTGATGCCGCCGATCCCTGTGTCCGAGGCCTCGAGCACATCCATTTTCCAACCCTGCCGTTCGGCGTACCGGGCATACATCCGCAGGATCTCGGCGGCAAAAAGCGTGGCTTCGTCACCCCCAGTGCCTGCGCGGATCTCCAGAATTACGTTCTTCTCGTCGTTCGGGTCCTTAGGCAACAGAAGGAGTTTCAATTCTTCCTCGGCCGGCGGCAGCTTTTCCTCGATCTCGGCTATTTCGAGAGCGGCCATTTCGCGCATCTCGTCGTCATCGGCCATGGCGGCCAGGTCTTTTGCACCCTGCAGGTCCTCGGTCATCTTCCGCACTTCGCGAAATTTGCCAACGATCTCGCCGAGAGATCGATGCTGTTTCATCAGCCTCGCATACGCAGACATGTCCTCCATGAACTCCGGCTGCGAGATCTGCTCGGTCAATTCTTCGTACGATCTTTCTATCTGTTCTAATTTCTCAAACATATTTGTCAGTTGTCAGTGGTCGGTTGTCAGTGGTCAGCAAAGCGAAGTGCAACTTTCCTAAACCGCTAAGTAACCGGGGACAACTGATGGCCGATAACCGACTCGGGCTCAAGCTTTAACGATTCGTCGAGAGCTTTTATGGCTACTTCCAACTGCTCGCCGTCGGGCTCCTGCGTTGTGATGTTCTGCAGCCACAGCCCCGGGAGCGTCATCAGCTTAAAGATAGCTCCGGATTCTTTTTTGGCCGCATAACGAATGACTTCGTACGAAAGGCCCGCGACGAGCGGCATCAGGGCGATACGAACTACAAGGTTCATCCACGTCGCCTCGAAATTGATCACCGAGAAAAGAACGATCGCAACGAGCATCACGACCATCAGGAACGACGTTCCGCAGCGTGGATGCTGGCGCCGCTGCAGCGTAGCATTATCGACGTTCAGGTCGAGGCCCTTTTCCCATGTAAATACAGTCTTGTGCTCGGCTCCGTGGTATTCGAAAACGCGTCGAATGTCCTTCAGAAACGACATTGAAAAGATCATGATGATGAAGAAGACCATGCGGATGAGGCCGTCGATCAGGTTAAAACCGACCCATGACCCAAATGAATCAAGCTGTATCTTCCATACATAGGCTTTGACCATGTCGAACCATCCCGCGTCGGCCGCAACGAGCGGCGACTGGGCCCAACCCAGGGCGATGAATAGGACATTCGTCAAAACCAGCGGAGCGACGATAAAGAGAGCGATGTTGAAGAGAAGAGCAAAGATTATCGACCCTACGGCGCTCGCCGATTGGCCCGCCTTTTTGGTCTTATTCTCCCGCTCCTCGGGCATCACGACCTTGACCGGTGCTTTCAGAAAATTCTCGTCATCAGTGCCCTCGACATAGGCTAACTGGGTCTCGCCCACTTTCGCATTGGCTCGTTCTTCTTCGGCTTTTATGTCTTCTTCGTAGAGGCGGGCCGAGAAATTGAGGGCCTTTATGCCCAACGCCAGAGACTGGATCAGGGTCGCACCTCCGCGAAGTACCGGAGTATTGAGCCATTTGTACGTATCGCTCCATTTCGGCAGCTTGTCAGCAGTTGTAGTGATCGAGCCATCCGTGCGGCGGCAGGCGATCGCATATGCTGAAGGAGTCCGCATCATTACTCCTTCCATAACGGCCTGGCCGCCGACGATAAGGTCGCGCTCCATGGCAAAGACGGTGTGCAAAAATCTAAGTGTGCGTGTACGGGATCGAGATTGCATATGAGTTTTATCGGCCGCTAATATTCGCTATTGAGATGCTCAAAAGGTCCGTTTAAGTAACACGAAATTACACAAAATATTTGGTGAGACCTTCTTGTATTCTGATGTTGTACTTCCTACTGTTTAAAACACTTAACGCCGACTCTTTTTCACCTATCTCGGGTGTTGTTACACACCTCATCGATCGGCGCTAAAAGCGTCGGCGTCAATTGTAAGCTAATATTTGTCCGTAATCAGTAACAATTTAATAAAGATTACGATGCAGTCTCTTCCGCAGCTGGTGCGGGTGCCGGTGCTGCTCCGCGGGCATACCGCTTGTTAAAGCGGTCCACGCGTCCGGCGGTATCGACCAGTTTCTGCTTACCGGTAAAAAATGGATGGCACGCCGAGCAAATCTCGATATTAAGATCGCCGCCCAAGGTCGAACGCGTCTGAAACGTGCTTCCGCACGCACAGATCACTGATATTTCGTTATATTTCGGATGTATTTCCTGTTTCATTATGTCACTTCCTTCGCCGTATATAAGCGAGTGCGATAAAACGCAATCTTTAATAATAAGGGTGACATGGGGCAATCGTCAAGCAAACAGTGGGTGTACCAGGAAAGTATCGAATCGAGGGAGCTAGGCAGCTTGATGCGGGCCCGTAGAATCGCCCTTAAGTAGCAAATACCGGCTTACAACCACCGACCCTACTCGAGCCCTACAAAATCAACATCCGTCAGTGAACCGTTAAGCACGACGGTGCGTGTCTCAAACCTATATCTCTTCGACGCCACGCTGACACTATATGTTTGAGCTTCGAGAGCATCGAATGCGTAGTAACCTAACGAGCTGGTAGTAACGATCTTGACCTCGCCATTAGGTCCGATTATGGAGACCCGCGCGTTGCGGAGGCCAGCACCTGCGGGAGTGGTGACCCTACCTGAAATGGTAAATGTCGCCTCGGAATATCTGCCGAAGTATGCCGACACATGACAGCCGGCTGTTGTGAACTCTCCGCCTGCAAAAATGGCGGTTCCCGCTATTGCAATTGAATAGACGCCGTCGTTCACTCCGGTACCGAGCGGGGACCAGTCAGTGCCGTTCCAGACCGCGATCCTGTTCGCGTGTGTGCCGCCTGAGGTTGTGAAGTAACCGCCTGCATAGACGTCCGTCCCTGACACGGCAAGTGAATGGACACCGTCGTTTAATCCTGTGCCGAGCGGCGCCCACGACGTGCCGTCCCATTTCGCAATTCTATTCGCGGCGGTGCCTCCGGCCATTGTGAAAAGCCCTGCGGCATAAATGTCAGTTCCCAAAACCGCAAGTGCCATTACCATCCCGTTCGTACCGGTGCCGACCGTTGACCAGGATGTGCCATTCCATTTGATGATGTAGTCCTGGCCGGGACCGCTCGCCTTGAAGAACCATCCGCCTGCGTACAAGTCGGTCCCTGATATCGCGAGCGCCCAGACAGAGCCGTTTTTTCCTGTTCCGAGCGGCGACCACGATGTGCCATTCCATTTTGCGATCCGGTTGGCAGAGGTGCCGCCCGCCGTCGTGAAATCTCCTCCGGCATATAGGTCCGTACCCGATACGGCAAAGGCTCTGACGGTATTATTCATCCCGCTGCCGAGCGGGGACCACGACGTGCCGTTCCATTTTGCGACCCGGTCGGCGGCAATGCCGCCCGCCGTTGAAAAATCTCCGCCCGCGTACAGGTCGGTACCCATTACGGCAAGCGAGTACACGTCATTGTCCATTCCCGAATCGAGTGATGACCATGAAGTGCCATTCCATTTTGCGATCCGGTTCGCGGCCGTGCTCCCCACCGTGGTAAACCTTCCGCCCGCGAACACGTCGTTTCCCGATACTGCAAGTGCCCAGACAGGACCGTTTATTCCGGTCCCGAGCGGCGACCATGATGTGCCATTCCACTTTGCGATATGGTTAGCGGCGACGCCGTCGGCCATCGTGAAAAATCCGCCTGCAAATAGATCAGTGCCGGAAACAGCAACGGAACTTACTGGGCCGTCCGTTCCGGTACCGAGCGGGGACCAGGATGTGCCATTCCATTTGGCAACGTAATTCGCGGGGTTGCCGCCGGCTGTGGTGAAATATCCGCCTGCGTATATGTCCGTTCCAGATATGGCAAGGGAATTGACGCCGTCATTCGTCCCGCTGCCGAGCGAAGACCACGACGTGCCGTTCCATTTTGCGATATTGTTAACGGGCGTGCCGCCGGCCGCTGTGAAGTATCCGCCGGCGTATACTTCGGCACCCGATACGGCTATTGAACTGACAGGCCCATTTGTACCGGTCGCGAGCGGCGACCATACGGTGCCATCCCATTTGGCGATATTGTTCACTTCGGTCTCGCCCGCCAAAGTGAAAAATCCGCCTGCATATAGATCCGTGCCCGAGACCGCAAGAGACGTGACCTGATCGTTCATCCCGGTGCCGAGCTGTGACCATGATGTGCCGTTCCATATAGCGATAAAGTTAGCCGTGTTGCCGCCCGCTGACGTGAAATAGCCGCCCGCGAACACGCCCGCCCCCGATACTGCGAGTGAAGTCACCCCGTCATTCATTCCGGCGCCCAGCGCCGCCCACGATGTGCCGTTCCACTTCGCGATGCGACTCGCTGCGGTCCCGCCGGCCGATGTAAACCATCCGCCTGCGTATACGTCGGTTCCGGACACCGCTAGTGCGAGGACATCGTCATTCATACCGGTGCCGAGCGCCGACCATGACGTGCCGTTCCATTTTGCGATCCGGTTGGCCACCGTGTTTCCGATCGCCGTGAAATCGCCAGCTGCGTACGTGTCAGAGCCGGAAATGACAACTGCGGAGATCTCGCCATCCGCGCCATTTAACGCGAATCGGTTATCCCAGTTATCGCCGCAGCCCGGTTCATCGGCGATGAAACGCGGCGAGCCTCCCGGCCCGAGGAGCATGCGGTATCCCTTCGGATCGAAACTGCCTTTGAATCCCTTCGCAACGCTGCCGTCGGGGTTGAGGATCTCACTGATTGAGCGTATTTCCTGGGGCCTTTTTTCGGATGAACGTGAGATTTGTCCAGAGATGGGTTTCGAAGTGATTGCCATCTCTCGTGAGCCCGAGAAAACAGCGGCACCCATAGCCACAGCGAAGATGACAGCGGTAGCGAAGATTAATTGTTTCAAGGTTACTTCCAAAACGTGGGATCGAGGAAAGCGATTATATCACTAAATTATATTAAAATCGTGTTTCGGCTAAGGCCTTAGATCCTAAGACCGTAGCCGCGGATAACCGACGCTGGCTGCCTCAACCAGTACCCTTTTGCCGCGACCGCTCGTAAATCTCGATCCATTGCTGCGGCGTGACCTTAGACGCGAGTTCGCCGATTAGCTCAAGCGGGATATCTTCGAGCTTAGTGAAGCGGATGCATGATATGCCCATGTTGAGCTTCTTCTTCGAGTGCTTCGGCCACTCCGCACGAAACCAATCCAATTGTTCGACATCACCATAGAGGCACATCGAATAAAGGGCGATATGATTTTTCTGTGAAGCCACGCCCATGAACGGCAGCGGTTGCTTTGGGTCGCAATGATAGCCCGCGGGATACGATTCGTGCGGCACGACCCAACCAATGTGGCCGTATCCCATAGTTTCCTTGAAACCTTCAGGCAGGTTGTCGTTAATAACCTTACGAAGGGTCGAGAGGGCTGACTTGCGGTCGTCAGGGAGTCCGGCGATGTATTCGTCAGGCGTTTTAGCGGTGTATTGCATAAGAAAATTTAGCCACAGATTAGCACAGATCGAGAATACCAACACCTGGATTTTTAATTAGCGCCTTGGAGACGCGTCAGACAATCGCCAGATGCGGAGCTTCCTGTAAGATGCAATTCCAATCCGACCCGCATCGAAGATGTGGAAGAATTTGTAGCGGACAGTGGATATATGTCTCGGCTTCACCGAGGTAAAACTTTAAGGCCAGCGAAGACAACCACCCGATATGGTCTATTACGCCAAAAGGTGCATTTTGCGACAAATGCGACATTTTAGGACAAATGATATTTCCACCAAAAGCAAAATAGTTTACTCTTGCCGGTGCCGGTTCTAATCTTCGGATTGGAGCTTTTTGTTCTTTGAAATCGATCTTCTTAAGTTAAGTAAATTACTTTGTAATACACAATTTGGAAAATAGGTGGTACAGGGCAGCAATTGGCTAAACGTGGTCGAATCAATGAGTTACCACTGAATTAGCTGTCCCCGTCCGGGACACTTTTGCCTATTTTAGACATCTGCTGGACATACTCGGTTCAGATCACATGGTCGCCTACCCCGGACCAGCTAGAAGCGTTTCCAGACGCTGTCGCTCGATACCATAAAAAGTTTTGATTTCGGCGATCTCTCGATCGATCGAATCGGCTGCCTTGAGAGGCTCCTGTCGAGTGCCAACGAGCATGATGTTCTTTGCGGTATGTTCCATAGGGACAAATTCGAAAAGCCGGGTATCGTAGCCTTGAGACTCCATCAGCAGGGAGCGGAGAGCGTCGGTGATGAATTCGGCGTGACGTTCGAGCATAATGCCATGCTTTAGCACGTCATTGAACATTGCGGGAGGCTTTAGCTGAGGACGGATCTCTTGATGACAGCACGGAGCGGCGACGATCAGGTGGGCATTGGCGGCAATTGCCTTGTAAATGGCATCGTCCGTGGCTGTATTGCACGCATGGAGAGCGATGAGAATATCAACCTTATCGACAGGGAAATCAGAAATACTTCCGACTTCGAACCTAAGATTTTCAAAGCCGCTCGCAGCTGCTACGCTGTTGCCGAGATCGACCAGGGCTTGCTTAGTATCGACGCCGGTAACTGAAGTGTCGATCCCGCGGATGTTTGAAAAATAGTCATAGGCAGCAAAGGTCAGATAGCCTTTGCCCGAACCCATGTCCAGGATCTTTAGGTCGCGCCGGTCTCTCAGCGTTGACTTGTCGACGAGGTTCGCAAGTACCTCGACGAATTTATTGATCTGCCGCCATTTGTCCTGTTGTTTATCTCGGACTCGGCCGGTCTCGTCAGTGATGCCCAGGGCTTTTAAGTAAAACGCCGATACGTCGATCTGTGTCGTCTTTTCACGATCATGGTCCGCCCGAGGCGCGGCTTGGAAAGTGGCCTTACCGACGTTGAGGCGGGACTTGCCTTTCTTGCCTACCTCGAGCTGAAAGTCGTTTTCTGTGGTAAAGAGGTGTCCGCTGAAGAATTGCCCGTCAAGGAACTCGGAGACGAGTGCAACGCCTGTTTCGGTGTCGTAATTCTTAGCAGTATCCCGGGTGGCCCCGCGATAGAGAAAGAAGAGCCGCGTGCCCTTTTTTGTATTAACGATGCGGACGAGGATTTTTTGCAGTTGTGGGTCGTCACCCTTATAATTGCCTAAAGTAAGCTTGACGAAAGTGCCGTGTTTAATCGATCGGCGAAGTTGCTCAATAAATTCGTCAATTTTCTCCGGCATAAGCCAAGAGGTTAGCACAATGGAAAATGAAACCGGACAAATTGCGGTCAAGGACTTTGTGGAGTCAGTGGCCTATTTACTGCTGGAGACGTTCGAAGGCTCGCCCACCGGCAAGGGCAGCGCATATCTCGACCAGGGCGTAGGCATGTTCAACACTCTCGACAAGGTCTCGGCGGCCCGTGCCTCGAAGGCCTTCTACGGAACGACGATTGCAGCCCAGACAGAGCACGCCAAATTTTACCTCGACCGCCTGTGCGAATTCATAAACGGCCGCACCTCGAACGTAAATTGGGAAGACAGCTGGCTGATCGAGACTGTGAACGAAGAGGAATGGGATGCGCTGAGATTAGTTGTTCGCACGGCGTACGAGAACGCCCTCCGCTGCATCGCCGAGCCCCGCGATTGGACCGAAATGCAGGTTGGAATGGCGATTGGGCTGGTTGCTCATTCAGGATATCATCTAGGAGCGATCAGGCAGATCGCGAAGATCCCCGAACCCGTTTAGTATGAAAACAATTAATCTTTTCCATTTGGCATTTCCCGTACATGATCTTGGCGCTGCTCGGGAGTTCTATGGCAGCGTCCTGGAGTGTGAAGAAGGCCGCAGCTCCGATCGATGGATCGACTTCAATTTATACGGACATCAGATCGTGACGCATCTTGATCCGGCTTCGGCGGGAATTCGGATGACGAATCCGGTCGATGGGAATGACGTTCCGGTTCCGCATTTTGGCATTGTTTTGCCTATGGAAGAGTGGAATGCGTTGGCCGAGAAATTGAGAACGAAAGGCGTCAAATTTGTTATCGAGCCAAAGATCCGCTTCGCCGGCGAGGTTGGGGAGCAGGCTACGATGTTTTTTCTTGATCCGAGCGGCAATGCATTGGAGTTCAAGGGTTTTAATGATTTCTCACAAGTTTTTGCTAAGTAAACCGACCTTTCTGATCGCGGTATTATTGGGCTTGACGGTTCAAATATCGGCACAGACGCGAGCGACGCGAACTATCGCAGTTACCATAGACGACCTGCCGGTCGTGTCAACCAGGCGCGATCTTGGCCATCGGCAGGAGATCACCCGTAAGCTTCTCTCGCATATCAAAAAGGCAAAGGTGCCGGCGATCGGATTTCTCAATGAGAACAAGCTCTACAACGGTGATGAGCGACAACCTGCAGAGATCGCGCTGCTCGAGATGTGGCTCGATGCAGGCCTAGAACTCGGAAATCATTCGTTTTCTCACCGCAGTCTGAACCGCATCGAATTGGCGGATTTTCAGAATGATGTCGTTAGGGGCGAGGAGATCACTCGAGGTCTGCTCCATTCAAGAGGGAAGCGGCTGCGATATTTTCGTCATCCTTTTCTTCATACCGGCCGCACGCTTGAGGTCAAGGCCGCCTTCGATAATTTTCTAAAAGAACGCGGCTATGTCGTGGCTCCGATCACCTTTGATAATGCCGACTATATCTTTGCAAGGGCCTACGATATCGCTCTCGATCGTGGCGACAAAGAGTTGTTGCGAAAGGTGGGCGGCGAATATGTTCCGTACATGGAGCGGAAACTGGAATATTGGGAACGGCAGTCGATGAAGCTATTTGGCAGAGAAGTCAGCCAGACGATGATAATACATTCGAATCTCATCAACGCTGAGTATTTTGGCGATCTCGCCAGAATGCTCAAGCGGCGTGGATACAAGTTTGTAGATCTGGAGACTGCACTCAAAAACGATGCGTACCGGAACGCGGATACATACATCGGCCCGGCCGGCATCTCGTGGCTTCACCGATGGGCACGCGAAAAGGGAAGGGAATACATACTACCTAATGAGCCGAAAGTTCCCGATTTTGTGATGAAGCTATCGGGATTTGAGTCGGAGTGACGGGCTGAAAGCTCACTCAGGTGGTTCAAATCTGCCGTCGACCAACCGCCAAATGCCAAGCGGATTAGCTTCCTTGAGTTCGTCAGGCAGGGCCGAATCAGGAAAATTTTGAAAACAGACCAGCCGGGAAAAACGGGTGATCGCCCGAGTTCCTACCGCGGTCGAACGGCCGTCCGACGTTGCGGGATAAGGCCCACCGTGAACCATAGACGGGCAAACCTCGACGCCGGTCGAAAATCCGTTGAAGATAAGGCGGCCGACCTTTGTTTCGAGTATCGCGATGAGATCAGCATATTCAGTCAAGTCTTCTTTCGTGCCGTGTACCGAAGCGGTTAGCTGCCCCTCGAGTGAACGGGCGATCGCGAGCAATTCTTCGTGAGTCTTCGAGCGTATAAGCAATGTTGTCGGGCCGAAAATCTCTTGGTTGAGTTCGGGGGTATTTAAGAATTCGGCAGTAGACGTTTCGAAGACGGATGGATTCACTGCGAATCCAGGCAGATCTGTTTCTTCATTCGCGACCGAGTTCTCAACTACCGGAGCTCGCCTGACATTTCCCTCGATATAGCTCAAGCGTATGCCATCCGTAAGCAGCGGTGCCGGGTGGGTATGCTGGATCAGATCCTTGAAGACTAAAGTGAAACTGACGGCTGCCTCGTCATTCGGCAGAAACACCAGTCCCGGTTTAGTGCAGAACTGTCCAACGCCTCCGGTTACCGACGCATGAAGTCCGGCGATGATCTCATCACCTCGTTGATTTAAGGCGCTTGGAAGGATAAATGTCGGATTCACCGAGCTCATCTCGGTGAAGACCGGAATCGGTTCGGGCCTTGCCGCCGCGATATCCATTAGTGCCCGTCCCCCCCGCCGCGAACCTGTGAATCCAACGGCTTTAATTGCCGGCTGTCTAACGAGAGCTTGTCCGATGTCATAGCCGCTTGAAAACAACAGGCTGAAAACGCCCTCGGGCATGCCGCATTCTCGTACTGCGTTGGCAACCGCTAAACCGACCAGCTCCGCTGTGCCCGGATGAGCAACATGGCCGTTTACGATCACGGGGCAACCGGCGGCCAAGGCCGAGGCCGTATCGCCTCCGGCAACCGAATAAGCCAAAGGGAAATTGCTTGCGCAAAACACCGCGACGGGGCCAATGGGACGCAGCATCGAGCGGACATCGGGCTTGGGTATAGGCTCGCGGTCTGGGATCGCGTGATCAATGCGTGCATCAACCCACGAGCCTTCGTCGAGCAGATCGGCAAACATGCGGAGTTGAGCGCAAGTGCGTCCGCGTTCGCCAACGAATCGGGCATTTGGCAGCGAGGTTTCAAGCGATGCGCGTTGGATCAGCGTATCGCCGAGAGCCTCAATATTGTCGGCGATCTTTCGCAGGAAAACTGCTCGCCCCCGTCCCGGAATATTCCCGTATGGAATCCTGGCGGCATCGGCAAGCGAGGCAGCACGATCCAGCTCTTCTATCGTGGCTGAGTGGAAATGAGGTTCTACCTCGATACCGGTCGTGGGATCGTATGCACGGAAGGTTTCGGAAGTTTTGGTGCCGCGGGATTGGCCGATTATCGACGTGCCTGTGAGTGTGTATTCCATGTAAATTAATGTTGCAGAAAGCTCACGCGTCATCAAGAAAGATAGATCAACGTCTGCGTTACGACCTTGCTTAACCGCGGGCTTCTGCCGTACCTCGGGGCCTCGTTGCGAATGCATGATCGATTATCGCAAGCGTTTCCTCGAGCTCCGCTCCGACAAGCTCGAGCCGGGGCGGGCGAACGCGGGTATTTCCCCATCCTACCTTTTCCTGCACCAGCTTAATGAGCTGAACGAATTTCGGCACCGTATCCAGCCTCAGGAGGGGCAGAAACCACTCGTAAAGCTCACGGGCCTTTTCCGCCTCGCCATTCATCGTGTAATCAAAGAGGTCTACCGACTCTTTAGGAAACGCACTGACAAGCCCGGCGATCCAGCCCGTCGCTCCGGCGTTGATGCACTCCACGATCGCATCATCGACGCCGACAAATATCTTGAGCCGGTCACCCGACACCGCGCGGATAGCGGTAACGCGGCGGACGTCAGTTGATGATTCTTTAACAGCGTTAAGATTTGGCAGTTCGGCGGCAAGCTCGTCGATCTGCCCGGGTAAAAAATCGGTTCCGTATGCCACAGGATTGTTGTAGAGCATGCAGGAAAGGGAAGTCGACCTGACGACCTCCGAAATGTGATATTTCATTTCTCGCCAATCACCGCGGTACACATAAGGGGGCAGCACCATCAGACCGCGGCATCCCGCCGACTCAGCCTCGACCGCCTGAGCGCACGCTTCTGAGGTAGTCATCGACGCGATCGCGGCGACAACGGGAACCCGATCACCGACCGCGCCGATTACGGTCTTCCAAAGAGAGATCTTCTCTTCAAGCGAGAATGTTCCGCCTTCGCCTAGCGAGCCGTTGGTGACTATACCGGTGCAGCCGTTATCGACGAGCCAATTCACGTGCTTCGCAACGAACTCGTGGTCAATGTTCAGGTTCTCATCGAAACACGTAGTGATCGCAGGCATCACGCCTTTCCATTCCATTGTCATAGATTCTCCATTTTAACCGGAAATATCGGCGGCCGCACGGAACCAGATTTCCAGCCGAACATAAACTCTGTGGCCGGACCACAGATCCGCCCCTGGCACGCGCCCATTCCGCAACGCGTCTGCAATTTGGCGTCGCGGAAATTGGTGCACTCGGTCAGACGAGCGTATTCCACATCCTCACAGCGGCAAACAAACGTACCTGTCGAAGCAAGCGTCTTCAGTTCATCGCGGAGGGCAAAAGCAGTGTTGAGGGCGTTTCCGAAATCACGCGTCTTATTACCACGTGCAAAATGGGAACGGGCCCCGTCTGTTCGACCGCTTGCAGCGAGCCCCGCGATCGTGCCTTCTATTAGGGAGGCTTCGACACCTCCGATACCAGTAGGCTCGCCGGCACAATAAATGTTTTCTACGGAAGTCTTTTGAAATTCGTCGACAGCGATGCAGCCGTTTTTTATCGTGCATCCGAGTACCTCGCCGAGTTCGGTATTTGGAACCAGATGATAGCCGCTGGCTAGAATGTCGCAATCGAGAGCCCGCGTCTTGCCCTTTCGACTCAACGTAATTTCCTGGACCCTGTTTTTGCCCGCGGCCGCGGTGACCCAGGAGTCGGTAAGATACGGAACGCCTATCAGTCGAGCTCGTAAAAACGCGGCCTGAACGAGCTTCGCCGGAGAGTTCCATAGTGTTAGTGCGAAACTGCGTACCCTTGCGGCGGTGGCTTGTTCAGCGATAGCAACGACATTGGCTCCCTTGATTCTGAGATAATCAGCCACCGCGAGAAGAAGTGGGCCGGTTCCCGCGACGACAATCCGTTTATTCTTAACCGTCATTCCCCCTTTGACCATCGCCTGCAGTCCGCCCGCACCGAAGACTCCCGGTAGTGTCCAGCCGGGGAAGGGAAGGAATCGTTCGCGGGCTCCCGTTGCGATAATGAGCCTTTCATATGGTAATTCGAGCCTGCCCTCCACGGTCTCCCCCAGTAGACATTGGTTGGTTTCAGAGGCGTACACCTGAGCGTTGTTGATTATCGTGACCTTGCCGGAGATTATGCGTTGGATCAGACGTTTGGCTTCGAGCGACTGGATCTTTCCCAACTCCGCACGCCAGATCTGCCCGCCCAGATGGGGGTTATCATCTACGATCGTGACAAGAGCGTTTTCGGATGCGGCAAGGGCAGCCGATAGGCCCGCCGCACCGCCGCCCACGATGAGTATCTTCGTCGAGTTTTTACTCATCTGTCACGATCTCCATCCCATCACGTGCGAGAACCATGCAGCTCCTCTGAAGCGAGATCCCGTCAATGGTTACTCGACACTCGAAACATACGCCCATTCCGCAAAGTGGGCTGCGTGGTTCACCGAAGACGGACCTTCGAAGATGGACAACTTCGGCAGCCACCACCGCCGCGGCGACCGTGGTGCCCGGTTCGACCGAAATTGTATGTGCGTTTACGGTTAGTGTGATCAATGATCCTTAGTCGGGCGCTCCGGAGAATATGGTTCAATCGGTATCGCCGGTTCGCGGCTCATTATAGCGTCGGTGATCAGTTCGGCGGTACCGAGGGATGTAGAGATGCCAAGGCCTTCATGACCGCCGGCGATATAGATGTTTTCGTGGTGAGGCAGTTTGCCAATGTATGGCAGGTTGTCCGGCGTTGCAGGGCGAAATCCGGTCCAGACTCGAACTGCTGAAAGCTTTTTTAATGCCGGCATATACTCGAACGCCCTCGCCGTCATTTTGCGAAGGATCGGATAATCGATATCCCCGTTCTCGACCCCAAATTGTCTTGACGATCCGATCATCACCTGGCCAGTACTCCGCGGCTGCACATTGAATGCTACGGAGTCTGCCTCAGCGCCATGTGCCGACTTTAGATAACCGAGTTCGACAAGCTGATGTTTCGCAAAACCCGGGTAACGCTCGGAAATGACGAGATGGCCTTTTCGCTTTGTGATATTCAGACCCGGCGAAAGATTGATCGCCCCAGCGCCGCCAGCATTTATTATCTTACCAGCGGCGATAACCTGGCCGTCAGATAATCTCACCCCCGTCTCCAGGAGTTCGACAGCACGATTACCGATAAGTAGCTCGCAGCCTTTCCGCTTCGCCTTCTCGAAGAGAAATCTCGTCGCAAATAGCTGGTAAACCACGCTGTCGCCCTCGACGAGCAACCCGCCCGCAAGTCCGCTGCGAAGGTTGGGCTCGGCGGTCCGGATGCCTTTTTCGTCGAGGACCTCCGAAGCTATTCCGCGTTGCGCGTAAAACTCTCTCTTGCGGAGAACCTCTGTCATTTCATCTCCGTTGGCTGCAACCCAGATGGTGCCACAGTTTTCAAACTCTGCCTCCTTTGGCAGTTCGGAAGCGAGCTTTTTCCATAATTGCTGTGAATAGCGAGTCAACGCAAACTGCGCCTCGTTGTCATCCATCACGACAATATGACCCATGCCCGCGGCAGTAGTGCCAGAGGCGATCCCGAATTCCTCGATCACAATAACGCTGAGCCCGGCAGATGATAGGCTCGCCGCACACGCTGCCCCGACGATACCGCCACCGACTATGGCTGCGTCATAAGTCTTCATCCGGTAAAGCCAAATTGATACGGGTCGAGTTTGTCAAAGACCAGTTCGAGCTCGGCCGTTATATGCGCCGTGCCGCGAATTATCGGGATGATCTTGTCACCTTCAAGTCTGATGCTTCCTTCGAAGACGCTGCCGATTATGCTCTCCTGGCGCCACGTTTCTCCTTCCTTTAGCTTGCCATCAGCGTAAAGACATGCAAGTTTGGCGCTCGTCCCCGTTCCACACGGCGAACGGTCGTATTCAAGGCCCGGGCATAGTACGAAATTGCGGCTATCAGCGGTTGGTGTTGCCGCAAAAAGCTCGATGTGATCGATCGCAGCGCCATCAGCTCCGGTTATATTGCTGGCGATAAGGGCATTGCGGGTGGCGACTGCGAGATCGGTGAGCGGTTTGAGGTTTGCTAATTCGATTTCCATGGAATGCTTACCCACAAGGAAAAACCAGTTGCCTCCGTAAGCGATATCACCGATCACGCGGCCGTATTCCGGGACATCGACGACGACGTTTTTCGCGAGTCGGTAACTGGCAACGTTCGAAATTGTGACGGTGCCGGTTTCATCGAGTTCGGCCTGAATCATGCCTACAGGCGTTTCGATCCTATGAGTTCCGCTGGTGATCCGTCCAATGTATTCAAGGGTTTTGATAAGGCCTATGGTTCCATGCCCGCACATTCCGAGATAGCCGACGTTGTTAAAGAAAATGACCCCCTCTGCCGCGGTCGGGTCAAGCGGCTCACAAAGAAGTGCTCCTACGATCGCGTTGTGCCCTCTAGGTTCACAAACAATAGCGGTGCGCAGTTTGTCGTGATCAAGGCGGAAAATATCTAGCCTCTCAGCCATCGTTCCCTTTCCAAGATCGGGAAACCCATCGACAACGACTCGCGTCGGTTCGCCGCCGGTGTGTGAATCAATGGCTCGGATCCTCTGGATATTCATCATGCGAGTAAAAACGAAATATACCACTTACCGTCGGGGGTCTCGAACGAAAAGATCCAATTTTCTTCCCTGACAGGTGGTTAGCGGGCAGTGGATAGTTTTCGCATCGAGCCTATTCACTTTTGACGGCCATTACTCGCTGATAAAGAAGCTGCTCTGGACAGTTATTAATTGATAGTTAATAGTGATAATACAACCGATGAAAACCGCGATCATCCACCACCCCATTTACGAAAAGCATAATACCGGGCCAGGACATCCTGAGACTCCCATCAGATATACGGCGGTGATGGACGTACTTCGCGAAGATGAAATGTTTTGGTCCAGCCTCACGGAGATCACACCTGAAATGGCTTCGAAGGGGTTGGTACAGGCGGCCCACACGCCGCAGCATTACAAACGAGTGGAAGGTGCCTTTGAACATGGGCAGGACCGCTTGGACGCGGATACGACGATCTCGATGAAATCGTTCGAGGCCGGTCTTTATGCAGCGGGGGGGGCTATTGCCGGTGTGGATGCGGTTATGCAAGGCTCTGTGGATAATGCGTTCGTAGTTGTCAGGCCGCCGGGCCATCACGCTACTGCGGAGAATGCAATGGGCTTTTGCCTTTTCAACAACGTCGCGGTTGCCGCTAAATATGCCCAGAACAATTATAAAGAGATCGAGCGTGTAGCGATCCTCGATTGGGATGTCCATCACGGCAACGGTACCCAGGGAATATTCTACGACGACCCGAGTATTTACTTTTTCTCAATGCACCAGTATCCATGGTATCCCGGATCGGGAAGCAGGGGGGAAACAGGATTTGGGCGGGGGCTGGGTTACACCCTTAATGTTCCAGTCAAGGCAAATACTCCCGCGGGTGAACAGGCCCGGATGTTCGAAGGAGCACTCGAGGAGATCTCAAAGAAGCTGCGGCCGGACCTGATATTCATTTCCGCCGGGTTTGATGCTCACGCAAGCGATCCGCTCGGTCAGCTGCGTCTCGAAGATAATGATTTCGCCTCAATGACGGCTTCGGTTCGGCGTTGGGCCGATGAGGTTTGCGAGGGCCGGATCGTCTCGTGCCTGGAAGGCGGTTATAACCTGGACACATTGGGAGGGACCGTCAAAAACCACGTGATCGCGTTAAGTCGTTGAGCGATGTGTGTGCTAAACTTCGGTAAACCGTACACCGCAACGAAGGAGTAAACGCTATGCCGGACATCGAGATCCCGTGTATCCAGTGCAAGGAGATATTTCTTTTTACCGAAAAGGACCAGCAAATATTTTACCAGCGAAATATGATGCCGCCTCAGCGGTGTCCTAAATGCCGATCTAAAAAGGCTCTGCTTCGCGAAGACGCCCCATCGCGGTATGAGATCGTCTGCGATAACTGCGGAAAACACGATACTGTACCATTCCAGCCAAAGGTCGGCCGTTCTGTCCTTTGCAGGGAATGTCACGAGGCCAGCCGTTCGAGAGCCAGATCCGCGCATTAAGCACGCTTAGCTTATGAAATACGAAACAGTGAACTATGAGATGTCGGGTGCAGTCGCGACCGTGACGATGAATCGTCCAGACGCGTTAAACGCATTGTCGGCGGGGATGACCCGTGACCTTGCCGCCGCCTTCAAACAAGCGGTTGCTGACGATGCCCGGGCGGTTATTCTCACTGCCAACGGACGTGCATTCTGCTCCGGCGGCGACCTCAGGGAGATGAAGAGCTTATGGGAGCGTGAAGGCCGTATTGAGGCCTTTTTGGAAGAACCTCTTGGTCAACTACATGGCGTCATAAAACTTATTCGTGAAACGCCGATACCGTTTATTGCCGCGGTAAATGGCGTTTGTGCTGGCGCGGGTGTCAATTTTGCTCTCGCATGTGACATCGTCATAGCCTCGGACGACGCTTCTTTTCGTGAGGCCTTTGTTCGGATAGGCCTGTCACCCGATTGTGGTGGTACGTTCTTCCTTCCTCGAGCCGTGGGCGAAAAAATAGCTGCTGAATTACTGATGACCGGCGATGCGGTCTCCGCCGAAAGGGCACTCGCGATCGGAATGATCAATCAAGTCGTTGCATCCGCGGACCTGGCCGCCGAAGCATCAAAGCTCGCCGCAAAGCTCGCTACCGGTCCAACTGGAGCCATTGGCCGTATCAAACGAATGCTGAATGCCTCATTCTCCAATGATCTGACCTCCCAGTTAGTACTCGAACACCAGTGCCAGATCGAATCCGGCCGGGGAGCCGACTTCAAGGAGGGCGTGACTGCATTCTTCGAAAAACGAGCTCCGGTCTTCATAGGGGAATAAAAAATCTTAATCGCCACTTGACGTGTGCCAACAAGTGAAATATCTTTACATTGTTGCAATTGAAAATCGTTTTCATTAACTAAATATATGCGCGTTGAATATTTCCTATACCGGATGGACTCAAGCCGTTCGGCATCAAGATTTCGATCAATTTTAATCGCATCTTTAATAGTTTCTTTATCGGTCGCCGTCCTTGGCCAGGCTGGCTCATATAATGAGTCAATTCGTATCGTAGATCCGAATGGCGCGGCGATAGCAGGAGCACAGGTAACCGTCATCAATTCTTCGTCAAGCCACCGCCTGACATCGGTATCCGGCGCTGACGGCCGGTCATCGTTGAGCGGCATGCGTGGTGATCTCATCGTTGTGGTTACGGCCCAGGGATTTGCGAGATCGGAACGCCGCCTTAGGCTGCCGGTTGATTACGGCACTGAGATCGTTCTTCATCCCCAGCCCCCTGCAGCCGAGGTGATGGTCGCCGCAACATATCTTGCCGGCACCGCGGCAAGCCTCGATGAGATTCCCGGAGCCGTCGAACGTCTAGACAGTCAGATGATTGAATCATCACGTATATTCAATTTTTCCGAGGCCTTAAGAAAGATCTCCGGCGTTAATGTCCGGGACGAAGAGGGTTTCGGTCTCAGGCCAAATATCGGCATCCGCGGCACGAATCCTACTCGCTCGACCAAAGTGCTGCTTCTCGAGGATGGTCTGCCGCTGGCATACGCGCCATACGGCGATAATGCTTCTTATTATCATCCGCCCATCGAGCGCTATGCTGAGATCGAGGTTCTGAAGGGATCTAGCCAGATAGCCTATGGCCCGCAGACGGTTGCAGGGGTAATTAACTACATCACGCCGAATCCGACTCAGAAGCCGACTTTTGGTATAAAGCTCGTCGGTGGCAACCGTGATTATTTTAATGGTAGTTTTACGGGTAGCGGCACTATCAATAAAACCGGTATATTTGGCAATTACACCCACAAACAGGGTGACGGGGCTCGCGAGAATTTAAACTCCAAGCTTAACGATACCTCTATAAAGATTGTCCAAACGCTCAATTCCAGCAACGCTCTTACATTTAAGCTCAGCCACTACGGTGAAGACTCTAATGTGACATATTCAGGGCTCACTGAGGCCGAGTACGCAGCCGACCCGCGTCAGAACCCATTTCGCAACGATTTCTTCTATGGTAACCGTTATGGCACTTCCGTTGCACATACGGCAGTCCTCTCGCCATCTACAACGCTAACTACCAACGCATATTACAATTTCTTTCGTCGGCATTGGTGGCGGCAGTCGTCTAATTCCGGCCAGCGACCTAATCGGCTTAGTGCTGATACTGATTGCCTTTCAATGGCCGATCTGAATACTACATGTGGTAATGAAGGCCGGCTCAGGCAGTATGATACATATGGGGTAGCCCCGCAGGTTGCCTATCAGTACAACGCGGGAAATGGATTCCGCGGTGAGTTGCAGGGCGGGCTTCGTTTCCATTGGGAAAAGCAGCATCGCCGCCAGTTGAACGGTGACACTCCGAATAGCAGGGATGGCGTACTCTCTGAACTCAACGTCCGGCGGAACTTTGCAACGTCTGCCTTTGTTCAAAACCGTTTCGTCTTTGGCGAGTTCTCGGTAACGCCGGGCATTCGGTTCGAGCGTATTGATATCAAACGGCAGAATCTGCTGGCGAACCCCATAGCCCAGGGCAATACCACCGTCGAGGAATTTATTCCGGGCATTGGCATTGCGTATTCCGGCTTGCCTCGCACTACTATCTTTGCCGGTGTCCATAGGGGATTTTCTCCACCGCGGGCCGAGGACAGCATCACCAACTCGGGCGGCGTAGTCGAGCTTGATCCCGAACGCAGTTGGAATTACGAAGCGGGCGTCCGCACGAACCCTGTGCGTGGACTTAAACTCGAAGGAACGATCTTCCGGCTCGATTATGAGAATCAGATAGTGCCGGCAAGTATCGCAGGCGGCGTTGGTGCCGTGCTGACAAACGGCGGAGAAACGCTTCAGCAGGGTCTGGAATTCAGCGGACGGCTCGATACCGATGCCGTCTTTGTTTCGCGTCATAATTTCTTTGTTCGCACTGCGTTTACCTGGCTTCCCATCGCGGAGTTTCAAGGTACACGATTTAGTTCGATCACGAGCTCCGGGACATTGAATTCGTTCTGCCCCGCATCTCGCCGAGTTTCAACCACTCAATGCGCGATCGACGGCAATCGACTTCCTTACACTCCTGAAACTCTGTTGACCACCAGCGTGGGCTACTCGCATGCGAACGGATTTCAGGCCTTCATCGAGAATGTTTACATTGGTGATCAGTTTGGTGACGATCTCAACGCCGTCACGCCCACTGCGAATGGACAGATCGGCCCGATTGATTCGCAGTCTTATTGGAATGCAACTGCGAACTACACATTAGAAAGGTGGAAGACGACTTTCTTCATAACGGGTAAAAATCTCGCGGACAAGACATTTATCGTCGACCGTTCTCGCGGTCTGATCCCGTCGAGCCCGCGGCTTGTGCAGGCTGGGATAAACGTAAAATTCTAAGGAAAATGACCGTCCGTCCAGATCTCGATCGCGAGAAATTCCAAGCATTTACAGAAATCGTCGCGGCGTTTATTGTGGACTGCTCGCCGCTGACAGTTATACTATCGAACGTTCGAGCGGAGCCGGGATGGAGGTCTTTCGCGGTGATTTGACAAGCTCTGAGATCCATTAGGTTTGATATCTTGAATGAAAACAAAAATTGTAAATAGGATCGCCAGTATTATATCGATAACAGCTCTTGGCGCCGCTCTGATCGGGTGCGGAGGGCCATCGCAGCCGACATCGAACTCCAGCAACTTAACCTCGTCCGCCACGAAACTCGTGGTGGCTCTCAAGCCGGATAAGAACCCCGACCAGATGATGGAGGAGCGGGCCTCTTTGTCCAAATACCTCTCTGACAAACTCGGGCGACCGGTCGAAGTGATCATCCCTGTATCGGCGGCCGTGATCAACGAAGGTTTTTCAAATGGCACGATCGACATCGGCTATCTGAGTGCGAACGACCTGATCAACTCAAAAGATGCCGAGCTATTGGTGGCCGGCGAGATCAATGGCGAAACTACCTACAAGAGCTATTGGCTCGCTCTCCGCGAAAAGCCGTATGATTCGGTTGAGGACCTGCGGGGCAAGCCGATCGCCTTTGCTAGCAAGACAAGCACCTCGGGATACGTAATTCCCCTATGGGATCTTAAAAAACGCGGCCTTTTTAGTGACGCCAATAATCCAGAAGAGTTCTTTGGAAAAGGAAACGTTTTCTACGGGACCGGCTATGTATCCGCAGTTGAGCGTGTCCTGAATGGCCAGGCCGAAGCAGCCGCTGTGAGCTACTACGTTCTGGACGAGGACACGCACCTCAGCGAAGAACAACGCGGCCGATTGAAAAAGATCGCCGAGCAGGGGCCGGTGCCCACCCACATTATTGCCATCCGTCGCACCGTCGCTCCTGACGAGCGTACTAAACTGAAACAAGCTCTGCTCGAACTGAACTCGGATCCCAATACCGCGCTTCGCGATCGTGTTTTCACTTCAAAGCTCGTCGAAACGGATCAGGAATCACATTTGCGTCCGCTCCGCGAGGCCCTCGCCGTCGTGCCGAAATAAAATATTGATAACAACCGCCCCCGACATTGCAGTTTCAGTAGATGGCCTGATCATCGAACGCGGCCGCAAGCGCCTGTTTAACGATATGACGTGGACACTGCCGAAGGGCAAGTTATTGGCTGTAACGGGCCCGTCGGGTGTCGGCAAATCCAGCCTGCTTGCGTGCCTCGGCGGACGTCTGAAACAGGCTGAAGGCGATTTTCAGTTATCCGCTGGTGACCCGCGGGCAGTCGGCGTGATCTTCCAAAACCTTCGGCTTACGCGGAATCTAACCGTGCTTACCAATGTCCTGTGCGGCCGCCTCGGATCGCAGCACTGGTGGCGGACGCTGTTCTCGTTTCCACAGGAAGAGAAGCAGAGGGCGTACGAGATAATGTGTCGGTTAGGCATTGGGGAGCTTGCGAATAAACCGGTCCGGAAAATATCTGGCGGCGAGCAGCAGCGGACCGCAGTAGCCCGGGTGTTGTTTCAGGCCCCTGACATTATCCTCGCTGATGAGCCTACCTCCAATCTCGACGCCGAGCTCTCGGTCAAGGTCCTCTCGATCTTTCGCGAACAGTGCGATCTCCATGGTCGTTCGGCCGTATGCGTCCTCCATGACGAGGACCTCGTTCGAAGATTTGCCGATTGGGAGCTTTCCCTGGATCGACGCTATCCAAGTGGTTGGGATCTCCGCCAATTAAGGTAAACTTCAAGTTTGAGTCGATCCAGCGAGATACCAAAGCTTTCATGGCGCGATCGTTTTACGGCATTTCGAGCCACGCTGCTTCTGTTCGCAATAGCCGTCGTCATCTCGCTTCCGGCCCTTACAGGATCGGGCCGCGATCTTAATTACCTTGAGAATCTTTGGCGATTCGCAGGCAAATTCTTTCCACCTGATCTCAGCGTAACGCCAGCCGTCTTGGCGGCACTTGGAGAGACTGTGCAGATCGCCGTAATGGCAACGGTGTTTGCCGGACTAATCGCCCTCCCTTTAGCGATCGCCGGTTCGCAGAATATCGCTCCCCGCTGGATGAATCTGGTTACACGGATGATATTGAACATCATCCGCACTTTGCCAAGTTTGATCTGGGCCCTGCTTGCCGTTGCCGTCGTCGGCCCTAATCCGCTCGCCGGAGTGATAGGTCTTACGTTTTACAGCATCGGGTATCTGGGAAAGTTTTTCAGCGATGCCTTTGAGTCGCTTGACACAGAGGTTTCCGACGGCCTTCGGGCGTCCGGAGCAAATGCGATCCAATCCTTCCAATACGGCCTGCTGCCGCAGGTAAAGCCGCTCATTCTCAGCCACGTTCTGTGGATGCTGGAATACAACATCCGTTCTGCCGCGATCATAGGATACGTCGGAGCAGGCGGTATCGGTCTCCTGCTGCATACTTATCAGGAATTCGGCCACTGGGACCGGTTCTCGACGGTGCTTATCTTTATCCTCGTTCTCGTTACGGCCCTCGATTTTTTTGGCGAATGGCTTCGCGGCAAGATTCTTCGAGATGATTGAGCTGCGCCGCACCGGGATGCGAAATGACGAGGCATTCGGGTAAACTTTTCCTATGTGCGGACGCTACAAAATGACGGCGGATGAGCGGGCATTGTTCGAGAAGTTCCCGTATCTTCATCAGGACGAGTATTTCGATATCCACGGATATAAGAAACAGCCTGAGATCTTTCCCGGAACCGATATCTTTGCGATAAACAACGATCACAAAGCCGAGGATATCTGGTGGACGGTCGAGGACCAGGATGCCCGCGGTGTTTGGCGGCGGACCATCAATGCGAAGGCCGAGAACGTCATGTTGGCCAAGATGTTCAAGGATGCATTTCTTCATGATCGAGTACTCGTTCCTGCTACCGGCCTTTTTGAGTGGCAAACCCAGCCCGACAAGTCCAAAAAGAAGTTCGAGATCTGGTTCGACGAGCCCGTCTTTGCCTTTGCAGGCATCGCCCGGGGGTGCGAGATAAAAGGCGAGCCTAAAAGGTGCGCCGTTATACTCACGACGCGAGCGAACAAGGTTTTCGAAGAGATCCATAATGCCAAACAACGTCAGGCCGTGGTAATTCGCGAAAAGGACCATGAAAAATGGCTCGACCCCGATACCTCGATCAGCGAACTGCAGCGGCTGATGGAACCTGTCAGCTCCCGGGAAACCCATTACAAACAAGTCGACGAAGTGCCGCCCGAACAAGCCAGCCTTTTCCCAGACGAGAGATGTGAATAGAGCGTTACAACTCCTCCTGACAAAACCTAGTCCAACCAGTATCCTATCTGAATGCGGTCGCTCACATACGGCGAACTGATCCGCGGAAATCGCAATTTCCGCTATCTTCTCGCCGGCCAGGTCATCTCCGAACTCGGCAACTGGTTCAATTTTATTGCCGGTCTTGGGCTAGTCCGTGTGGTCTCCGATGCATCACCGATGGCGGCCGGGCTGTTTTTTGTGGCGCGATTGATACCGTTTTCTCTAGCCTCACCATTCGCGGGTACCTTCGTTGACCGGTTTTCGCGGCGGCAGGTGATGATCTGGACAGATCTCGCGAGAGCCGTTGTTGCGCTTTCTTTCCTGCTTGTGACCAGCGCCGAAAATCTGTGGATCGCGTATCTGGCAACTATCCTGCTTCACACGTTCGGTGCCTTTTTTGAAGGTGCAAAGAATGCCGCTGCCCCTAACCTGACCGGAAAGGAGGGCCTGCTCGCCGGCGTGGCGCTTTTGTTCTCGACACGGTTCCTTTTAATGGCGGTGGGCTCCGCCCTTGGCGGATGGGCAGCCGCAATATTCGGATATGAAGTCGCCTTTCTAATAAATGCCGCATCCTTTTTTCTCTCGGCTGTCACGATCTGGATGATCCCTGAGGAAGCCACGAGAGACGACCAGACGGCGGCGAAAATGGCCGGTACTTCACCGCGGGAGTCTTACTGGACAGAACTACGCGAGGGCGTTCATTATGCGTTCCGCAATCATTTTGCCTTTACGATCCTGCTGATGAACGTGATCTGGGCGACCGGCGGCGGGTCGATAAATATTATCTTCGAGCGGCTCGGCGGTGTTTATTTCGCCGAAACCGAGGGCTGGAATCCGGACATGGCGGTCGCCCTGTTGTGGACCGCTACCGGGCTCGGCCTGACGATCGGGATGCTTGTGGCCCACCGGGCCTCGATATATCTCGATCGTAAGAACATAAACCGCGCCTTTATCGGATGGGCGCTTATAGCCCATGGCGTTCTGTTTTCGGTTGGGGCCTTTATGCCGACGCTCGCGCTGTTTTGGGTGATCGTATTTGTTTCGCGGGCGATCGTAGGCGTCGAATACGCGGTCCAGGAAACGATGTTCCAACGCAGCCTGCCCGATGTAATTCGTGGCAGGATATCGACCCTCGACCGCGGCGCCGAACTAACGATGTTCGGTGTATCCAGCTATGTCGCGGGCGGTATGATGTACTACATAACACCGCAAACACTGACCGTGATATCGGGCATCCTCTCCGCATTCGCGGGTGTAGTCTGGTTCATAAGGCAAAAAGAAGACTAGGGATAGCCAGTCGTCTCAGTTTCTTCGAATTGCCATTAGCTTTAGCTAGTGGAAAGGAATAGACAAGAATGTCCGGGTGATAGCCCAAATTTGGCTAGACAGAGCCCCGGGTGTTCGGCTAAAGCCGGATGATCTTCTTGTCTCATATCCACGCTCTAAAGAGCGTGGCAATTCATTAGTCCCATCAAATAGCTCCCCTCCTTGGCTAAGGAGGGGTGCCCGGTAGGGCGGGGTGGTTTGTTTCAAGCTGAGACATATTCTATTTCAAAGTTCCAGACACCTGAAACATACCCGGTTCATTGATTCCTGTCCGACAACAAACCACCTCGTCAGCCCGACAAAAAACGTCGGTCTGCCACCCCTGCTTAGCCAAGGAGGGGAGCCTGAAGAATAGCTGTTACAACATCAACACCCCGGCAGTACGCACAACTGACCAAATTCGGAATTTAGTCATTGACCGGATCGCCAATTTGGTCATATGATAAAACATCGTACTGTATCAGATCTCTGCCGGTGCAAGACGAAGTCTTAAATTTTTCGATCAGGAGTTTCTTCATGAAAAAACACATTCTCTTCGCGACGACCTTGTCGCTATTCTTGTTGGCTATATCAGCTTCGGCACAAACGCCAAACTTTGCGGGTACGTGGACGCTCGACGTCGCTAAATCCCGAATAAGCGACCGCGAAAAAGCGGTCATTGCATTCCAGACGATCACAGCCGTTCAGACTGGCAATGACATCAGTGTCACGACCACTACGAAACGCGTTCCCCCTCCGGATGCTCCGAAAGCTGCTGAAGGTGCTCCGGGCGGCGGTGCCGCACCAGCAATGGGCCCCTTCTCGAACACATTCGCCTTCACGTTCGACGGGAAGGAAACAGTCGCCAGCGCTCCCGGCCCCAACGGCAAATCGATGCCGGTGAAAACCAGCAGCAAATGGGAAGGCTCGAAGCTGGTCCTTACAACCTCACGCACACATCCATCGAGGGATGGCGGCGCAGAGGTAACGACCGTGACCAAGGAAACGTGGGAACTCGTAGGTGACGGCAAGACCCTCATCATCCGACGCGACAACACCAGCCCGGAGGGTACGCAGACCACCGCCCGCGTGTATACAAAGAGCTAGTTCGAATTCAATTTCGACGATAAGGCGGGTCGTTTGGCCCGCTTTTTATTTGACCACAACTACAAGAGATCAGATGAATCTGAGACGCGCGATGAACTGAAGATCTGCCGGCTGTTTGTTTTCAAAGATCCAGATGTGAAACGCACGTCGCTTTGTATTCGGGCCTTGCTTTAAGCCCGCTGGCGGTCGGAATATTTGTAGCCATACGTGTAGCGTTTTCGCGGAACGTGTGGTTGAGACGAATATTGAACCGAGCTTGCGTAGCATGCGGTATCTGCTTTGGTCGGCAATTCCTTTCAAGCTCGGCTATCGCCCTTACTACGTGCGGGCTACTGCACTTGTGCCGGACTCGTCTCAACTCGGGGAGGTCAGGCTGTAGCGGAGATGCGTGATAGCCCGTCTCAGTTTTTTTGAATTGCGACTAGCTTCAGCTAGTGGAACGAAGGGCAAAAGGTTTTGGCTTTAGCCCAAATAGCTGAGACAGATTCTCGGTGTTCGGCTAAAGCCGTCTCAACTTCTTGTTTGCTATCCACGCTTTAAAGAGCGTGGCAATTCATAAGATCGATTCCTGCAATCCCATTTAGCCCCGATGAGGCGGCATATATGTAGCCACACGTGGAGCGTTTCGCGGAACGTGTGGTTGGGACGAATATCGGGTCAGAGCGTGCGTGGCATGCGGCAAATGCCGCGTGGCGTTATTACCTTGCAAATTCAGGCATCGCCCTTACTAACGTGCGGGCTTCTGCACTCTCGACGACTTCGTCTCAGGTTCGCTGCTGTTGTTTCAAAAAGATCCAGATGTGAGACTCAAGTCTCTACGCATTAATTGTCATGGACAGGAGGGACATCTTTCGATCGGAGTGTCCCAGGTTCTCCGAAGGAAACGGCGGGGAGAGGCCCGAGGACGATTGGCCCGAGTGAGACGCGGTGACTGCGAGAGGGCGGGGGAAGGCCGTGCGATCTGCCGATCGTAGGACGAAATCGGACTGAGACGAAGACTTGGTTGCTGATACACAGGGAAAGCGTTCGTTAAATTTGAGACGAATCGGTCCGAGGCAGATGGGTATGACCGGCCAATGGGAAGGTAGCTCGGTCGGGAGCTCGCGTTGTGTGGGATCGGAAGAGGTCAAACCACCCCGCCCTACCGGGCACCCCTCCTTATCCAAGGAGGGGAGCTCGTTGATCTCGCTATCGGTAAAATCATCGTGTCTTCGCCAGCACCCTTCATCGAAGAGACCGGTCGCTACCGCTCTCGGTTCTGACATGAGCTCCGGACGATTGACTATCAGCGGTCCCAGGAACTCCTGCGTGGGGAAGTTGTCATTGATCCTCAGCAAGATCCTGGCCCTGTGGGGCGGGCACAGATCGACTATCTCACCGGGCGGGATCTCATCGGCGTAGCGGCCCACGCGGATGCCTTCGAGATCCAGCTCGACCGTGTAGTTGATGACCAGCCCCAACGGCTCGCCCTTTTTGTATGCGGATTCATCAAGCTGGTTAACGATCTCAAAGATCGCCCGCCGCATACGATCATCTGAAAATGCCAAATGAAACGCATCGCACGTAACCGCGGCATCTTCAAGACCGATACCAAGCTCTCTCGCTATCCTATAAACTTTTTCAACGTCACTCTCTGTGGTGGGAATATGTGCCATAAATGAAACAATACCTCATCTCTCAGACGAATGCAACAATTATTTTCACAAATGTAACGAAGTCGCTAAAAAAATCAGCATGACACCCTATCACAAACAAGGATATCCATCCAGCGCCCCCTAGTCGCATGTTCCGGTTTCGCGCAGAGCCAGAACAGAAATTATCGCATGCAATAAATTTTGCGGGCGATCCCGCTGCTGAACAAATGGTGCAGGGACTACGAACCACCCGCCCTACATGCCAATGTCTGCAAGGCGAACAGCGACTCAGGCGGTGATGATCACGGCTTTTGTGCCGGTTAGTTCGGTGAAGTCTTTGGTAAAGATGGTGTCGACGCGTCGGATCCGGCTGATGGTTTCGACGATGTCCTGAGTTTGGATAAAGCCGTCTTCTACGTGGGCGATCGCCCATGTTCGCATGTGGGATGCACGGCGAAGCGTCTCGTCGAGTAAATGGAGATACTGCGACTTGGTTTCGGTGGCGGCCCCGAGTTTACCTCTCACGCTTGTCTCCAGGTCATTCCAGAAATCGTTCCCGCCGCGGACCCATTCTTCCCTCCAGGCAAGGCGTCCGAGATGCGTTTTGAAGCCCTGTGCATGCGAAGACGGCAGCCGTAAGAACATCAGTTCGGCCGGGGTTTCGGCTATGAAGTCGTCGGCGTTCCTGTTAGTGCTCGCGTTGTTCTGGCCGTTGTCGAAGGGCTCAGGGAGTGTCGTCCATAAACGCCTGAAAACACTCGATAGAGGCTGACGGAATTCTCTCGTGTCGTCGCGAAACGAGAAAACATAGTTGCCGGCGGAGATAACGATCGACGAGGCCACCGCCCGGGCGACGGGCGACTGGAGCCTCTCTATATTACGCCGCACATTGTCGAACCACCACGAATCGGTTTCCGAAAACCAGTTAAGAAGGGACGGGTTCTGTAGACGGTAGCCGGGGACATAGGCATCCTCGAGAATGGTGTTTACCTCATCCGTCGATAAACGCTCGCTGTTGTTGGATATCCGGGAAACCGACCTTGTCCAGACGGACTGCAGCGGGTCGTTCGCGAAGATGCGGATCCCCCATCGTTTTAGATATGCCCCGAGGGCGGGCTGGTCGGTGAACGGCAAAGCCGCGTTCGTGAATTGAAGCCGCCGCAGGACGCTCAGGTCGAAAGCAAGCCAACTCTTTGGTGAGATCTTTGCCGATGGACTATACATGTTTATCTCGATTCCACCGACACTTCGGGCTGCTGCCTCGCGGCCGCAGCGTTTGCCACAGTGAGAAATGCCTTCACGACCGCGGGATCGAATTCTATCCCCGCCCATTCGATCAAATAACGCTTGGCCTGTTCGACACCCATAGCTTGTCGATAGGGCCGGTCGGCTGTAAGCGACGCGTAAGTGTCGGCGATGCGGAGGAGCCGGGCAGCAAGCGGGATCTGTTCGTTCTCAAGACAATCAGGGTAACCGGAGCCGTTCCACCATTCGTGGTGCCAGCGGATGATCAACTGCACACCCCGCGACAGACCCATTTTGGCCGCTTCCTGTTCTCCGATGACCGGGTGCCGCTGAAGGTCGAAACGCTCATTTGCGGAAAGGACGCGCGGCGAAGTGATATATTCCCGATTCATGGACATCTCGCCCACGTCATGGAGTAGAGAGGCCTGCTGGAGGAAAACGCGGTCTCGCGAGGCGAGGTTAAAATGGGCGCCGAGAGCATCTGTAATTGAAGCGATACGGCGGCCATGGGCGGCCGTGTACCCCTCGAATTCATCGATCCGGGCGGACAGACTCAGCAATTTTTCGTCGATTTCAGAGGCCTCGCCCGTTATGCTTTGCACCGACCTAGTTTCGGGCTTTTGCAGGTAAGATTCAAGTCCACCCAGACCTGGGACAGGATCACACTGTGACTTTTAATGTTTTCAGCAGGTCGCGGGCTTCGGTGTTAGTCGGAAAGATGGTGAGTAATCGGTTTAGTTCGCCCTCAGCCCTTTTCATCAGATTAAACTGTATGAAGAATTCGGCGAGCAGAAGTCGGAGCGTCGGGTTGTCGGGATCCAGCTTTATCCCCGCCTGCATCTCGGCCTCAGCCTTATATCTTTGCGCAGGGTCGGAGGATAAGGCCTTTCCGTAATAGGAGTGATAACGGGCGTTCTGCGGGGCAAGGTGTACGGCCCGGGCAAAGAACTGGGTCGCATCCTCCAATTCGTCATTCATGAACAGATCAAAACCTCGTTCGAAATTCTCGGCAGCCTGTTGTTTTCTCAGCGCGTCCTGTCCGGTATTTCCTGCGGCCCGACGCTTTTCACGGTCGGCCAGTTCTTTCCGCATTCGATAATCGTAGAGCTCCCGAGTTTCCGTATTCTTGAGCGTTTCGTTTGCTTGGGCAAGCTCCGTGAAGGCTTGTTGTATTCGATGGAACGTTTCACCACCCTCTGCGTGAAACCGGTCGGGGTGGAACATTCTCGCCAGGCTAAAATAAGATTTCTTGAGAGTCTCGGCGTCGGCGTCAGATTCCACTCCCAGGACGTCATAATACGTTTCGGCATTTTCGACCCGCTCGAGATATTCTTCGGTCGATATAACTTTCACCGGCTCGCGCGTTGCCTGGGCAACCTTGGATTCGACGGGTGCCTCTTCTTTTTCCGCGAAAGGCGACCGAGGCAGGACGGCTTCCTTTTTTAACTCCAACCGGGCATTTTTCATCACGGCTATATGCTCTGCGGAGAATGCCGGCTGCCAGTCTTTGCGGTCGAGCAGGCCGCCTAGCCACAGGGTATAGATCGCCTGCAGTGCCGAAGCCTCGGTCATCGCGCTTACGCTCGCCAACCCAGCCGCCGTGAGCTGGCCATCGTCGGCCCGCGAGAGCACAAAGGCCTCCTCGGGGCTCAGAGTTATGTTCATTTCCTGGATACCTGAGCTGACAAACCTTTCGTCGAGGCTCCGGAAGCGGGTTAGCATCTTGTCGACGCTCAGCACGCGCCCATACTCGACGAGGAGTGCAGCCGTGTTTATCGGAAAAGCAAGGCCATCCCTGATCCGGGCAAGCGGACTAAACACCCAGTCGGACGAAGACCAGGTGAGAGCCTCGACAACGAGGTCCTTGATCTGTTCGATAAAAAGGTTGTCGCATTCTGTAGGGGTAAGCAACCCTTTCTCCTGAAGCTGAGCCGACAACTCAAAATCATTGCTGAAATTCGGTATCTTTGCGATCTCTTCCTTTGAGACCTTTCCTCGCCGGATCACTATGTCGAATAACCGGGACGAACGCGAATTTGAGACCGCGAATACAAGGTTGCCGCTCTTCAGGTAAAAGATGCACTTTTTCTCGCGTTCCGTGACCCGCAGGCTGCCCGTCAGGCGCGCCCGTGCACATTCCGTCAGAAGTTCTGCAAACGGATGGGTAAGGAAATTTCCTTTTATTTCTAACTCAGGTTGCGGGGTCATCTAAGGAGAGTCGGGAGGGGCGAAGGCCCATACATAAGGATAACAAAATAGAGGGCAAAAAGTTAAGAGCTTTTTTTCGCGTTTAACATTGTGATTTGGTAGCATTTGAATTTCGCCGCCGATCATGAAAAAAGAGATCGAGATCAGAGAGTGCTCTACATTGGAAGAGCTGGCCGATTGCGTTCAGTTGCAGCGTGAAGTGTTTGCATTGCCGGAGGTTGAACTATCGCCCGTGCGTCATTTTGTTGTGACGAGAAATGCGGGTGGGTTCACGCTAGGGGCGTATGAGGGCGGTCGGCTTGCCGGCTTCGTTCTCAGCGTGCCAGCGTTCCTTCATGGGCAAAAAGCGTTTTATTCGCACATGACCGGGGTCCGCGGGGAATACCAGGGGCTCGGCATAGGTGCCGGCCTTAAATGGGCACAACGTGATCGTGCCATGGCGGAGGGCGTCAGATTTATCAAATGGACCTTCGAGCCGGTCAAGGCGAAGAATGCCTATTTTAATCTCGAAAAGTTAGGTGCGACAGTATCTGAATTACAGCGGGACTTTTACGGTGTTGACTACGCGACAGCCGGAAAGCCCGAGCGTCAAATAGGCCTGGCAAGCGATCGACTTTTCGCGGAATGGGATTTGGAAAGTGAGAAGGTCAGAACGCTCGCGGATGGCGGCCAATATCAAGAGCAAAGACCCGTATCTGCCCGGATCGAGGTGCCCAGCGATTGGAACGGACTCGTCAGAACCGACCCCGAAGCTGCTCTGGCCGAGCAGATGAGGATACGAGCGGAGTTCGAAGCCGCATTTGCGGCGGGAATGATCGGACGAGGTTTTCAGCGGGATGCGGGGCGTCCGGCTTATCTACTCTTTGCTGACTAGTATGTCCTTGTTTTCGATCGATCCTGACATTCGAAAAGCTCGGACGATCGATTCCGCGTTCTATACTGATCCCGGTTACTTCGAACTATCCAAAGAAGCGATCTTTTGCCGGTCATGGCATTTTGTCGGCCACAAGGACGAGATCGATAGCCTAAAACCCTCTTTCCTTTTGCCTGGATTTCTCGATGAGCCCATCTTGCTGGTGAAGAATGCGGGGGGCATTTCTTGTCTTTCCAACATATGTACGCACCGGGCAAAGCTCCTGGTCGAAGGCCCGTGCAAAGCAGACCTGATCAGATGCGGTTACCACGGGCGTCGTTTTACATTGGACGGCAAATTCATTTCCATGCCCGAGTTCGATGGGGTCGAAGATTTCCCGGCTGAAACCGACAATTTGACCCTCTTAAAATGCACTGAACGAGGAGGCTTTGTTTTTGCCGCGATCCGGCCAGCTTTCCCGTTTGATGAGCTTATTAAGGATGCAGCCTTTATTTTCGCCGCTGACGAATTGATCGGTTTGAAATTAACACAGACACGCGAGTATAAGGTCAACGCTCACTGGGCGCTTTACTGTGAGAATTATCTCGAAGGATTTCATATTCCGTACGTTCATCGTGCCCTTAATGAGATCGTGGATTACGGAACATACCGGACCGATCTTTATCGTTATTCGAGTCTACAGACGGGGTACGGGGCCGACGGCGAGGTCGCGGCGAGGTATTTGTTCATTTTTCCGAACCTGATGTTTAATATTTATCCGTGGGGGATTTCGGTGAATGTCGTTCGTCCGCTGGCACCGGGCAGAACTATTGTTGAGTTTTTAACCTACGTTAGGGATGAAAGCCTGGTCAACGAAGGAGCTGGTGGCGACCTGCATTCGGTTGAATTGGAGGACGAGGCTGTGGTCGAAAGCGTGCAAAAAGGCGTCCGCTCACGGTTTTATCGATCTGGACGATATTCGCCATCTCGCGAACAGGGAACTCATCACTTTCACCGTCTGATCGCTGAATTTATGAATGCCCCAACGTGATCTTCAAATGAAAGCTTCCCAGACAGTTGCCGATGAGATCGGATCTTTGCGATCGGAGATCGAGCGCCACAATGATCTTTATTATCAGATGGCCGAACCCGAGATCTCCGACATCGAGTTTGATCTCCTCCTGGAACGCCTAAAAGAACTCGAATCTGCAAATCCCGAATTGATCACACCTGACAGCCCGACCCAACGCGTCGGCGGAAAGGCGACAACCCTCAAACCATTTACTCACCGCGTTCCGCTGATGTCGCTTGATAACTCCTATAGCCTGGATGATCTAAAAGCATTTACGGAACGATGTGAGCGTCTGGCTGAGGGCCGAAAACTGGATTACGTAGCGGAGTTGAAGATAGACGGATTAAGTGTTGCCCTTCATTACGAGGGCGGACTGCTGATTGTCGGAGCTACACGCGGTGATGGCTCGACGGGCGACGATGTGACCCAAAACGTCAGAACAATAAAGGCCATCCCGCTGCGGCTAAGGGGAGACGCCTCCGATCACGCCGAGGTGAGGGGCGAAGTCTTTTTATCACGTTCTCAATTCAAAAAGATCAATGCCGAGCTTGAAATGCAGGGTGAAAAGACATTCGCGAACCCTCGAAACTGCGCGTCGGGCACCCTACGAATGCTGGATTCATCAATCGTGGCGTCAAGACGTCTGAATATGTTCCCATATGACGTTCTTCGTGGTCGGCAGAAAATGTTCGCGTCGCATTGGGAAACCTTTGCATGGCTTGAGGCAAATGGGTTTAACGTTAATCCGCACCGGCAGCTCTGCTCAGGATTCGACGAGCTGGTTGGATTTATCCAACAAATGGAACCTATGCGCGACGACCTCGATTACGAGATCGACGGCGTGGTCGTAAAAGTAAATTCAACGGCCTTGCAGGATGAATTCGGGACGACAACAAAGGCTCCGCGATGGGCGATCGCTTACAAATATCCGGCTCGTCAGGCGACAACGCGACTGCTCGGAATCGGAATACAGGTTGGCCGAACCGGAGCTCTAACCCCGGTTGCCCACCTTGAGCCGGTCCTTCTGGCGGGTACGACTGTCGCGCGGGCATCGCTGCATAACGAAGATGAGATCAAACGCCTGGACCTAAAGATCGGCGATCGGGTGCTGATCGAGAAAAGCGGCGAGATCATACCTCAAGTGTTATCGGTAGTAACTTCGAAACGTGATGGCAGCGAGGTTGAATTTGAATTTCCAACCGTTTGTCCGGTGTGTGTTTCGCCCGCCATTCGGCCCGAAGGCGAGGCCGTCCGGCGGTGCATTAATCCCGACTGTCCGGCCAAGGTAAAGGCCCGCATTCTCTATTTTGCATCGCGGAAAGCGATGGACATCGAAGGTCTTGGCGAAGTGATCGTAGACACGCTTGTTGAAAAGGGCTGGGTTCGAGACGTTGCAGACCTGTACAGCCTCACTCTTGAACAGGTAGCCGGCCTTGAAAGAATGGCGGTCAAATCCGGTACGAATCTTATCGACCAGATCGAGGCAAGCAAGACGCGCGGGCTGCAGCGTCTGATCTACGGCCTTGATATCAGGCACGTCGGCGAGAGATACGCCAAGATCCTCGCCAATCATTTTCGCAGTATCGACCGTCTTGCGGCCGCTTCCGTTCAGGAACTCGATGACATACACGAGATCGGCCTTTCCGTAGCGGAAAGTGTTTACGAATGGTTTCGTGATCCGAAACACGTCGCTCTCGTCGATCGACTAAGTACGGCCGGCGTAACAATGGAAACCGAGGGCTCGGCCCCAGCCGCGGACGAACGCTTCGTTGGGAAAACATTCGTGTTAACCGGAAAGCTAGAGAATTTTACCCGAGATGACGCTGCCAAGCTGATCGAGGACAGGGGAGGCAGAGTTTCATCTTCGGTTAGCAAGAAGACTGATTTCGTCGTGGCTGGGAGTGATGCGGGATCAAAACTCTTAAAGGCAGAAGCTCTGGGCCTAGCGATATTAGATGAAGCTGCATTCAGGTCGATGGTAGACTAGACTTATTCAAGGCAGTAAAGAAGAACGACGGTTACGAGGAAGTTAATCTCCACTAAGGAATGGCAATAATGAACAATTTTTTCTCGACCAACATCTCCGACGCCGACCCAATCGTCGGCCGGGCCATCGACGACGAGGTCCGGCGACAAACTAACGGGCTTGAACTCATTGCGTCGGAAAATTTTGTTTCCGAGGCCGTGCTTCAGACGATGGGTACGGTCTTTACTAATAAATATGCTGAGGGTTACCCCGGGAAGCGCTATTACGGGGGCTGCGAATTTGCCGATGTCGTTGAGCAGCTCGCGATCGACCGCGCCAAAGAGATCTTCGGGGCGGAACACGCGAACGTCCAGCCGCATTCGGGAGCCCAAGCCAACATGGCTGTTTTGATGACCGCCCTCGAACATGGCGACCAGATCCTCGGCATGAACTTATCGCACGGCGGCCATCTCACACACGGCCATCCGTTGAATTTTTCCGGAATCAATTACAAGGTCGCCGATTACGGCGTCGACCCTGAAACCGAGCAGATCGATTATGACGTTCTTCAGCAAAAGACTGAGGAATCGCGTCCAAAGCTTTTGATCTGCGGTGCGTCAGCCTATCCGCGAACGATCGATTTCGCGCGGATCGGCGAGATAGCACAGAGTGTCGGTGCAAAGGTGATGGCGGATATTGCTCATATCGCGGGCCTTGTGGCGGTCGGGCTTCATCCCTCGCCCGTGCCTCATTGCGAATTTGTCACCACAACTACTCATAAGACCCTACGGGGACCAAGGGGCGGAATGGTGTTGTGCCGGGAAGAATTTGCCAAAGATCTGGACCGCAGTGTATTCCCCGGGGTTCAGGGCGGTCCGCTCATTCATATTATTGCGGCAAAGGCGGTTGCCTTCGGCGAGGCCCTCAAGGACGACTTCAAGGTCTATCAGCAGCAGATCGTGAGCAATGCTAAGGTCTTGGCCGAAACCCTTGCCCATTCGGGACTCAGGCTTGTTTCAGGCGGCACGGATAATCACCTGCTTCTTGTTGACGTTTTTATGGGCGGAAAGGGGATCACAGGAAAGGAAGCCGAAAAAGCTCTTGAGGATGTGGACATCACGGTAAACAAGAACACCATTCCCTTTGACAAAAACAAGCCCTTCATTGCGTCCGGTATCCGGATCGGTACGCCGGCCCTGACGACCCGCGGAATGAAAGAGGCGGAGATGAAGGAGATCGGTGAGATGATCGCATCGGTGATCTGGGAACCGGAATCGGAAGCGGTCCGATCGCGCGTGAGGGGCGAGGTGAAGGAGATCGCTTCAAGGTTTCCTATGTATCCCAACCGGTTCAAGGCGGTCACTGACGAGATCGGTGCGGCTGGTTAGAGAGCGATGATGAGATATTTCGCAACTTCGCTGCTGGTGTGTGTGTTGATCTTGAGCGCGGATTCCCAGGTCAAGCAGGATCCCGGTATGCCGAGCGATTTCAAAAGCGATGGCTGCTCACTTTTTCCGGATGGGAATTACAGGGCTTGCTGCGTCGAGCATGACAAAACTTACTTCATCGGGGGCTCATTCAAACAACGAAGGGCCGCCGATAAGGAGCTTTACAAGTGTGTTCGAGCGAAAGGAAACGGCAAGTTTCTGGCATCGATGATCTATATTGGGGTTAGGATCGGCGGCGTGCACTTTTTGCCAACGCCGTTCCGATGGGGCTTCGGAAATAAGTTTCCTAGGAAAGAGCCGCCGAAACCAAAGGTAAAATCACCTACTGATCGTTAAACTCGTTGACTGAATCGTACTGGTCAAGTACCTCGCGCGCCTCGTCAGAATCGAATTCGTAGGCTTTCTGCTCGAGGGCAGCAGCTGCGATGCCCGCGTAGAGCGAGTCTTCCAGCAACGGAAGAAGTGCCGGAATGGGAAGCATGGCCAACGTTTCATAAGCGATGGCTCGGATCTGCGGTCGGTCCGTTTGCCTGACGATCTCAGCGATCTCCGCGGAAGAATACCGTTCCGAAAGCGTGTCGGCAAGAGAATCCAGGCGATTGTAATTATTGTCAACTATTGCCCGTTCCGCGAGCTGTATAAAGACCTCCGCCGATGCCGATTCGGACTCGAGCACGCGAACGCACGTATCCGCCAGCTGCGATATCTCGGTCAGCTTTGCGGGATCCTTACGAATCTCGGACGAGCGGGTCTCCTCGTCGAGGGCCGAGAGCAGTCTGCTCACCTCCCAATCAGCGTGAGCGTCGTAAGAATATTTAGGGGGTTTATTGTTAGCGGAACCGGCTTTGCCGGACTGCATGGCTCCGACGAGCATTTTCCTGGTGACGGGCCGCAAACCTTCCCATATACTCGCAACCCTTCCGCCGAATTCCTTGATCGTCATTTCAATATTTCAAGTTTGCAGTCGCACCGCTAAGTTGTCAAGGCGCTTTTTTTACTCTTATCGCCTCTCGTAACCGAGTCTCGACCCAGGAGAGAGAACGCTCAAAATCAGGATCAAGTTCGTCAAGATTTTCAAGAAGCGCAAACGGAACATTGCCGAGGTAGCGTATTTCCCAAGCTATCGGCCCCTCAGCCGGTGGCCGGGAAAACCAGGCAGCATCGATGTCGGAACGTATGATGGGGATCCCGGCAAGACCTTTGAGGCTAAGTTGAGCGTCTTCCGATCCATTGACGAGGATACGACGGAGAACCCAACCATACTTGCGATAGGTAGCTATGATCTCGCTGATTGCCTGGAGATCGATCACTTTGAATTCGCCGGCCTATTCCCCGCGAGGTTTGCGTTGGGAGGGACTATTATTACGTTCGAATTCGAAACCGCATTAGCGGCCTCTTTCTCGCGAAAGTCGCGACCCATACCGGGCCTCTCGTAGGTTCCTGCGAATCCCTCACCGATCGCCAGTTTCCAAGCCCCGTCCTCAAATACGAATGGTACGTCTTCCCATTTTTTATCCTTAGAGTTCCAGACCTCAAGGGCCCCCATATTGTCTTTTACTCGTTCGTCCCTCATCGGCGGAAGAGTATCTGAGAATGTGGTGGCGGTCATGCCGTTCTCGAAGACCTGCTCGTTTGTCTTGTTGAACCGCTGCCCTGACATTTCCGCGAGGCTTATTGTCTTTTGGCTGAGCTGCCGTTTGATAGACTCGGTATCTTTGCTTTTAACAGCAGCATAGAGGCGCTTGTATGCCTCGGTTGGAGTGTCTTTTCCCGCGCAAGCGGCCAGGAACGCAGTAACTACGAAAACTGATAAGAAAAAAAAACGAAATATATTCTGAAACGCAACCTTCATAAAAACCCGATGGACAGGTTGAAGTATATTACGCGTCTGAGCGAATCCAAAATTTCTTCGAATGCCAAAATTTACTTAGAAATATGGCTGGCATATTATCGTAGAGGCAATGGCCGTACAGATGAAAAGCTGCCCCTCATGTCTGACCCAATATACCGACGACACTCTCATGTATTGTCTTCAAGACGGCACGCCGTTGATAACGGCCGCTCAGTCGGACCTTCCGACGGTGGTTATCGGGGAAACGGATACATTGGTAAACCCTCGATCTAGAGCCCGGAATCTGGATACCAAGCCTGACATATCTTCCTCGGGCAAGGTGGATCGCCCACGTTCTTATACCGCGGTTGCGGTTGTAACTACGGTTCTCGTTATGCTGATCGTTTTTGGCCTTCTCGGATTCGGCACATTTCTCTATTTCCGGAACAAGACCCGGCTACAGACGACAAACGCCAATTCCACCATTTCGAAGAGTAACCAGGAAAATAGAAACACTGCCTCATCACCGACCCCGACGCGGGTTGAAAATCGACCATCCAATCCGCCCCAGCCCGGCAATCGAGCGACCTCGGAAGCTGTGAATGATGAGACTCGCGACGAAATCAGACGTCAAATAGATAGCTGGCGAGAAGCGACGGAAGAAATGGATCTCGACTCACTGATGGATCATTACGCGCCAAAGGTCGAATATTACAATAAACGAGGAGCCGATCCAGGTTTTATACGTGCCGATAAGGAAAGAGCATTTGCCCGATTCGACGACATCAGCATGAATATCTCGAATCTCGAGGTGACACCTGCCGATACAGACGACAGGCTCTCCGTTGTCTTCGACAAGGAATGGAGGTTCAGGGGCGAGAGAACATCGACGGGCAAGGTGCGGCAACTCCTACAGCTAAAGAAGATAAACGGTACCTGGCTGATCACCTCCGAAAGGGATCTGAAAGTTTATTAAGACTCCACAACGGTCGCAGACGATGAAAGCTTTACGCTTTTCGCAAAACAAGCTATCTGTTGATGCTGTCCCGAGGCCAGCGGGGCCGGATGAGGCTGTCGTCAGAGTGTTAAGGTCGGGCATCTGCAATACAGATCTTGAGATCGTACGCGGCTACGCCGGGTTCGAAGGCACTATTGGGCACGAATTCGTGGGGATCGTCGAAGAGGCTGGAGATGCACCTCACCTAATCGGTAAACGCGTCGTCGGAGAGATAAATGCCGGTTGCGGCGTATGTGCCCGATGTATTTCGGGAGGTCCGCGGCATTGCCCTACGCGGACCGTCCTGGGTATTGTAGGTCGAGATGGAGCTCATGCGGAATATCTGCAGTTGCCCTCGAAAAACCTGCTGGAAGTGCCGCAAGCGGTAACGGATGAGCAGGCTGTTTTCGCCGAGCCCCTGTCCGCGGCACTTGCGATAACGGAACAGGTCACGATCGGCAGAGATACGAAAGTCGTGGTGGTCGGCGATGGCAAGCTCGGACTTCTGTGCGCAATGGCCTTATCGAAATACAGCGATGATGTAAATATGGTGGGCAAGCACGTGCCGAAGATCGCGATCGCCGAAAAGGCGGGAGTATACGGAGTGCTTCTGGATGAAATTGATGACTCGATGTATCGAACAGCTGACATTGTTGTCGAGGCAAGCGGATCTGAATCCGGTTTTTCGACGGCCGTCGATCTCGTGAAACCGCGGGGAAAGATCGTATTAAAATCGACTTTTCATGGTTCGCCAACTTGGCCTGCCACCCGCATTGTCGTTGATGAGATCACAATAGTTGGGTCGCGTTGCGGGCGGATTGGGCCCGCCCTTCGGTTCCTTGCGGACGGTGCGGTCCGTGTGGACGACCTGATAGCGGATGAGCATCCGCTTTCGGAAGCGATCAAGGCGATGGAGCAGGCGGCGGGCAACGGTGTTCTAAAAGTTCTACTCAAACCTGATTGAAGAAAAGTCGGCCAAATTGCCCTTGTTAGCGTGAAATACAATACGTATCAGTCTGTTATAATGTCGTGCCGGCTGTAAGGCGAACCGTAGATATAAGAGGTTAAGTATGTTTAGGAGCAAATCTGAGAATAGCAACTTTGGTCGAACGAGTCTTTTTGTGGTTCTGTTGCTCGTGGTGACGGGACTGTTGAACGGGGAAGTTGCGGCCCAGCCCGAAAAGTTGTCGCGATCATTTTCCGAGATCACGAAAAAGGTCGAGCCTGCAGTGGTCAGTATCGATACAAAGGGCAAGATCACTCAAACGACCGCACAAGGCGCTCAGCCCGCGCCCAATGACGCCGATATTCTGGATTTTCTTAGGCGGCAGTCGAGGCCTGTCCGGGCGGTCGGCAGCGGATTTATAGTAGATAAGACCGGGTATATCATGACGAATGCTCACGTCGTGGACGAGGCATCGAGAATCATGGTCAAGCTCGATTCTGGCGAGGAATTTCCGGCTACCATCGTCGGTACCGATCAGGAAACCGACCTGGCAGTGCTGAAGATCGAGGCAAAACGCGATCTCCCGTTTGTGAAATTTGGTGATTCCGATAAAGCCGAAGTGGGTGACTGGGTCCTTGCGTTAGGCTCACCCTTTGGGCTGGCGAAAAGCGTGACCGCCGGTATCATTTCTCAGACCCGCCGCGAAACACCTTATGCGTCGGCGTTTCAGAAATTCATTCAGACCGACGCCGCCATCAATCGTGGGAACTCGGGCGGACCTCTGGTGAATATGGACGGGGAAGTCGTTGGTGTAAATTCCCAAATTGCAACCTCGACGGGTGACTATAACGGTGTCGGATTCGCACTTCCATCACGCGAAGCAGAGTATGTCTTTCGCCAGATCATCGGCAATGGAAAAGTTAGGCGTGGTTATATGGGGGTTATGCTGGATTCCGTCAAATCGGAGTTTGCCTCCGTGTACGGGTTGGAGCAAGCCGGTGGTGCGATCGTAACAGAGGTCCGTGATAAAAAGGGGCCTGCCGCGCTGGCCGGACTTCAAGTTGGCGATGTTATCGTCGAATTCAACGGACAAAAGATCAGCAGCGCTCAGGACCTGATAGCCAGAGTCGCGGCGACATCGCCTGAGCAGACGGTTTCATTCGGCGTCATGAGGGAAAATGGCCCAAACCTCGAGAGCAAGACCTTTTCGACACGCCTGGGCGAGCGGCCAATTGCCAAGGGCACAAACAATGAAGATCAGGAACGCCGTTCGCCCCCGGCAGAACGTGGTAATGCGGATCAGAAACCTTTTGGGCTGACACTTGTCGAATTAACACCCGCACTGGCAACAACATACAAAATGGAGAGCCAGAAGGGGCTCGTGGTTAAGGAGATAAGTCCGAGCAGCTTCATTACGGATGTAAAAGCCTCGAACGGAGGGGAAGCTATCGACCAGGGCGACCTTATCCAGCGGATCAATCGCGTCAGCGTTACAGACCTCAATGCTTTCAATACAGTGGTTTCAAAGCTCCAACCGGGCGACCCTGTCGTGTTGCACGTATTGTCGTATAACCCGGCCGCACGCGCCCCGTCACTCAAGATAGTCCAGTTTACTGTAAGATGAGCAGGTGAATTAATATATATTAAATATCGGGGGACGAGTTCGAATTGACTCGTCCCTTTGCTATATTGAAAACAAATATGTCCAAAGCGAAAGAAGCGAAAACGAAACAATCAGTTAAGAAATATCACAATTACATCGGCGGCGAATGGGTAAAGTCCTCATCCGGCGAGTGGTTCGACAATGTCAACCCGGCAGACACGTCGGACGTGATCGGAAGGTTCCCGCAGTCAAATGAAGAGGACGTGAACCGAGCCGTAGCCGCGGCCAAAGACGCGTCGACACGCTGGCGTCGAACACCGGCGCCCAAACGTGCAGAACTCTTGTTCACCCTCGGTGAGATCCTGAGAAAGAATAAAACTGAATTCACACGGCAGATGACCCGCGAGATGGGAAAGGTCCTCAAGGAAGCCGGCGGAGACGTCCAGGAAGCGATCGACTGCACATATTATACGGCAGGAGAGGGACGACGCCTGCACGGATTTACGACACCCGCGGAGATGCCGAATAAATTCGCCATGTGTGTCCGTCAGCCAGTCGGTATCTGCGGCTTGATCACGCCATTTAACTTCCCAATGGCGATCCCGTCATGGAAACTTATACCGGCCCTGGTTTGCGGCAACACCGTCATTCTCAAATCCGGCGAGGATGTGCCCTTGTCATCGCTCAACCTCATAAAAGCCTGTGAGGAAGCGGGCATACCTGCGGGCGTAGTGAATCTGGTCAACGGGCACGGTGCGGACATTGGCCCATCTCTTGTCGGTCATAAGGACGTGCGGCTCATCTCATTTACCGGATCCACGTCAACCGGCAAAACCATCGCGGAGCAGTGTGCCCGTGACAACAAGATAGTTAGCCTCGAAATGGGCGGCAAGAATGCCATCATCGTCATGGACGACGCGGATGTCGATAACGCTGTCGAAGGATCGCTCTGGGGCGCCTTTGGTACAAGCGGACAGCGATGTACCGCATCGTCACGACTCGTCGTTCATAAGAAGATATACAAAAAATTCTGTGAAAAACTCGTCGAGCGCGTCCGAAAACTTCGCGTTGGCAACGGCCTTGAGGAAAAAACAGAAGTCGGGCCGGTCATTAATGAGCGGGCGATGGATAAGATAATCGATTACATCCGCACCGGACGCGACGAGGACAAAGCGACGCTTGCCTGCGGCGGTAATAAGCTTACAAAGGGAACGTACGGCAAAGGATATTTCATCGAACCGACTGTTTTTACAGATGTGTCGCCGAAAATGCGCATCGCCCAGGAAGAGATCTTCGGCCCCGTCACGTGCGTGATCCCGTTCTCAACGCTGGATCAGGCGATCGATATAGTTAACGGCGTGGCTTATGGCCTGTCCTCCGCGATCTATACACAGGATGTGAACCAGGCTTTTTACGCGATGCAGGAGCTATATACCGGTATCTGCTACGTAAATTCGGCCACCATTGGAGCCGAAGTGCACTTGCCATTTGGTGGAACCAAGGGAACGGGCAACGGCCATCGCGAAGCCGGCACGCAGGTGCTCGATATCTTCAGCGAATGGAAGTCGCTATATATCGACTATTCCGGCAAATTACAGAGAGCGCAGATAGATCTTGTGGATATCTAATTCGAATTGGGTTGGCCAGACTGTTGCCATGGCCAACCCGCATTAACTAATTTGCAAACTCGGCCTCGATCTTCGATCGGAGCCGATCATCATCCGGGGTAACGTCGGGTGCAAAGCGAGCGACGACCTCACCTTTCTTTCCGATAAGAAATTTTTCAAAATTCCATAAAACGTCTGCCGGGTTCGCTCGCGTGTGCCCGAAGTTGCGTAGCTTCTCTTCCATTCCATCGCCGTTATTCACATCGGCCTCCGGGTGTGATTCGATCAAGCTTGCGTAGAGCGGATGGCGGTCCTCGAGGATCCCGACCTTTGAGAACAGCGGAAACTTTACGTCATAGTTGGTCGAGCAGAATTCCTTTATCTCTTCTTCGGTGCCGGGCTCCTGTCCCTTGAAATCATTCGATGGGAAGCCAAGCACTTCGAACCCTTTCCCTCGATATTCTTCGTAAAGCTTTTCCAGCCCTTCGTATTGGGGCGTTAGCCCGCATTTCGAGGCTACATTGACGATCAATAGGGTTTTGCCTTTGTATTGTCCCAGTGTAGTTTCTTCACCGTCGATGGTTTTGACGGGGATCTCAAAAATATCATTTGCCATTAGATAAACTACCTCGGTTCAAATTCTCGCCGAATCGCCATTGTTTTTCAAATTCACTTTGTCCCGGTGCCGGAACAGTTAAGCGAAGAGTCCATATGACCTTATTAGAACGAGAGAGCCGATTTCCGATAATCGGGCGCTCGCTTTATAATCGTACATTCTATCTGGATCAGTAATTATCATAGCTTAGGAGCTTAAAATGAAAGTTGGATTACCTAAAGAAATAAAAGACAACGAATATCGGGTTGGCTTAACTCCCGCTGGCGTACAAGCCCTTGCTAATGCCGGACATTCTGTTTTTGTACAAAAGACCGCCGGCGAAGGCTCGGGTTTTACTGACGATCAGTACGTCAAAGCCGGTGGGCAGCTTCTGGATACGGCAGACGAGGTTTGGCAGACCGGGGACATGATCGTCAAGGTTAAAGAGCCCGTCGCTCCGGAATACCCGCGAATGCGTGAGAATCAGTTGCTTTTTACCTATCTGCATCTTGCGCCCGAATTCGAGCTGACCAAGCAAATGCTCGAGCGAAAGGTCACCGGGGTGGCTTACGAGACCATCGAGGACCGTCATGGACGGCTGCCGCTGTTGACGCCGATGTCTGAGGTCGCGGGCCGCATGTCGGTCCAGGTCGGTGCCACTTATCTCGAAAAAATGAACGGCGGCCGTGGCATTTTGCTAGGCGGAGTTCCCGGTGTGCCGGCGGCAAACGTGGTCATCATTGGCGGCGGAATTGTTGGCACTGAGGCTGCGAAAATGGCCGTTGGGCTTGGGGCACATGTAACAATCATTGACAGAAACCTCGATCGCCTTCGCGAGCTCGATGACATTTTTCTTTCAAAAGTGCAAACGCTCGCCTCGTCGCAATACGCGATCGAGGAGGCTATCTCGCATGCCGATCTCGTTATCGGTGCTGTGCTTGTGGTCGGTGCTGCTGCTCCAAAATTGGTCACGCGCGATATGCTGCACCTTATCCCGCAGGGAGCCGTACTAGTTGATGTGGCGGTCGACCAGGGCGGCTGTTTCGAGACCACGCATGCCACGACGCACTCGAACCCGACTTATTATGAAGAAGGAGTCTTACACTATTGCGTCGCCAATATGCCTGGTGCCGTGCCGAGAACTTCGACATTCGCATTGACCAACGCCACATTGCCCTACGCACTTGATCTTGCGAACAAGGGTTTCGAAAGGGCGATCGCCGACGATCCAGGGCTTCGCGAGGGCGTGAACACGTACGCTGGCAAGCTAACTTACGAGGCTGTGGCAACCTCTCAGAAACTTGAGTACACGGCTCTCGACAAGGTCCTCGATCTGGCATCGGCATCAGCCGGCTAGACGGATCAGATAAGATCTGCCCGCGAATTACTCGAATCGGTTCGAATGAGAGAGAGATTCTTTTATTCGTATCATTCACGGTATTCGCGGGCAAATTCTTTTCGCTTTTAATACACTAAGTAGTTTCTCGTATGTACGAATTTGCCGTCACACCTGCTGTCACACAGCTTCGCCGTCCGGGCGTGATAATTACTGAAGTCACGCCGGATAGCCTGGCGCAGGAGCTGGAGCTGGAGCCGAATGACCGGATCGTCCGCGTCAACGGCCGGCCCGTGCGTGACTATCTCGATTTTAGGTTTCAGACGGCGGGGGAAACGGACCTTACATTTCAAGTCAAAAAACCTAATGGCGAAACCGTGGAGATCGAGTTTGACCGCGATGAAAGCGAAGATTTCGGCCTGATGTTTGAGCAGATCGTGCCGCGGCAATGCGCTAATGAATGCATTTTCTGCTTCTGCAAAGGTAATCCGGACGATGCCCGCCCGTCACTTTTTGTTCGCGACGAAGACATTCGGCTGTCTTTTCTTTACGGTAATTACACAACTCTAAGCTCAATAACGGAAGACGAGATGAAGCGCATCATCGAGCAGCGTTTGTCGCCGCAGTACGTTTCGGTACATGCTACGGATCTCAAGACGCGGGCGTATTTGCTCGGGGTCGATGAATCACGTGCCGATATCTCGGATAAACTGCAGCGGCTGCTCGATGCCGAAATTACGCTTCATGCTCAGGTGGTGCTTTGCCCCGAGATAAACGATGGAGCCATTCTCGAAAAGACGCTCCGCGACCTTGCCGCTCATTACCCAAAGGTTGTCAGCACCGCTGTCGTTCCGGTCGCCTTGACACGCTACAACACCGATGAGAGGCTGACGCGCGTCACGCCCGAGTTTTGTCAAAGAACGGTTGGCGAGGTAGAAAAGCTCCAGAAGCAATTTAGGCGGAAACTCGGTGTAACCTTCGCGTTTCTCGGCGACGAGATCTACATCAAGGCCGGCGCCGAGATACCCTCACGCCGACATTACGGCAATTATCCACAGATCGAAGACGGCGTTGGCATGGTCCGCTCATTTGTGAGTTCTTTTGAAAAGCTTCTTCAGAACGTTGCGAAAAAGCCTGAACCGGTTCTGACAGCAAGTGGCATTCTCTCGAGGCATCCGCGTGTTCATGCCGAAGCTGTTTTGCCCAAGACAAGTGGCTTGCCTTCAGGGCCTTTGCCCCCTGCGCACGCTGGCCGTTCTGCCTCGATCTTGACGGGTGAGATGTTCGCACCGACCCTGCGAGAGCTCATCGGCCGATACAACTCACTTACCGGGTCGAGGCTGAACGTGCTCGCTGTGCCAAACACCTATTTCGGCGGTGATGTTTCGGTGGCCGGACTTCTGAGCGGGAAAGACATGCTCGCTGTTGCCGAAAAAGTGATCGGGGAATTTGTCATCATTCCCCGAGTTACTATCAAATCGGACGAACCCATTTTTATAGACGGACTGCTGTACGACGAGCTAAAGGCCCGCTTCCCGCTGCCCATCTATGATCTGGATACCGATGGTTTGATCGACTGGTTGTCAAAGAACTAAGGCGGGCATGAGCCCGCCTTTTGTATATTTGCAGGCCCATTATCGGGTGAAGTTGTAGATGATGACGCCTGTGACCTTTACCGGCACCTTGGAAAGAAACGTAGGGCTAAATCTTGCACGACGCGCCGCGGTTTCAGCCGAGGCTCGTAGAAGCGGATTGCCGCTTACGGCTTTGGCCGAGACTACGCTCCCGGTTTCATCAATTAGCACCTGGACATCGACTTTTCCTGATGCTCCGACAGCTCTGGCTGTAGCCGGATATGCAGGTATAGGTAAATGAGTTGCTCTGCCGTTTACCACTCCGCCCGACACGGTCTTGGTGGGAGCTGGTTTGGTCGGCGGTGGCGGAGCAACCTCTTTAACTTCCTCCCGGCCAGCATCACCAGAAAGGCCTATGTGTGACGGATCGGAAGTGCCTCCGGAAACACCACGCGCCGGTCCTCCGTAAGAAGCGGGTCCTGAGTCCATCTTTCCGATGATATATTTCCCGGATATCGGACGCTCCAAACTCTCGTTCGGAACCGAAGATGTAGTTGGCGGTACGAACGTCGACTCGTCAACTCGTGACATATTCTCTCTCCTCGATGGAACTGGGCTATCGGATGCCGCCACGTTCCTGACCGGTTGCGGCCGTTCAATATCCGGCTTTGCGGCCGGTAGGTCGACCGGGGCCAGCATAGTACTGATCGCAAAACTGTCGCTGCCAAGGCCAACTTCGGCGGCATATAGGCTGTAAACAACTGCGGTGGTAAATAGAACTCCCATTACCACCGATGACACCATAAAATATCGCTTACGGCCGTGGAATTCGGCGCCTTCGGGTTCGCTCTCGATCAATTTATCAAACATTTCAAAGTCCTCCTTTTTAGCGTCGGTGCCAGCCGCTTGAATGGTTAGACACCGATAGGAGAACGTTTGTTCCATTCGAAGCTTGCGCAAGAATGTCAGGAGGTCAGCAGCGGGCTGTACATCATGATGGCGTGGTTCTCCGTGATCAGCGACTCGGACATCATGCCGTCAACAAGGCTCGTTTGGCGCCGCCAGATGCGATTGTGACGTGTGTAGCCGCCCCAGGGCTGCAGCTTCATCAGGTGGTCGGTTTCATAAACCTCGTATTTCCATTCAGGAGCGCGGTCGGACAATATCTCGCCGTTGAGGAACTCATCATCGAGCCAGAGCTTAATTTGAAAGCTGTCTCTTGTCTCGTTTCTCAGCTGCAGGTCGATGTAGTTGTAAGCGAGCGTAGCTCCGCAGGCGAACGGTATCGAGCGGTTGATATCCGGAAATACATCGAAGCCGTGGCGATACCTTTCCGTGACCGTAAGCGGCGAATGCAGCGCCATCCAATAGAGCAAATTGCCCAACTGGCAGAGGCCGCCACCGATGCCTTTTTCGATCCGTCCATTCGACAGCACGAGACCCTCGAGAAAGCCTCTCGCCGCCGTTGGCCGTCCTACCATTTGCCAGATCGAGAATGTCTCACCCGGACGAATCAGAACGCCATTGATCTTTTCGATCGCGAGCCGCAGATTCGTCACCTTGTTATGCTGCAGGTACATCTCGACATCCCGTAGCGGGCGAAGCAGCGTGGACCTATGTCTAAAGATCGAGTGTCCCAATCTCGTTTCCGGCTGCTGACGGGCGAAGGTCCGTGATCTGCGAAGCCAATCGAGATGTCGTTTCAAAACGTAATATTCGCGGCCTGCCAGTCCTCGCAGATAGCCGCGTTTCCGGGGTTTTATAATGTCTCTATTTTCCATGAGAGTGGAAAGTGGGTTCTCCGTTCTTTACGGCGATTATCTCGGCCGCAATAGAGATAGCGATCTCCTCGGGGGTGCGGCTGTTTACGGGCAGGCCGATCGGGGAGCGGATCGAACTGAGACGAGCGTCATCCAAGCCCTCATTTCGCAGATCTCGAAACATCGTCGCTACTTTTGCGCGGCTGCCAAGAACACCGAAATAGCGCACGTCTCTATCTATCAGCTTGCGAATGACCTGCATGTCCGAGGCATAGCCCAGGGTCATCACCACAACGTAAACATTTTGGCCGACGGGGACGTGATCGCCGATATTATCGTATGTCTCAACTATGGTCACCTGATCGGCGAAGCGATTCTTATTGATGGTGTTGAGACTCGGACGGTCGTCGAGGATCGAGATCTCAAAATCGAGCCGGGCCATAACCTCTGACAATGCGAGGGCACAATGGCCGCCTCCGATTATGATCAGCCGGCCCGCTCCGCCGAGTGTCTCAGAATATCGAAAATCGTCGTCCGGAAGGAGCTCAAAGGAAACATGGCCGTGCGCTTGATCAGCGTGTCTCAACTCGAAAATGGACCTCGAGATGATCAAACGGTAACTGTCACTGCCAGCCGCGAGAATGTTTTCGATCACCTGCAGATCGTTCGGGGTCAGCTTGTGAAAGATCACGGTCTGCCGACCTGAGCAGATCATTCCCGAAGAATTCGGCGAATTCTTTTGGTGGATCTGTTCTACGATATTACCAGGAAGGAAGCCCGTCGCTATCGCTCCGGGTTCTGACAGGATGCGGCGGCTTTGTTCGACGAGATTAACCTCCATCACACCGCCGCCGATGCTGCCGGACAATTCGCCATCGGCGGCCACGACCATTTTGTATCCTGCTCGACCCGGACTGCTGCCAGCGCTCTCAGCGACGACCAGCAGCATCAGGGATTCGCCACGTCCGAAACTTTTGCGGGCCATTTGCCAGATGTCATTGTCCCTTTTCATTTTCGCGAGTAAGTTGAAATATTTAACCACAGAGTTCACTAAGATCACGGAGAAAAGATGTGCCAACCCCGAACATCGGACGACAACGCGTGAACCCTTGCGTATGCACTCGCAGGCGTTCATTCGAGTCGAAGATCGTGCCCGGCGACAGCGTCCTGCACGCGGCCTGCAGGGGCACTTGTCGATGACAATGGAATTGTTCAACCTGGGAATTTGGAATTGACCCTTTCGATGCTCACTCATCACGTGTTGAGAATAACGCGTCGGTTGCGGGTGTGAAATACCAGATGGCACAGAATGACTAATTTGGCACAAAATGTATGAAATGGCACAAAATGACTCATTTGGCATAGCAAGCTAAGTATTTTTTGGCCTAAGGGTATCGATCGGCGTAGAGGGCCATCAAAACCTTCTCAGGGGTGAACGGAGCGTCGAAATCCGGAGAGGTTCCGGCGAATGCCTTTACGGCATCGCGGATCGCAAAATAGGCTCCGATGCCGTACATCAGAGGGGGTTCGCCCACGGCCTTAGAGTTGAAGATCGCGAGATTTTCGCGGTCAGTTTCGAGTGGAAGTACGCTGATATCTTTGGGCACCGAGTAGATATCCGGGACCTTATAGGTGGAGAGAGCATTTGATCGCAGCCGCCCGTCGGCGTCGTAAACGACCTCTTCCATCGTCATCCATCCGAGGCCCTGGACGATGCCGCCCTCGATCTGGCCTAAGTCCACAGCGGTGTTCATCGACGAACCAAAATCGTGACAACATTTTACGTAATCAACCTCATACCGCCCGCGGAGGCCGTCGACGGTTACGCCCACGATAGCCGTGCCATACACGTGATAAGCGAAAGGATGTCCTTTCGCAGTTCCCCAATCGAATCCGATCCCAGGTGTGGCGTAATGCGAGTGCTCGCTCAGGTTGACCCGCTGCAGATGAGCCTCGAGAACGAGGGTCTGCCATTCCAGGCTTGTCTTTTCGCCGTTGCGATAAACGAATCCGTCGATCACACTAACGGCCTCAGCGGATTCGGCCTCCACTAGATCTTTGGCCACTTCGAAAAGCCGGCCTCGAATGGTTTCGCATGCGATCTGAGTTGCCTTTCCGTTCAGGTCGGCGGCGGCCGAGGCGGCGGTCGGACTCGTGTTCGCGATCCGCAGAGTGTTGGTTGTATGCACCTTGACCTTTTCGATCGGCAGTCCGAACATCGTCGCCGCGACCTGCGCCATCTTGGTATTGACGCCTTGCCCCATCTCGACCGCGCCCGTCGACACAGCCACCGAGCCATCGGTGTACACATGAACCAAAGAGCGGGCCTGATTCATCGGCGTCTTGGTAAACGAAATGCCAAAACAGACGGGCATCATGGCAACGCCTTTTCTGAAATATTTCGAGGTCAGGTTGAAATTCTCGGCTTCTCGTCGCAGCTCGTGGAAGTTGTATTTTACGTCAGCTTGGGTCCAAGAAGTGATCGCATCGCTTTCGGCTTTTTGGCCATAAGGGAATTCGTCGCCGTCATCGATCAGATTCTTTCGCTGAATATCGGCCGCTGAAACTCCCAGTTGCTCAGCCGCGTGGGAAATAGCCGATTCGATAACGAACATTCCCTGCGGACCGCCAAATCCGCGAAATGCCGTATTCGGCGGAAGATTTGTCCGGCAACAATATGCCGTGGCCGAAACGTTCGGAATGAAATAGGAATTAGTGCAATGAAAAAGGGTACGTTCGAGCACCGGCGGCGAGAGGTCACAGGCCGCACCTGCGTTCTGATAAAAAGTCGCTTCATAGGCGACAATTTTCAGGTCGGCGTCGAGCCCGATCTTGTAATCGGCAGAGTACGGGTGGCGCTTGCCAGTCATGCGCATATCTTCCACGCGATGAAGCGCGTACTTGACCGGACGTTTCGTCAGTTGAGCGGCAACTGCACATATTCCCGCCCACGCATTCGCCTGGTCCTCTTTGCCGCCGAAGCCTCCGCCAAGACGCTGAACATCGACCTCGACCTGATGCATCGGAAGTCCAGTAACCCTGCAAACCGCCCGCTGCACGGCCGTTGGCCCCTGTGTCGAGGAATAGATCTTCAGGCCCCCATTCTCGGTCGGCACGGCATACGCGCCCTGCGTTTCTATATAAAGATGTTCCTGGCCGTTTACGTCTGCACGGCCCTCGAAGATATGAGCACAGTCGGCAAATGCGGACTCTGCATCTCCGAGGATGAACTGTTTCGGTGGCACGATAAGATCGCCATTCGCAGTTGCCACGCGAGGGTCGGTAACCGGCGGAAGTTCATCGATCTGGGCAGTGATCTTTTTAGCTGCCTTGCGGGCGAGTTCCTCGCTCTCAGCAACGACGATCGCGATCGGCATTCCCTGAAAATGAACCTCCCCCTCAGCCAACAGCGGCTCGTCCGGCACAATACCGCCGATCTGGTTCTCGCCTATCAGATCCGCCGCCGTGATAACCCTAACAACTCCCTCACTTCGCTCAGCATTGACGGTATCGATGTCCCTGAGTTTTCCGCGAGCGATCGGCGAATCATAGACACACGCATATAGCGTCCCCTGAACGATGGGTATATCGTCGAGATAAACGCTCTCGCCGCGGACATGGGAATGTGAATCAATATTACGCATTCGTTCGCTTCACCAAGGAGAGTGCACCACCGACAAGACCAAGGACCGCTGTTTCTACTGTAACAAAGATGATAACGAAGAAGATCTCAGCTATGGACATCTCCGGTTCCGGTCTGCCGGGCCCGATGGTCCAAGAAATCATCCATCCGACCGTAGAGTCAGCAAATCCAAGAAGGGCTCCTGCTAATCCTCCAACAAACCATCTTGATTGCCGAGCGACGAGAAATCCAAAGAGAATGGCAATTATCGCCGATCCGATAGAAAACCATTCATAGCGTAAGCCAGTGCTGCTTGAAATCACTGCCGTGAGAGTGTCGAAAAGCAACACCGCGATTATTCCAATGACGATGGATCTAATCGGACCTGTCATAAGTATTGCAGCCTGACCGCGACCTAAGGATTTTGTTCATTGTGTCCTGGAACACAGCCGAATAACTCAAAGAAATGGGCTCTGAAAAGTTGCCTGAGCAGCAACCGTTTATAGTCCGCCGAGCCGCGGATCGAATGGGAATCCAGACTAATCAGTTCCTAATCTCTTTGTTTTCATGGAATTTATATCGAGTATGTCTTGGGGGCGAGCGGAGGCTGCCTTATTTTTCAGAAGCTCTTCTCTGCCAATGAAGGTAGCGGGTACTCCATCGAAATCGCCCTCTACTCGATGCTTCCAAGCCTCATCAAAATTAACGCCGTCAATCGACATCATAATGTCGATACGAATAGGAGGACGCCCCATCTGAAAAAAACCATCGGATGCGAAATCTTCCTCCGTTACTTCACCAAGTGGAGCTCCAAATTTTCGCAGCGCCAAATAAACCCGTGAAGCATTTTCAGGCGAGGCTTCTATCCAAATGTCGAGATCTTTCGTATATCGCGGCTCGGCATATTTCATTACCGCGTGAGCTCCCACAACAAGATACTTAACTTCGTGAGCGTTGAAAGTGGACAATATTTCTTTGAAGTCTGGACTCATTGATTCCTTGTGAACGAAGGTAGAATTCGACCAATTCCCAGGCCGCCCGAAAGATCGCGGCATCACCCTGCCGCTGCCAGAACTCGATATCGAACGAATGGTCCATCTCCTTGATGTTCTTGCCATGACGGATCATTGTAAAGTCACCATCTTTGCATTCGGTCACAACGGTTTTCATAACAATATTATACCGTGTCAAAGGCCAAATAGTTCGAAAAAATGAGCTCTGAAAAGCTGCTGGAGCAACAGCCGCTTATACTCTGCTGAGCCACGGACGTCGGAGATGGGCGAGACCTCGGACTGCATTATTTCGTTACCGGCGGTGATGGTTTCTTCGGTGATCTCGTTGCCGGTAAGGAAAGCGGATGTTTTTTTCAGATACAAAGGGATCGGGGCAACGCCTCCAGCAGACAGGTGGGCCTCGACGATCGTGTCCGGGTCCCGGAAGGCGCCCTCGTTTACTCTCGGGCTACTGACACGGAGTGAGATCGCTGTGTTTACGCTTGCAATGTCGAGATACGTCCGTTTCGAGACCTTTTCGAAATTGAATCGGAAATCGCCGCCTGGTTTCTTGAATCGGATTGCGGTGATAATCTCGTCGGGTTCTTTGGCGAGATGCTTGTAGTCGAGGTAGAGGTCCTTGAGTCTCATCGACCTGACGCCGCTGGGCGGCGTTGCAGGCAAGGGTGCCTGCGTTCCCAGCGTGATCTGGGCGTCGAGTGCCAAGAACCACACGGTCATATCGCCGATAGGTGATGCATTGATAAAGTTGCCCGCCAGCGTTGCCATATTGCGGATCGGCGTCGAGGAAACAAGCTTGAGATGTTTATATAAGTCAGGGAAGGCCGATTGCATGACCGGCGATTCGAGCAGGTCGGTTACGGTTGCGGACGGTCCGATCTCGATATATTCACCAGCCTCGCGAATACCGCGAAGCTGCTCGTCATAAAGCAAGGGCCGGGCTTCGGACTCGGCCATGGCTTCCGGCTTCTGAACATAGACATCCGTGCCGCCGCCAACAACAGTCCGAACCACCTGCTGTAGCGGGTGGTTGAACTCGGCCCCCGTGCTCCGCTGTACCAACGAAAGCCGCTCGCCTACACCGACAAAATAGTCGGGGAGGACTCTCTGGTCGATGGCGTGGTTTAAACCACCCGCTACCGCAGTTGGTTCTGACAGCCGCTCCGCGGCCCGCTCGATCGATTTATAACCTGTGCAGCGGCAGATGTTACCGTCGATAGCCGAAATAGCGGTGTCGAGAGGCGACGGCGAGTCCGGACTGCCGGAACCTGTGATCGTGGCACGATCTACGCAAAATCCTGTGAGGGACATCACGAATCCGACGGTGCAAAACCCGCACTGAGTTCCGCTTTCATCGATCATCGCTTGCTGAACAGGGGTCAGGGAACCGTCTTCGGAATTGATGCCCTCGATGGTAACAATATGCTTGCCCGCGGCATTAGCAAGCGGCATAAGGCATGAAGTCATCGTGCGATATTTGACCTTTTTGTCGACGAGTTCGCCCACGAGTATGGTGCACGCTCCGCAATCGCCCTCGCGGCAGCCGATCTTCGTACCCTTGAGGTTTTTGCGATACCGAACAAAGTCGAGTACGGTGATCCCGAGCGGTTCATCGGTGGAAATATCTTCGTTGTTGAGGATGAAGCTGACCGCCATACTTGCAAGACCAATACTAACTACTTGTCACTGGCCATTATCCACTGTAGAAAACTACTTCAGTGAATAGTAACAAAGTGCCAAATGAACAGTCGGTCAGTACTCTATTTTGTCTGGCTTCTCAGACCAGACACGAAACACTTCGAGAGCTTCATCGCGAAGGAAGCTGGTAAGGACCATCTCGCGTTCGGCATTGGGTCTTTCGAGTTCCTCGTAAATGAATTTATCGTCAAATCCGATCGCGGCAGCGTCCTCGCGAGTGCATGCGTAGACCACTCGATCAGGCCGTGCCCAGTAGATCGCTCCCAGGCACATCGGGCAAGGCTCGCAGGATGTATAGATCGTGCAACCGTCGAGTTGGAAGTTCTGAAGGGTTCCGCAAGCCTCTCGGATAGCAATGATCTCGGCATGTGCCGTAGGATCGTTCGACGAGGTCACCTGGTTATTCCCTACACCGATGATCTCGCCATCGCGAACTATTACGGCGCCAAAAGGGCCGCCTGCATTCGCGGCCATGCCTGCTCGGGCAAACTCAATTGCCCGCATCATAAACTCGCGATCCTCTTTGTTCATTTTGGCGGTGTCAGCTTGATCTCAAAGAGCTTTGTCCAGTTTTTGCCGGTTACAAAGATGCGGTCGCCCTCGGCATCATAGGCAATTCCGTTAAGCGTGTTTTCCTCGCTTCGCTTTATGTCATCAGGCGAGAGGCCATCGAGATTTATCCAGCCAAGGATCTTTCCGTTAGCGGGATCAATGCGGGCGATATGGTTCGGCTTGCCGAGAATATCAGGACGTTCCGAATGCCAGATATTGGCCCAGATCTCACCTTTTACGTACTCGAGCTCGTTGATCTGCATCAATGGCTTGCCGTCTTCACGCATTACCGCGATCATCCGCACCGACTTGAATGTTGCCGGATCCATCACACGCATCACATGTGTTCCGTCGGTCATGAACATATGCGTGCCATCGGTCGTAAGGCCCCAACCGTCGCCCTGATATCTAAATTCTCGAATAAGCTTGAAATCATTGATATCGAAAACTCTCCCAAGGCCGTTTTTCCAAGTCAGCTGATATATCTCTCCGTTCAGAAAGGCGATGCCTTCGCCAAAGTCGTCTTTGGGGAGGTCGAATTTCTGCAAGACCTTTCCTGTTTCAATTTCGACTTTTCTAATGGACGATTGCCCCTCCTGGCCGGTGCTTTCATAAAGAAATCCGTTGTGGAATAAAAGTCCCTGGCTGAACGCCTTCGGATCATGAGGATATGTGTTGACGATCTCATAACCGTAAACCGGTAATGCGGAAGGTTTTTGTGAATTCGTGTTGCTCACAGAACGGTTGTTGGCAGAGGAGTTGGGTCCTGACGAGCATCCACGAGCCGTCGAAATAGCTAATGCCATTATCAAAACACGCATAATTTTAATAAAGTACGGGTGCGGATCATTTCTTCAACGCACGATCGATCGCTTTTCTGAAGCCGGCTGCCGAAAAACTCCTAACGCTAACTCCGTTAACAAAAATGGTGGGGGTTGAATTCACACCATAAGTTTCACCGTCAGCCATATCTTTTCGCACTTCAGCGGCGGTCTTTTCGGAGCTAAAGTCTATATCAAATTGTTTTACATTCAAACCCAATTCAGCGGCGTACTTCCGCAGTGACGCTGGATCGAGAGCATCCTGCCGCGTATAGAGGATCTCGGTATATTCTGTGAATTTTCCCTGCACATGGGCGGCGGCAGCGGCTTTGGCGGCGTTAAATGCATTTGGATGAATGCCTTCCAACGGAAAGTCCCTTACTACAAGTCGGACTTTGTCACCGTATCCAGCGATCACATGCTTAAGAATGGGATGAACAGCCGCACAGGCCGAACACTGGAAATCGCTGAACATCACAACCGTAACAGGCGCTGATAAAGGACCCTTCGACGGATCGTCATCCGCGGATATGGACTGGACCGGGGGTTCGGGCTCCTTCATCAGGACCTTCGCGTTGTACTTTGAGTAGATCTTTGAACGGAATGCCTCCCGCAGGCCCGCTAGTTCCACATCGGTATAGTCCTTCATCTTCGATGTGATCTCCCGCGCCAGGAGCTCATCCGTATCCATTTTCAATGCCCTTGCTTCCTCGGCAGCAACCGCATTGAAGAGTGCCTCTTCGACCTCAGCAATGACTTCGTCATAAATTTCGGCCCGGATATTATAGAGCGAGATCTTATTTGCTTCTTCAAACTCTTTAGCCGTAAACGACTGGCCCGCCACGGTGAAGAGTACGTCCGATGGCTGCAGCTCGGGAGAGTTTACGTCTTTGCCATAAACGACCTTATATTTAGCGGCGAGAGCATCGACATACTCGCCTATCGCCTTTCCTTCAGGCTCACGTTTTATAAAGGCAACGATCTCCTTGCGGACATCCGCGAGAGGGCGCCCAGCGATCTGCTCGCGATTCGCATCATAAACTGCCTGGATCTGAGCAGGTGTCGGGTCTTTGATCTTCGCCGTTTGTAACTTCAGCAATGCGGGTACCGTTGTTTTTAAGGCTTTGGCTTCGTTTTCGAGCAGCAATGCGCCGAGTTTCTGAGCGTGCATTTTTTTGCGTGCATCGGCGATCACGGCAGGCAGTTTTGCGATCTCGTCCTGGGCATGAGGCGAAAGGTCGCGCGAGGTGATCGTGCGGCCAGTGAACGATGCAAGCACCTCGTCGGGTGCCTGAGCCAGAGCCCCGGCGGCCGCAAAAAGGAGAAATACTAAAGATAAATGGATCTTCATTTAAGCGTTGAGTATAAAACACGATTCTATCAGATACGTCATGATCTCTGACGCCAAGGCAGGCAGCATTGGTTGTTTAGCCCCGTTTGCTAAAATCTCGATATGAAGCTTCCGCGAGAATTTTATCTTCGCGAGGACACGCCCGCAGTCGCTCGCGACTTACTTGGTAAGCTGCTTGTTGTTCCCGACGAAGGCGGCCGCAGAGTTTCAGGCATAATCGTCGAGACAGAGGCTTATCTCGGAGCCGAAGACCGTGCGGCCCATAGCTATGGCGGCCGTCGCACGGCCCGGACCGAAGCAACCTTCGCACTCGGCGGACACATTTACGTGTTTTTTGTATATGGCATGTACTATCAACTCAACGTGGTCACCGGCCCTATCGATCATCCGCACGTTGTTTTGATCCGAGCCATTGAGCCCGTAGACGGCATAGATAGGATGCGCGAACGGCGCGGTGCGATGAAGGACAGGAACCTTACCTCCGGCCCCGGTAAGCTTTGCATCGCGCTCGGCATTGACCGTTCATACAACACCGCCGACCTGACGGGTGACCGGATATGGCTCGAAGACCATCTACTTATTCCTGACAAAGAGGTGTCGGCAGGAAAAAGAATCGGAATCGACTACGCGGGGGACGATGTTGACAAGCCCTGGCGGTTTTGGGTAACTGAGAATGGCTTTGTGAGTCGCAGGTAAGATTTTCCGTTTTTTGCCTTGAGTTCCTACATTTTTGTGCCGCGCTTCAGCGGTGTTTAGAGAAACAACTTAAAAGCTGATACTTTTAAACAATATGTCAGAACCTACGTTGAAGAAAGCAAAGCCTGATATCCGGGCCATCACTCGCCTTGTGCCCCCGAGTGGAAATCTGGTGCAGGGCCAGTCGGAACTTCCTATCGATCCGAGATTGGCAAAAGAGGCGGCTGATATTATTGCCGCAAGCCAGAACCATTACGGAGGTAGCGAAGGCGATTACGAGTTGAGAAAAGCTGTCGCGGAGAAGATCGCTAAATATAACGATATCAGCGTCGATGCCGACGCTCGCCCGTTTGAGGTGATGGTGACGAACGGTGGTACCGGAGCCCTTATTGGCATTGCCCAGGGCTATCTCAAGAATAGCTCCGCGTTGGTTTTCGAACCATATTACCCGTACCACCGGCGCATCCTTGAAGAATTCAATGCCAAAACAGAAACCTTCGAGCTGGACGATCGGCTCACCTTTGAGAAAGATGAATTGATGGCTCGGTGTCGTGAGCTCAAAAAACGCACTGAATTCCCGCTCAAAGCCATCATCGTTTGTACACCGGCAAATCCGAGCGGCAAGGTCATGTCACAGATCGAGCTCGAGGCTGTTGCGGAGGTAGCGCAGGAACTCGATCTTATGGTTGTCTCCGATGAGGTGTACGAGCACTATGTGAGCGGCGAGAATCCACATATACCGATCGCAAGTTTGCCTGGTATGTGGGATCGGACCATCACTGTAAATTCCTTCTCGAAATCATGGAATATTTCGGGATGGCGGCTGGGATATACCTACGGCAAAGGCCAACTGCTCGCGCCGATAAATAATGCAGCCAATGTCATCTACGTTTGCCCGGCGACGCCGCTTCAGGCGGCTCTATCAAAGGTATTGATGGCCGATGAGTCATATTATCCTCGATTGAGAGAGAAGTTTGAGCAGAAGCGGTCGTTCGCGTCTGAGGCTTTATCAGGCCTCGGCTTTGAAATATACAATTCCGGCTCGGCTTTTTATATCTGGGCACGTATTCCTCGCCAGTTCGACGATGCAATCGCTTTCAACGAAATGCTCATGCGTGACGCGGGTGTCGGAATGACGCCGGGAAGTGCGTTCGCCGACGGCGATCTGTGGGACTCACATGTTCGCATCTGTATTGCCCGCGAGGATAGCGTCCTCGAGGGAGCTATGGATAAATTGAAGACTGTTTTGGCCGGTTGATAGACCTTTCTATCCTGTCTTCGCTCTAATTTCGCACCACATATTGTCATGAAACGAATTACATCGCTCGTATTAACTTTCAGCTTCTTGCTAACCACAGCATTTGCCGACGAAGGCATGTGGACTTTTGATAATCCGCCGCTGAAGCAATGGAAAGAAAAGTACATCTTTGAGCCGAGTGCCGAGTGGATGGAGCGGCTGCGCCTGGCTTCGCCAAAGCTCGGCGGCGGTTCAGGTGCCTTCGTTTCTCCGAACGGACTGCTCGCCACTAATCATCACGTTGCGGCCTCGGCGATAGGCAAGCTTTCCACGAAAGAGCGCGACCTGATGAAAACAGGCTTTTATGCAAAAACGCAGACTGACGAGTTAAAGGCTCTTGACACCGATGTTACGGTACTCGTATCGTTCGATAACGTGACCGCCCGGGTTCATTCGGCAGGAAATTCTTCCAACGAAAGCGAGGCGGCACGGCAACGCGCTGCAGCCATAAGCGGTATTGAAAAGGAATGTGTCCAGGCGACAAATCTCACCTGTAATGTGATCTCGCTTTACAGCGGCGGCGAATACTGGCTTTACCGGGTTAAGCGTTATACCGATGTTCGCCTCGTTATGGCACCCGAGGAACAGGCTGCGTTTTTCGGGGGCGATTATGACAACTTTACTTTTCCGCGGCATGACCTCGATTTCACGTTCCTGCGTGTCTATGAGAATGGCCAGCCGGCCAAGACGCCGCATTATTTCAAGTGGTCGAAGACGGGTGCCAATGAAGGGGAATTTGTTGTCGCCTCCGGATATCCCGGATCGACTGCCCGGCTGCTAACGGTCTCTCAGCTCGCGTATCAGCGAGATGTCGGCAACCCCTTGCAAAAGCAAGTATGGGAAACACGCCGTCGTGCGCTCGAGGAGTATTCCAGGCTGGGCCCGGAGCAGCTCCGTCAGGCATCGGCCGGCATGCGGTCATTTGCTAATTCCCTCAAGCGTCTTGACGGACAGCAGGAGGGGCTGCTGAACCCGCGCAACTTTGCCCGCAAGGAAGCCGAGGAAAAAGACCTTCGTTCAAGGCTGGCACAAAAACCGGAACTCGAGAAACAGTACGCTCCTGCGTGGGAAACGATCAGCAAAGCTTACGCATCGCTTCCGGCAATGGCCAAGCGCATCGCTTTTTCTAACGTTACCGCTTCTCGTCTTGCAACGATCGCCTCGCAGATCGTGACCTATAAGATCGAAACAGCCAAACCGAACGATACCCGCTACCCTGAGTACCGCGACCCACGGCTCGATGCGTTTCGTGCATCGGTCCTGGCCCCGACGCCGATCTATCCTGAAATGGAAGAGGCAGCCCTTACATCGTGGCTCAAAGAGGCAACAAAAGAGCTCGGGCCTAATGATCCGTTTATTCGTGCCGCTCTCGGCGAAGCCGACGCAGCCGAGGTTGTCAGGCGGGCTGTTCGCGAGACCAAGCTGATCGACCCCGCCGCCCGGAAAGCTCTTCTGGAGGGTCCGGATGATGCCATCGGGAAGTCGACCGATCCGATGATAATGCTGGCCCGGCGTATCGAGCCGATCGTCCGCGAGCTTCGCGAGTGGAACGACAAGAACATTCTTAATGTCGAAACGTCTGCAGGAACAAAGATAGCTCAGGCGAGGTTCGCCGTGTACGGTAAGAATATGCCGCCCGACGCGAATTCTCAGCTGAGGATCAGCTACGGCAAGGTCAAGGGGTATGAGGAGGACACGACCCTCGTTCCTTACAAGACCACTTTTTTCGGACTCTATGACCGGGCATTTAGCTTCGGCGAAAGCACCCCATTCGAGCTCGCTCCCCGCCTGAAAGAACGCCGGGACCGGATCGATCTTTCGACGCCGCTCAATTTTGTTTATACGGCCGACACGATCGGCGGTAACTCCGGATCACCAGTAGTCAATCGTGCCGGAGAGCTTGTCGGCCTTAATTTCGACAGCAATCTGCAAAAGCTCTCGAACCGGTATTGGTATATCGAAGACGCTGAGGGTTCGCGAGCCGTCGGGGTGCATTCCGCTGGAATTATTGAGGCTCTCAGCATGGTTTATGACGCAGAGCCTCTTGTCAAAGAGCTAATAAACTAATACCTATGTTTCAAGGCCTCAAAACGCTTATCCTCAACGTAGAAAACCTCGATGAGGCGAAAGCCTGGTATACCCGGGCCCTTGGTATCGAACCATACTTCGATGAGCCCTTTTATGTCGGGTTTAACGTCGGCGGCTTTGAGCTCGGCCTCGACCCGGACATGTCCGGGGTGTCAAGAGGCAATAACGCAGTAGCCCATTGGGGTGTGCCGGACGCCCAAGCTGCCCATGACCAGCTCGTTAGTTTCGGGGCCTTATCGGCCATCGCCCCTCACGATGTCGCGGAATAAAGGTGGCGACTCTGACGGATCCGTTCGGCAATACCATCGGAATCATCGAGAATCCACACGGTTGATCGCCTCATCCACTAATCTCTATCCCATTTGGTGTAAATCCCCAGGCTTTCAATCTGCGGTCGGAGTGTAACCTCTTGATTTACATCGTATTTCCTCTGTGGCACACTGCTTGCCATTCTACCTGCGACGACGCGATAAGTGCTTACTTATCAATCGTTTACAAAACTTTACAATGGGCGGTAAAGTTGGCAGGGAAATGCCCAGCAGTAAAAAGAAAAAGGGGAAATATCATGAGATCATTTAATTTGAAAAATACAGCGTCTGTTCTTGGCCTGGCGGTGGCGGTCCTTATCGGAATATCGAGTGCGAGCGCACAGGGCCGTGGGCAAATAAACCAGCGGCAGAGCCAGATCATAAAACAGCAGCATAAGATCCAAAAACAAAACCTGAAGTTGGAACAGGAGCGGATCCGTCTGGAACGCGAGCGGCTTCAGGCATTGCAGCGGAACAATCGGTTTCGCGTAAATCGCGGCGGCCAATGGCACAACGTTGACAATCGCCAGGCGGATCTACTGAAGCAGGCGATCAACCAGGGTATCGGCAAGGCTTTGCCGCGGGACGAAGCGACCGGAACTCGCGCAGACGCATGAGCTGGACCAACTCAAACATTTATCGTTCGGGCACCTATGGCTACCAGTCGTATGTCAACCGCAGCCTGTACCAGCACTACTTCCAGCAGGGATTTGAGCGTGGGTACCAGGACGGTTATAACAGCAGAAACCAGTTCGGTTCGGGCAATGGAGGCAGCATCCTCGGAAATATACTCCAGGGAATTCTAGGCCTGCAAAGCTACTAATTTGACGTCATAGCAAACATCAAGGGGGAAAGGGCTCGGGCAGAAATGTTCGGGCCTCTTATCGTTGAGTTTTCAAATATCAATTATTAAACGATGGAGCGTACTCGATCATTTCCTCGTCGAAAAGCAAATATCGCCGATATTTATGACGCCGCTGCGTTTCGTGTGGCCGTAGTCTTCGCCGTGCCAGAGTGCCAGATCCTTTTCTTTGCTGAACAACTGGTCCGCCGTTAAGGCCGGGAATCTTTGCCGCCACTCACCGCATGCGTTGCGCTTTACGGCCCGCTTTACCGCTCCGACGAGCGTAATTCTGTATGCCGAGGGGTTGTATGCCTCGTTCAGATGCTCGCCAAGAAAGAGCTTGAGAACGTGTTCACGCATTGTTTCAGCATGGGCGATGTTCCAGCGGCCTTCTTTGAGCTTCAGTATCGCCGGACGTGTAGAATCCCCGATCGTGACCGGGCGCGTAAGACCCTCGTAAAACTTAAGCCCGACGTAATTCGCATTAAGGTCGGCGTTGGAATATACGCCCGAGGTCAGGATGCCGTAGTAGGTCCGCTCGGTTTTTTTGCCCCACTCGATGGCTTTCTTCACTGCCTCGTCGTGCGGCTTGCCCTCAGTTTCGGAGTTGTACACGCGTTCGTAATATTGATGCCCCTGCTGAAACAGGTGCTCAAGCTTGTCGATGCCGAATTCGTGGCCGTACATCCGTATCGTCGGACTGAGGGTCAGGTAATTTGACGGTTTAATGAGGTAAATGCTCTCGCGGTAAGGGGCCTTATAGCTCGCCGGCTGGGCACGAAACTTGTGATCGTGGATCCATTTACCGAACTTGGTTGTCATCAGATTGCCGCCGCTAAGCAGGTCGTAAACGGCTTTTGCAAGTGCCTGTTCCGAACGAAGATACTTCAGGTCCCTTTGTAATTCCGCTGAACCCTTGCAGCCTTTCTTTTTCACCTCCAAGCAGGACTGGGCAGCGGCGATCTGGTCATTCAGTTTCGCCGCGGCAAGGGCCAGTTGTTCGGCAACATACTCGCTCACTTCATCGCCAATGTCCGCAAGCGGCTCCGGCGGCAGATTGAACTGGTCGGTCTCGAATGCCGATATTCTCAATGCGAAGCCAGAGATAAAAGCAAAAACGAGAAATGCTGAAATGATCTTTGTCGACATACTCCCCAAAATTTTCGAGGCTGGCGGCCGCGGTAACTTCACGTAAATCAAGCCGCTGAATTAGACTAAGATGTTTCTCATAAGTATTCGGTTGCGCGAGCGGAGGAAGACATCCTTGTGAAAAATCTAATTCTGTTGATCATTTTGATCGGTATTTTTATAACATCAAATGCTCCAGGCCAAACCGGTACAGCTACTGTTCGCCAGATCGATGCCTTTGCCAGGGTTGTCGATGCGTCAGCGAAAAGATCAAAAGCCCCGAAATTGATCTTTGCCGACCTATCCGACTACGAATCCAATGCCCGGCCCAAGTGGCAGCGATTCGCGTCTGAAAAGGCCCTCGAACGTCATCGAGGGAAAACCGAGGCTTATACCATCGCCTATGTCTGGCTTGACCGCGGCAGGGTCGCATCGACAAACTTCACTTTGTTCAGCCCCTCGGGCGATTGGGCGAAGTACGTATATTCTTACTTCCGTCCCGATGGATCGCTAGCGCGGGTTGAAACCGACTTTCGCACCTTTAACGGCGATTTCAAGGTTGTTCGACGCAGGTACTTCGACAGCGGCGGCACTGAGATCAGCCGTTCCGCCAAATTCCTCGACCTCCAAAGCGGTAAGCCCAAAAAAGCACCGGACGGCGTTCTGGGCGACGACCCGGATGAGGTCGATTACTCCATGACCACTGAAAAGCTGCCTTTCATCCATCTGTTGAAAAAGAAATAGCATGCATTATCACTTGATCGGAATTTGCGGCACGGCGATGGCCAGTCTGGCAGGCATGCTGCAGGCACGCGGCCATAGGGTAACGGGCTCGGACCAGAACGTTTACCCGCCGATGTCGACACAGCTTGAGGGACTCGGTATCAAGATCCTCACAGGTTACAAAGCCGAGAACGCCGATGTCGGTGCCGATGTGACAGTTGTCGGCAACGCGATCTCCCGTGGCAACCCCGAGTTGGAAGAGATCTTAAACCGCAAATTCCTTTACCGGTCACAGGCTGAGATCGTAAAGGAAGAATTCATACGCGGTCGCCGCTCGCTGGTGGTTGCCGGGACTCACGGTAAAACCACCACGACCAGCATCGCCGCCTGGGTTTGCGAGGTCGGCGGCCTCGATCCCTCGTTCCTCGTCGGCGGGATCGTGCAGAATTTTGGCCAGAGCTTTCGGGTGACAGACGGCGATCATTTCGTCATAGAGGGCGACGAATATGACACCGCCTACTTCGACAAAAAGCCCAAGTTCATGCATTATCTGCCCGAGATCGGTATCGTCAACAATATCGAGTTTGACCACGCCGATATCTATGACGATCTCGAGGACATCAAGTGGGAATTTTCCCGCCTTATGAATCTCGTTCCCGGTAACGGCCGCCTGATCTGCGGTATCGATTCGCCTGTTGTTCGCGACGTGCTAGCCGAGATGGAGGGCAAGCTTTTCACTGCGGTCGAGACCTTTGGGCTCGCGGACGATGCCAAATGGCAGGCCCGCGACATCGATTTTACGGGCGAAGTCACCCGATTTAGCGTCTATCGCGAGGGCGAACGTTACGGCGAATTCTCGACCAGCCTGATCGGCGAATTCAATGTGCGAAACTGCCTCGCTGTGATCATTGCAGGCGATGCCTGGGGCATTTCAAAGAGCAAGATCCAGGAGGCCTTCGACACCTTTAAGTCCGTCAAACGCCGCGTGGAGGTTCGCGGCACAGTGGGCGGCGTGACCGTTATCGACGATTTTGCCCACCACCCTACCGCAGTCGAGGAAACCCTCAAGGCCCTTAGGATGAAGTACTCCCTCCGACGCCTGATCGCGGTTTTCGAGCCGCGTACCTGGTCGTCACGCCTCGCCATTTTCCAGGAGCCGTATGCCAAGGCATTCGTCTACGCTGACTATGTCATCATCGCCGGTGTCTATAACACCTCGAAAGCGAGCGAACTCGGCAAGGTCCTCGACGTCGACGAACTGGTCGCCGACCTTGCCATGCAAGGGAAGCCCGTGATGAGCTTTCCCGATGCGGACACGATCATTGACCACCTAGCCCCTGAGCTCCGCGACGGCGACGTCGTTGCCATTATGTCTAACGGCGGCTTTGGCGGCATACACGAGAAGTTGCTCGATCGGCTGAAAACTCCAGTGAATTAACAAGCCCATAACGCAAGAAACGCAGATCCCCGTCCCATTTTGGCCGTTATTCCCAATAAATGGTCCCGAGTGGGACGGTAAGTGGGACAGATAAACCGTTGCGGCTCAGTCGGTTAGGTGCTCTGTCCCATTTTTTGGGATTCTGCGTAACGTGTTTCACGTCCTGATTACAGTCGTGCCCGAGAGGGCGGCGAACCAAAAGTTTATAGTGTGGATTATCAAAGAACGATCGGGGGAATTACCCGACTTCCGATCCCGCAACCAGTCCGTCGGCCAGGAAAGCCGGCAGTTACAGTTTGGAATCAAGCTCGTTTTCTAGAATCTATCCTGCAAGCTCCCCGTCCTAAGATTCAAGTAATAAGTGCAACAAAAC
>JBGSWW010000083.1:0-4367 GCA_041751735.1 Pyrinomonadaceae bacterium | reverse complement strand
CAAGAGTTATTCGAGTCTCGACGGTTTCGCATTGCTGCAGCGGCTAAAGGTGGCCGATTTTATCAAGCTGCTTTCTCCACACCCGCTCGAATACATTCCCGGCGAACGCAATATTTACAGCAACACGGGATTTTCCCTCCTGGCCTACATAATCGAGGCTCGATCCGGCAAGCCGTATATCGAATTCATGCGAGAGCGGATCTTCAGGCCGCTCGGCATGAACAAAACCGATGACCGTGATCCCGAATACATCATTCTCAACCGCGCGAGCGGCTATGAATGGCGCGGTGACCGTTATGCGGGCCGAAATTGGGACCTCACAGACCTTAAAGGAGCCGGATCGATCGTCTCGACCATTGATGACATGGTCAAATGGAATGTCGGGCTCGACGGCCAAACGTTTCTAAAGACCGCGAGCAAGGCCGAATGGTGGAAACGGTTTACATTCAACGATGGGAAACCATCATTATATGGCTTCGGCTGGCGTATCTCCGATCTCCGCGGCCACCGTCTAACCGGGCATACGGGCCAGACCGCGGGCTTCACCTCGGCAAACTTCAAATACCCTGACCAGGGGCTGACGGTAACCGTGCTGACAAACACCGGCGAGACCGGCAACGGCGGCCTGATGGCCACGAGGATCGCGAAATTCTATATTCCCTCGATGTCCCTCGCGGCCATGAAGCCTCTGGCCGATGTCGATACGGGCACAACTCAAAAAGTATTTAGGACATTGGCAGCCAGGCTTGAGAACAGGCCTGCCGCCGAGCTGATGACCCCGGCACTTGTCCAAACCGTATCTACGCCGAGGGCGAAACAAATAAATCAGCGCATCGCGGCCGGCGGGATTCCAAAAACAATAACTCTTGTGGCCATCGAAGAAAACGACGGTAAGACAAAATATCTTTATCGGGCTGATACCGGAAAAAGGCTGTCCTTGTGGCGTTTAGGCTTTGATGCCGCAGGATTGATCGACGAGATGACGCTGGAAGAAGAAGAATGATGGCGTTCTGCCGGTAATTGATCTTTGACAACTAAAAAGGCCCGTCGATGATTGATCGACGGGCGGGGCAAAGGGTTACTAATACCGGTCAGTAATTAAGCTGCAGCTGGTCATCCGCTTCACTGATCTCGACGCTGCCTCCGTTAGTCAGCTTGCCAAAGAGGATCTCGTTAGCGAGCGGCTGCTTGATCTTCTCGTGTATCAGCCGCGACATTGGACGTGCTCCGTACCGGGCGTCAAATCCGTTCTTAGCAAGCCATTCGCGTGCATCCTCGGTGAGCCGGATGAGAACACGCTTTTCAGCAAGCTGGCCGTTAAGCTCGTTGATGAATTTGTCGACGATGAGCTTAATAACCTCCATGTCGAGAGCTTTGAACGGGACCCACGCGTCCAGGCGGTTGCGAAATTCGGGTGTGAAAGTACGTTCGATGACGCCTTTCGCATTGCCCTTCGTGTCGGACGAATTGCGAAAACCCATCCCACCGGACGATAGCTCTCGCGCTCCGGCGTTGGTCGTCATGATGAGGATGACATTTCGGAAATCGGCTTTCTTACCGTTGTTGTCCGTCAGGGTGGCCGAGTCCATAACCTGGAGAAGCAGGTTGAACAGGTTTGGATGTGCCTTTTCGATCTCGTCGAGTACCAGAACGGCGTGCGGCGTCCTCATGATCGCCTCGGTAAGCAGCCCGCCCTGGTCGAATCCCACATATCCCGGAGGAGCACCTATTAAACGTGAAACCGTATGCGGCTCGGCATATTCGCTCATATCGAAACGAATAAACTCAACTCCGAGCGTTTCGGCCAGCTGTTTAGAAACTTCTGTTTTGCCGACGCCGGTCGGTCCGGAAAACAGGAATGACCCGACCGGCTTCGTTTGATGGCCGAGTCCGGCACGGGAGATCTGGATGGCATCGACGATCGCGTCGATCGCCTCATCCTGACCAAAGATGACCTTCTTAATGTCTTCCCGCAGAGATTTCAGCCGGACCTTCTCGTCCGCCACAACTGTCTTCGGCGGGATCTTGGCCATCCGTGCAATGGTATTCTCGACCATCTGCACTGTTACCTTTTTAGGCCGGCGGCTTGCGGGCAGCAGCTTAACTGAAGCCCCGACCTCATCGATCACGTCGATGGCCTTGTCAGGTAAAAAGCGATCGCCGATGTACTTGCCGGCGAGCTCGGCGGCGGTGCGTAAGGATTCGTCACCATACTTTACGCCATGATACTGCTCATAAAACCTCTTCAAGCCTTTCAGGATCTGGTAGGTCTCGTCGACCGTAGGTTCGTTGATCTCTATCTTCTGGAAACGACGGGCCAGTGCCCGATCACGGTCAAAGGCCGCCTTGTATTCAGCATGTGTCGTTGAGCCGATACATCGGAGGTCGCCCGCGGCCAGGGCTGGTTTCAGGATGTTCGATGCATCCATAGATCCGCCTGACACGGCTCCGGCACCTACGATGGTGTGGATCTCATCGATAAACAGAATGGCGTTGTCCTGCTGCTTGAGCTCGGTAATGATCGCTTTGAAACGCTGTTCGAAATCACCGCGATAACGCGTTCCTGCCAAGACCGCACCCATATCGAGCGCAAAGACCTTGGCTCCCTGCAATACCTCGGGCACGTCGCCTTCACTGATCTTCAGAGCGAGGCCCTCGGCAAGAGCGGTCTTGCCGACTCCCGGCTCGCCAACGTACAAGGGATTATTCTTCTTGCGGCGGCAAAGTACCTGGATAGTGCGTTCGATCTCTGCCGAGCGTCCGACGATCGGGTCGATGTCACCCGCGGCTGCTTTGGCTACGAGTTCAACCGTGAAGCTCTCCAACGGCTTCTTCCGCTCGGTTTGCGGCGGAGCGTCCATATCCTCATCTTCCAGATCGTCCGGCATTCCCATTCCTTCTAACGGATCGATCTTGGAGATGCGATGCGAGATGTAATTGAGAATATCGAGGCGGCTCACCCCCTGCTGGAGCAGGAGGTAGACGGCGTATGAATTTTCAGCCTGGTAGAGTGCAGCGAGTATGTTACCGCCGTCGACAGCTCCCTTTCCGCTGCCCTCCGCCTGCAAGACGGCGTATGAAACGGTCGATTGAAAAGTCGACGTAAGCTCGGGCATAGCTTTGGAGCTGTCCGCCATTTTCTCCATCTGAGTCTCAAAGTATTCCTCGAGAGCCCGGGCGATCTCCTCGATCTGTGCACCGCAGTGGAATAATATGTCCCTCGCCCGCGTGTCCTCGAGCAGCGCGAAAAGCAGGTGCTCTAGCGTCACAAATTCATGCTTATGTTTTACGGCCTCGTCGACCGCAAAACTCAAAGTTTCTTCTAATTCTTTCGTAAGCATCTACTAATTTATCTTAAACAGTTTTGATGCGATTGAAAACAGATGATTTGCATCGGTTATGCGCGGCGTACGCCCTTGGTCGAGATCTCGGAAACATAAATGTTGAAGTCAAGTTCGGTCGCCGAATACACCTTTTCGATGGCCGCCGCCACAGAATCCGCGATATCCCGGGAAGTACTCAGCATGAACATTGAGGGTCCCGAGCCCGATATGCCCCCGCCAAGAGCACCAGCTTCCCGGCCGGCCGCTTTTACCTCGGAATAACGAGGAATTATGGGGCTCCGGACCGGCTCGATGATGGTGTCGACCATCGAACGGGATATAAGGTCATAGTCACCGGCCGCCAGGCCGGCAACGAAGGCACCGAGATTGCTCCAGTTTCGAACGGCATCGCTGAGCGGAACAAGTGACGGAAGCAACGCGCGGGCCTCAGACGTCTTGATCTCGATCTGAGGATGAACGACCGTTACGAAAAGGGGCGGGTGCTTGATCTCCACGATATCAAGGGGATCCGACGAACGCACCAGCACAAAGCCGCCAAAAATACACGGTGCGAGATTGTCGGCATGGCGTGATCCCGATGCCAGCATTTCACCGGCCATTGCGAGTTCGGCAAGGTCGGATCTGGTGAACCGCTCGCCCAGCATCATGTTGGCAGCTACAACAACTCCGGCGGCGCTCGCCGCGCTTGAGCCGATACCGCTTCCGGGTTTAATTTGTTTGGTAATTTCTACTTCAAATCCGTGATCGAGGCCCGACCGATCGAGCAGGGCCCGGAGCGCAACGCCCGCCACATTTAGCTTTGGTTCGGTCGGCAGTCCGTAATCATCGAGGTGGGTGAGATGTATACCGCGATTTGCAGACTTTCGCAAGGTGATCAGATCATATGGCTCGCTGAGTGCAAACCCCAGGCAGTCAAATCCGCACACAACATTGGAAACGGTTGCCGGTGCGCGGACAGTGATCTCATCCATATATGTAAACAACCCTCTACCGTTATATTATCTAGATTCCGTGGCGTTTCGC
>JBGSWW010000082.1:0-53399 GCA_041751735.1 Pyrinomonadaceae bacterium | reverse complement strand
AGCATGGATAAACGCTGAATGCATCTAAGCGTGAAGCCAGACCTAAGATTAATATTGCCAGTGAGACTCGTGGAAGACCACCACGTAATAGGCTGGAGATGTAAGTGCAGTAATGTATTTAGTTGACCAGTACTAATTGTCCCAAGGCTTGACCATAAAATTTGTTTGCAAGCAAATTTTAATCGAGCAACGCAAGACTATAAAAAGTAGTGGACTGCAATGTATTCGGTTATCAGATATCAAGTTTGAAAATTTAAGTTTGGAGCAGAGCCGGCCGCCTGGCCAGCCGCGATCCGCCGAACAGCCTTTGGCTCTTCCGCCGATCGATAACTGCTTCACCTCAGTTTTCCGGTGATTTTGTCGACAGGGTCACACCCGTTCCCATCCCGAACACGGAAGTTAAGCCTGTTGGAGCCGATGATACTGCAGCTTTCAGTTGTGGGAAAGTAGGAAGTCGCCGGATTTATATTGAAAAGCCTGCTCAGAAATGAGCGGGCTTTTTTACGGTATATTGGCACGGACTGTTCTCAACCAAAGAAGCAGCCATTCTCGTCGGTGGCTACCTCACTAATCAGTGCCTCTAGACTTGTCAAGCCCGTTGCTGGGTCGTATGGCCACCATTTCCCGCTAGCTCGTTTCCAATAAAGGCTCCATTCGTTTGAAGCCTTTATGTAGCGTAGCTTCGCCACGTCCAAGCACGTCCACTGCGATGGATCTAGAAAACTGGGACGGGTTTCCCGGATATACACATTGTGCCCTTCGATAGCGTAGACCAGTCTAACCTCGTCCCGAAAATGCTCAGGCACCCGACGCTCACAGAAGCTGCCGACCTCTCGTCTTATAGCCTTCAGTTGTTCTGTTGAGAAAGCCATCGCACTGTGATCGAGGACTGGTCAAGTCATTTTATGAAAACAGGCTGCGTCCAGGCCATTTTTCCGTTTGATTCGAGGATCTTGGCCCTTACATAACCTTCGTTTCTGCGAAATTGGTAACGCGCGGGGTTTGCCACCGATTCGGCTAGAACGCGTCCTCCCTTGCCTATGAACAGCACTCGGTATTTGCTCCACCGTTTCTCCTTTATTTTTATCGAAATACCCTTGGCATCAGTCGAATAGTCCTCAAGCTCGACGCCTGATGACGCATAAAAGTTCCCGCTGGCGATCGCATCTGTCACAGCATCTGCAGATAGTTCGCGGGTACGAACGACGATCCATCCGAGGCCGGGCCGTGCCAATGAAGATACGTCAACGGCAGCCTTGAAATGGTGCGAATCATCTGTGGCGACACCGTATACGACCTTTCCGCTGGACAGAACGCTGTCCCACATTTCTTCTGCGCTTGGGACTCCGCCTCCTCCGAGATAATTTATCAACGGGTGCCCGCTGTAGATCTCGAGAAGGGTATAATCTCGCAAATCCTTTAGATCAGCTGCAGTCAACGCCCAGCCGAAATTGGGATGATTTATCTGAACAAGTCCCCCGGCATTTCGGATATTCAAAATGTCTGTTTGGAGCGATTCAACGACGCGGGTTCCTTTCCTCGGCATAACCACACGGTTCAGGCCCAGCCCGTTGGCGTGGTAGGGCTTCTTGTTAACCGAATCTGTGATTTCCTGACCACCCAACACGAGGAACTCACCTGGCTTTCCGTAGGTCGCGTTAAGCGGGCCGACAGGCGTGAGGTATTCGTGATCGGTAATAAAAACGAAATTGTACCCGTGGTCTCGATACCACTGCACCACAGCCTCGGGCGATGAATCGCCGTCGCTGTTCAGCGTATGTGTGTGGGTATTGCCTTTGAGCCAAAGTGAATTTGCCGGGGGCGTCGTTCCTTGCCCGAACATTGGCGAAGTGAAAAGCAAATGCAGTTGGGCTAAGAGTGTGAACAGCAAAAGATAATGACGGATCGATCGATAGTTTCTAAACGTGTGTTGGTCGGCGAGATACATAATTTCCCTGACGATACTGTTTGCGAGGAAGGGGGGACAAGTGAAAAACCCGCCCAATATGAACGGGCTTCTTCGTTTTGTCTATCTGGTCGCTGAAATCGGTTTATCAGGCTTGACCAGAATGGTCACTGTCTTGAGATCGTAGCAGTCTTGCGCCCTAGGAACGTCGAGCAGCGCGCAGTCCCTGCTCCTCGATAAAAAAACCGACGCCCGCCGCAACCATCATCGCAAGCCCGGCAAAAGCAAATGAACGCGGTCCGCCGAAGATACCGATGAAAAATGCCAAAACGCCGAACGCGGCGAGTGCCGAGCCCAAATGCCCCGCCGTTTTAGAGATCCCGGTTGAATTTTCCATGGTTAAAAAATAGCAAATTGATTCGCAGACGGCAAAGCGAGTACTGGAGCCTTCTTAATTCTGACGAACATTCACTTTCACGCTGAACCATCCCGAGTTGTCGGCGAGAACGTCATCGTTGACCATGAACTCGACCGAGCCATCGTCGGCAGCAACTATAACCGCCGACGATCCCACCGGGTAGATACCCTTTCCGATCCGCATGACGAGTGAACCTATCCCTGCATCGGGATAAGGAAAGTGGTTAAAGTTCCAGCCGTCGCGATACGGCGGCCTTGTGCCGTCGGGAGTGACGTCGATCTTTTCGATGCCGTCCGGAGCCCAGCGAACTATCCCGTTGGCCGAGATATCTATTTTCTGACCATGCTTAACTTCGATCTCCGTACTTCGCCACGACTCATTCCCGTTGATCGTGTAAACCGATTCTCCGTACTCATCTTTATAAAAATGAGCGGGCGGAACGCGTAGGATCTCTCTTTCGCGTATCGCCGGGCCAACACCACAGACCATTAGCTCGGCCTTAGCGTCTGTTTGCGCTGCGACGGGAAAGGTGACCGCCAGAGCAAATGTAAAAACAAAAAGCGAAGTCGACGCTCTAAATAATCTATTCGTAATTCGAGAACGGGCGGTGCTCAACAAATTGCATTTTATGGACATAGTTCTCCGACAGAAAGGATGCCCCCTGGAAGCAATTGGTTTGTTTGCCAAAGTTCGGGAGCGCACCGCGCGGCGGAAGAATCAATCCCCGGTCTGATTCAGTCGTCCTGTTAATAATTTGGCGCCGCACACGTTTATGTTATTAGGCAATGAACCTGAGGACCTGTGGGCCGCGGGCCATTTTGTACGCAACAATCCCAGATCGTCGTCGTAAGGAAAATGGGGTCGATACCGTGAGATTTCCATGGCCCCATAGATTTGTTCGATAAGCGGAAAAAGTAAAAAGCAAGATCCTCTCATGAAAAATACCATCGTCCTTATAATGTTAGTGGTTGCCTTCGCCTTTCCGGGCGTTTTGGCTCAGCAGAATATGACGGCTCAGACCTCGGATGACGAGGCGGCGAAGAAAGCTGACGCATTTCTAGCTCAGTGGGACAAAGCCGATATGCCGGGTTGCGCCGTTGCGGCCGTTCGTGATGGCAACGTAATCTACAAGCGGGCTTTCGGAATGGCAAATCTCGATTACGACGTCCCGAATAGCACGGCCACCTTGTTCAATGTGGCCTCTGTGTCAAAAGCATTCACGGCTGCCAGCGTCGCACTTTTGGCCCATCAGGGCAAATTGTCGCTCGATGACGACGTTCGCAAGTATGTGCCTGAATTGCGGCAGTACGACGATACCGTTACCATCCGTCATCTTATCCATCACACAAGCGGGATCCGCGAGTATCAGGCGTTGGTTCTTTTTAGCGGACTTGGGGCCGACAACGCATATACCGACAAGGCGATATTGGATATTCTGGCCCGTCAAAAGAATCTTAGTTTTAAGCCTGGAGCGAAATATCAGTACAGTAATTCCGGCTATCTTTTGTTGGGGCTGATCGTGGAGCGCACCAGCGGAAAATCGCTGCGAGCGTTTGCCGAGGAGAACATCTTCCGTCCACTCGGGATGAAAAATACCAGGTTTCACGACAACCGTTTCGAGGTGGTTAAGAACCGGGCTGCCGGATATCGCATCGGGCCGGATAAAAGCATTTTCTTACGCACTTCACTCTCCGATCTCGTCGGAGCTGGTGGCGTTTTATCCAGTGCGGAAGACCTGGCTCTGTGGGCCCAGAATTTCTTCGAGCCAAAAGTAGGAAACAAAGAGCTGATCAACCTGCTTAATACCGCGGGAACATCAAATACGGGCAAAAAAATCAATTACAGCTTCGGCCTGTTCCACAACCGCTATAAGGGCTTGCCGGTGATCAAGCACAGCGGTAATAACTCAGGCTATCGGGCCCAGATCGCGTCATTTCCGGAACAGAAATTTGCGTCAATCGCTCTTTGCAATAATACGGCGATCTTCCCGAGCTCCATCGTCGAGAAGCTCGCGGACATCTATCTGAACGGGCAATTTAAAACAGATGTCTCGATCCAGAAGAAGCCTTGGGAAGACCTGCCCCCTGCGATCGCACTTTCTGACAAGGAGGCTCTCCGCTACGCGGGCACTTACGCTCATGCCGAGAGCGGCAGGGTCTTCAAGCTGCGAATACAAGACGGTAAATTGATCAACAGCGAATTTTTCAAAAGGGTCGTGCCGGTCAGCGTTCTATCTGAGAATCGACTGGTCGTTGCCGATAAAAACGGCATGACAGACATGAATGTGGTCTTTGACAAGGGCGGGAAGGTCGCCGAGATAAGAATATTCGATGGAAATGGCAGGCCCGATAGTTTCATACCCGTCAAACCGCCTTTAACTTCGCCCGAGCAGCTGGCCGAGTACGCCGGTACCTATTACAGCGAGGAGTTCGCCGCGAATTACAAAGTTTCCGTTAAGGGAAATAGTGTCGCCGTCCAGATAAACGAGAGCCTTCAGCCCACGCTAGCTGCTTGGTATCCCGACTTTTTCACAGCAGCGGACGGCGAAATTCGGTTTACTTTTTCTCGCGACGATAAAGGCCGTGTGAACGGCTTCGTGTTTGATTCGGGTCTGGATGACAGGGAAGTCAAGGGAGTCGCATTTACACGGCGTTAGCTCTTTGGCCGAACGTCATAAAGCAGAGCCAACCTATAAACCCGCTTTTTCCAATAGACCATATAGGCCCGCCGGCATCTTGCGGGCTTTTCCATTTAGGCGATCTGCGCTTATACACCAAATCGGGAATCTCATTCCCGCTTGGGTAATTTCTGAAGCTTTCATATCTACCGGGGCTCTTGAAATGGTGGATTTCCTTTTGTCGGGGAGATTACGGAGTGCGGCACCGCAATTGCAGTAAATATTGTTATGGGAATGAGAGTGCTGGAAAGCGGAACATTATTACAGGACCGATTTTTGATCGAGGACCGGATCGGGGTTGGCGGCATGGGCGCCGTTTATTCGGCGACGGATCAGAAATTCGGCAGTCGAGTCGCGATAAAGCAGACCTTCTACGATAACGTTGAGCTCGCCCAGGCATTTGAGCGTGAGGCGCGGCTGCTCAATACCCTGCATCACCCAGTTTTGCCTCATGTTTCTGATTTTTTTTCAGAAGGCGGCGAGATGCTGCTTGTTATGGAGTACATAGAGGGCGAAGATCTGTCCGAGATCCTTAAAAGAGGAGACAAGCTAGCGATTGCCGACGTGGTTAGCTGGACAAGGGAACTCCTGGACGCACTGGATTATTTGCATTCACAGGACCCGCCGATAATCCATCGTGATATCAAGCCGAATAATCTGAAACGGACCACGCGCGGGAACATCGTTCTTTTGGACTTTGGGCTGGCCAAGGAAACGTCTGGTAATACCCTGGGAATGCGAAGCGTTTTCGGTTATTCCCGGCGGTACTCCCCTCTCGAGCAGATCGAGGGATCTGGTACGGACGTGCGTTCCGACGTATTTTCTCTGGGAGCCACTATCTTTCATCTCTTGACAGGTGAACCCCCGACCGATGTCCTCGCCAGGGCGTCAGCGATCGTGGCCGGCATGCCGGACCCGCTTAAGCTCGCAAGCGACATCAATCCGGAAGTGCCAGCCGGGTTTGCCGCCGTCATCAGATCGGCTCTGGCGCTAAATGCGGCTGACCGGTTCGTTTCTATCGCGGCCATGCGAGAGGCGACAGAATATGCCTTCGGCACTCATCCGCTGGCTGCCGAGGCGGATCCTGAGGCGGGCATTACAGATGAGCCGTTACCGGTTGAAGGCTCCGCCGAGGCGGCTCCTACGGCCGGATCGGAGCCTAAGGAAGTATTCGCGATCCAAGATCACGCCAGCGCGGGGCTTGTCACAAATGCCGCCGGGATACTATTCAACGATCACAGGTTTTGGCTGAAGGGAGCACTAGCCGCGGTACTTCTTCTTGGTCTAACGGTTCTTGCTTTCACTCTATTTAATTCGAAGCCTTCCGGTCAGGCTGAATCGATGGCTGATGATCCGGAACCATCGGCCGAGATGACCAATGTCTCCGATGAGTCCAAAGATGAGCCGCAATTGGTCGAGGAACAGGTTCGGGCAACCCCTCCAGTTCCTCTGAAATCATCTACCGAAAAGACAGTTACGGACAAGAGTAGAGCTGAAATCGAAAAACGGCGGAATGGCCAAACCGTTGAGAAGCCCGGACGCGGGGAAACGGCAGCTATTAGAGAGGCAGTACCGCCAGCTCCTAACACAGCTATTCAGCCCCGAAACCGCCAGGTCACGAGGCAGCGTTCCGATCAGCCGCCCGTCATCTCGATCGAAACTATCTTTACCGGCCGATCTGCAAGCGAAAACTGGCGTATCGGAGAAATCTCAGACGAAGAAAGGAGGCACCGCAGGCGCATGAGACGCATGAAGAGTAATGGGCGAATGCCCCTTTTTTGATCTACCGGATTACCCGGATGTCGCGTTCGCTGAAGATCAGCCATCCGCGATCGGTGTACTGCCAGCGGAGTTCCTGGATCACCTCGCCGCTTCGGGTACGCCTCCCGTCGGCCACCTTGTATCTTTTGTTAAACCGCATAACGGCGGTCCGGCCACCATCCTGAAAAACAATTTCCGGATCTTTCGCCACGATATCGACGGAGCGCGCATTAGAGAAAATGCGTTGTTTTTCCTTCAGTACTGCATCCCGCGGGGTATTGCGCGTCAAATAATACGCCCGCAGCTGAGGCATGTAATATGCCATTTGAGTCGGAATATCCCGCCGGTTAGTCGCTTTTATCCAGTCGTCTAGAGCAGATCTTAGGACGTCCGCTTCACCGCTCGCAAGTTCCCTCCTGGGCTGAGAGCGGCGATCGGCGGTGATAGCTTCTCCCGAATTCCTGGCCATCTGTGGGTTAGCGAAATTATCCCAATTGACCGCGTGCGCGACTTTATCGTAAAAGGTTTGTATAACAATAGGCTCATCGAGCTGTTCACTCATGATCGAACGGATCACACGCATCCGTTGTCCGCCGTCGAGCGCCTGAAACGAGACGTTGACGGCGTCTTCTGCTTTTCCGCTGGAAGTAAAGGTCAACCGATCTGACCCGAGTTCAACACGCGAATTCACGTATGCTCCACCCGGCCGAGGCTCGCGTCTTGTAACGCCGTCAGCTGTGAAGGTTATCCGTGACGCTCTTGACGAGGCAATGCTGACCCTTTGACCGCGGCACTCGATAGCGATCATGTCGGGCGGGGTCAGACGCGTGGAAAGATCCATAAAGAAGCGCTGCTGATCACCGAAGGGAACCCGGCTCGTAGCTCCCTTCACAACGGAATAGAGTTTGTCGCTTGATTCAACATCGATACGATAAGAACCCGCCAGCGCGCATTGCTGAGCCTGTCCCGTGGCCTGTAACGCACCGCCGAAGATGATTATTAAGAGTGCCGTTATAAAGAAGTTGTTTTTCATTCGAAAGCTCATAGGTTTGCCTCAACCAGGTTTTTCGCCGGGTGTAAGATGTCGCCTAATCCTGATGACCGTATCATCATCATCTGAGTGTAGAACTGTTTCAAACTCATCGTCTCGCGGGACCACCCACGTATCGTTATTATTATGCGAGCCCGTTTCGTATGTGCGTATGGCCAAAGCAGGATCCAGAAGTTCCTCAATAGTGCGGCCGCAATTCTCGGCCGTTGCATCCGGAACGACCAGCCGTTCAGCCCCTTCTGACAAGGCATTGCCTGCGGCAGCCAGGATGTAGAACTCACGCCCAAGAAGTCTGTCGAGTATCGATTCTCCGACCAAATAAACAACTACCGGCGGCGGCTGCTGCGTTACAAATACGTTGCGTATTTCCCCGAGCATGTTTCCGCTCACCGTTAGTATCTTCGTCCCGATCAGATCAGCGGCCCGGGGATATGCAGAAAGACCCATCTCATCAAGAGGCTTCAGAGGTTCCTCGGAAATCGCCATTACGGCGTCGTCGCCGACGCTATAGATGTCTTCGTAACGCAAGCCGATGCTCTCGCCCTCGGGGCCGGCCATCGTCACCCCTAGAACAACTCCGTTAATTGGATCAATAAGAAAGTCCTGCAGAACACCCAGCTTATTTCCGGTCCGCAGCGAAAGGATCATCTTTCCCGACAACGAGCCTACGGGGAGCACATCTCGAACACCTGCCATTTATAGTTCACCTCGACTGATGCCTGTATTGAACCAAATGCGAGAATCGGCCGTGGTCTTCGGCTATACAATACGTTGAGATTAATTTCGGATGAGGCCCCGATCAGCGGTTGCTCGGGTGGATCGCACTGCAGACTGACGAATGCCTAGGTGAATGGAGCCTTTGGGAGCCACTGACCGGAATGTACCTGGAAATTTTCTGACCGGAATTAATCGTCCGATGGAGGTATTATCTGGCTGCCGTGGTGGGCGACTATCCGCCACTTGCCGCCGCGTTTCATCCAGACGTGGGTGCTGCGGAACCTGATATTTCTCACACCCTCGACAGTTCCCCGATGGGTCATGATCGCCGTATTGCCGTAGATCTTGACCCGGTAATCGTCAGAGCGCACCATATCGGCGTTCGGCACTACTGAAGCGAGGTACTGAGACTTATCTTCTACCTCGCCCTGCTGCGTCGTGCCGACGTAATCGTCCGCGATCAGGGCCGCGGCCGCCTTCTTATCGCCTTTCAGCTCGGCAAAGGTCCAGGCTTTGTCGAGCTGAATAAGCTTATCTTCAACGCTTCCTTTCTTATATTGCCCAAGAGCGATCGAGGTCAATCCCAGCACCAAAACAATAGCGTAAAGAACTGGCTTCATAAGTCAATTGCCTCCGACCTGTCATGAGGGTCCTAGTCGGCACTAGGTTCTTGAAACTCATCGGTCACTTTAGATTTTTCTTAAAGAAAGCAAGCGTACGCTCCCACGCCAGCTTGGCCGCCTCCGCGTCGTAGCGTGGGGTGGTGTCGTTATGAAAGCCGTGCTGCTTGCCATCGTACATGAAGCTCTCAAACTTCTTGTTATTGGCTTTTAGGGCCGCTTCGTAGGCCTCGATGTTTGCGTTGATGCGCTGATCGTTTCCAGCGTAATGAAACATTAGCGGGGCCATTATCTTCGGCACGTCGGCGACACCTGCCTGGCTGCCGTAGAAGGCAACTCCGGCGTTTAGGTCCTTCCCCAATCGCACCGCAAGCTGGTTGACCATCCCGCCGCCGAAGCAGAAGCCCACCGCTCCTAATTTGCCGTTGCTATCCGAACGTTTCTTGAGCCACATCGCAGACGCGACAAAATCCTCGGTCATTTTTTTGCCGTCGACCTGGCGAAACGCGGCCGCACCTTTTTGTTCATCGCCCGGATACCCGCCAACCGACGTCAGCCCGTCGGGAGCAAACGCCATGAAACCTGCTTTACCCAGCCGCCGGGCAACATCTTCAATATAAGGGTTGAGTCCGCGGTTCTCATGGATCACGAGCACCGAAGGGAATTTCTTTCCCTTGGCTGGCCGGGCCAGATAACCTTTGATCGAGCCGTTCCCAGCAGGCGAAGGCACGGTCTCGTAGCCCAGTTTCAGGTCCTTGTCATCCTTCGACACCGTTTGCGCCCAGGCATAGTTCGGGGTTAGGCTTTCAAAGATCGCAGCGGCCGTCAGGCCGCCGACGGCGAATCTCGTAATCTGGTTCATGAACGATCGCCGGTCCATATCACCATGCTGGTACTCGTGAAAGAGGTCTAATAACTCCTGCGGATACTCGTCTGCGGTTTTGCGTTCCATTGATTCTCCTTTTTGCCAAATAATAACCGACGTTATCCGTTGGCTCCAAATCATCGTGTCGGTCTAAATGTTGCACTGGCCCTAATTTTGAATATTTCAATTGGATTAGATTAAACTCCTACAGTGCTAGCCATCTTGTACCTGATCGTGGCATGCCTACTCGGTGACGCTATCTTTCGCCGATTTTTCCCGTTTGCCTCTACTCCCCATCGTGTGTCGGTAGCTTTGCTTTCCGGCCTGCTCCTTAGTTCGTGGCTGACATATTTATTCGCCTATCTCTTCTCCGGTTTAGGGGCGTCGATGTTCGGTGGCAATCTGGCCTTCTTCATTTTTGCCGCGGCTCTGATCGTGCTTCTCCGTTTTAGAGCGCCGTCAGCGATATCGATATCCGATCCAGACCGCGAATTCGCCGAATGGGACTGGATATTCTTAGCCGGTTTCTTTGTCACTGCAACATGGATGATGTTTGGCACTTTATCTATGGGCGGCGGCAACCTGCTGATCGGCAACCATCAATGGAGTGATTTCGGCTCGAATGTTTCGATAATGCAGAGCTTCGCGGTCGGGAATAATTTTCCGACCGAGTACCCGCACTTCTCGGGCGACCGCATTCGTTATCATTTTCTCTTTTATTTTCTCGCTGGAAATCTCGAGTATCTCGGCCTCGATCCCGCCGCTGCTAATAACATCATAAGTATCTTGACCTTACTGGCGATGGTGGTCCTGGTGATGACGCTGGGTTCAGTCCTTTTCGCCTCACGGGCAGCGGGACGGATCGGAGCGTTACTCTTTTTCGTTCACGGTTCTCTTGCCTACGTTCCTTTCCTCGCGGGCACAAACTCGTTTTCGGACGCGATCTCAAAGATCTGGGAACAGAAAGGGTTTCTGACCTCCGGCCTCCCCTACCGGGGCGAAGATTGGGGCGTTTGGTCGCAAGTTGTCTACCTGAATCAAAGGCATCTGGCGAGTTCGATCGGGTTGCTGCTTGTTGTCCTCATTTTTTTGGTAATGCGTTATCAGGAAAGAGCCAAGCGTCTCGCGAATGTGGAAAGCGATTTGGTTATCGATCCCGAGGCAGCGATCGTCGACGATGGACCCGATGACAATGCAGTCGCCGCTGAATCGAAGAGCGACTCCGTTGTCGATGCCGACCCTTCGATGACAGTGGAAGGACACGCTGAGAGTACGATTACCTTGGAGGAAACAAAGCGTGATTCCGTTACCGATCGAGACTCTGTCATCACCGTAGAGGGGCATGTTGAGAGCCGAGTCGTTACGGATGAAAGCAGGCTGGGCATTATCGAGCGATATGCCGGATTTGCCCTGGCCGGATGTTTGCTCGGCCTGATGCCGATGTGGAATGGCGCCGTTTTTGCGGGAGCGGCCGCAGTTTTGGCGGTGCTTTTCATTTTGCTCCCGCTAAGAAAGGAAATGATCGTAATGGCGGTAACGACGGGAGTATTGGCCCTGCCGCAGGTGATGTACCTGAAGATGGGCGCAAAGCCTGCTAGCTATTCCCTTTTTCACTGGGGATATACGATCAGCGACCCGGGGTTCGGTAGTATCGGCTACTACCTGATCTTCACCTTTGGTTTCAAGTGGCTGCTGATCATCGCAGCCCTGGTTTGGGGTACCGGGCTTCAGCGAAAAATAATGGCGGGCCTTATGTCGTTATTTGTGCTTACCTTCTGCTTCCAGTTCAGCGATGAAGTACTTGCCAATCACAAATTTCTGAATATTTGGCTGGTCGTGGCCAATATATTTGCCGGATTCGGGCTTGTTAGGCTCTGGCAAATGAAGTTAGGTCCATCGCGAACGCCGACCCGAGCTCTGGCGGTGGCCTTGATGCTTCTTATATCGATCGGCGGGGTTATCGACCTCATCGTGATCAAGAACATATATTGGGTCCAGGCGAAATTCGAAGGCGATAAGCTGGTCGAGTGGGTCAGGCACAACACGGACCAGCGAGCTGTATTTTTATCTCACAGGCACGTTAACCACGGCATTCTGATGGCAGGCCGCCGGCTGTTTTACGGGCATCCCTATTACGCGTGGGGGGCCGGATATCCGGTTGCCGAGAGAGACAGGATATTTAAAAAGATATTCGAATCCCGAAATGCCGCGGAGGTTTACAGCCTGATCAAGGAAAACGGTATCAGCTATGTTGCGATCGACGACGCTTTGAGAAGAAGTGATTTTATCAGAGGTGTCAACGAAACGCTGTTCGAAAGGCTTTTTCCTGTGGTTTTCGAGGATACTGAGAAGCAATACGACAATCTAAAGATCTACCTGGTGCCGCCAGATCTTGAGATCCCGGCGGACGGAGGAATGGATCTTTCAGCTGCCGAAGTAAAGGCAACCGCGAACGCTCTCGAAGGCGGGGAGGGTACCGGCGGCGGGCAATTCTCAAAGCCGCGCGGCATCAATACCGATTCCAAAGGTAATTTCTATGTTGCCGATACGGGAAATGGCCGTATTCAAAAGTTCAGTCCGGACGGCATGTTCCTGCTTTCGATCGGCACGCCGGGTTCAGGTATCGGCCAGTTAGGTGAGCCGAACGGCGTCGCTGTCGACATGAACGGCCGCATCTATGCGGTCGATGCTGCGAACCACAAACTTATAAGGTTTGATTCAGCCGGAAACTTCGAAAAGGAATGGAAAGGCCCCGACCCTGGATTTTACGGGCCTCGCGACCTGGCACTGGGCCCCAACCAACAGCTTTATATAGTAGACCAGGGGAGGACACGAGTCGTCCGATTTGATCCGGCGACCGAGTCGTTCTTTTCCTGGGGGACGGCAGGAGCTGGGCCGGGACAGTTTCTCGAGTCGACCGGGATCGGGATAGGCGGCGGGCAGGTTTTTATCTGTGATCTCGGCAACAACCGGATCCAGGTATTCGACCTACAGGGGAACATCATTCGGATGTGGGAGATACCCGAATGGGGAAAATACCCGTGGCATTATCCGGACGCTGCACTGGATGAGCGGGGCCAACGGCTTTACGTTACAAACGGGTGGAAGAACGAGCTTCTTGCTTTCGATCTGGAAGGGAATCGGGCAGATCCTCGGCTTGAAAGAACGCCGGTCCTGGCAAATCCGTCATCCCTTGTTACGGTGGACAATGGCGGGCTCCGCCGGCTCCTTGTGCTTAACACGGAAGGCCGGCGAGTCGAGGCAGTCAGATTACCGCCGCTCACGGCGAGGTGATCATTCCACTTCGGTTCAGGCGAACTCCTCACATCTTTCCAGGATGGGATTCGCACAGCGGAAGAACTGGTACAGCGATAATGAAGGGGCGATCCCGAATACTTTCCGACGCACATTGACAAAAAAGTATCCAAGGACTTCCTCGATCTCAGCAGCGGTATTCACGTGTTCGTGGCGCATCAGGATCTCATAATCGAGGCCGTGTCTTCGCCGAAATTCAAGGCCGGTTGTCAGTTGATAGCCCAGTTTCCACAGCATTGTCCCTTCGCTGGGAATTCCGACCCTTAGATTCCCGTTATCTTCCAGCAGAATACCGGAGCGGGCAACCACCGAAGGCAGGTTGCAGATGTGTTCGAATGTTGCGATCGAGATTATGCGGTTAAACCGATTCTGTGCAGAAATATCATCCATGTCGTCGTAGAAGTTGGATATACGCCCGACATTTGGCGAACCCTCAAACAGCGAGTGAAATGGTTCTACGATATCGTAATGGACAACTTCGGGCTCATATGTCAGATGATTCAGCGTTCCAGCCCCTATCTCAAGCGTCTTACTATCGGGCGTCGAATCGGCTGCTACTTTCCTGTGCATCCAGCTCTCCAGTTTTTGGGCAACCCCGGATGCCGTCGATGAACCATCCCGATTTTGCTTATAGTGATCGGCATAAATGGCCTCGAACTCCGGCGGTAAGGCAGGCCGTGTTTTGGGGAAATTGCCTAGCATTTATTTACCCTTTAAGACGGTGGACTCGATAGTTTGGGCGACCACATACCGTGGCCGCCTCTTTATCTCTTCATAGATTCGCGCGAGGTAGATCCCGATGATCCCAAGACTTATCATCAACAGGCTCCCTATGATCAACAGGAGCAAGATCACGGTTGCGAAACCGTCCACAGACCTACCCGAGATCTGAAGCCAAAGCGTGTACATCCCAAACAGGAGTGAGAAAAAGAAAAATACGACCCCCGCAATTGTCACCAGATGCAGCGGGAGTGCCGAGAAGCCGGATATGCCGTCGACGGCCAATTGAACGCGTTTCAAGACCGACCAGTTTGAAGCCCCGCTTCCGCGTGTTGCAACCTCAAAAGGCACCTGGGCACGAGCAAATCCCAGCCAGGCCGTCATTCCGCGGAAGAAGACATTTCTTTCTTCCATTTGAAGATACGCGTCGACGGCCCGGCGGTTCAGAAGTTTGAAATCAGAGGCTCCGGTTAGCTGAAACCCGGAGAGTTTGTTCCAAAGTGTATAGAAGAGCCTGGCACTTAGTTTATTGAATGTTGACTCGGCACCACGATGGACCTTGGTTGCGTCGACTATATCAGCTCCGGTTTCCCTCCACGTTCGGATCATCTCGGGGAGTAACGATGGAGGATGCTGGCCGTCCGCATCCATGACAATGACAGCGTCACCTTTAGCCATGTCCAGGCCCGCGCAGAGAGCATGTTCCTTCCCGAAGTTGCGGCTCAATCGAACGGCCCGCAGCATCGGGAAACGGCTCGTGGCTTCGGTAAGAACAGACCAGGTGGCGTCGGGCGAACCGTCGTCTACAAGCACTAACTCGAAGGCTTCGCCCGCATTTTCGAGAGCTGCACAGATCTCGGTGAGAACCGCCGTGATGTGGTCAGCTTCTTTATAGACAGGCAGCACAATCGAGAAGAAGCTATTTTTGGGGCTCTCGGCCAGACTCATGACCAAGATGATACAGAATTCAAAAATCAAAGTCGAAGAACCCTGCCAGCGTGCTCGCGGCCCTTTTTTTGCAACTTTCGCCGGTGTAAACGATACAATTCATTTGGCATCGGATTTCATAAATGAACTTTGAAACATTCTTCCGTCTCATTTCCTACAGTGCTGTCTTTTGCGGCCTTCTATCACTGTGGGTTTCGGGTTCCTTCGGCATTGTGGTGCCTTTAGTGTTCATTTCAGTATTGATTGCCGCCTGGATTCTTGAGGATAGTAAGTGGCAGCTGTCTGAAAAGTGGGGAACTGCCCTTATCGTCCTGGCCCTGCCCGCGTTTATTGTAGGTTGGAGGCTGGGATGGCTCTCGATAGCTGAGATCGACACTGCGATCGCTGGTGTTCTTGCTCGGCTCATTCTTGCTCTCTCGGCGATCAAACTCCTGCAGCAGAAGAGTTCGCGTGACTGGGTATTCCTTTACCTGATGTCGTTCTTTGAAGTAATGCTCGGAGCAGGTCTTAGCATTAGCGGGCTGTACCTGCTGTCGTTTCTCCTCTATCTGTTGGTGATGGTCTGCGCGATCATTACTTTCGAGATCAGAAAAACGGCCATCGTAGCCAACCGAAGTCCCGCGGTCGTCGCACCAAATATCCAGATCCCAGCGGGCCGGCTTCCGGTTACCTCGATCGTACTGATCGCATTTATATCGTCGCTGGCTGTACCGTTGTTTTTCATGCTTCCCCGGGTCGGCGGAGCCGGTTTCGGAGGCGGCAAGAACGAGCGAACCCGTTCTGGATTCTCTGAAACGGTCACCCTTGGGGGTACCGGTGAGATACAGGAAAGCGATGCCATCGTCATGCGGGTGAAGTTGGACAAACAGTCAGAACACGGCAATCTTTATCTTCGGGGGATAGCGCTCGATACTTTCGATAACTCGGCATGGAGGAGATCGTCGGTCAAGGAGCTCCTCGAAAAAGGCGAGCGGGATACGATCCAGATCGATAACGCTTCGAGCCGGGAAAATTTATCAATTCAAACGGTTTATCTCGAGCCGCTCCTGGATACACCGGTCCTTTTCGCATTGCCGAGGGCCATCGTCGTGCAGGGAAATTTTTCCATGCTCTACAAAGATCTCTACGGCGCGATCTCGTTTCCTTCGACTTCGGAACGCGTTAGCTATAAGGTGCTATCGGACCGAAGCACTCCGCCGCCGGCTAAGCTACGAGCCGATCACAAGCCTTATTCCTCCCAGCAGAACAACTATCTGCAGTTACCGAGAACGATCGATCCCCGTATCGGTGACCTTGCCGAAAGGATCACCGCAGGCAGTACCAACAGATATGATCAAGCGAAAGCCATTGAAAACTACCTTCAGACCAGTTTTGGCTATACCCTTCAGCGAAGAGCCGGTGGATCAGAACCCTTGGCCGACTTTCTGTTCAATGTTCGCGAAGGACATTGTGAATATTTCGCTACCGCAATGGCGGTGATGCTCCGGACGCAAGGTATTGCCACAAGGGTCGTCAATGGATTTCATGGCGGCGAGTATAATGATGCCGCCGATGTAACCATCGTTCGCGAGCGAAATGCACATGCCTGGGTAGAAGTCTATTTTCCATCCGACAATGCATGGGTCTTATTCGACCCAACTCCGGCGGCGAGTCTGAACGCCCTTGGATTGTCAGATGGACTGGCGGGAACCTTCAGGAAATATGCCGATGCACTCGAGACTTTTTGGATCCAGTATTTTGTGGCGTTTGATGATCAGGAGCAGCGGTCTTTAGCTCGGTCGGTTCGCAGCGGAATGGCTGATTTCCAAGTTGCGGGCACCGTCTACCTTGGCATCTTCAAAGACATCATCGGGTCCTGGTGGGCCGAGGTAAAAGGGGCCGAAGGCGGGCAGGCCCGCCTGACGGCGATTGCTAAAGGCATCGGCGTTCTATTCGCTGTCATATTCCTGTGTGTTCTTGCCAGGTGGTTGTTTCGGTGGGTTCTTCGTTGGGGTATATGGCAAAAACTTGGCCGAAGGTTTAAAGCCCCCGCGCCGGGAATGGTCGAATTCTATGAGAAAATGCAGGAAATTCTTGCCGAACGCGGATTTCATCGCAAGCCTTTTCAGACGCCGGTAGAATTTGCAGCGAGCATCGAGATCCCGGAAGTGGTCCGGATCACTGAAATGTACAACGGGGTCAGATTCGGCAAGCAGGAGATCAGTCCTGGACAGTTCGACGAGATCGATCAATGGCTGCGCGGAATTAAATCCTCCGAGGTTGCCGCCTCCTCGAATCGTTAGCCCACAAATGTTAATCTAGAAGTTTGGCTATGGACGCGGAGTCCCAACTGTATGAAGAAGGTAGGATTTGTCAGTCTCGGATGCCCTAAGAATCTCGTCGACAGCGAGGTAATGATGGGTCAGCTTGCCGAGGCTGGCTATGAGATAACCAGTAACGCGGATGAGGCCGACACTGTCGTTGTAAATACGTGCGGGTTTATAGAATCAGCGAAGCAGGAATCTGTAGACGCCATACTTGAAGCTACCCGCTGGAAATCCGGCGGCACCGCAACTCGCGTTATCGTCGCCGGCTGCCTGGTAGAGCGTTATCGCGATGACCTGATAAAGGAACTGCCCGAGGTCGATGCATTCATTGGAACATCGCAGGTAAATGAGATTCTCAAAGCTGCCGATGACTCATTTGATGCTCGGGCTTTAACGATCACTCCTGTCGGCAACAAGTCTGCTACATACTTGTACGATGAATACACGCCCCGGATGCGGGCGACCGATTCTCACACGGCTTTCATAAAGATAGCCGAGGGTTGTGATCGGCCATGCACGTTTTGTTCGATCCCGTCTATGCGCGGATCGTTCCGGTCGAGGCGATTCGGATCGATAATAGAGGAAGCTCGAATGCTTGCGGACCAGGGCGTTAAAGAGATCGTCCTGATCGCACAGGATTCGTCTCGTTATGGCGAAGACCTCGGAGAGGTGGACGCTCTTGCGGCACTTATCCGGGCTCTTGGCGAGATAGACGGTCTTGAGTGGATCAGGCCAATGTATGCATTCCCAACCCATATCTCCGATGCTTTTCTCTCTGCCATCGCAGAAACTCCGAAGGCCGTAAAGTATCTGGATATGCCTCTACAGCACGCCTCGCGCAACGTACTTAAATTGATGAAGCGAGGCGGGAACAGAGAATCCTTAGAGCGGCTGATCGCCAGAGTCCGCGAACGGGTTCCAGGCATAGCCATTAGGACAACCTTCATAACCGGATTTCCAGGCGAAACGGACGAGGACTTTAACGAACTCATAAAGTTTGTACAGAACTGCCGTTTCGATAATGTCGGCGTCTTCACGTATTCCGACGAAGAAGGAACCGGGGCGTACAATCTGCCGAACAAGGTGGATCCAAAGATCGCGAAACGCCGCCGGAATCTTCTTATGAAGGAACAGGCTAAGATCAGCAAACAAATTAATTTGTCAAAGATCGGCGGGGTATTTCCCGTTATGTTCGAAGGGTTATCCCAAGAATCCGACTTGCTGTTCCAGGGGCGTCTACAGGGGCAAACCCAGGAAATTGATGGTTATATCCTTATCAACGATGTTCCTGAAGATTTCGAGCCGAAGATCGGTCAGATCTATGATGTCCGCATAAATGAAGCTCATGAATATGATCTAGTTGGTGAGATACTTTCTCCTGCTTTCGTCAGTAAACAGAGTGGCTAATAATGCCACGAATGCCGGCAGTGCTTGGGTAACCAGAATTGATGTTTTGGCGGTAAGGCCGCCAAACACGCCCGCGACGATCACGCAACCAATGAAAAACAATTTGACGTCTTTTTTCTGCTTTACAAGCCCCCAGATCAGTCCGGCTGCCAAAAAGCCGTTGTAGAGTCCCTGGTTCGCTGCAAGAGTAGCCGAGGCTGCGGAGACTTCAGGCGTCATGCCGAAGATCTGCTGACCCACGGGGTGATCCCAAAAGAACATTTCCAGAACTAATATTCCGATATGTTCAATGGCGACCAGAACGGTCAAGATAATGGATAGTTTTTTCATAATGATCTGCCGGTTCTTACTGGGTCGGTCTTAAACGGTTGTGATCTGGTTGATCAGTGATCGCCGCATATATCAACGCCCGCAGCTTTCCGTAATCGTCGATGCTCCCGGCCGGTATAAGCTGCGTCATGTAAACAACGACGAGCTCCTCTTTGGGATCGACCCAATACGTCGAATGGTATGCTCCGCCCCAGGAAAATTCACCGACACTGCCTAGTTGGCCGCGTTCGCCAAGATCCTTTACAACCGAAAAGCCGAGGCCAAATCCCTGTCCGGGAGAATAAGCAATTCCCGCAATATGGTTGACGATCATAAGCTCCACCGATTTGCGGCTAAGTATCCGGCTGCCGTCAAGCGTTCCGCCGTTCAATAACATCTGCAGGAAGCGCGCATAATCGTTGGCGGTTGAGAGAATACCCGCACCGCCGGAGAAGTTCTTTCGCGGCCCGTTCACGTATGCACCTTGCCCCACGCCTAGGCCTGGTTCGGGAGCCCGGTCGATCATTCCGTCTTTTGCCGAATAGACGGCAGCCAATCTCTTTATCTTTTCTTTTTCGAGATAGAACGATGTGTCTTTCATGGCGAGCGGCTGGAAAATGCGAGTGGCCAGAAAACGATCAAAGCTTTGTCCGCTCGCCTTCTCGATTACGGCCCCCAGCACATCGGTCGAATAACCATAAACCCATTTTTCTCCGGGTTGAGATTCCATGGGCAAGGCGGCGATCTTCCTGACGGTTTCGGAAATGGTTTCATCGCGGTTCGAAAGGTACCAGCCGGTTACGCCGGCGGCTTCCCATTTATCTTTTGCGATAGCCAGTCCATACCCGATGCCAGACGTGTGCGTTAGAAGATCGCGTATCGTTATCTGGCGTTTCGCTTTTACGATATCGTAACCTCCGCCATCCTTTTGAACCGCAACTGTAGTATTGGCAAATTCGGGCAAATATTTACTGATGGGATCGGAAATAAGGAGCTTTCCTTCTTCTTGCAGGATCATCGCGCCGACGCTGGCCAGCGCTTTGCTCTGTGAAGCAATTCGAAAGATCGTGTCGACCGCCATCGATGAATTCGCTTCGCGGTCACGCTGGCCGAACGCATGAACGTATACAACCCTTCCACGGCGTAAAACCGTGGCGACGCCGCCGGCAACTTTGCCGTCCTTGGCGTACTGGTCAAGAACTGATGTCAACTTGGAAAGCCGCGCAGACGACATTCCAACGGATTCAGGCTTTGCTTCCGGAAGCCGCTGACCTAAAGTCGAGATCGACAAAGCAGCCACAAGTAACGCCGCCGCCAAGGTTGAAAAGGTACGCCTCGATATATTGTTCTCTGTAATTTTCTTCATAATTTCAGCCGCTCATTTCGAAATTGGAGCTCTTTAGACGCGAGCCTGTTGCCCGTTCTTCATTTCGTCACGGATCTGCGCTTTTTTTCGAATTCGTGAGCCATTTCTGGCAGCCCAATTCCCGCGGCGAGCTTCGCAAGTCGTTCGTAACGATCAGCGAAACTTACGTTTGACAGCCAACATATCTTCGCCGTACATTCCGGACATGCATCCAAAGGGCGTCGGTCGGTTTCGGCCAAGTGGTTAGTCCCGCTCATTAGGCACTCGTATTTTGTGCAATGCCGCATTGAGAACATATGACCGGTCTCGTGCGCGGCGATCTTTAGTGTGCGGATCAGGAAATTGGCGGCACTCGTATTGTCATCAAGGCGATCAAGTGACCAAACGCCCACGCCCTTCTCAAAACTCGCCTGGCCGAAAACGAAGTTCATCGAATCATCCGAATACAGGTCTTCGCTTGTTAATGCTATCAATGCCGCCGCGTCCTCAGGAACTGACGGAGCGAGTACCTCATGTAAAATATAACCAGTCTTGAATTGACGTTTGTTCGTGAACCGATTCTTTCTCGAATTCAAGCTTCCAGGCGTAAGACTTCGAGCCTTCATATGCTTGACCGGCAGATCGTAAAATGCCTCGAGGAATTCGGAAGTTATCTGGATGAGCTTTCTCTGCTCCGAGCTAAAGGACCCGAGCGGAAGTATGTAGATCAATTCGCGGTTCTTCCCGGGTTTTGCCGGGTTGGACGCAAGATACTCGTCAAAAGTCTGCCCGGGTTCATAGTTCGATGCCAGCCAGTCATAGCTAGCGGGCTTGCCCATCGGCTTAAAGAAGGGCTTGATCTTTTCCATCGCGGCTCTTAGTTCTGTTTGCTCTGTGTTTGATGAATGGGCCGCTTCCAGGTTCGCGATGGATCCAACCTTTGGCTCGGAGCATCCAATGCAAACCAGGCCAATGAGCATTACCGCAGCAAATCGATTCGTTGGGATCGCACTTCTCAATGACCCTAGTATTCCTTGATCGCCTCTAGGTACCCTTCAAAGTTTCGCAGCATTTCATCGAGAGAGTCGCCGCCAAATTTTTCCCGCATGACATTGGCCAGGATCATTGCCAGCATAGCTTCTCCGATCACACCCGCAGCGGGAACAGCGGTGATATCCGAACGCTCGAACGCTGCGAGGTCTTCCTTTTTCGTCTCTATATCCACCGAATGAAGCGGCTGCCGCAGCGTGGAGATCGGTTTCATATAGCCCCTGACACGTAGTTCTTCGCCGTTTGTTATCCCGCCCTCAAGGCCGCCTGCCCGGTTAGTTTTTCGATGGAAGCCGCGGTTTCCATGCATCTTTAAAGATTGAGTGTTTTCACCATCTTCGTGGCCCTCTTCATCGCCAAAGAAGATCTCGTCATGCACCTCCGATCCACGCTTTGCCGCGTTCGCCACGGCGGTACCGATCTCAACCGCTTTTATGGCATGGATCGACATGATCGCCTGGGCGATCCGGCCATCGAGCTTTTCACTCCATGAAACATGCGAGCCCAGCCCGGTAGGAACGCCCTTGGCGACGACCTCAAAGATCCCACCGAGAGTATCGCGGTCGGCGGTCACCTCGTCGATCAATTTGACCATCTCTTTCTGGCTGAGTTCATCGGCACAGTTAAGCGGAGAATCGGGCGGGATGGCCGAAATATCCTCCCACGTTTTCCATAACGGTACCGCCTGAATATGACCGAGCTTGATCACGTGACTCTTGATCTCGATCCCAAATTCACGGAGAAGCTGCTTAGCTATCGCACCGCAGGCGACGCGGGCGGCGGTTTCGCGGGCCGAAGCTCTCTCGAGAATATTGCGAAGATCGCGGGTCTGGTATTTCTGCCCGCCTGAAAGATCGGCGTGGCCTGGCCGGGGCCTCGTTACGATGCGCGAATTTTTCGGCTCGGTTTCAGGGGCCTGGACCGACATAACATCTTCCCAATGCACATAGTCGTCGTTACGGACCAATAAGGCGATCGGTGAACCAAGCGTCCGCCCATGACGCACGCCCGATATTATCTCGACCGTGTCCTTTTCTATCTTCATTCTGCCGCCCCGGCCATAGCCCTGCTGCCGGCGCCAAAGTTCGTGATCGATAGCGTCGACATCGACAGCCATACCGGAAGGCACGCCCTCGACGATCGCAACCAATGCCTTGCCGTGGGATTCGCCCGATGTTGTGAAGGTGAAATTCATAAGGTGCTTAGTTCGCCGAGGATCTTCACTTACGACGTAGCGGTAGAACCGTCTGCTTTTCGCCGAAATACGATCAATCCGATGCTTCCGAGTATGAGTGCTCCGCCTATGCCGGTTTGTGGCGGCAGGGTCTCGCCCAGCACGACGGCACCGATCACTACGGCCAGAAGGGGCGTTACCAGCGAGATCATCATCGCTTTTGTCGATTCGATTCTACGCAAAAGCCAGTAATAAAGCCAAAAAGCTGCAATCGTGCCGGCAACCGTCAAATACGCTATACAAAACATGGCACGCCAGGTCCAGTTGAACGAAAAAGGGTCGCCCTCGGCGGCCAGGCTATAGACAATTATCGCCGGCAATCCGCAGATCATCTGACAGAACAAAAGGGCCGCCGGGTGAAATCCTCCGCCTTTCGCCTTAACCAAAATTGAAGCCTGGGCGGCCGCGTACGATCCTATTACGACCGCGACACAACCGAGAAACGCAAGGAAGCTTTGCACCTTCAGCTGATCAATAAATATTACCGCAACCCCGACTATTCCGACTCCAACTGCAAATATCTTCAGCTTTGTGATCCGCTCATTCGGCAGGAATATCCAGGCCAGCAACAGGCCGAAAACGGTGATCATCGATTGAAGCACCGCAGCGAGGCCTGATGTTATGTGCTGTTCGCTCCAGAACACCATGCTGTAGTTGATCGAAAACTGCAGGATGCCGGTCAGTGCGATCAGCTTCCATTCCTTCGCGGTGCGTGGCAACGGGATCCTCTGAGCCCGTATCACCACGAACAATATCGCAACGGCCAGCAGAAATCTCGCCGACGCAAACGTTATCGGCGGCAGGTCCTCGAGCCCGATCTTAATAAAGATCCAGGTTGAGCCCCAAACGAGACATAGGATGAGCCAGACGAGGATCGTCATTAATTATGTTCAAATAAGCTAAGCCAGGTATCACCCTGCTTGAGTATCCTCCACCGTCGAAGACCACCTACCGCGTCGGGGACCGCCTTTTTTGCGTGGTGTTCAACGATCAGCAGGCCTCCGGCATTGAGAAGCGGGTTTCGATACCCAAACTCATGCAGCACAAGCGAATAGACGGAATCGTATGGCGGATCGAAGAACGCAATGTCCCATCCCTCTTTGTGCTCGCGGCCAGTAAAGTTTTCTGCTTCGAGCCCGAGGATCTCTGTTTGTGTTTCTGGTACTCCCAGTTTATCGAGGTTTTCTTCGATTAGTGCGCACGCCTTTTTCGACCGGTCGACGAACGTCACGAAGGCCGCGCCTCGCGATAAAGCCTCGATCCCGATCGCCCCCGTACCGGCACACAGGTCCAGAAATCGGGTTTCATCCCCGATATGCGGTGCGAGAACATTGAAAAGCGTCTCCCGCAGCCGGTCAGAAGTCGGCCGCGTCTTGTTGTCTGCCGGGCTTTTAAGAACCCGCCCACCGTATATTCCTGAAATAACACGCACGGTTAAAGTATACGAGGCTCAGGTCAGAAGTTAGAAATCACTCTTCTGTAGGTATGCCCTGCCTCGTTTGCGACTTTGCGTTTTGGCGGAAACGCTCACGAACGCAGAAATTGGGCAGGGGGCGAGTGAGGGCGGCCCCGGGGACAATCAGTCTGTTAGATTTTTCCATGCCCGGCCGTCTTTTTGGAGCATGGCGTCAGAATCTGCGGGGCCCCAGGTGCCTGCGGGGTAGTTCGGGAAGTCGCGGGGCGGGATAGCCTTCCAGACGTCCAGGACCGGCGTTACGATGCGCCAGCCGGCCTCTACCATATCGGCACGCTGGAAAAGCGTGGCGTCACCGATCATGCAGTCATAGAGCAAACGCTCGTATCCGGTGCTGACCTGTTCGCCGAAGTGGTCCAAGTAGTTGAAGTCCATATCCACTGGGCCCATGTTGACGATCGGCCCGGGGACCTTGGCACCGAAATGAAGAGTGATGCCCTCGTCCGGCTGTATGTGGATGACGATGCGGTTGGTCGTGAGCCGCTCGATCGATGTATCACGAAATAGCATGAACGGAGCCCGCTTGAACTGTATGATTATGCTCGAATGTTTAGCGGGCATTCGCTTTCCCGTTCGGACGTAAAACGGCACGTCGGCCCAACGCCAATTCTCGATCGAGAGTCGCAGGGCGGCGAACGTTTCCGTTTTAGAATGCGGGGCGACCTTTTCCTCCTGGCGGTAACCGGCGACCGGATGATCATCGATCTTTCCTTCGCCGTACTGGCCGCGGACGGCATGGCTTAAGACGTCACCTGGATCGAACGTTTGGATCGCCTGCAGGATCTTAGCCTGTTCGTCGCGGACCGAGTCGGCCTCGAACGAGACGGGCGGTTCCATCGCGGTCAACGTCACAAGCTGAAGAATGTGATTCGGGATCATATCCCTGAGTGCACCGGCAGAATCGTAATATCCGCCGCGTTGCTCGACGCCCAGCTTTTCGGCGACTGTGATTTGAACGTGGTCGACGAAATTCCGGTTCCAGATCGGTTCAAAGATGCTATTCCCGAAGCGGAAGACCAAAATGTTCTGAACGGTTTCTTTGCCGAGATAATGGTCGATGCGATAGATCTGGCGTTCCTTGATAATTTTCAGCAGGTCGGCATTCAGTTTCTTTGCTGAGTCGAGATCGTGGCCGAAAGGTTTTTCGTAGATAAACCGGCGCCAGCAGCCGTTCTCTTCCTTGCCGAGGCCGTTTCTGACGATCTTTTGCGTTACGTTGGCAAACAGGTCGGGCGGAGTGGCAAGGTAAAAAAAGTAGTTGTCAGGAATTTGATGAGCAGCCGTGACCTCGCCGAGCAATTCCTTCAGGTCTCCGAATAGCTTTTTGTCATCGTTGAAATCGCCGCCGGTGTAGTAAACACGGTCTTCGAACCATTTGATCAGCTTTTCGTCGGCACCTTTTGGGATGAACTCCCTGAGGTTTGCGACCATTTGACTCCGAAATTCCTCCGACGTCATCTCTTGCCGGCCGACACCAACGATCGCAAACTTATGCGGCAGGAAATCGTCTTTTGCCAGGTTGTAAAGGGCAGGGAGGAGCTTTCGTTTCGTCAGGTCACCGGTCGCCCCAAAGATGACCATGACGCAGGGATCGGCGGTTTTTGTGGTTTCGGACATTAGCTCAAGTATCGCTAGATTATACAGTCGAATGGCCGCATCGGCAGTGCGCGCGAAACAAAAGTGTCGAGATCGGTCAATTGCGCAGCAGGGCTGAGAGGGCGAACCGTGTCTTTTTTCGGTCCGCATAATTTTTCTAATTCCCCTTAACCTATTTTTCGTGTAAAATGCCGTTTCCCAGCATGCTTCCTAATATTCTCTGGAGACTCGATGCCACCGACTACAAATATCACACAATCGGCTATGTCGTATGCCTCGCATTTTGTTTTTATAGCCATTTGCGCGATCACGTTCTTTAGCCCGGTTTTGGCGTTCGAGCCCTGCGTCGGAGTATCGATACCGCAGCTTAATTCGAAGACAGGGTTGACGCTGGCGGTTCCTGTCGAGGTAAGTTCGATGACCGGTCTCTCGGCGAAGTCGGCAGATTTTACGTTCACGTACGACGACGATGTGATGGACTTTACAGGGGCGACCTTGGGAACTGTCGGGACATCGAACCTGGGCGGCCGCACCGTGACAGTGCTGGAATCTGAGTCAGGAACCGTCGCGGTATCCGTTTTCGGTACCCGCGAATTCCAGGGTGTAGGAACCCTGCTCGATCTGAACTTTACAATCAACGGCCTGCCCACGTCGTCTTCGGAGGTATCTTTTGCTTCATTTATGTTCAATGAAGGCGACCCTTGTGACAGCACGGTTAACGGCTCCGTTACAGTGGTTTCAGGGACGATCTCGGGTAAGGTGACCTACGGTAATGCGGCGGTTGGGCCGACGCCGAGGGCGGTTCCAGGTGTCTCGCTGGCGGCGGGCGGTTCGATCAATAAATCGATTTTGACGGGTAATAATGGGAGCTATGCTTTGAGCGGCCTGGGGCCAGGCGGTTATACTGTGACACCCTCGAAAACCGGAGACCTTCAAGGAGCATTATCCGCTCTCGACGCGGCCGACATAGCATTTCACGTTGTTGGCGGCGCTCCCCAATTGACCGGTGCACGAGCGATCGTTGCAGATGTCACCGGAAACGGTACTATCTCGTCCCTGGATGCGGCTACGGTCGCCACTTTCGTTGCAAATAATTTCATCGCAAATTCCGAGACGGGTTTAGCCGGAAACTGGAGATTCGAAGCCGTCAGCAGGGCTTATACTCCAAATGTTCTTATTGACTATGCCGACCAGAATTACGTAGCATTATTGATGGGCGACGTCACAGGTAACTGGGACCATCCGTTTGGCGATCCGAATCTTACGAGCGAATATGAAAGCAGCCAGCTGAATATAGCGGCTGCGAAGATGAGCGCTCCATCAGGAACGACCCTGAACGTCCCCGTCACCATCGGTGACACGACGGGTTTGGGCATCCGGGCGTATGAATTTGATCTGCACTACGATGCCAATTTGCTCGAGCCGGCTTCGTCTGCTGCAGGACTCGCCGGGACGGTAAGTGAAGGCCGGGTCTTGACAATAAATGCGTCAAAAAAGGGAGTTCTCCGCATCGTTACTTTCGGTGCCGACCCATTGGAAGGGCAGGGTGACCTTCTAAGGTTTAATTTCAATGTTATCGGGGCTGCGAATTCATCAACGGTGCTGCGTTGGGAGAATTTTCGGATAAACGAAGGCGGTATCAATTTCAAAGCCGAAAACGGCGAGGTAAATGTTACGGCATCTGCCGAAAGCGGTGCGGTCAATGGACGCCTTCTCAATCCAGGCGGCGGCGGTGTGAGCCGTTCGCGGGTTACGGTCACTGATACCCTGGGAAACCGGCGTTCAGTGATGACGAGCACTCTTGGTTACTTTCAGTTTGCCGACCTGAAGGTCGGGGAGACTTATACGGTCCGTGCGGAATCTCGGCGGTTCCGGTTTGCTGCTCAGTCAGTCAGCATAACTGACGGGAATGCGGTTCAGCTGGAAATGATAGGTTTGGAGTAGCTAAGCTCTGTTAGCGAAAGCGCGGGGCCTGAGCCTCGCATTTTCTTTCTCGTTCTTGTTTTTGGAGGCTCGATGTTAGAAGCCAGAAAAATCACCCACATTTCGGCTAAGGCATTTGCGCGGCATTTGACCTTTATTGCGATCTGCTTTTTGACGTTCTCACTTGTCGGGGCACATGCCGCAGTCACCTCAAATTCCGCTCAGCAAACCGTTTCTGACATCAGCCCAGGCGCGACATTATTCGCTAACTACTCGAGCGTGTTTGATCGGATCTTGTCTTCGACTGATGCCGACGTGTTGGATGATCCGGTACCCGTTTCGCTGCCGAATATGTCGGCCAAGACGGGGTCAAATTTCGCGATTCCGGTCACTGTCGGAGATACGACAGGAAAAGGGATACGGGCCTTCCAGTTTGACCTGATCTACGATCCCGATATCATCGTCCCTCAAGCATCGCCAATAGATTCAGCCGGTACTATCAGCCAGGGCATGGGTGTTTCTGTAAATAATAAGGTTCCGGGCGTTCTGAGAGTGGTTTTCTTTTCCGGAACACACCTAACCGGCGCAGGTACTCTGTTCAAATTTAATTTTACCGCCTCGGGCGCGGTAGGGGAGAATTCGCCACTTACGTGGCAGGGCTTCATGTTCAACGAGGGCGTTCCGGTCGCCGCCGTGACGAACGGGTCCGTTGCCTTGGTCACCGACCACACGATCACGGTAACGCAGACGTCAAACGGGACTATCCAACCCGGAACGACGACGGTACCCTTTGGCACTAATCAGACATTTACAATCACGCCTGCCCCGAATCATCATATCGTCGCCGTGTTTGTAGACGGTCTATCAGTTGGGCCTGTTCCGAGTTATACATTTACAAATGTCATCGCAGATCATACCCTGACGGCGACGTATACGATCAATACGTTTCCGATTACGGCGATATCCGGGTCAAACGGCACTGTTACCCCCGCTGGAGTCACGAATGTGCCGTACAACGGAACGCAGGTATATACGATCACGCCCGGTCCTAATTACCTGATCGATGAGGTTCTCGTCGATGGGGCGCCGGTCGGGGCCTCATCCAGTCATACTTTCTCAAATGTCACGGGACCGCATACTATCTCCGCCACATTTAAGATCAAGCGATTTGCCCTTAACGTCCTTAAGCCGGGTAATGGAACGGGCACTGTTACCAGTTCTCCGGCGGGCATCGATTGCGGCTCTAATTGCGATGAGATCTATGACATCGGAACTCAGGTCACACTGACAGCAGCTCCTGCAGTCGGGACGAGCTTTACAGGCTGGAGCGGAGCCTGTACTGGTACGGGAACTTGCCTAATTACCATGGACGCCGTGAAAACGGTTACGGCGACCTTCGTTCGACAGACCTTTGATCTTACTGTGACCAAACCCGGCAACGGCAATGGAACGGTCACAAGCAATCCTTCCGGCATCGAATGCGGGACCGATTGCACGGAAACGTACAATCATGGAACGGTCGTCACTCTTACAGCGGCTCCCGCTCCCGGGACGAACTTTATAGGCTGGAGCGGGGCATGCTCGGGAACCGGCACATGTGTCGTGACAATGACTGAGGCACGAGCTGTAACGGCGACATTTACGCAGCAGACATTCAACCTCACGGTGACGAAGCCAGGTAACGGAGCGGGGACTGTTTCCAGTTCTCCGACCGGCATTGACTGCGGCTCAGATTGCTCAGAAGCCTATAACATTGGGACAGTTGTCACGCTGACTGCGGCTCCGGCGACGGGCTCTAGCTTCACCGGCTGGGGCGGTGCATGTTCCGGAACCGGCACATGTGTCGTCACGATGACCGAGGCACGAGCTGTAACTGCGACATTCGCGCTGCAGACCTTCAGCCTCAACGTGACGAAGCCGGGTACCGGGGCTGGAACTGTTACCAGTGTTCCCGCCGGTATCGACTGCGGTACTGACTGCGCGGAAACCTACAATTATGGGGCCATTGTAACCCTGACTGCAGCACCTAGCGCAGGTTCGGACTTTACGGGATGGAGCGGTGGCGGTTGTACAGGTACGGGCACTTGCGTTGTAACAGTCACTGCAGCAACGGCGGTGGCCGCGAATTTTACCCTCCGGACATTCTCACTTACCGTAAACAGGGTTGGGAACGGGACGGGTACAGTTGCAAGCACGCCGGCGGGTATTGACTGTGGCTCTGATTGTTTTGATATCTATGGTTTCGGTGTACAGGTAACATTGACGGCGACGCCTAGCGCGAATTCCAACTTTACGGGATGGAGCGGTGGCGGATGTTCGGGCACCGGCACGTGCGTCGTGACGATGAATGCGGCAACCACTGTGATGGCGACCTTCGCTATAAAGACCTTCGCTTTGAATGTAGCGCTGGCGGGAAACGGGGCTGGGTCAGTAACAAGTACCCCGACCGGAATCAACTGTGGCACCGATTGCGTCGAGGTCTATGATTTTGGAACGGTGGTTACCCTAACGGCCGCACCTAATGCTAATTCAAATTTCGTTGGATGGAGCGGCGGATGCACCGGGACCGGAACGTGTCAGCTGACCATGAATGCCGCCGCATCCGTAACAGCAACGTTCACTATCAAAACGTTCAATTTAACCGTAAATAGGACGGGAACCGGGCTGGGCACGGTTACAAGTTCACCCTCAGGTATCGACTGCGGAACCGACTGCTCGGAGACATACAACATAGGCACCGTCGTCACACTCACGGCCGCTCCTGTTCCCGGAAACACGTTCGATGGATGGAGCGGTGGAGGATGTACGGGAACTGGAACTTGCGTCGTAACGATGAACGCGGCCGCTCTTGTCACCGCGAATTTCACACGTATAGTGCAAACGTTGACCGTCAAAGTAACAGGTAATGGCTTTGGAAAAGTCACGAGCAATCCCTTCGGGATCAATTGCGGTGCAAATTGCAGTGCCGCATATCCCACTGGATCTGAGGTCGAGCTCCACGCCTTCCCGGAGTTTGGTACGACCTTTACAGGCTGGAGCGGCGGGGGATGCACGGGAACCGGAGTCTGTCTCGTTACCTTGAATGCCGCGGTCGATGTGACCGCTAACTTTGTTGTGCAGTCGTTCCCACTTAACGTGATAAAGGCGGGAACAGGTGCATCCATATCCAGTGTGTCCAGTATTCCTGCCGTGATCAACTGCGGGACTGATTGTGAAGAAAACCTTAATTACGGCAGCTCTGTTGCGTTGACCGCCTCCCCTGGACCTAATGTTACCTTCAACGGCTGGTCTGGCGGCGGATGTACGGGAACCGGAACTTGCTTTGTTACGATCGCGGGGGCTACCAACGTCACTGCGACGTTTACGATTCTGACGTTCCCGCTCAACGTCACCAAGAGCAGCAATGGGGCCGGGGTCGTTACAAGCGTTCCGGCTGGGATTGATTGTGGAGCGGATTGTAATGAGGCCTTCAATATAGGAACCGTTGTTACTCTGACGGCCGCCCCCGAGCCCGGTTCTAATTTCATTGGATGGACCGGGGGCGTTTGCTCAGGAACTGGTACCTGCACGGTCACTATGAATCAGGCAGCCCTGGTTAATGCTGTTTTCACGCTTCAGGTATACGAATTGGCAGTGAACAAGGGCGGGAACGGCTCGGGAACGGTTGCGAGTGTGTCTGACGGCATAAACTGCGGTGTAAACTGCTCGGCGCCGTATAATTACGGAACAATTGTGACACTTACGGCATCACCGGGGGCCGATTCGAACTTTACAGGCTGGAGTGGAGCAGGGTGTACAGGAACGGGAAACTGCGTTGTCACGATCACGCAAGCCGCGACCGTAACCGCGACATTTGTACTTAAGAAATTTACATTGAATGTTGATAAGGCAAGTAATGGCACCGGGACCATAACGAGTTCGCCGCCCGGCATTGACTGCGGCGGGGACTGTACAGAGATATACGATTTCGGAACTGTGATCACCCTCACTGCCGTCCCGGGGTCGGGCTCGAGTTTTGGCGGCTGGAGCGGCGGATGCTCGGGAACTGGTTCGTGTGTCGTCACGATCACCGCAGCTACGTCCGTGATAGCGGCGTTCAATACGTTTCCGACGATCCAGTTAGGTTCTACGTCTTACAAGGGCAACGAGTCAAAGACGGCATTAGTTACGCTCACAAGAACCGGCGACCTGAGTATCCCGTCGACGGTCACGCTGTCGACCTCACCCGGGACAGCTAGCGGCTCGGCAGATTGTAATTCGTTTGGGGCTGACTATATCGAAATTTCTCAACCAGTTACTTTTTCGCCGTCAGAAGCGGTTCGATCGGTTCCGATCTCGCTATGTCCGGATACGAACATCGATCCATTTGAAACAATAGACGTACTCGCATCGACGCCTGTCAATGCCAGTTTGGGGCCCCAAAATCTGGGTTCCATAACGATCAATGATACAGCGAATCAATTTTTAGGCGGCCAGGACGGAATCTTTCTTTTCTCCAATACGAATGGCGAGCCCTACCCGGCGATCATTAACACGTTCAATGCCCCGACCGGGACCGCAAGGGTACGTGTCACGTTGTATGACGTCTGGCATTCGTTGCCCAATAAAATAAGGGCGCTTCTGGTTAGCCCGACCGGTAGAAAATATACGCTTTTGGGGGCAACCGGGGGAGAAACCCCGATCACCCCAAATGCTCCTGTTACCATCACTTTTGCAGACTTCCAAGCTCAAATATTGCCGGTTGACGGCCCGATCGTGACTGGGGCCTATAAGCCTACTACCTGTGTGAGTCCGATCCCTGACTTTCTTTCACCGGCACCGTCGGGACAATATCTTGAACCCGGCTGCGCTCTCTTGTCGGGCCCGATCCTTGGCGATGCTTTCAGTGGGCAGAATCAGAATGGCGGGTGGGAATTGTATTTGATGGATGTTGGCACTGGCGTGCCTTTCACTTTGGCTGGTTCGGTTTCTGGTGGGTGGGGGCTCGAGTTGGTCGCCACTTCCAAGGTTGAGATCTCTGGAAAGGTTCTAACACCTAGTCGACTGGGACTCAGAAACGCAGTGGTCTCCCTAACGGACTACGCGGGGGTGCGTAGAACGCTTTCTACGAGCTCCCTGGGCTTTTTTAGCTTTGATAACGTTGAGGCTGGTCGAACCTATACAATCACGGTCTCTTCGAGACGATATCGATTCGATTCGCTTCGGTTGGAACTTACTGATAATGTCCAGAATTTGGAACTTGTCGGGTTGGAATAATGCAATGGTCAACTAGGGAGAAGGCCGCGTTTCGATCAAATTGCTTTGGCTGTATGAAAAGCTAAGAAATGCCCAATTGCTCTCGTAACGTAACTTCGCGGGCATTCATTTGACCCTCATCATGCTCGTGATCCATACCGCACAAATGAAGAAGTCCGTGGAGGATCAATTGCTCGAGCTCATGCTCCAAACTTAAGCCCGCTCCTCCGGCCTGTCGCTCAGCCTGCTCGGCCGATATTACAATGTCTCCGAGACTGGCCTTATCCGGATCGAAGTCGTCAGGGTCGTGAGGAAATGAAAGGACGTCGGTTGTGACGTCCTTTCCGCGAAATAACTGATTAAGCTGCTTCATTCGCCTATCTGAAATTAACGCAACCGAGAACTCGCGGTACGCGGCTTCGGGCAATTCTGCTTTAAGGCGATCTAAGAATGCCCGGATCGGTTCGATCTCTACTTTCACCTTTCGCTGCAGATTTAAGACGTCGGCCATTTAGGTTAGCGGCTTTCGTCCGGGTGGGTCTCAGAATGGGCCTCGTAGGCTTTAACGATCATCTGGACAAGTTTATGGCGAACGACGTCTTTTTCAGAGAAGTAAACAAATTCAATCCCTTCCAGATCGGCGAGCACCTTCTCGGCTTCCTTAATACCGCTCTTTTGCCCACGCGGAAGGTCGATCTGCGTCTTATCTCCCGTGACGACGGCCTTCGAACCGAACCCGATTCGTGTCAGGAACATTTTCATCTGCTCACTGGTAGTATTTTGCGCTTCGTCCAGAATAATAAAAGCGTCGGATAACGTTCTGCCACGCATAAAAGCGAGTGGTGCGATCTCGATAATGCGTTTCTCAAGCATTTTGGTGACCTTTTCGGCGTCCACAAGATCGAAAAGTGCGTCGTAAAGCGGCCGCAAGTATGGATCAACCTTGTCCTGCAGGTCTCCCGGCAAGAATCCGAGCCTCTCCCCTGCCTCGACGGCAGGGCGAGTGAGGATTATTCGATTCACCTGTTTTTTGAATAAGGCATCGACGGCCATTGCGACCGCAAGAAAACTCTTTCCAGTTCCGGCCACACCTATCCCAAACACGAGATCGTTGGCTGCGATGGCGTCAAGATATTTTCGTTGATTCGCAGTTTTCGGAGCGACTTGTTTTTTGCCCGACGGGTTGAACCGTGCCTTCAGAAAATGGTCTTTTAAGCTATAGGCCCGATCCTCGGCGATCTGTTTAAAGGCATCGCGGAGTTCCTTGTCAGTAAACGTGTTTCCTTCATCGAACAGATCACTGAAGTCCCGAAGGATCTGTTCGACCGTCTTTATGTCACGTTCATCGCCATCGAGCAGCAATTCGTTGCCGCGAGCGCCGATGGCTACATCAAGCAGCGTTTCAAGATACTTGATGTTTTGATCCTGAACACCGAAAAGCGTATTGAGGCCTTGGGGCGGGAGTTCTAATCGTCGGATAGTGCTCAAATTTGTTATTTCGATCAATGTTAATTTCTATAGGCCAAGGCTACTAAATCCACACAATAGGTGTCAATAAATGTGGGCCCTATGTAGTGTCGCGTACAGTGGTTAGGGCGGGCATGCGAGATTATAACTGGGCACACTGCAAATCAAGAACAAGGGGACCGCAATGATTGAAGTATTATCCAGAAGTTTTGGCGTTACGGACCGTGGCGAACGAGGACTTAGTCGGGAACAGGAGTCTGGCACCACGGAGCGAAGCAATGTCCGCAGATCGCCCGAGCGGAGAAATGAGAACGACCTATTTGAGCTCGCCCGAGGCATTGCCTTTCGGGCGCGCATTCGACGGGTTCGGGCTAGTCGAATAATCTAATATCGGTGGGCTGACTCACTAGAAACACAGACGCCGGTGCGCGGATCGTATAAAGCGAGCTTCGTGACCGGCGATATTTTTAAAAAGAGGGGATAAAGAAATGAAACTTACCAATCTGATCAAAGATCTGGGGGCGTTCGAGCCGGACGGCTTTCCGTTTCTGAGCATTTACATCAATGCCGAACCAGATAACGTCGGACGGGACAATTTTCAAATATGGCTGAAAAAACAACTCTCGGACCAGGCTGCCGAATACAACGAGGATAGCGAACAGTCAAGCCGCTTCGAAGCGGTATCCGAAAAGATCAACGAGTACATCGAGTCGGAGGTGGAGCCGAGGGCGAATGGAATAGTGATATTTGCGAGTCTGGGTGAAAAGGAATATTTTGAGGCGGTGCAGCTCGACGTTGCCTTTGAGGAATCACAGATGTTCGCATCTGACCGGCCGCATCTCTTCCCTCTGGTGAGGACGATCTGGCAAAATCCGAAATACGCGGTGCTTTGGGCTGATACAAACAAGGCAGACATCTATATTTTCGGAGGTGAGAACCGCATCAGGACTGACGTTGACGCAAAGGTAAAGGTCGAGGAGATCAAAAATACCGTCACGAACAAAACGAGCGTCGGCGGCTGGTCACAGGCACGATATCAAAGACATATTGAGAATTATCACGTACACCACTCCAAGGAGGTAGTGAGCGAGCTCGAATCGGTTATGAAGAAATTTGCCGTGGAGCATCTGATATTGGCCGGAGATGAATCGAGCATTATGCCGATCCTGCGGCCGCAGCTCACAAAAGAGCTCGAGGGAAAGGTCATAGGTGTGCTTAATTTGAGTCAGTACGACACCGCTGACGAAATTCATGAAAAAACCCTCGAGGCTTTTGGCATCGAGAATGCTGTTCGCGAAAAAGAGCAGGTAGAGCGGGTACGCGACGCGGCTAACGCGGCGGCCGGCATGGGAACACTTGGAGTAGAAGATACACTCAGGGCACTTTCGAACGGGCAGGTCCAGGAGCTCGTAATTAGTGCGGATTTCCAGGCGATCGACTACAAGCCAAGGGCAGTCGAAAAGGTGCTAAAGGAATACGCTCCCGGCGAAGACAAATCTTCCATTGAAGCAATGCCCAGCGCGAGTTCTCCGACGGAGGTCGCAGACGAACTGATAACGCGGGCACTGAATACTGACGCAAAGATAATCTTCATCAACGATGCCGAACAACTGAAAGATGCCGGGGGTGTGGGAGCGGTGCTTCGCTTCAACATGAACGCTACGGCGAACGGATAAATTATTCGTTATGAACGTGAAACGGTGGGTTGCTTTTTGCGCCCGTCGTTTTGTCTGTGATATTCTTACTCCTTTGTAAATCGGACGTTATTTGCATCTTTAGAGGAGCACTTTAATTATAATGGCTAATGAAGCTATCGAACGGGTCGGCAAGGTCGTACAGATCATCGGCCCTGTCGTTGACGTAGAATTTTCTGACAATTATCTTCCACCTATTTATCAGGCTCTTAGGGTTACGAGCGAGGGATTCGGCGGTGAAACTATCGACGTGGTCGCCGAAGTGCAGCAGCACCTTGGCGAGGGACGTGTTCGAGCGGTTTCGATGCTGCCGACCGATGGCATGGTCCGGGGCATGAAGGTGATCGATCTTGGGGGACCGATCATGGTTCCGGTCGGGGGAGCCACGCTTGGACGCGTCATGAACGTGATCGGTGATCCGGTCGACGAGCTCGGCCCGGTCGTGACCGAAACAAAGTCTTCGATCCATCGCCACGCTCCTTCCTTTGACGAACAGGCGACCTCGCTGGAAATGTTCGAGACCGGTATCAAAGTTATTGATCTGGTCCAGCCGTTCCTTCGCGGCGGAAAGATCGGGCTCTTCGGCGGTGCCGGAGTCGGCAAGACCGTTCTGATCATGGAGTTGATCAATAACGTGGCTATCGGCTCTGAGGGTTTTTCGGTTTTCGCCGGTGTTGGGGAACGGACCCGCGAAGGGAACGACCTCCTACGAGAGATGGTCGAGTCCAAGGTCATCAAGTACGGCGATAAGTTCAACGAGAATATGGAGAAGACCGGGGCGTTCGATCTCTCTCTGGTCGATAAAGAAGAGATCAAGGGTTCCAAAGTGTCTCTTGTTTATGGACAGATGACGGAACCTCCGGGAGCACGCCTTAGAGTTGCGCTTTCGGGCCTGACCGTTGCTGAGTATTTCCGAGATCAGGGGAATGATGTTCTATTCTTCGTAGATAACATTTTCCGGTTCACCCAGGCGGGATCGGAGGTATCGGCACTTCTAGGCCGCATGCCCTCCGCCGTGGGATATCAGCCGACGCTGGCGACTGAAATGGGCGAGATGCAGGAACGCATTACGTCCACTAAGACCGGAGCTATCACGTCTATCCAGGCGGTATATGTACCCGCTGACGACTATACGGACCCGGCGCCCGCCACGACCTTTGCTCATCTCGATGCCGTGACCGCTCTTTCGCGACAGATCGTGGAATTAGGTATCTATCCTGCAGTTGACCCGCTTGCTTCGAACTCTCGAATCCTGGATCCGCAGATCGTAGGTGACGAGCATTACAATACGGCCCAGTCCGTGAAGAAAATACTCCAGCGGTACAAAGACCTTCAGGATATCATCGCGATCCTGGGCCTCGATGAACTAAGCGAAGACGACAAGCTTACCGTTGCGCGTGCACGTAAGATCCAGCGTTTCTTCTCGCAACCGTTCTTTGTAGGAGAGCAGTTCACGGGCCTTAAGGGTGAGTACGTCAAGGTCGAGGACACCGTCAAGGGTTTCAGGGAAATACTCGAAGGCAAATGCGATGATATGCCTGAGCAATCCTTCTACATGGTCGGTACTATCGAACAGGCGCGGGAAAAAGCACAAAAGATGGCGGCGGCAGCCTAAAAGCGGTTGAGATCAGCGTAAGCACGCGGTCGAAGAATGCTGTCGATGTGACCCTCATCTTGACGGCACATGTGTAAATTAATATGGCTTTGAGACTCGAAATAGTAACGCCGGAAAGACGCGTTTTCGATGATGATGTCGATTTTGTGACGGTCCCGACCGCATCAGGGGAAGCAGGCATTTTACCAAATCATGCTCCGTTGATCTCTGCCCTCAAACCCGGAATACTTACCTATTCCGTAAAAGGTGCGTCAACGAAGCTGGCGGTGCGCGGAGGGTTTGTGGAAGTCAAGGCCGACAAAGTTGCCGTCTTAGCGGACTCCGCCGAGTCGGCCGAGGATATTAACGTTGCAGAGGCGCGTTCTGAACGAGAGGCAGCCGAAAAAGCGTTCTCCGCGGTTTCGAGCGGATCGCTCGATGAAACAGAGGCGGTGCGTGACCAACTCGAGGCCGCAAGCATTCGCCTCCAGCTTGCCACAGGTAAGTAAATAGGGGCTTTTTGTGACGGAAAAATGGCGTTAAAGTCATTTCGAAACAGACTTTAGCGTTTTAAAATTGCTTGACATCCGTGCGGGAAGGGGTATACTTCCTACTTATGGCTGATCAGCGAGGCTGAAGCAGCTTGAGGAGAGTCGTCTCCCCTGATGTGGGTACGGATTCACGTTTAAGCAAATCAGAATACGAGTTTATTAGCAGAATGATCCTCAAAGGCTCCCGGGGCATTGATTGCTTCTAGCATCTATAGACTTTCCCGATCGCACTTTTGATATAAAATCGTTCAAAATATTGAATTAGGAGATTGAATATGGAATCGACGTCCCAACGACAGTACCGGCCTTCAAAAGGAAGCCGTCCCACAAGCATCATCTTTGAAAATCTGCGTGGCCGATTCTTAATGGGTGTTTCGGTTTTGTTGGTTTACTGTGTAGTGCATACAACGGTATTTGCAGCAAATTACGGCACCACCGTTCCGGCTACCGGTCTTGCAACACGCACTTTCAAGATCGTGCCGGAAGGGGCGGGTTGTGCAGGATTCTTCTCGCGCGTCCGGGTCGATCTCGAATCCGAAGGAAATGAGGTCTCCGGCTATTTCTCGATCGAGTTCGACGAGAATATCCTCTCGAATCCGGTTGTGGAACTTGGGGCAGATGTACCCGTCCAGTGGGATTTCGTTATAAATACATTGCAGCTTGCGCAGGGGCGTATCGGCATAGCCGCCGATGGGCCGACATCACGGCCAATGACCCTCTCACCGCCTGATCGGAGATTTCTAAATATTCGATTTGACGTCGCCCCGGGGTCTGGACAGGTAAATACTCTAGTAAGGTTTATTCCTAACAATGAGAATCCGCCGACTAATCGAAATACATCGAGCGCCAGCGGAGCTCTCTTGCCTACGTTATATCAGGATGCAAACGTAACCATCGGCGGAACCGCTTGCAGCACGTCGTCGAATGTCAGTGTAAGTGGTCGGGTGTTGAATTCGAGTGGATCTGGCGTTCGAGGAGCTGAAGTTTATATTGCTGATTCTGAGGGTAATAGACGAAAGGTTTTGACCAGTTCGCTCGGTTATTACCAGATCAACGATGTAGCGGCAGGCAAATCGTACGTGATCGGCGTTGCTTCGAGACGATACCGTTTCGAACCGAGAGCATTGCAGGTAACTGATAACCTCACAAACCTCGATTTCGTTGGCATTGAATGACCGGTCCGATGATCGGGATCAAGGCGGCCATCATGGCCGCCTTTTTGTTGCTTAATTTTTGTCGACGGTTTACGAAAACAATAATTAGTTGACCCCGCTTGCTAATAATTTTAACCTTAAGAGGCACACCGCCGTAGTATGTTCGGCTGAAATAGATCAAGACGAAGTATGTCCTTAATATATTCAAAGAAAATCGGTATTTCTTTAATCCTTCCGATCGCTGTCGCTGTTTTGCTAGCTGTATTTCCGGTTGTCGGGAACCCTGTTCAAAACCGGTCCAAATCTCTGGACATTGTTTCGATTTACCTTGGCAAATCCGGATACGCAACTTCTGTAGACCGTCTCGCGATAAGCAATATCGACAAGGTTGATCCACTTGTAAGGTCGAACATGGCGGAAGGGAAGAAGGTTTCCGCGGTGCTGCTTCTAACGGACCAGGCAGATCTTAGTGCTGCCTATCATTTTACCGATCAGACCGAGCGCGGCTGGTATGTTTACAACACGTTGACGCAGCATGCTGCCCGATCGCAGCGTTCACTTGCGAGCTTTCTCAGTCGCCGCGACATCGCCTTTAAGTCGTATTGGGCCGCTAATATGGTGATTGCGGATATCGACGAGGCCATCGTCGATTCTCTGGCTGCTCGGGCGGACATTGCCAGAATCGATCCAAATCAGCCGCAGCGATGGATCGAAACTCCGGAAAAGCTTAGATCCCGTGTTTCGGACCTGACCTTTTCTCCGACCAGCGTTGAATGGGGAGTCGAAAACGTGAATGCCCCGCCGGTTTGGTCGGCTGGCTTTACGGGGCAGGGAATCGTCCTTGCCGGTCTCGATACGGGCATCCGATGGTCTCACAACACCTTGATATCGAAATACAGGGGGTGGAACGGCTCGTCAGCAGACCATAATTACAACTGGTTTGATGCCATACATGCGGGCGGCGGAGTTTGCGGTGCAAATGCGTCCGCACCCTGCGATGATAGTGGTCATGGGACCCATACAGTTGGAACAATGGTCGGCGATGACGGGGCGGGAAACCAGGTGGGAGTGGCTCCCGGGGCGAAGTGGATCGGATGCCGAAACATGAACCTGGGAGACGGGACGCCCGCAACTTACACTGAGTGTTTTCAGTTTATGATCGCTCCTACCGATCTTGCGGGCAATAATCCGAACCCATCGCTGCGGCCCCATGTTCTTAATAATTCGTGGTCATGCCCACCCTCAGAGGGGTGCACAACCGGGACCGAATTAGAAACGATCATCAATAGTGCGCAGGCTGCGGGAATCTTCGTCGTAGCGTCGGCGGGGAACTCGGGCCCGACCTGCTCGTCGGTATCCAGTCCTCCGTCAACGTACCTGGCATCCTTTTCGGTTGGTTCGATAAACAGTTCAAATCAACTGGCTCCCGGAAGCAGCCGCGGACCTTCTCTCTTTTACGCTCCTTCATTACTTAAACCAAATATCTCCGCGCCCGGTGTAGGGGTTCGGTCGGCGGTTTCCGGTTCAAACTCGAGCTTCTCAACGTTTAACGGAACGTCGATGGCGGGGCCCCACGTAGCCGGCGTTATTGCCTTGTTATGGTCGGCTGTTCCCGGCCTGGAGCGCGACATTGACGCGACCAAGGCAATTTTGCAGAATACCGCAAATCCCAACGTTACGCTGACCACTCCGCAAACATGCGGAGGCGTACCGTCGACTCAGATCCCTAACAATTCCTTCGGATATGGGCGTGTTGACGCCTTCGCGGCGTTGAATGCTGCCGTGCCGCCGATCCAGGTAGCCGGCCGGGTGCTGGCACCGACAGGCCGAGGAGTAGGGAGCGCCAAAGTGACCTTAACAGATGCTGTCGGATTTGTCCGAACAGTCCCTACAAATTCCCTTGGTTATTTCGGGTTCGATAGCGTCGGCGCGATCGGAACCCATGTGTTGAGGGTGCAGTCGAAACGTTACCGTTTCGACAGTAAGAATGTGTCGGCCTCGGATGGCGATCTTTCTAACCTCGAACTCATTGGCCTCGAGTAAATTCTCATCAACCCTCGATTGTATGCGAGCGCACAGCCCGTTGCGCCCGAAGGATGAGAGAATTTAGGCGGAGGATATTATCTATGTCATTGGTTTTCTGTCCTGAATGCGGACATGAGGTTTCGGCCATCGCGGCCTCTTGCCCGAATTGTGGTCACCCTATGAGGGTTGATCCACCGGTTGTCGACCCCGTCGTTAAAAAGCGCGTCATCGCCCCGGTCGCCCGGGAGAGCTCATTTCCACCCTGGGCCTTTATCCCTATTGGCATCGGCGCGGTCCTGTTGATCTTTTTTGCATATATTATGCTGCGAGAGGGCGCCGACGAAGGGAACACCAACGTAAATGTTAACCTTGCGGGTCGCCGTTCCACATCCGAGCCGGTCAGGGACTCCAGAACTACGGATGTGCCCTCGTCGTCTGAGCGCGTAGTAGTTCCAAATGATACGGATGTTGGCACAACATCGGCACCTAGTTCGTCGACTACAGTCCAAGGCTCATCCGAGGCCCCCGTGCTTCCGCCGGAGCGTGGAACGGTAAAGATAACCGCTCGCGTAATGATGCCGCGGTCAACGGGTGCTCCCCAGCCCGTCAGGAGTACCAGGTTCTATCTATTGGACAAGGACCTCGATGCTATTCTTCGTGAAGCTCGTATCGAACCGATCGAGGGAAACACTTTTGCCGCCAGTCTGGGTCTTGCGGCCGTTTTTCCAGATCGCTACGGCGATTTTCAGCGCGAGGCTATGCGTGCGATCGCAAAACACGCGAAATATACAGGCACCACTGACAGCAGCGGCAGCGCCAATGTATCTAACGTCGATCCGGATAATTACTATATCTTCGGCATTACCAAGATCGGCCGCGGATTCGCCATGTGGGACGCTCCGGTCAATATTATTGCGGGCGAAAATGTTCTCAATTTAAGCCCCCCAAATGTGACGGAGATCCCGGATACCAGCGGTTAGTCGTCGAGATGAAGTCTGTAGAGGCTCTAAAATCCTACAATTGTGTAGGATTTTAGAGCCTCTCTCATTTTCGATTCGAATTCCTTTGTCGCCTACGATCCATAAGCTAGAATCCCAATCTTGGAACAGCGTGCCTTCAATTTGGGCTGGCGAATTCATACGACGATATCAATAAAAAGGCCATAACAGGAGAAATATGAACGCGAAGAATGTATTAAACTATGCTGCCGATCAGGAGGCCCGATTTGTATCGGTTCGCTTTACCGATCTGCCCGGCGCATGGCATCACCTCACCTATCCTATCGATCAGCTTACCGAAGATAGTTTTGAAGATGGATTTGGATTTGACGCCTCGAGCCTGCGAGGTTGGGCGGCTATCCATGAATCGGATATGCTTCTCATTCCGGATCCGACCAGATTCTGGATCGATCCTTTTGCCGAAGACACGACGTTATGCCTGATAGCCAACGCCGTGGACCCGATCACGAAAGAGGGGTACTGGCTCGATCCCCGGTCCGTGGCTACCAGAGCCGAGAGTTACTTGAAATTCACTGGAATCGCGGATACAGCGTTTGTAGGGCCTGAGGCAGAGTTCTTTATCTTCGACGAAGCTCGTTTTCATAATGAGCAAAACTCTGCCGGCTTTTATCTCAACTCAGAAGAGGGTCACTGGAATTCCGGCCGTGTTGGTACCGATATTTCACCTAACAACGGATTTCACATCAGAGCGAAGGAAGGGTACGTGCCGGTTTCTCCCATGGACTCACTCGTCGATATTCGAAACACAATATCGTCCATACTTGGCGACGTCGGGATCATAGTGGAATGTCATCATCACGAAGTCGCAACGGCTGGCCAGTGTGAGATCGATTTCAAGTTCTCTAACCTCCTGCATACTGCCGACAACCTGATGCTTTTCAAGTATGTGGTAAAGAACACGGCTTATAGTGCTGGTAAGACAGCGACCTTTATGCCCAAACCTCTTTATGGAGATAATGGCTCCGGAATGCACTGCCATCAGTCTTTATGGAGGGACGGCAATCCTTTGTTTGCGGGAGATCAGTACGCAGGGCTGTCGGAAATGGCCAAGTTCTACATCGGCGGATTGCTGAAGCATGCTCCCGCATTGGTCGGTTTCGCCGCTCCTACCACAAACAGCTATAAACGGCTGGTACCTGGTTTCGAAGCTCCGGTGAACCTTGCATATTCGGCACGTAACCGGTCTGCAGCAGTCAGGATCCCGATGTTTTCGACCTCGCCAAAGGCCAAAAGGATCGAATTCCGGCCGCCGGATCCGTCATGCAACCCTTATCTTACATTTGCGGCTTTGCTTATGGCCGGCCTGGACGGAATTCAGAATCGAATAGATCCAGGTGAACCCCTTGATAAGGATATCTATGACCTGCCGCCGGAAGAGTTGGCGAACGTGCCGGCGCTGCCCGGAAACCTTGACGAGGCACTCAATGCACTTGAAAACGATCATGAGTTTTTGCTAAAAGGCGATGTGTTTTCAACGTCTTTGATCGAGAGATGGATCTCATACAAGCGTGAAAAAGAGATAGCTCCGATGCGTCTTCGCCCGCATCCGCTGGAATTTGCAATGTATTATGATGTTTGATTTGATCGTAACTCGAAGAGGCTGTCTGCAAAGCGGCCTCTCTTTTGTTTGCATGCTTGGCGTATTTCACTCGCCTTGATCGATGAAACTTTTTATGCGCCAAGTACGCCAAATCATACAAATTGCGACCAGTGGTATATAGATATGTGTCGAAAGGCTTTATAGTCGGAGCGGCCGTCATGGATCTTTGATAGTTTTGGATGGTGTTTCGCCCTGGAGAATGTCAGCCGCGAAATTGCCTCGGCCGCATTTTCGGAAAACGTGTGGTACAGGACAGAATTCCGTAAGTGGTGATACAAAAGCTGTGTGACGTTTTCCCTGTCCCGCCGCGGGACAAAAATGCGTACTTTCGGCTGCGACACTCTTAGTTCTCTAATCCTTATAAACGCCGCTGCCGGCATTTTCGTATACTATTATTAGGAAGGAACTGATAAGGGACTTCCATCATCTCAACCCCGGTAAATCATGATCAAGTCTTGTATATCCATTTCTCTAATTGCATCGCTGTTTTTTGTAATGGGGTGTGGGGCGTCGAATGCCCAAAAAGGCAAACCTTCAAGCACAAATGCTCAAGGCCCGGCGGCGACACCGCCTGCCAATTCCGGCATAAAGCCTATAATTACATCTAACATGAACAGTGCTTCGGCAAATCTGTCTTCGGGCAGTGGACAGGTCGACAGGCGTGGAACTCGGTCCCGGCAAGGCGAACGGGCCGATGTGGATCCTTCGGCGACACCGCCACCTATGGCATTTCAAAAAGCTCCGGAGAACTCCGAATTTGGGACATCGATGGAGGCGAATGGAATCGTTCTCGAAAAACGTGTTTTCAAGGGCCATCCGCAACTGAGGTCGGCGGAGATTACATGGACGGACCCGCAGACAAGGTCTTTAAAGGTGACTTTAAAGAATGGTAAGATAGTTGAGCGTAAAGGGGTAGGTACCATAAATCTGCGCACGATCTCGTCTGCCGAACTCCTGAATATTATTGGGATCAAATCGGGTTCGAAATGAAACTGTTCCCGGCCTATTTCCGTAACCCAATGATCGGTTTCGAGAGTTGCTATGGATAAATACACTATAATTTGTCCCTGCTGCGATGCGACGCTTACCGTCGATGCGAGCACCGGATCGCTCCTTGCCCATGAGGAGAAGAAGAAGATCACGGGCTCTTTTGAGGACCTCAAGGGGGAGATGAGTAAACTTAAGGATCAAAGGGACCAGATCTTTGCTCAGCAAATGTCTTCAGTCAAGGACCGTGAACGGCTACTGGAAGAGAAATTTAAAGAGGCCCTGAAACGGGCCGATACCGATTCGCACATCCCATTCAAAAACCCGCTCGATCTCGATTAATAATGATATCCGGTTCAGAAACTTCTACGTCGCCAGATGACGCGCGCAAACGCATCATTATTGCTCTCGATGTGGCGACGGAAGATGAGGCCTACAAAATAGCCGCCAACCTGCGGGACTCAGTTGGAGCGTTCAAGGTCGGCCTCCAGCTTTTTACAGCCGCGGGCCCAAGGGTCGTCAAAAAATTGGTGGACGATGGCTTTAAGATCTTTCTCGACCTTAAATTTCACGATATTCCGAATACGGCCGCAAAGGCATCTGTCGAAGCTGCAAAGATGGGTGTATGGATGTTTAACCTTCACGCATCGGGGGGCGGCGAGATGATGAGGGCTGCTCGTGAGGAAGTCCGGGAATGGTGCAGCCGCAGCAACGTGACTCGCCCGATTATGATCGGTGTTACAGTTTTGACGAGTGCCGATTCCGGTTCAATGAGTGAATTAGGCACCTCCGAGAGTGTCTCTGAGCGGGTAAGCCGGCTCGCACGCCTGGCGTCGCAGTCGGGAATTGACGGCGTTGTGGCATCTGCACAAGAGGTCGGGGCGATCAGGCGATCGGTGGCCGACGAGGAATTTTTGATAGTAACGCCCGGAATTCGCTCGGTAACTGCAACTGTTGACGACCAAAAGCGTGTAACGACGTTAAGGGGAGCTCTGACTGCGGGATCGGACTACGTTGTCATCGGCCGCCCTATAACCGGAAGCAGTGACCCGGCGGCTGCGGTAGATCGAATGCTCGAAGAAAGTTGAGACCTCAATGGGCAAAGACAATTACAGAAGAGTTTTTTCGAATCCGCGATCGTTGGCCGTTTTGCTGGCGGTAGTTTTACCTATTCTAGCTCTGGTGGCGGGGACATCCTCACCTGCCTATCTCGCTGGATCGCGAGGTTTGGCCCAGGATGCGCCTTCATTTTTCAGGATCGGCGAAAAGCTTTCGTACAACGTATCCTTCGGTAAATTCTCTAATGCTGGATACGCAGAAACATTTGTGGCCTCCCGCGGAAGGTTGAGCGGACGCGACGCCGTGGAATTAAGGGTTCGAGTAAAGACGCTTGAAATGGTGAGTGCCGCGTTTTTCATGGTTGACGAGACCCGGACGGTGTATGTAGCGCCAGACAGTGGACTGCCTCTTTACATGACCACGAACAGCCGGGATTCGATACTTCCGCAGGAGAGAGTCCGTAATTATTTGACCGTGCCCGCTTCGGGTTATGACCTGTTGTCTGTTATCTACAAGGCCAGGGAATCGTCCGGCGCCGGGACGTTTCCCTTATTCGAGAACGATCAGATCTCTTCCGTGACCTTTGTGCCTACGAACTCGGAACGTGTGAAAACGGACGCCGGGGAATTCGATACCGTTGTTTCGATAGTACAGTCGCCGACTCTCGCGGAAATGGGTATTCGAGACTTGAGGATCAATTTTACAGCTGACGAGGCCCGCATTCCTTTGCTGATCCGATTTAAGACCGACAAAGGAGATTTCCGGGCAATCGTCACAGCGATCTCCCTGCCCTCGCCGACGACGGTTTCAGATCTGCCGATCCCTACACCAACTCCATCTCCTGTCTCGATAGCAAAACCGTCGCCTACGCCGGAACAGTACGTCGATAACCGACCCTTACTGCCTGAGTTGGGATTTCAGATCGGTGAAGTTCTTGAATATGGTATATCGGCTGCCGGACAGCCGCTGGCCCGACTCACTTTCAATGTCCAGGAAAGGAAACTTTTCCAAAAGGCTGACAACCTTCTTCTCACCGCGACGATCACGTCTGTCGAACCTGGCGTGAATACTTTCCAGTTGGGCGAGTCTGCCAGGGTGCGCGTCAATCCTGAGACTCTGGCTCCGAATTGGGCGGAAATGAATTTTACATCTGCCTTGCCGGGTCTGAGACAAACTGTGACATTTGACAGCACGACCGGGGAAATAAAATTCGGAGCTGCGCAGGGAGTAGATGCTCCAATAGGCACTCACAGTGTCTTGTCTCTGTTTTATGCTATGAGGTCGTTCAACTTAAGGCCCAGCAAGAATGCGAATAACCCAGTGAATGATACCCGTGTCGCGGTTTTCTGGGAAAACAGGCCCTATGTATTTACCCTGAGGCCATCTAACCCCGCGGAAATAACGATCGGTGACGAAAAAGTATTCGCGCAGTTGATCTCCATTAATACTCTGAATCCTCAACTGGACAGGCTCGCTCTAAAAGTTTGGCTGCGGGCTTCCGACCGTGTTCCCATACGTATGTCAGCCGGGCCCTTACAAGCCGATCTAATCTCGAAAAGCATAAGATTGCCATAGCCTGTGGTGTGTCCTAATTCACAGAGAGGACTTCCTGTCGATCGAAATTGAAAATGGTTTTCAATTAGAGTATATTTTAGTTGTCTTTGGAAGACATAATTGTTTCTCGATCGACTCTTAATTGTGTGGTAAAAATAATGACTTTGACTGAGCTTCCAATAGGATGTGACGCCCGTGTGATTTCCATAAAGGGAACCGGACGGATCACCAGGCGGTTAATGGAAATGGGGGTCATACCAGGCGTTGGCGTAAAGATCGTGAAAATGGCACCGTTCGGTGACCCGATCGAGATACGTGTCCGCGGATATAGTCTCGCAATGCGACGGAGCGAGGCGAACGCGATCGAAGTAAGCTGCTAAGTTAGGGCTCCAGATCATGAATGGACGACAACGGACATAAAAGACAGTTAACCATTGCGTTGGCCGGTAATCCAAACGCCGGAAAAACCACACTTTTCAACTCACTTACAGGTCTCAAACAAAAGGTAGCGAATTATCCCGGCGTTACTGTCGAACGGAAAGAAGGCAAATGGCTTCTGAACGGCACGACGGCCAATCTGATCGATCTGCCCGGCTTGTACAGCCTCGACGCAACCTCGCTGGATGAGCAGATCGCTAGCGGAATAATCCGGGGTGACCAACCGGGAATAGCTAAGCCAGATGCGATCGTCGCGGTCGTCGATGCCACGAATCTCGAGCGGAATCTCTACCTGGTGACCCAGCTATTCGAATTCAGGGTCCCGGTGGTCATTGCGCTCACGATGATCGATGCGTTTGAACACCAGAAGCATGAGATCGACGTTGAAATGCTGTCGGCACAACTCAAATCACCCGTAGTCGCGATCAACGCGAAGACCGGACGTGGGATCAACGAACTCGCAGAAAAGGTTCAGAAAGTCGTAGGGATTGAGCCGGTAGTGCCGTACATTCTGGATGAGTCTGCGGATGAAGCCGGGCCTAACGGAAGGATATTCTCTCGTTATAAATTCATTTCCAACGCCGTTCAGGAATCTGTATGGCACAGCGACCACAAACAGCACCAAATATCCGAGAAGATCGACAAGATACTGACGCACAAGGTGTTTGGCCTGGTGATCCTGGTCGCGATATTGCTGCTGGTCTTCCAAACGATCTTTTCATGGGCAAGCCTGCCGATGGACCTTTTGGAACTTGGCTTTGGGGCGGCCGCCGATTTTGCACGTGTGCACATGCCTGCCGGGATCCTAACAGACCTTCTGGTTGACGGTATCCTTGCCGGTGTCGGCGGAGTGGTTGTTTTCTTACCGCAGATCCTTCTTCTTTTCCTGTTTATCTCCTTACTTGAGGATAGCGGCTATATGTCCAGAGCTGCGTTCCTTTTGGACAAATTAATGAGCGGCGTCGGACTGCATGGAAAGGCCTTCCTTCCTCTCATCAGCAGTTTTGCGTGTGCCATTCCCGGCATTATGGCCACGCGCACGATCGAGAGCCGGCGTGACAGGTTTGCGACAATTATGATCGCCCCATTTATGAGCTGCTCGGCGAGACTGCCGGTTTACACGCTCATGATCGCAACTTTTTTTGCCGGGCAGAGCGTTCTAGGGTTTCTTTCTTTAGGGGCCGTACTCATGCTCGCGATGTATGCCCTGGGGATCGCTGTCGCCATCGTCGTTGCATTTATTTTAAAGCGTACATTGTTGAAGGCACCTCCGCCGCCATTTCTCATGGAAATGCCGCCGTACCGAATGCCTAATCTGCGGACGGTTTTTCAGAATATGTTCACGCGAGCGTGGTTATTTCTGAAACGTGCGGGTACAGTGATCCTCGCAATTTCTATAATCCTCTGGGCGCTGATGTATTTTCCGCGAAGTTCGGACCCGCTTATCGTCGCCCCGCTCGACGAGCAGCAGGCTGTTCAGCCGGAAAGCGAGCAGCTCAAGAACAGCTTTGCGGGAAAATTGGGGCATGCTATCGAACCGGTAATACAGCCGTTGGGCTTTGATTGGAAGATCGGCGTTGCCCTCATTGCGAGTTTTGCGGCAAGAGAAGTACTGGTTTCAACCCTGAGTATTATTTACAGCGTGGGGAAGGATCAAAACGAAGAATCAGAAACGTTGATAAGTGCTGTCCGCGATGCTAAAACGGATGACGGCCGGCCTGTTTGGACGCCCTTGACCGCTCTCTCGCTTATGGTATTTTTCGTCTTAGCGATGCAGTGTATGTCGACGCTTGCCGTAGTCCGACGAGAAACGAATTCGTGGCGATGGCCGGTCTTTATGTTCACCTATATGACGGTGATCGCATATCTCGGGGCACTAATTACCTATCAGGGCGGTAAGGCTCTCGGCTTTGGATAATGCTAGTTCAATACCTGATTGTTACGATCATTATTCTCGGAGCGGTCGGTTACGGCTCATTCTTAGTTCGCGGGAGTCTAAGGTCGTTCTCGGCAAAAGGAGAGTGCCACGCAGATTGTGGTTGCAGCGGATCCTCGAAAAAATCTACTCTTAAAGATTGAGTGAAGATACGAAATTTCTTACTCCGGGCGTGCGGGCGATGTTCTTGTCGACCATCGCCTTTTTTCTTGCAAATGTGTTCGTCAAGCAGGTCTCGCATATCCCCGCGATGGAGATCGTGTTTTTTCGGTGTATTATAGCAGCGTCGTTTTGCGTCTATGGCCTTCGCCGGGCCGGCGGCAGCCTGATCGGCTCCAACCATACACTACTATTGTTGCGTGGGACCTTCGGGACCATTGCCCTCTACTGCTTTTTCCTCACGCTTCAGGAGATGCCACTTGCGTCCGCACAGACGATCCAATACCTTTCGCCGATCTTCACCGCTATTATTGCCATTTTCGTCCTCAAGGAGAGCGTCCTTCCCCCACAGTGGTTTTTTTATGCGATCGCCTTTTCAGGGGTCCTGTTGATCGAGCAATTTGACACGCGGATCTCGCCGTTCTACCTTGCTTTGGGGATCGTATCCGCATTCTTTTCGGGTCTCGCTTATAATCTGGTTCGAAGCCTCCGCGAGCGCGAGCATCCATTGACCGTCGTGCTGCACTTCCAACTGGTCGGCGCTGTCGTCGGATCGATCAGCCTCCTTTTCGACTGGGTCACGCCGGCTGGTCGTGATTGGATCTTTCTGTTTCTGATAGGAGTGTTTTCGCAGCTTGGACAGGTATTCCTGACCAATGCGCTTCAAAGAGAACGTATTGCGGGCGTGGCTATTATTAATTACACCGGCTTGATCTACGCGATCACGATCGGTTGGATAGTTTTTGCTGAGCCGCAAAGTTTGATTTCTATTTCCGGTATGCTTCTTGTAGTTCTGGGTGTGATTTTGAGCGTGATGTATGGGCGTCGGATGAGCCGCCGGGCAGCTATCGAAGTGACTGCAGCTTGAGCCACTTTGACGTAAGAGGTCGATCCATATGAGTTCCATCAAGGCAGCCGTTGTGACCGTGAGCGATACACGCACACCCGACAATGATATTTCCGGCAACGAACTCGTCAGGGTTTTGACAAATGCGAGGATCGAGATAGCGGTTCGTCGATCAACGACAGATGACTTAGTAGAAATTCAGGATCTTCTCTCTTACTTGTGTGACCGACGCGACCTTGACCTCGTAATCACAACCGGCGGGACAGGTTTTGCTCCCCGAGATAATACACCCGAGGCCACACTCGCCGTCATTGAACGCGAGGCCCCGGGAATCGCCGAAGCGATCAGACGTAAGACAGCTGACTCAACTCCGCTTGCAATGTTATCCCGAGCGGTTTGCGGGATCCGCGGCTCGACACTTGTTGTAAACCTTCCGGGGTCTCCTAAGGCAGTCTCTGAATGCTTTGAGGTTATTCGAGAAGTGCTCCCGCACGCTGTGGCTCTTCTCCGAGGAGACAAACCTCACTAAAGGCGTTGCCGGATTGAGTTCGGTATCGACCGCTGGATAAACGACGCCGCGTCCGATTTCAACTTCTCCAGCGACTTCTTCTCGATATACATCATATGCCCCGATTCATAGTAGGTGTAGCTCACATTCCGGCGGAGTGATGGATCGAGATTCATTGCCGAGAACGTATACTCGGCGGCGAAAAACGGCGTGGCCATATCGTAATACCCGCTCGCCACAAGTATCTTCATATAGGGATTTTTGGCCATCGCATCTTTTAACGGAATGCTCGTGTCGGCGTACGCATTAGTGACATTGTAATTCCAAGGTCCAGTGATGCCGCCGCCGAGAATGTAATATTCCGTATCGGACTTAAAGCCCAGCTCGCCTCGGACGTAGCTGTTGAAAGCTGCGGTATAAGGAGGCCGAATAGCGTTCATACTCGGATCCGACTCCGGGTCGCTCCCGGCGGCATCGCGATCGATACCCTTGAACCTGCTGTCGAGCCGTCCGGACGTCCGGCGTTCACCCCGTAGAAGCTCCTTGTTGAATTCCCCCAACTCGATTCGAAAATCATTGCGTTGGATAAAATCCGTACTGAGCCCCGTCAGGGCGCTGTATTTTGCTGCGAGGGCCGAGCGTTCTGAATCTGAAAGCTGGTCTATCTTCATCATCGCCGGCATATACTCATTGATGGCAAAGACACGTGCCTCCTGAGCGATCTGCTCAACGGATTTGCTTTGCATCGACGGAGAAAGGCGTTTGTGGTACCAGGCAGTCGTTGCATACGACGGAACGATCAACACTAGAGGGAGATCATTATTGTTCGCAAACCGTATTGTCTGAAAATTGAGTACGGTCGATACCAGAACGATGCCGTTCAAGCTTATGCCCTTATTGAACAAATGATTGGATAAGCCTGCAGCCCTTGTCGTACCATAACTCTCTCCGACCAGGAATAGCGGTGACATCCATCGCTCGTTTCGCCCGAGATACATTCGGATAAATTCCCCGACCGATTCGATATCCCCGTTTACCCCGAAAAATTTCGCGGCGAGTTCCGGGCGCGTCGCCCGTGAATATCCGGTTCCGACCGGGTCGATGAAGACCATGTCGGTTTCGGTTAGCCACGTTGACTGGTTGTCCTCCATTTCGTAGGGCGGCGGCGGCATCAGGCCGCTATCGAGCATTTTGATCCGACGTGGGCCGAGGGCCCCGAGGTGTAGCCAGACTGACGCAGATCCCGGACCGCCGTTAAACGAGAACATAAGCGGACGGCGAGCTGGGGGATTATCGAGCGTATATGCCATAAAGAACATCCTTGCCTCGGTGTCGCCCGAAACTGAATTCTTGATCGGCATATAGCCAGTCGTTACGGTGTAACTGAGTTGTCGGCCGCCGACCCTTACCGAGCGCTTTGAAACGACGGGCGGTTCTTCTCGTTCGGGCGTAGCAGCTGGACGAGCCGATTCGGTTTGCCTCGGCGGGGTAACCGGAGCACCAGCCGCGATCGTCGGCTGCGGGGCCTGAAAAAGAAGAAGGATCGGCAAGAAGATAGTCGCAACCATATTTTATTTTCGTCGAGTGAGGATGATGATACGCCGAAAGGTTAGCATAGAGAGAGCGAGAATGCGATTGGGTCAAGGACCGTTCCGGACAGGAAATCGTGGACAAAACAAGAGGCCGTCTAGAAACTGATCTAGGCGGTCTTTTTTCTTTTTGCGAGAAAAGGTAAGAGCGATCAGTGGCCGGTGCTGAGCCTTTGGAGGTTGTGGGCGAGTGCGACGAGTCGAGGGTGTAAGTTATTTTGTGTAAATGGTCATTGATAGCCAAATGAGATAAGTTTTGGCGGGAGGAGAAGAGATGGCCATAAACAACGAGTTGATTGACAATTTACTGAAGGGTTATGAAAAGCCTGAAGATCTGATCG
>JBGSWW010000081.1:0-9212 GCA_041751735.1 Pyrinomonadaceae bacterium | reverse complement strand
AAAAGACCGGAAGGAAAAACAGACCCCGACCCGCGGGCGACGCTGAGGCTGAAGGCGGTAATGGCCGATCTGCTAAACGGCAAACACGACCCCGCTTTATTTACGCCCCCGATGCGCGTCTTTCTGAAGACATACACCGGGAAAGGGTTTTGGCAATGGATCGCGTATCAAGGAGCGTTGACTTCCTTTACTTTTTCAGACCGCGAAGACGGGGGCGATAGTTACCTTTTACGTTACAGGATAGGTTTAGGCGGCAATCCCTATTGGATTTCCGTCAAGGTAATGAAGGACGGCAAGATAGCTCAAATCTACAATTCTTGATGGTGATAAAATGTGGAGGCAAGCGTTATTTCGTCACGAATACGCCGTCTAACAAATCGCGGGAGGGAAAACTGAAAAAGCAGTGGGAGCGATATAATGCGACCCTCTAGAAACTCGGGTCCTAATTCTAGAGAGGAATTAAACACGGGAAAAAGCCCGGCGAGGCCCCAGGGGCGGTCCCGTACAAAGTTACACTTACGTTTTTCTTCATCTTATTTTCTTATGTGATCTGCAACATGGGGATGACCGGCATACATTCGTAGCGAAATATGGCTGCCATTATGTGACGACAACACAGCTCCAGAGCGGGCGCGTGGGACGGTTTCAAGTCTGAAGGGTCGAGTTAACTGACCCGATAAAGGCGGGGCCTGGGTTTTCGGTAGAACTTGCCGCGAAAGGTTGCCCGATCGGTTTAAGTGCCGCCCGAGATCCCAGAACCCACCTCGATCGACCTTTACTATAGCGCCGGCCTCAGTCTGAGTCTATCTCGCTTATTATAAGGATTAAATGTTTCTAGGGTCATCCACTGAGATAACCACCTAAAGGCCGCCAAGTGCGAGGCAATCTCAAACGGTGGTTAGGCGGCGCATAGCTCAAAGAATCACGCTGTTTTAGGCTTTCTCTTTGCCCGTCTACATCCGCGTCGAACAATTCCCAAACCTCTCGGGGCGTTCGCCCTATGATTTGATTAAGTTTTAATAGAGGCCGTGCCAACAACCAGTAGCGACCAGCTCGGACACTGGTTTGGGCCTCTAGCCCCGTGCCCTTCGCTTGTTTTAATGTCTTGAGGTGTTCTACAGCCTGGCGGATCTCAGTGATCGGGTACTCAACACCTTTGAGGTTTAGGACGGTAAGTTTTTCGTATTTATAGCGGGGCATTCACATAGCGGGCCAAAACTCTCCTCCGCAGGAGCAGTTGTAGTTTTTTTTTGGCCCTTGGGGGGTCATCGTCACCCCGCTGAAAGTACCCGCAAAAGAGCCGCACCCGCTACACGCCCAGGGGCCGTTATGGAGGTCCCTATTGCGTTGTCGTTGGAGAGATTGCTTCTCGTCGAAAGTGAGTTGCCTGGTAACCGTCCCTTCTCGAATATATGCTCGCCCGTCGAACTCATGGTATGAAATGGCCCGATTTCTGTTGGCCCCAACAAAAACAAGCCACTTTCCATCCACCTCCTCGGCGTTAATAGTACATTGGATGGCCGGTGCGAATTTTGACTGTATCGTTCTTTCGAGTGATTGTTGAGCAGAGTCCAAATTGCCGGGTTCAACGCCGACGATTACTCCGTCAGGATTGACACCGAAGACGACCGTACCCTGACCAGGATCTGCGTTGATCATGCCACAAAGGCTACTGAGGCCCTCTTTTTTTAAGGATAAAGATTGCTTTCGCTCGAAGATCTGTGATTCTGGATTTGTCAATTTCTTTTGTGTCACTAGTCCCGAGTATGGTGGTGCCCCGCAACCTATGAAAAGGGGTAAAATTTAATGTGCTAGGGGAATCGTTAGGGGAATCAGTCTACCAATGACAACATGTAATTCCCCTAACTGTTGCAATTAAATGGTACTCGCGGCAGGATTTGAACCTGCGACTTCTTCCTTCGGAGGGAAGCACTCTATCCACTGAGCTACGCGAGCTTTTGTCTAAAGGCAATTTTATCATTATTGTCCACCGCGCGGAACGATCGATACGGTCTTGATACGCACGGCCTCAAGAGGGCGTTCACCATCTTTCGGCTGAACTCCGGCGATCGTCCTCACATGGACCATTCCATCGATAACCTTGCCAAAGATCGTATATCTGTTGTCGAACCCAGCCTCTCGCTTCAATGTGATAAAGAATTGCGAATTGGCTGAGTCGGGCTCCTGTCCCCGAGCGGCTCCCAGGGTGCCCGCCTCGTATTTGAGATCCGAGAACTCAGCCGGAACATTCGGCTTGTCCGATTTGCCTGTTCCGTCATTTCGAGGTTCCGGATCTTTCGAGAGGGGATCGCCACCCTGAATGACCGAAGCGTTAATACGGTGGAACGTCGTTCCGTTGTACACCCCTTCTCGAGCAAGTTCCTTGAATCGTTCGACCATTTTTGGAGCGATGTTCGAATAGAGTTCAAGCTTTATGGTGCCATAAGCTCCAGGGTTTTCCATTTCGATCACGGCGATCTCGTCGTCGGCGACGGGTGCGACGCCTTTTTTGATCTCGGGTGACGCGTTACTGTTATTCGCGGTATTCAGGCCGCCGCTGCAGGATAAGCCGAGTACTGAGATAAAAGTCACCAACAAAATTGTGAATAGGTTTTTCATATGTGATTTCTAGATCGTTTTTTCACTGTCCAGAATTATTGTAACCGGGCCATCGTTCACCAGCTCTACGTCCATCATGGCCTGAAATCGTCCAGTCGAGATCTTTGAGATGGACCGGCCGGCGTTCGCTACAAAATATTCGTAAAGCCGGTTGGCCTCAGATGGCCCGGCCGCATTTACGAATGACGGCCGCCTTCCGCGTCGAGTATCGCCGTAAAGGGTGAACTGCGATACCACCAACAAGCCTCCGCCCGTGTCGAGCAGAGACAAATTCATCTTACCCGCTTCGTCGTCGAAGATCCGCAAATTTAATATTTTATCGACGAGGTAGTCGGCATCTGGTTCCGCATCGTTCACTGCAACGCCCAGCAACACGAGCATGCCAGGCCCGATCTCACCAGTGATCTCCACACCGACAGAAACCCGGGCCCGCTTTACCCTCTGCACGACCGCACGCATCTAGGCGGCGGCGTCCTCGACGTAAACCCGGTTCATTACGACAGGTTCGAGCGGTTTATCGTTGTGATTGCGCTCGACGGATGCGATAGCGTCAACTACGTCCTGCCCCTCGATGACCTTGCCAAATTTGCTGTAGCTAGGCGGAAGCCCGTAGTCGACATGCATGATAAAGAATTGCGAGCCGTTGGTATTCGGGCCGGAATTGGCCATCGCGACCGTGCCTTTTTCGTACTGGCCTGAGTAAAGGGCCGACCCGCGATCTATCTCATCGGCAAATTTGCCGCCCCAAGCGGATTCGCCACCGTAGCCCTCTCCAAGCGGGTCACCGCCCTGGATCATAAAATTCGGTATCACGCGGTGAAATATCACGCCGTCGTAATAGTTCTTATCTGCGAGCAGGCGAAAATTCTCGGTCGTTTTCGGCGCGTCCTGCTCTAACAGCTCAAATTTGATGGTTCCCTTGTTTGTTTCTAAAACTGCAATTCTATTTGCCACTAAATGGTCTCCCCTAGCTCAAAATAAAACGTTCGACAGCCGCGGCAACCCCGCCTTCATCGTTACTTAAAGTTGTATAAAATTCGCCCCGTTCTAGCAACCCCGGGTCGGCGTTTCCCATCACGACGGCAGTTCCGGCGTAATCGAGCATCTCGAGATCATTGAAATTGTCGCCAATGCACATCACGTTTTCGGCGGTTAAGCCATTTAGCTCGGCAAGCCGAGAAACGCCGTGGCCTTTCGAAGCGTCAGGCGGCAGAATGTCGAGCAAGGTGAAATCAAGCGTTGGATAGATCGTCGCGAGGATCGTCACTTTGCCCCGGAACTCGTCATTTAGCGTCGATTCGAGCTCACGCATTGACCGGCAGTTGCCGGAGAACGAAATGTGCACGATCTCGTGATCGGGGAGGATGTCCTCAAGCATTTCAACATGAGCAACGCCGTTGCGGCCGATCTCGATGCCATGAAGGCTTTCCGACCAACGTAGATATTTTTTCAGCGGGATATTGTCGTCGGAAATTCGGTCGTAAAGAAGCGTTCCATGCCCGTGCGGATCTGTGCTAACAAGGGCATCGCCCCCAAACGCTTTGCCGACTCTCACAACCTCCAGACTAGTTTCCGTAGTCAAAAGGGAACAATGAACGGTCTCTTCGCTGCCAGCATATTTGAGCAGCCCGCCGTTGTGAGTTATCAGAGGTGCATTTAACTCCAGGTCGAGCCCGACCGGCCGAGCATCCCTAAATCGCCGCCCCGTCGCGATCGTGACCAGCACGCCTCGTTCTTCCGCCGCGCGGATGGCCTCGCGATTTGCATTCGGAACGATGCCGTGTGAATTAAGAGTAGTTCCGTCAAGATCTAGGGCGAGGAGCTTGATCATGGAAGTTTAGTTTCGCCACTCGAACTAGCACTTGCCCTATGAATGATCCAGCCGATCTGAATTCCCAGCAAGATAAGTGAAGCTACACCCCCAAGCAGATCAAAAATACTTGCATTGAGAAAGTACTGGTCAAACAGGACAGGCTGATACGACCCGGCAAAGGCAAGATCTCGCTGCGTCTGCATGTACCAGTAAGGAAAGAGGGCGAAAGCCATCAACGCTGTAGGAATTGACCAAAACGGGTTCTTGAGAAATAACAGAAAGAAAAAGGTAATTGTCGTCATTAGTACGATTTTCGTCAGAATTCTTGGGTGAGGATCAGGATGGCAATACGGCCCACTAAACGTCGGTAAACCTTGCGCACGACTTTCCTCCATTTCCCGAAAATATGCCTCGCGCTTTTTCTCCTCGTTAGAGCTGTAATAAAACAGGCCCGAAACAGATGACGCCGCCGCAATTAGCGATACCGTAAGCATGAAACGGTGAATGACACTCATAAGATGTTAGACGCGAAATTCCATAGGATGTTCCCTACATATGATTTGCCGCTTATGTCTTCGCCAATTGAGTTGAGCATGGCTTATCGAGTTTGTTTATGGGCTTCCATATAGGCTCTCAGGAGCTGATTGATCCTGGTCTGGTAACCGCGGCCTTCTTCTTTGAAGAATTCAATTACATCCTGGTCAATGCGTAGCGTGAGTTGATTCTTTCGCACGACGGGCTTTAAACCCTTTCGAACTATCCCATTTGCCCAGAATTCTGGGGTTGTACGAGGAATATCGGTGAAGTCGATATCCTCATCGTTCATTGCGTCTAAACGGGCCCAATCAGTCCCTGACTTGTTTGAAGTAGATTTCTTGTTCATGTTTTTCACCTTTCCGAGCAGAAATGATTCGGATGTGGTCATCCGACTCAGTGTGCGTCACGGCAAGAATTCGGCCATTTACAATTCCAAGAGTTAATAGGCGAATTTCACCATAATCAAATCTCTCGTCGACGACGGTATAGGTCTCGGAATCGAACACCTTAGCTGCGTCATGGAAATCGATCCCATGTTGATTAATATTCTTGATTCTTTTATTCTCATCCCATTCAAAGTTCATTGATATTGTAACTACACTATGTAACTACGTCAACTATTTCCTTCTAGCTTCTTTTTCTCCAACCTTTCCTTTTCCAACCACTCTTGATATTTCCGCTTTCCTTTCTCGAAGTCCGCAGCAGATGCGTAGAACCAATGTGAACCGTCATTGGCGTCCACGTTGAGGACGTAGAAAATATAATCGTGCGAAACGGGATTCAGGGCTGCGTTGATCGAACTGGCTGTCACGGACGATATCGGACCGGGGGGCAGGCCTGGTTTGATCCGGGTGTTATAGGGTGAATTTACCTCGAGATCGCTCTTGTTTATGGTCCCGTCCCAGCGGCCAAGCATTTTGGCGATGTAAACGTTGGTCTGATCAATGCCCAGCGGTATACCTTTAGACAGGCGGTTATTGATCACGCCCGCGACGATCGGGCGTTCACTTTCAACACCGGTCTCGGTTTCTATTAACGATGCTTTGGTAACGATCTCGTGGGGCGAAAGCGAACGCGACCGTGCCGCCTCGGTCCATTCGGGCTTCCAGCTTTTCCTGAACTGCTCAACCATTGCCCGGACGATCTCTTTCGCATCGGTCTGCCGTGGAAATGTATATGTACTCGGGTACATATAGCCTTCCAGATTCTTAGCCTCGGGTGCGAGATCGCGTATCAGAGATGTGTCGTCCATCAGCGCAAGGATCGCCTTATCATCTGCCGGCGGGTCCTGCGGGAAACGCTCAGCGATACGTTTTGCGATGTCGAAACGAGTAAAACCCTCGGGGATGGTGAGCTTCGTAGTCAATGCTTCACCCTTCTCGAGCTCCTTTAGCACCTCCAGCGGGCTGATCGGGCTCGGAAACTGGTAATCGCCGGCCTGCATCTTACTTGCATCGCCGAAACTGCGGATATATAAAAAGACAGGCAGTTCGCTTGCCAATACTCCTTGAGCGGCAAGCTGAGAAATTATCTCCCTTGGCGGTGTGCCTTTTTCGATCTTGATGTACTCATTGGCCTTACCGTGCTCATGCTTCTCGTTCAAAGAGCTGAACATCCAGTAAGAGAAGGCAGCTATGGCGACCACGATAACGGCCGATAAAATAAAGACGATCTTTACGACTTTCATAATTCTGTGAGAGTTTAGCAATTGCATAAACCCACAATCAATATGCCTTTTAGACGGATATTTGTTGCCATCGATATACCCGAAGATGTACGAGGGGTGATTGTCAACCACATTTCATATCTGAATAAGGCGTTTCCTCATGCACGCGTAAAGTGGGAGCGGGCTGAGAAGTTTCATATTACGATGAAATTCTTCGGCGATGCGGATGAGCCGCTGATGGAAAAGATCGAGGAGCTTGTTGCCACTGCCGCGGCATCCGTTGCGCCTTTCAAGCTTACGGCCCAGGGCCCGGGATCGTTCCGCAGACGCGAAAGTGCCGTGCTTTGGATCGGGGTGGAGGAATTCGCCCGCGCAGTGGGCACGCTCGCCCGCATCGCGAAATGCCTTAAAGACGATGACCAGCAAACCCGCCGCTTTCATCCTCACATCACGATCGCTCGCATCAAGAAGCCCGTGCCGGCGAGGGAACTGATCGACGCCCACGACCGAGCCGCTCTGCAGCCCCGAGAATTCCTCGTCGATCACCTCACCATTTACGAAAGCAAGCTGCTTCAGACTGGGTCGGTTTACTCCGTTGTATCGCGGCATCGTCTCAGCGAGTGAATAGTGAATACTTTTTTTGGCTGGCTTTGCGTCTTTGCGGGAGATGGTTATTCTCCCGCCAGACCACAATTCGACCCCACCGCCGATAAAGCCGGAGGAGCCGGCGTTGCAGGCGGGGACGCCCGCGGTCCAGTCTGTAGGTCCGATCGTCTCTGCATGGATCAGAATAGCCATAGGGTCTTTTCCTTTACCTTGTGCATGGCGACGGCGATGGAGACGGCGTCTATTTGGTCGTCGTGGCGGCCGTGGGGGAATGAGCAGGCTTCGGTGATGAAGTCTTCGTTCCAGCGGCCGGCTACGAGTCTCACTCTGCCTTCTTCGGCAAGGGCGATCCATGGGAGGGCTCGCGTGAGCTTGTCTGTCTCAACCTTTACTCCACGGAACTTCTTCCCGAAGAGTTGGGGCATTCGTCTCAGGTCCTGGAGTAGTGCATGGCCGTTTGCCGAGAGCTCGATGCCGTGTTCGGTGCGTGTCTCAGTTCGGATATAGTGCATCAGCATCTTTCGCTGGAGAGGATAGTTAAGCTTTCCGGTGAAGCAGCCGTCGATGTACATGACTCCGTCCTTGTCATAAGCGACTTTCAGCGTGGCGGAAGGATCGCAATCGGGATTGGCAGCAAATGAAAGGTCATAACCTCGTTTCCAGTTGAGGTTTGGCGGAGCGACCTGGACGATCTGGAACCACGAACGCTTGAACATACCTCCTTCGGTCGAGACTGGTTTTTGCTGGTAGAGTGCTTCGAAGGAATATCTTCCCATTCGTCTTTTTGTCCTTTCGAGCCACTTGATGTCGAATCTTTGCGGCCAAAGGGCTTCGCCGGGTGCTCGTCCGAGCAAGTCAGCAGGAATATTAAACGCAGAGTTCGCAGAGGACGCAGAGTCGGGAATGTCTGATGTTTTTTGATCGGCGTCAACCGTCAAATGTTTCTGTGCCTCTGCGTTCTTAGCGTTCTCTGCGTTCAATGTCTCTGCTCTTTTGGCTTCTTCATGTTCACGGAGGATATCGCCGTAGTTTCGCTGGCGGTGCTTTGGGATCGCTCCCATCGGCAATCCTGTGGGATTGTCAGCTGATTTGATCTTATTGTGAAACTCGTCGAGCGGGGTGATCTCTGGCGTAGACGTTTCAGGCTCCTCACCAACGAGCGAGCTTCCCGCAAATTCCTCGCAGATAGCGGGCAGGTTGATGACATGCCATTCTTCGCCGCCTTCTTCCTGCTGCTGTTTCAGGAGGCGGCCGGCGAGGTCGTCTTCGTGCCAGCGGGTCTGGATGAGGATGACACTCGCATCTGGTTCCAGGCGTGTCATCATGTCGTCATTGAACCAGTGCCAGACCTTATCCCGATAAGAAGCCGACTCAGCCTGTTCGCGGCTCTTGATCGGGTCGTCGATCATCATCAGCTGTGCTCCATAGCCCGTGATGCCTCCGCCGACACCGACTGCCTTTACTCCACCGCCATGACCGGTCTCCCATTCGGCCGCGGAGTTAATGATGCCAGATCTAAAGGGGTTTGATAGGCGTTCGTCGCCGTCAGAGAGAACCACCCCGTCACCCGAAGCGGGTGCCACCCCTCCTGCGTAAGGAGGGGAGCGTTTTGAGCCCCGGTCGCTACCGCTCCCGGTACTGACACCCTCGCCTGTCTTACTTCGTAACTTCGAAACTTTGTCAACTTTGCCAACTTTCTCAAGGGCGAAGTGTTCGGCGAGAGTATTACGGATGCCGCGGGAGAAGCGGTTCGCGAGATGCTGGTTGTAGCTGGCTAGGATTACCTTTAGTGCGGGCTCCATGAGCAGGCGCCAGGCAGTGTAGCGTGTCGTGACAAGCTCGCTCTTTCCGTGACGCGGCGGCATAAAGATCATTAGCCGTTTTATCTTGCCTTCGGTCACGAGCTGGAGTGTCTTGATCAGAAGCTTCAGGTGAGGAGCGTCCCAGTCGAACATCGGCGGCGATACCTTT
>JBGSWW010000080.1:0-32566 GCA_041751735.1 Pyrinomonadaceae bacterium | reverse complement strand
CGCTCGCGGCATCGATATCGACTCGGTCTCACATGTGATAAACTATGACATACCCGAGGCCCCCGAGGATTATGTTCACCGTATCGGCCGAACCGGCCGTGCCGGGAATAAAGGGCGTGCCATTACGCTGTTTACGATCGCCGAGGAGCATTCAATGCGGGCTATCGAACGGCTGACGGGTGAGCAGGTAGAACGCATCGTTCTGCCTGATTTTGGCGGCCACACGTTTACGCAGGCGGCACCGGCAAAGAAATTTTCTACGCCAGCGCGCAAAAGCTTTCGTTCATTTGGGCCTAGACGTGGCCGATAATACGCGGCGGGCGAAGAAAAGAGGAAATATTATGGCAGTAAAAGCAATAGCTTATGCAATCGACCAGTCGGTCGAGATGATGTGTTCGGCGTGCGACCTTGAGCAAAACCACAAGGTCGTCACTGTCACGAAGCAGGGCAAGATCACGAAAGCTGTGTGTGAGGCCTGTGAAACGGTCAGCACATTCACGAGAGGCGTCAAAACCTCGGTGTCAATGGGCACCGGCAAGAACGCCTCCCCTTACGATCGACAGAGAAAGTACCGCAAGGGTCAGGCTATGACACATGATAAGTTTGGCCGCGGGGAAGTCACCGCAGTGATCGAACCGCAGAAGATCGATGTGTTATTCGGAGACCAGACGCGACGCCTGATCCATTCGCAAGCTCAAGGCTAGCCAGTAAATTTCAATCAAAGATCAAGCCATTCGACGGCAGCTTTTCGAATGGCTTTTTTGTGTTCAGGATTCTTCAGATAAACACACGCGTCGGTTAATATTGAATCATTATGAAGCGCTTAATTTCATTTGCCGTTCTATTTGTCTTCCTTTTTTCTGCATCTGCAGGTCCGTTGATAGCGCAGCAGAACGTCAATGAGAAACTGATCACAAAGGCACGCAAGATACACGACGACGTCATCACCCTTGACACCCACGTCGATATCAACACCGCGAACTTCACCGATAAGGTCAATTACACCCAGGAACTTCCCATACAGGTTGACCTGCCAAAGATGAAACGCGGCGGACTCGACGTTGCATGGCTTATCGTCTACACGGGACAGGGAGAACTCAGTGACGAGGGGTATAAGCGAGCTTATGCGAATGCTATTGACAAGTTTGACGCAATTCACCGCCTGACCGAAACCCTGGCGCCAAATGAGATCGAGCTCGCACTGACATCAAATGACGTTAAGCGGATCGCGAAGTCCGGCAAGAAAGTAGCGATGATCGGCGTAGAGAACGCATATCCCATCGGCACAGCCATTTCACGGGTAAAGGAGTTTGCCGACCGCGGTGCCCGGTACTTGTCGCTTGCTCATAACGGCCACAGCCAACTGGCAGATTCCAACACCGGCGAACGCGACGGCAAATGGCTGCACAACGGACTTAGCGAACTCGGAAAACAAGCTGTAGCTGAGATGAACAAGTGGGGTATCATGATCGATCTATCGCACCCGTCGAAACAATCGAATATACAAACACTTGCTCTTACAAAGGCTCCGGCCATCGCCTCACACTCTTCGGCACGAGCACTCGCCGACCATAGCCGCAACCTCGATGATGAGGAACTTCTGCTGATCAAAAAGAACGGCGGTGTGGTGCAGGCGGTAGCGTTTCGTGGTTATGTGAACATCGCCAAGAGCGCTGCCCGCACAGCGAAGACGAACGAAATGCTGCAGGAGTTAGCGGCTGCCGAGAACTTCAGGATTCTTCCTCGCGCTGAAGTTATGGTCTTGCCTCAGACCGAGCGGGCGGCTTATGATGCCCGACTTGCCGCGTTTCGGGCCAAAGTCAACCCGATCATCCGCGAACGCCTGAAGGACGCGGCACCGGACGTCAATGTGAAAGATTTCGTCGACCACATCGATTATCTCGTGAAGACGATCGGCATTGACCACGTCGGGATCAGCTCGGATTTTGACGGCGGCGGCGGCGTCGAGGGATGGGACAGCGCTGCCGAAACGTTTAACGTGACTCTGGAGCTCGTTCGGCGAGGCTACACCAAAAAGCAGATCGAAAAGATCTGGAGTGGTAACCTCTTACGCGTTCTCGACCAAGTGCAGAAGGTAGCGAAAAGGCTCCAGGCTTCTAAATGATCAGCGGGTTAATTTTTGTCAAAGATCACGAAAGAAAATCATTGCCGCCGAACTTGCAGCTTAAAATCGAAAGTTCATAGACGGGTGTCTGATCGCTATCTCGCCTTGATGCCCCTGACTTTTTCCGAATCACCATTAGGCCGTCGCGGATGGGCAACAACACATTTTCGACGCGGTCGTCGGCGATGACCTTTTGGTTGAATTCGTGCAATGCCCGGGTGTCTTCGTCCTTTACCTCAGTGAGGACTTTTCCACTCCACAGAACGTTGTCGGCGATCACGTAGCCGCCCTGCGCCACCTGGTCAAAGACGAGATCAAAGTAGTTCGAATAGTTAGGCTTATCAGCGTCTATAAATACCAGGTCGAAGGATTCCGTCAGGGTAGGTATCAGCTCGGTTGCACTTCCCAGCAGAAACTCGATCTTCGAAGCGTACTCCGTTTTGGCGACGTAAGACCTCGCGACTCGATTTGTGTCTTCCTGTACGTCTATTGTAATTACCTTGCCATCGTCGGCTAATCCCTCGGCAAGGCAAAGGGCCGAATAGCCGAGATATGTGCCGATCTCGAGGACGACCGATGGCCGGATCATGTGTGAAAACATACTTAGGACGCGGCCCTGGAAGAAGCCCGACAGCATGCTCGAATCCGTGTAATGAGCGTAACAATGAGCGCGGAGTTCGGCCAGGACCGCGCTTTCGCCCGATGTATAGCTCTCGGCATATTTCAGAAGTTCGTCGGTGATCATCATATATCTACTCTTACAAGCCCTCTTTTTATCGCCAGCGTTGCGGCCGACGTGCGGTCCGATACGCCGATCTTTCCGAAAATATTCTGCACGTGTGTCTTCACCGTGTTCTCAGAAACATCCAATGCAAAGGCGATCTCTTTGTTCGACATGCCGCCCACGATCATCTGCAGCACGGCGGACTCTGAGCGGGTCAGGGCCTCGCTTCCGGCGTGTTCGTCGAGGATTCCGGCGATGTCGGAAGGGATGTACTTTCGGCCTTTGTAAACCGTTCTGATCGCATTTAGAAGATCCGAAGGAGCTACATCCTTACAAACGTAGCCGAAAGCCCCTTTTTGAAGAGCCTTCGAGATCTCAGTATCACCGGCGTGATCGGCGAACATAATGATCTTTGCCTTTGGCCATTCGTCGAGGTAACGATCGAGATCGTCGATCGAACACGAATCCGGGAATCTAAGTCCGAGGAGCGTTACATCGGGCCTCATTTCCGAAAACATCCGGCGACCGTCCGCAGGGGATGCAGCCTCTCCGATGAGCTCGATATCGTCGGTCGCGGAAACCAGCGCTTTGACGCCCAAACGTGTGAGCGGCTGGTGTTCAATCATCAGTACGCTGATCGGAGGCATGTTCTATGTCGTAACCGCCATTTCTGCCGCAAAATCGACTATGGGGAAGATCAGGTCGGTGTCGTAATTTGTCGGCACTCCCTGCATCACAGCCGTCATTCGTTCGAGGCCCATACCCGTGTCGACCGACGGCGCAGGCAGCGGTGTCAGCTTGAATGAACCGTCAGCTTCCTGTGTACGGTTGTACTGCATAAAAACGAGATTCCAGATCTCGATCGTGGTATCGCCGGGACCGTTTACCCAGTGCGCCGAGTTCTTCTCGGGGTCGTCGGCGTCCTCACCCATGTAATAAAAGATCTCGGAGCATGGGCCGCACGGACCTGTATCGCCCATCTGCCAGAAATTATCCTTGCGTCCAAAGCCCAGGATGCGTTTGGGAGCAGCTCCGACAGCCTCCCACAAACGGCGTGCCTCGTCATCCGGCCCTACCTGGTCGTCCCCCTCGAAAACCGTGAACCACAGCCGCCCGACGTCGAGCTTGAACTCATTGAGGAGCAGGTCCCACGCATACTCAATAGCCTCTTTCTTGAAGTAATCGCCGAAAGAAAAATTGCCGAGCATCTCGAAAAACGTATGGTGACGGGCTGTCTTGCCGACCTCATCGAGGTCGTTGTGCTTGCCGCCGGCGCGAATGCACTTTTGCGATGTGACTGCACGCTTGTAATCACGCTTTTCATTGCCCAGGAAGACATCCTTAAACTGATTCATCCCGGCATTTATAAAAAGCAGCGTCGGGTCATTGGCAGGCAGCAGCGGCGACGAAGCCACGATCTTGTGCCCGTGACGCTCGAAATACTCGAGAAATTTTGCTCGAATCTCGTTTCCAGTCATAAATTCAACTTTAGCATAGTGGAGAGTAGCCAGCAGACAGTAGTCGGTAGACAGAAGCATGCAGCTGCTGTCTTTGGTTCAGCGTTGAGAGCAGTAGTTCGTAACCGGTAGCTTGTATCTTCTGACTTCTAATTTCCGGGTTCTGATTTCTCACGTCCATCCTCGTCCCACGTGGGACAGCAAATGGGACAGCTAACAGCCTTTCACTGCAACACTTAAGCCCGTTTGTCCCATTTTTGCTAATTTGCGGGTGGTGTTTCACGTAAGTGGCGGATTTCTGCCGCGTCGAGGGATTTGAGCTATTTCGGGGCCCGGCTCGATCGACATTTATTCAATTGTTTTTCAAAGATCATTCGGAAAAGGGTCTCCGAAGCGTTGCGAGTATAGCACATCGTGCTGTCAGTGCCAAGCAATTTGTGGCCCGATCCAGGCCGCTCATGATCGCCGCTGGTGGCAAAGCGCAGATCCACGTATTTTGAAGGGTATTTCGCTGAGTGTTAATAATCTGCTGTGGCGGCCGTTCTTTATATAGAAGGCCGTGTGGTTCTTACGCACGGATAAAGATCAATGAACCCAGTCATACTCGCCGTTTTATTAATTTTATTGCTTGTCGGCTTAGTGCCGGCCCAGCCCGCAAAGAGTGTTTCGCCTGGCTCGATTTCGCTGACGCCTTGCGAAGTTCCCGGGGCGAGGCCGGGGGCAAAGGAGAAGGTCCTGTGCGGGTCTTATGAGGTCTTTGAAAACCGTGCAGCGAAGCGTGGGCGTAAGATCGCTCTGAAGATCGTCGTCTTCCCGGCCACGGGCGCTGAGAAGGGGGCGGACCCTGTTTTTTACATACCTGGCGGCCCGGGTCAGTCTGCCACCGAGGAAGCTCCATATCTCGCCGCGCAATTGTCCAAGATCCGTGCGCGCCGTGACCTGGTCTTTCTGGACCAACGCGGCACCGGCGGCTCAAACCCGCTGGACTGCGATCTCTTCAACCCCTCGGACCTGCAGAGTTACTTAGGGGATTACTTTCCGCTCGCGGACGTGCGGAAATGCCGCCAGCAATTGGAGCAAAAAGCCGATCTCAAGCTCTATACGACTGCAATCGCGATGGACGATCTGGACGAGGTGCGGGCCGGGCTCGGTTATGGCCAGATCAACATCTACTCAGGATCCTATGGAACGCGAGCCGCGCAGGACTACCTAAAACGCTACGCTAAGCACTCTCGCGCGGTTGTCATGCAAGGCGCTTCGCCGACTGGCCAGTTTATGCCGCGCGATTTCCCGCAGCATACTGAGCGGGCCCTCAACGGGATCCTGGACGCGTGTGCTGCCGACGCCGCATGCCAGGCTGCCTTTCCCGATTTGCGTGCTGAGGTCAAGACTGTTCTCGCGAGATTGCAGCAGGGTAGCGTGGAGGTTGAGGTGAAGCATCCGAAAACTGGTGCGGCAACCAAAGTGCAACTCTCGCGCGATCTCGCGGCGGAAGCAATTCGCTACATGCTCTACCAGAGCGGTGCGGCGAGCCGCATCCCGCTTTCTATACACCTTGCCGCTCAGGGGAATTATTCTCAACTGGCCGAGTTCGCACTGTCGTATCGCCAGCGGTACGCCACGGGGGCCAACGGCAATGGCATGTATCTCTCTGTCACCTGTGCCGAAGACCTGCCCTGGATCAAACCAGGCGAGGGTGAGCGAAACGCGGTCCAGACTTTTCTCGGCGACTACCGTCTTCGCCAGCAGCGTGCTGCCTGCGAACAGTGGCCTCGTGGGAGCATCCCGAAAGGTTTCGCCGAACCGACACGTGCCAAGGTGCCGACGCTGATCGTGACCGGCCAGTGGGACCCGGTTACTCCACCGGTTCACGGCGACTTGGTGGCCAAGCATCTTCCCAACAGTTTGCATCTGGTAGTTCCACAAGGCGGCCACGGATTCGGCGGCCTGGACGGCCTCGATTGCGTCGAGAAGCTTATTACCCAATTCGTCGATCGCGGCACGACGCGCGATCTGGATACATCCTGCCTAAAAAACATCCGCCGCAGGCCCTTTCCGCTGAAGCTCCCCGAGCCGAGAAAAGCGTCCTGAGCGCGCGGGCCACCCGCGCAAACCTCCTGCCGCAAAAGCGCATTCGCGGATTTTCGTTGATAAACTCGCCGAACTTCGCTATCCTCGACGCGAAGCCCTCATTGCCCGTTCGCAAGTTGAATTAAATCGTGACAGTTGATCCAATCTTATTTCGGAACCGCAGCCCGATCGATCGCCGGTCCTTTCTTCGCGGCGGACTCACGGCGGCCGGATTTGTTCTGGCCGCAAACGGCGGCGTGCCGTCTTTGGCACAGACGGCTGGGCGAAAGATCAGCCCCGTGCGCGTCTCTCGCGACCGGATCATCCGCGAGATCGTAGGGCTTCGCCCGTTCCGTTCGGAGGGTTTCGTGGTCGGGGCCCAGCGGGTCGGCAACAAACTCCTCATTCACAATTACGGCCACGGCGGGGCGGGAATCACCCTTTCATGGGGCACGGCGACACAGGCGGTCGATCTTCTTCGGGATGCTCCGCAAGCGGCACCTTCGCGTCGGACCGCCAGAACGGCGCAGCGACGATTTGCGGTCATTGGCTGCGGGGTCAACGGCCTATCAACGGCCAGGATGCTGCAGCGGCGTTATCAGGACGGGCCCGGGACAGTAACGATCTATGCCCGTGACCTGCCGCCGGATACCACGTCAAACATCGCCGCCGGATACTGGTCCCCGGTCTCGCTGTTTGATGAGGACGCAATATCGGCAAAGTGGAAGGAGCAGTTTCGGGCAGCAGCGGTTATCTCGAACCGGGCATACCAGCTTCTGGTCGGGCCCGAATACGGTGTTCGCTGGCTGGATATCTTTACCCTTCATCGTACAGAAGCCAGCCTGCAAGGCGAGCTTCCGGGCGGAAACGACCTGTATCCCAATAAGTTTATCCACCGCGACCCGGCGAACTATTTCGGTGTACCCATCGTCCGCCAGTACAGCTCGATGATGGTCGAGACGCCCATATATCTGCGTGCTCTCCTACGCGATTTCTACAACGCGGGCGGCAAGGTCGTCGTAAGGGGATTTAGCAGCCGCGAAGAGGTCATGCGATTGCCCGAGCCCGTGATCTTTAACTGCACCGGCCTGGGTGCACGCAAACTGTTCGACGACGAAAAGTTGATACCGGTCCGCGGACAATTGGAGATACTGATGCCGCAGCCCGAGATCGACTACGGCTTTATCGGCCCCGGCCACATGTTCCCGCGGTCAGACGGGATTTTCCTCGGCGGGACCTTCGATCGCGACGATTGGTCCCTGGCCGTCAACCCCGAACAGTCGAACTGGATCCTCAACATGCACACCGAGATAATGAAAGGAGTGAAATAAAGGCCCTCGCCACTCCTCACCCGCCACTCGACACTGACCACCGACCACTGACCACTGACCACTGACCACTGTTCAAAAAAGTACCGAAGGGAAAAATGCGCCGCGGGGTTCCTGGTATAGGCCGCGGGCCATGAGGGTCATCGGCATTACGATCCTGAGGCCCTGGTCGAGGCACCATCGCAACAATTCGCTGTTACGCGTCGGCAGCAGGAATCCCGGTCCCGCGATCTGGTCTGCGGCGCCGATCAGGGCCATCAACTCCTGGTTCGATTCTCCGACCGTGTGGCCAAAGAAACCGATGCCGGTTGTATACCCTGTGATCCGCCCGCCGTGCTCGACGACCATCGCGGCCCCCTGCGAAATGGCCGCGGCCGCTTCGTTGTGCCGGGTGTGTCCGTGAACGGCGAAGCATACCTCGTCCACCGAGTCGAGATCGGACATCGTCATTTTCCTGACATGGTAACCCTCGATCCGCACCTCAGGCGGAGTGCCGGAGATCTGCGACAGCGGCTCGACGGTGTTGAACCCGAGTTTTGTATAAAGTGCCAGCGAACGGTTGTGATACGTGGCCTGGCATAGCCGTATCGATGGGAACCCTCTCTCGTCCGACCGCCTGATCACATCCTCCATTAGTTTTCGCCCCGTAGTCGAGTTCTGCTGCTCCGGGTCGATCGTTATCGGGCCAACACCGGAGACGGTATCCAGTTCCCACAAGAAGTTGCTTCCGGCGATCTCGCCGTCAGCGCTTTCGGCGACCACCGAATAAATGTGCGCGCTTCCCAGCATCATCTGCATCAGCCCTATAGCGACATCGGCGGACGGTAAATCCGGCGGAAAACCGTGTGCCTCCGATATATGCCTAAACGCCTCGTAGCAGATCTGCCCGAGCACCTCCGCATCCCCCGCCGCCGCCGGCCGCAGCCTCACCATCTGTTGTTCGTGTTTCGTTGAAGTCTCCATTGATCAAATCCTCCCAACATACAAGGCGGAAATTCAGACAAAAAAGTAGCGCCGTCGCCTCGAGAAGCGAAGGTCTATTATGTTCGGATGGACCGTATCAAATTATCGTTGATAAAGTGGTTGGATTTAGGCTATCCTTCGACGCGAAGCTCGTGACTAATCGCTCCCAATCAAAATTTCAAACGAATGACAATGCATCAAGAATTATTTCCCGGATCTAACTCGGTCGATCGCCGTTCCTTCCTTCGTGCCGGATTTACGGCGGCCGGATTTGCTTTGGCCACAAACGCAATTGGCCCGAGCGCTTTTGGTCAGACAGCTGGTCGCAAGATCACCCCCGTTCGTGTCTCGCGTGACCGGGTCATACGCGAGATCGTGGGCCTTCGTCCCTTTCGTTCGGAAGGGTACTTGGTTGAGGCACAGCGGGTCGGCAATAAACTTCTTATCCACAACTACGGTCACGGCGGGGCAGGGATCACTCTGTCATGGGGCACGGCCACACAGGCCGTCGATCTGCTTCGGGATTTCCCGCTGCCGGCTCCTACTCGTCGTGGAACTGCGGCACGCTCACCCAGACGCTTTGCGGTCATCGGCTGCGGAGTCAACGGACTTTCGACCGCGAGGATGCTGCAGCGGCGGTATCAGGACGGGCCCGGAACGGTGACGATCTATGCCCGCGACCTGCCGCCAGAGACCACATCGAACATCGCCGCTGGATTCTGGTCGCCGGTGTCGTTATTCGATGACGACGCAGTATCAGCAAAGTGGATGGAGCAGTTTCGCTCTGCCGCGCGCATCTCAAACCGGGCATATCAGCTACTGGTCGGGTCCGAATACGGCGTTCGTTGGCTGGATATTTTCACTCTTCATCGCACCGAGGAGAGTTTGGAGGGCGAGCTTCAGGGCGGTGACGACCTCTATCCCAACCGCACCATTCACCGTGGCCCGACGAATTATTTCGGCGCTCCTATCGTCCGCCAGTACAGCTCTATGATGGTCGAGACGCCCGTTTATCTCCGCGCTCTTTTAAGGGACTTTTACAATGCGGGCGGACGGATCGTGGTAAAGGAATTTCGAAATAGAGAAGAGGTTATGCGATTGCCTGAGCCCGTAATTTTCAATTGCAGTGGCCTGGGTGCCAAAGCGCTATTTGGGGATGAAAAGCTTTTTCCTGTCCGCGGACAGTTGGAGGTTCTGCTGCCTCAGCCCGAGATCGATTACGGTTACATCGGCCCGGGCCATATGTTCCCCCGTTCGGATGGGATCTTCCTCGGCGGCACCTTCGATCGAAATGATTGGTCGCTGGCGGTAAATCCCGCACAGTCAAACCGGATACTTAACACTCACATCGAGATAATGAAAGGCATGAAATAGAGTCTCGTAATAAGATCCCGAGCACCTCCGCATCCCCCGCCGCCCCCGGCCGCAGCCTCACCGTCTGTTGCGCTTGTTTCGTTGAAGTCTCCGTTAATCGATCCCTCCCATCATACAAGGCGGAAATTCAGACAAAAAAGTAGCACCCTCGCCTGCCGCCAACCGTTATTCGTTATTCGCTGCTGTCGTCTGCTTGAAAAGGGAAAGATCAGCGTGGACGAACTGTTATACCAATCATTCGACGAAGAAGGGATCGCCAGGACCATGAGAAGTTCAGGCACTGCTTGCCTAAGCGGTAGGAAAAAACAAATTAGTTAGACGTTGGCTTGCGTTTCTAATTCATTAGGCCATAGAATTCCCAAAAAACACCACCGAGCCAATATTCGTGGCGACGCCGGTCTCCCATGAGCAGATATCAACTTAAGAACTTTGACGTGAAAGTTTCCGATGCGTTCATCGAAAAATTTGCTCAACTGTATATTAAGCAGCGCTCTTGCGTTTATTTCGATTATGCTTCCGTTGACGAAGCATTTCTATTCGATAATCATGATTTTTCTGGCAATGACCTTCGAGCCATAATTAAGCGCAATTCTGTCGCGATTGACATAAAGCGCGAGGCAGGAGAGAGGCCAACGATCATTCGAGATATCTACAGGAGTGATCTCGGGGAGATGCTGTTGACGTATTATTTCGAGGAGAAGTTGCCCGTCAACGAAAGGTTTCGAATTCCCAAAAAAAACATCACCACCCGGGAGTTGGCAAATATGCCAGGGCGCGGACTAGACGCAATCGGATTTCGTGAACGCGACGGGAAAATAGATCTTTTCTTAGGTGAGGCAAAGGTTTCTTCTGAAGGTAGAAACCCCCCGCAAGTCGTCGATGCATCTGACGATTCGATATATAAGACGCAAAAACGGTACTTGGACGAGCGCTCGCTTCTTTTGCAACGTCTTTCAGACCACTGCCGAAGACTAACCAGTCAAGATGCTGCCAAACTTGGAGCTCTAATGTTATTGATGGACGCGAACAAACAAGATCGCTTTGATATTTATTTTGGGTGTTGTTTGGTAAGGGATACCTCCTGCTGCAAGGTGAATGAAGACTATGGAGTATTCTATACGCAGCAGACCGACTTTGAACCGTATCAGCTAGGATTCTGTTTGTTGAGTTTTGACAAACAAATAGCCGACACAGTCGATCTTTTCTATGCAAAGGTGCAGGAACTTTGCAACCGTTAATGGGTACTATCGTCGAAAATATATTGGGAGATGATTCGATTCAGGCCCTCATTGAGTCGAGGGAAACAGCATATGTTGAGAAAGAATTAGGGCAGGTACCTTCTGCCGACACCGGAAAGGATGTAGAGAGGAATTTCCGGATTGTTTCACTACTTCTCGGCGAACTGCTGGACGGCGAGGACGTCCCTATCGAAAAGAGCCATTGGTTTAACTCAGCATATGCCATCCTGAAATCCTATCGTATTACTAACCCTACAGTCTCGGTCGCATTTGACAATGTATTTGGTGTCGAGGATCTCTCTAACTCAACGCTTTACTATTTCTACTTGGCTGCGCTCGCATTAAACTCAGATGAGACGATACGAATTCGACTGGATCTAAAGGAATTCTCGCCGCTGCCATTCGATACTTTCGGAGATAACTGGAAAGCTCGGGTCTTAAATGGGGCTTTTGACGCTTTTATTCTTCTCGTTCGAAAAAAGGACGGTTATGCCGATATCCGGCAGGCCTTGGAAATAGTGAATGACTTGAAAGAGTCCCAGAAGGCATTCGAGGAGGACTTCTTAAATAAGTCAGAATCTGAGTTAGCCAAGGTCGAGCAGGCGTATCAACTACTCGGAATCTATCATTTAACCAAGACAATCACAGCTACTGCCGACTACTTGATACAAGGATATGGCTATAAGGGGCGCCTCGAAAGCGAGGTTCGGAGCCATAGCGACATGGCGAAAAAGTTATTCGCTGCGACCCCGCGGCTTCAGAGCCTCGCGAATATCCTAGAACGAGCGTTGGGTAAACTTCAAAGGAATTCAATATGGTTCTCAACTAACTCAATTCAGATTCGAAAACTTAGAGAATTCTGCGAGGCAAAATCACTTGCCGAACGCTCTTTAATTGATCTCCTTCCATCTCAAAGAGATGCGCTGAAGATGAATCTTCTAGATATAGCGTCGAACGTCACCGTCGTTGAGATGCCCACCAGTTCAGGAAAAACCCTTCTGGCCGAGTTCAACATTATCGTTACGAAGGCTCTAAACGCGGACTCGAAGATTGTATATGTCGTGCCGTCGAGGGCCTTGGTCAATCAGGTTTACAACGATTTAAAGGCAGATTTAGCAGAATTAGGCTTTTCGATTGAAAAGACCTCAAGTGCCATCGAAATCGACCCATCAGAAAATCAGTTGCTTCAAGGCGCTATCGATATTCTGGTTTCAACCCCTGAGAAACTCGATCTTCTTATTCGACGGCAACATCCTTCGGTGGAGGATGTGGCATTGTTCGTAATTGATGAAGCTCATATGATCCAGAATGGGCAGCGGGGGGCAAAACTCGAACTATTACTTTCAATATTAAAGCGAGAGCGCCCGAATTCCAGATTCATGTTTCTTTCTCCATTTCTGAAAGACTCTGGAGAGATCATTGCCGACTGGATTGCGAGTGGAAAAATCAAGACGTCTATTCAAGTCAACTGGAAACCAGCCAAGAAACTGCTGATTGGCATAAAACAACGAAATGAATTCAAAGAATTTACACAGACGCTTCTTCCTTCAGCTTATCTAGATTTCTCCCAGGAGAAATCTTTGGACGTCGTTACCCGACCACGAGCAGAGGGTGAGGGCAAACCACGAGATAGGTACAACAAGTTTGCTGCAGAAACGTACGGAGCTGTAGGAAAATCATTGTTATTTTTGTGCCAAGGCCCAGGTATGGCCGACAAAAGAGCGAAAAACCTCGCCGCGAAGTGGCCACAGAATCGAGTTTCCGAAACAGCGAAATTGGTGAGGAACTTCATACAAGATGAGGTCGGGAAGGAAACTATACTTTCAAGTGTATTGACGAAGGGTATCGCGGTTCATCATGCGGGACTATCTGATGAAACCAAGCTACTTGTCGAACACCTCATTCGAATTGGGGAAATAAGATTCATATTTGCCACCAGCACTTTAGCGGAGGGCGTAAACTTCCCTGTCTCTGGCGTTTACTTTGACACCTATAAACGGGGCCCTAAACATGACATGTCCGTAAATGATTTCTGGAATATTGCCGGCAGAGCAGGCAGGACGATGATCGATAACTTCGGGAAACTTATTTTTCCATTCGATAGTCGGCAGAATACTTCGAAAGCGCGCGCCTTAGTAAATGAGAGCTCACGAAAGATTGCAAGTGTCTTGCTAGAATTCATGAGCGATGCGGATGAAATCCTTGATAAGCTGCAAACGGCGAAAAAAAGTCCCCTTTTCAAGTTGGCTTTTGAATACCCTGACTCGTTGGGGCCGCTCATCCAATATTTGATACATCTGTTGCGCTCTTCCGACACTATTGGACATCAGGAGATTGAAGATTTATTCAAGGATAGCCTTGGGTACTATCAGCTGGAGTCGCCGGAACAGAAAAGAAAGTTTGTAAACGTCTGTAAAGCTATCTATTCCGATCTGCAGAGAAATTTCAAGCGCGGGACCCTTAGTTTTGCAGATCAAACAGGCTTCTCAGTCCCATCTGTCCTCGAGATGATGAATGCCGAAAACAGGAAAAATCCGGCGATAGCGTCTGCGGAGAGCTGGGAGCCAAAGAATCTTTTCAACTCTAACGAACCATACCTTGCTGAAAAGATTCGGGTCATTGCGAAGCTCAGAGAAACGGGCCTAGGAACTGATTCCAGGAATGCAGAATTTAGCGAAGAAGCTGTGGCCAGGATCTTGATCGGGTGGATAAAGGGCGAGCAACTTTTTGAGGTTTCTAAATTGCATCCCTCGTTCGTGAATATAAAGGATGAAGCTCACCGCATTAATACCTTCGTTAAGTATATTAATGACGCCAGGTTTAAAGCGTCATGGGGTCTTGGCGCTTTAGAGGGAATTATTCAGAGTTCAGAAGGTAAAATGAAGGAGAACTCGTATGTCCCTTCATTTGTTTATTTCGGAGTCGACAATAAGGAAGCTCTACTAATGAGAATGGTCGGCGTGCCGCGGCGCCTGGCGAATTCGCTTACCAAAGTGATTGATATGGATGAATTGGCAGCCCTGTCGACCTTACGAAAACGTATAGACGGACTTTCAAATGCTGATTGGGACGCTGCCGCCCCCACTAACTCATCTCTAAGCGGACAAGAGTGGAAGCGGCTTACCGAGGTGCTTGTCAACTAGTTGCTTCCTACTATTCTATGAAACCGTTGATATCGCTCACCGCAGCCAAGTTCAAGGTTCCAAGTTCGAAGTTACGAAGCCATTGGGACGTGATCTCGACGCGGGGCTTCGAGGAAGCGTTTCGGTGCCGCCGGCAATCTTGCCGGACCGACTACTGGGTGCCGCCCAGCTCCGCATATTTTCTCCGATCGGCAGCGGCTTTTGCCTTGTCGCCTAATTCGTCATATGCGATCGCTCTGCTTTGGTAACACATGATCAGTGCCGGGTGGATCTCTAGTGCTTTGGTGTAATCCTGGATCGCCAATTTCCACTGTTCGAGATTTATATAGACATCGCCGCGGGTGTTGTAGGAATACGTCCGGCGTTCATAAACGCGTATCCCTGATTGCTCAGCAAGATAGCATTATCGGGTTTAAGTGACAGAGCCTTATCAAGATCGGCGAAGGCCGGATTTGACCTGCCCGTTTCGAGATAAAAAGGCCCGGCTGCAGGCTTTCCCAGCCGCTCCTCTCGACATTGGCACTCATCGCACTTGTGATTAGTGGATTCCCGGCCTCGGATTTCTAGAAAATTGCTAAACAAAAATCCGTGACACCCGCCGAGTTCTGCGCTAGCATAATTTGAGCCCCGTTCCAGCTAAAAGCTATCGGGCCGCCCACTGCGTCGGAAATTGAAGCCAGAGATACGTGTAGAGCAAGGCCGCGATCTCAAGTGTTTTCTTCGCTGGCCGAATTTACGGAGAACCGAATCGGCAGATGCGCGCACGCCGGATCGGATTGGGACGTACCCTACATTCAGGCCCGAGCCCCACCTTGATTTTATAGCCAGGAGGTCAAAATGAAACAATTCCCATCGAGAAGGATTAATGTCGCAGCGGTCGCCGTGATCGCGTTTTTGTTCACGTTGCTGATCACGCCGCTCACGACCGACAGGGTGAGCGCACACCATACGTTCACGACCTCCGCCGCGAGGTATCGCATTCCCTACGCTGACGGCACTGCGGTGACGGCTAACAACGATCATCACAATCACCCGAATGCGGTCGACCGCGTCGACCTTGGTGCACCCGACGACGCGACCGTTGTGGCCGCGGCATCCGGCATCATCCGTGCGGCCGTGGATCATCACGGCGACAACTTTGGCCGCGGGGATGGCCTTGCGGCGGACGGCGTGACGGCGCAGGACGACTCGCTCGAGATCGCGTGTCAAGACAATACGACCGTAGCGGGTGACTGCAGCGATCACAACAACTTCGTCTGGATCGAGCATCCGAACGGCGAATGGACCAAGTATTCGCATTTCCAAACCGGCACAGTCAGTATAGACAATGGCTGGGCGGTGGGCGATACGATTCTCGTCGGACAAACAATCGGTTTGCAGGGCGAAGTCGGAGCCGCGAGCGGCCCGCACCTTCACTTCGAAGTGGCCGCCGTGCCCGCCGGGCACCCCGATGCGCCTTCGAACACTGACGGCTTCGTTTCGAACTCCTGGAACGTCGTCACTCGGGTCTGCTTCGGTGACGACAACGGCGATGACAACGGCGACGGCCTGTACACAGACGGGGAGTCGTATGAAGCACGTCCGTGCGTCAATACCACCCCGACAGCCGAGGCCGCGGCTGCGATTACCGACGAAGACACGGCCGTTGCAATCGGCCTCACGGCGACCGACGACGACGATGACGCTCTCAACTTTATCGTAACCGACGGACCGGACCACGGCTCGCTGGGAGTATCTGTCGGAACGCCGGTTGCGGCAGATTGTACGGCCGCCAACAGCTGCACATTAAATGTTCAGTACACACCGGCGGCGAATTTCAGCGGGAGTGATTCGTTCAAGTTCAAGGCTAACGACGGGCAAGCGGATTCGGCAGAGGTCACCGTTTCGATCACTGTAAGTCCGGTTAATGATGCCCCGACTCTCGACGGGGCGGAAATCACACGCCAGCAAACCGCTCCCGGAACCGTTTCAACTATCGCCACAGCCGCGGATGTGGACGACAGTGACGGCAGCTTGACCGTCACGGTAACGAGTCTTCCGACCGGAATTACTGTTACCGATATCAGCAACAGTGGTGGAACGATCACGGCGAGAGTGTCTGCCGGTTGCAGCGCCGCAGTTGGCGTCAATAACGTCGGACTAAAAGTGACCGACCCGCACGGAGCAATGGGAACGGGTACTTTGACTGTTAATGTGACGAAGGAGACCACGCCTCCGGTGATCGATCCGATCGCCAACGTAACGGAGCAGCTTCCACCGAACTCAAACGCCACATCGATGCCGGTTTCGTTCCCGCTGCCGACAGCAACGGACAATTGCGGCGGGCCTGTCACAGTAACAACGGATCCGGTTTCCGGGTCGGTGTTCAACGTCGGGACAACAATTGTTAATGTCACGGCAACCGATCAGAACGGAAATCAGTCAACCTCGTCATTTACCGTAAGCGTCCACTACAGGTTTAGCATGTTCTATTACTCAGACTTGCTATTGAGCCAACAGGCGCTGAATCAGGTGACCGCCGGAAGCATTGTCCCCATCAGATTCAGCTTGAGCGGCTACAAAGGAAACCCTTACAGTTCGCCTCCTACCTCGCAGCAGTTCAACTGTGCAACGCAGGCCCCGATCGGAGCCTCGACGGTGATCAACCGGTCCTTGCCCGACCCGTCTTACTCGGCGATGTTTGATTTCTATCAAACCACGTGGCAGACGCAAGCAAACTGGAAGTTTACATGCCGAAGACTGTCGCTGCACCTGAACGACGGAACAACCAAAACGCTCGATTTCTACTTTAAGTAAGCTGAGGGATAGCTTGTGAGGCGGCGCTTATCGTGCCGCCTCATCCAGACCAGTAGAAAAGCGAAATGAAAGGAGAACCAAAAAGATGAGAACGATGAAAAGTTTATGTTGCCGGGAATCGTTTTGGTGTTACTGATGGGGGAATGATGATTACCGTTGAATCGTTTGCGTTCGGCGAGAACGATTCTGCCGACGGAAAGGGAACTCTGCGCAATAACTCCGATGCTGTATCACAATGAGTGTTAGATCCATTGATTTCCATCGTGGGGCCGTGATTTTACTCCCCAAAATCCGATCTCCTTTAACAGCGGCAACCTGCGAGGCCCGATAACGTTGGCCCGTGGTGGTCAGAAATGAGCAGCGGAAGTGGGCCGCGGCCTCCGAGCCTTTTGCCGAGCATCGCGAGCCAAATTTCTTTCAATATGCACTGGTCCGTGCTAACTTCCTACTATTCTATGAAACCGCTGATATCGCTCGCACTCTCATTAGTTTTTGCTGTCACGCTCTTCGCACAGAAGGAGGACGTGACCGTCGAAACGGATCTCCCGCCGACTCTGGTAAGAGCAGAAAAACTGCCGCTGCCTGGTTACCCCGATACGGCTAAGAACGCGGGGCTTCGAGGAAGCGTTTCGGTCGACGTGACGCTGGATGAAGAAGGAAAGGTGCTCGACGCGGAAAACGCCAGAGGCCCGTATCCGGTCTGTCAATCTGTAACCGACCCGGCTGTAATGGAGTTGAGGAATTCCGCCTTGGAAGCGGCAAAGGAGGCTCGTTTTCAAGGCGTGGATGGGCAGGCGATCCCTGGCAAAGGGCGGATAACTTATACCTTCGGCTCCGGTCCGCCAAGTATAACGAAGATCGGGCCCTATGGAGCTGCCCGTGTGGTTGAGTCCGGAGAAGCTCGTGTCGTTGAGACCAACAAAACGGATCCAGAAAAAAGAACAGATAAGATGGAGATGAAGGTTGATCGAGTAGCTCCTACCGGATCATCTGGCGCGGCCCGCATCATCCCGCCGGACGGCATGAATTCACGAGATGTTGTATCCGGAGGAGTTCTCAACGGGACAGCGATGTCTCTTGCCAAACCGCCTTATCCTCCTGCGGCAAAAGCCGTTCGAGCCTCGGGAGCTGTTTCTGTGCAAGTGTTGATCTCCGAAGACGGCAGCGTGTATTCAGCAGCCGCAGTGTCGGGCCATCCTTTACTCTGAGCGGCCTCTGAGATCGCGGCCTGCAACTCAGGATTTACGCCTACCCTGCTGGCCGGTAATCCTGTAAAGGTTATGGGCGTAATCGTCTACAACTTCGTGCCGTGACGGCGAAGGCCACGGTTCAAATTCAAGGTTGAGGCCTGAGGCCATCGAGATCGCTTAGTCGCTCTCTCGATGGCGTTGTATTTTATGGACGTTTACCCAGGGTTGCACCCGCGAGGCCAAGTTCAAGGTTCCAAGTTCAAAGTTCCAAGTTGGACCAACTGGAGAACCACCCCGTCGGCGAAACGCCGCCACCCCTCCTTCGTAAGGAGGGGAGCTCTCGGACCACTGATCACTGCAAGAGAACCACCCCGTCGGCGAAACGCCGCCACCCCTCCTTCGTAAGGAGGGGAGCTTGAGACTACTTTTTCTCGTTGAATTTTAACGCTAATGAATTGATGCAGTAGCGGAGGCCGGTGGGTTGGGGGCCGTCGTCGAAGACGTGGCCGAGGTGCGAGCCGCAGCGGGCGCATTCGACCTCGATGCGCTCTTCGGCGGGGATGCTGCGATCGACCTTTTCAGCGACGTTCTTTTTGAAAGCTGGTTTATAAAAGCTGGGCCAGCCGGTGCCGGAATCGTATTTGGCGTTCGATCGAAATACTACGAGGCCGCAGGCGGCACAATGGTAGTCGCCTTTGCGTTTGTTCTTGTTCAGCGGGCCTGAGTAGGCCTTCTCAGTGCCTTCTTCTCTCAGGATGTAATATTCGTCCGGGGTGAGTATTGCCTGCCAATCGGCAGCCGACCGTTCGATCGTTTTGCCGTCGAACTCGCCGTCGACCAAAGCGATCTTGTCAGCGGCCGGGGAAGTCGCGAGAGCCGGCACGTTCGTTGATGCCGAACTTCTGCTTCCGTCCGCGGTTGGTGCGTACAAGCAGAATATTCCTGCCGCTAAAACGATCGCGATTGTTATTGTCTTGAATGATGTGGTCATAACGTCCTGCTTAACTTATTGAAACAAATAGTCCGGCGATCGCGAGCCCCCATGAATACCTTCCCGTAATAAGCATACCTCGTTAGTCAAAACTGATCTTCGGGAACCTTGAAATGCGATCGCCGGACAGCGCAAGGACAGCTTAGTCTGGCATTAGAACCGAATTTATGACGTGGATCACGCCGTTCGACTGGTTCACGTCAGCGATGGTGACCGTCGCCTGACCGCCCTTCTCATCTGTCAGGACCAGGTTCTTGCCCATCATCATCGCGGTGAGCTTTTCGCCCGCAACGGTGTTGAATTCGGCTTTGCCTTTACCTTTCTTGATCGCTTTCGCGATGTCCTTAGAGTTCATCTTGCCGGCCACTACGTGATAGGTAAGTATTTCCGTCAGCATGCCCTTGTTCTCTGGTTTTAAGAGGGTTTCGACAGTACCCGCGGGCAATGCTGCGAACGCACTGTTAACCGGTGCGAATACCGTGAATGGACCTTTGCCGGCCAGCGTGTCGACGAGGCCCGCAGCCTTAACCGCAGCGACGAGCGTCGTATGGTCCTTTGAGTTGACGGCGTTCTCGACGATGTTCTTCGTCTTGTACATTGCGGCCCCGCCGACCATCGGGTTACCGCCATTCATTTGAGCTGATGCGGTGCCTGCCGCAAACATTATTCCTAGTGCCAAAACTGCTAATCCAAAAAAAGACTTCATTTTATTTTCTCCCATACTCCTTGAATTTTTGCTGAAAGGTTTGTTTTCCCTTTGGTAAGTATTTCGCCGGTGGGGGATGAACGGATTCAAAAAGTTTTCGCGAAACGGAGGTGCCTTTGAGGAGGATGACTTCTTGCGTGTTAGCTCAGGCGGAGCGGACCTCTTCGAGCCGGGATTCTCCCGACGACATATCGCCTGAGGTCCATTGCCATTTTTCATGAAGCAGCAGCCGCCCATCGGGCAGTACCTCGGGCGTTGAACGGCAAATACCCGTCATCAAGTGGCCCGATGAATTGACGTGCTGGTATCGCATGTCGAGGCCGCCTTCGTCATCGGCGATCGCGATGAGATGGCCCAGGGTCACGGGTCCGCCGCTGTAGTTTGCCCAAACTAAAGCGCCATCCTGGAAATAGTGAAAGAGCGTGTCGGGATCGGCATCGCCGGATTCCGAGGTCACCACGGGACGAAAGACTCGGCCGTTATAGTTGATCTTCTTCACTCGGGTCGTATCCTCCCGCGGCGAGGCCGCTCATTTTCGTGCGGATAAGCTCGTAGCTGAACCCGCGCCGCAGCAGATGGTCGTATAATTTCTTTGCCTCTTCGCGGGTCTCAGGTTTGCCCCTCGTGCGAAGCCGCTTTTGGATCGCAATATCGATCAGATCGTCTTCGGGCATCTCGTCGAAGGCATTCGCGATCGCGGTGTCGACGGTGTCCTTATCAAGTTTCTTTTGCGACATCGTCATCTGAAGACGACGTTTGCCTTGCGGATTTTGACGCAACTTTGACATTGCCGTGTCGCGTGCAAACTGCTCATCATCGAGATACTTGTATTCGGCCAGCTTTTCGATCACCGCCTCGACAATAGCCTCGTCCGTCCACATTTTTTCAAGCAGCCGTTCGCGTAATTCACGAACGGATCGGGGCTCTGCGGCGAGAAGGCGTATGGCGCGGTTCATCGTTCGCTCACGCGAGCGCTCGCGATCGGTCACTTTACGTTCTTGTTCGGTACCGGACGTTCGCCCGCCCCTGGTCCACATATACTTTGAATTATACAGCTACGCGGCCGGCATATTGATCGGCGGCCCGGCGGAAGTTAATGTAAACCAAATGCTTGAAAGTAACCTAATAATGCACGAGGATTTCGCCTCGATACACCTTACTCATACTCGAAATATACTTGTCTGGCTGCCGCCGGGATATGGCGAGCAGATCGAGCGTCGATATCCGGTTTTGTATATGAACGACGGTCAGAACCTGATCCGGCCGGAAGACGCCTTTGGCGGGGTCGCGTGGGCTGTGGATCAAACGGCCCACGGCCTGATACTTGCGGGTGAGATCGAGCCGATAATCATTGTCGGCATTTATAACACGCCCCACCGAGTCGATGAATATACTCACGTGAGGGCTGAGGCAGGCAAGCTGAAGGGCCACGGCGGAAAGGCCGAGCGATACGGCCAAATGTTAGTTGACGAGCTCAAGCCGTTTATCGACCGGGAATATCGGACCAAGCCGGAGCGCGAATTTACCGGCATAGGCGGTTCGTCGCTCGGCGGCCTTGTCTCGATCTATCTTGGCCTGACACGTCCCGAGACCTTTAGCCGGGTCGCGGCGATCTCGCCTTCGGCGTGGTGGGCAAATAACCAGATAATACGTGACGCCGCAAAGTTAGGAGAGCGGCTGCCGGTTAGGATCTGGCTCGATATCGGAAAGCGCGAGGGGCCGCGCATCAAGCATCAGGTTCGGGCCCTCAAGGAAATATTGCTGGCGAATGGCTGGACGATGAATGCCGATCTGGCCTATTTCGAGATACCTGATGCGAGACATGAAGAATCAGCATGGGCCGCTCGATTTGGCGAAGTGCTAAAATTTCTCTATCCGACGCTGCCAATGGCTGCGACACAACATAATTGAAGAAAGATGACGGAACAACAGAAACCCGATTCGGAACTAACCGAAGAAGAGATGCGTGAAAACGCGATACGGCTCGCATTTGGCGGTGACCGGGAAAAGTTTGTCGAATTTTGCCGGGTGCTAGAGGAGATGATCCCGGAGAATACGGCTGCGGTTTTGGGCGGGAGCTCGGTCATGGGACACAGCTTCGAGGGCCACCCACACGATGCCAAGGGGCCGGGAACGAGCGATCTCGATATATACCTTATCGGGAATGCCGCGATCGATTACTTTGGACTCGAGGGTTTCTGGATACCGGGAATCCATTCGCATCCGGTAAAGGATGGCGACGAGGATATCGCTCCGGGGTTGAAGCCGCTCAGGCATCGCCTTAAACGGATGGTGAGACGCGAGGTAACGATCCAGGCCTCTCAGAGCTTCTATTACTGGTTCCGCGAGAAATTGCTGGGTCAGCCATATCTTTTGCTTGCGGGCACGCTCAACAAAGACGACGACAAAGATGCTCAGAATAATGAGCTATAACATTCGCTTTGGCGCCGTGGGTCGTGAAGAACGGATCGCTGAGGTGATCAACCAGGCGGAGCCCGACCTCGTTGTTTTGCAGGAGGCAACTCATCCGCATGTTGTAGAACGACTCTCAGAATTGACTAAAATGCCGCACTCTGCGGCAAAGCCGAGACACTCGGTGGCTTTCCTGAGCCGGATAGCGGCACGGCATTATGGCTGGCATTATCATCCCCGGCTGCAGCGTGCAGTGCTTGAGATCGAGCTCGATGGTGTACGCGTGTTCGGCATTCATCTGAGGGCGACGCATTCGAATTATACGGAACGCGGCAGGATGCGCGAGGTAAGGGCGATCCTTGAGTTCGCCGAAAAGTACCAGAACGAATTTCATTTGCTTGTTGGCGACTTCAACACTCTCGCCCCGGGCGAGCTGCTCAATATGCAAAAACTGCCAACACGTTACAAGATACTGGCCTATTTGCTTGGAGGCAAAGTGACTTTCCGGGCCATACAGATAATGCTGGATGCCGGGCACCTCGACTGTTATCGCAGATTCCATGCAGACGCCGGTTTTACGTTCCCGGCCTGGGACCCGCATGTGCGGCTGGACTATTTCTTTACTCCAAAGGCGTTCATCGATCGGGTGACCAGCTGCCGTGTCATGACAGACATTAAAGAACCGGCCAAAGCAACCGACCACCTGCCGCTGATCGCTGAAATATCACTCACCTGATGGACGGTATTCTCATAATAGATAAACCGGAGGGCATCACGTCGCATGATGTGGTTGCTCGCGTTCGACGCATACTGAAAACAAGGCGAGTTGGCCATACGGGGACACTCGACCCTTTTGCAACGGGAGTAATGGTGATCCTTGTAGGACGGGCGACGCGCCTCGCGCAATTTCTTGACAAGGATGAAAAAGAGTACGAGGCGGTTATCAGGTTTGGCTTTGAGACCGAGACCGGTGACAGGACCGGAACGCCAAAGGTCGAAGAAATCGTGGCGTCGAGAGTCGATGAACTTATTAGGGAAGTGGAGTGGGACGGAGTGCTGGGAACCTTTCTCGGCGAGTCGGAACAGACGCCTCCGATGTATTCGGCAAAGAAGATAGACGGAAAGAAACTCTACGAACACGCCCGCCGTGGAGAAACGGTGGAGCGAAAGCCGGCGCGAATCAATATTTCTTTGCTCGAGCTGATCGAGAAGGGCCCGAATGAGATCAGGATACGCGTAGCCTGCTCGGCCGGCACCTATATACGGACCTTGGCTGAAGACATCGGTCGAGCCATCGGAGTCGGAGCCCACCTTTCCGAACTTAGGCGAACCAAGGCGGGAAAGTTCAAAATTTCAGACTCGCTGACGCTGGAAAAATTGGGCGAGTTGGATGATCCTTGGTCGGCATTGCTGCCGATTGAGCTTGCCGTTTCTCATTTGTCGAGATTCGTCGTACCAGATGACCGGATAGAGAAGACACGAAGCGGGCTATCGTCCCGCGTCGACGGATCACGGTTCCAGATCAAAGAAGCAATTCGGATGGAAGACGGAGCCGGGAATATTGTTGCGATCGGCATTTTCGATGAAGTGGAAAATTCTGTCAGGCCCAAGATCGTTTTGAGATAGAATGACGGCGGAGATACTTTATGAAGAAGCGAGATCTGGCATTGGTTTTTGGCGGAGCCGTCGGGGCAGCCGTGGCGGTCAAGCTGCTCACCCGGGCGCCGAGCGTTGATTGGGAAGATGTCGCTGACGTCGTTCCCCATTCCGATCACTCACATTTCGTATTGGTCGACGGTGCCCGTGTCCATTATCAGGAGTTTGGAGAACCAGGGAAACCTACGATAATCCTGATCCACGGATATACAGCCTCTGTCTATGTTTGGAAAACGACGGCACCAAAGCTGGCGGATGCCGGTTTTCATGTCATCGCCATCGACCTGCTTGGTTTTGGATATTCGGCCAAGCCGGCGGCATTCGATTACTCGATCCAATCCCAGGCCCGAATGATCTCGCGATTTATGGACCGCGTCGGAATAGGCAAAGCAACGATCGCCGGCAGTTCGTACGGAGGAGCAGTTGCCGCGACCGTCGCCCTCGACTATCCCGAGCGTGTTGAGAAACTCATCCTCGTCGATGCGGTCATAAACGACGAGGTAAAAAACCACCCGATCCTTAAATTAGCGGCGATCCCGGGGATCGGTGAGGTTATCACGCCGTTCCTAATGGACTCGAAGCTGTTCCTGCGATATCGAATGCACGGAACGCTGGCGAAGGCCAACCACCACATGATCACTAAGGAAAGGATCGATTCGATCCGCCGGCCGCTAAAGGCGGCGGACGGACATCGAAGTCTGCTTGCGACTTCGCGAAACTGGTTTGCCGATCGCATTGAGCAGGACTCCAATCTTATCAATCACCCGACACTGATCATCTGGGGCGAAGAGGACAACGTCATTCCGATCCGCAACGGCCACAAACTGCACGATGCGATATTGAACTCACGCTTTGTCGTTCTCAAGGACTGCGGGCATGTGCCGCAGGAAGAGAAGAGCGAGTTCTTTACGGAGCTTGTGACGGAATTTTGCCGGGATAAGAAGGGACATATTGAGGAACGTGAGGGCGACGAAGTGAGTCTTCAGGCTTAGAAATATCGATAGTGTCCAAGTCACCTTCCAAACGGCCTAACCCCGACGTGACACGATACACATGAGATCTATAGCGAACGCGATTTTTCTGAGCATAATAGCTGTAAGTTTAACCGCGTGCTCGGCACTGAATCCATTTCACCGAAATTCAGAAGTTCAGAATATCGGGCCGGGTGAATGGCACAGTCTGGTCGTATATTTCAAAAATGGTAACTCGGATGAACAAGTTAGTTCCTTCAACCACAATGTCCTTTCCAAACCACGATTGGATGGAAGGGGCGAGGACTTCAAAGAAGGAATCGGTAGATACATCGGGTTACAACCTGATCAAGCTCATGGACACAGGGGATTTGCTATAACATTTTACAAAAGCTTAAGTGACGAACAGCGTTCGATGATCATTGAATCGATTAAGTCCGACCCACTTGTTTACAGAGTATTTGAGAATATCGCGCCGAACCAAATTACTGTTTCCGACTTACAACGGTGAATGAACTCGGTCTGTTTTGATGACCGGGCTTATCGAAAATGTGACGGCGGATGCAGTGCAGTTGGGGCTCTAAAAATACCGATAGTGGCCGGTGATTTTCCACGAAAATAACCTGTCTTCCGCCATCGCGCCTCCGCCGACATTGTGGATGACGAGATATCGCCTCGTCCGCTCATTCCAAAGATGCGAAACAATGCCTATATGGGTCATTCCTTTGCCATTGATATCCCAGCTCACGACATCACCAGGTTGGTAACTCTCCGGACGCAGCGAAACCGGGATAGATTTTCCTCTCCGAGTAAAAAACGTCTGAAAGTTCGGCACCCTTCGATGGTCGATGTTGGTATCCGGGCGCTGAAGTCCCCATTTGTTTGGATAAGAAGCGAAATTTGCCTTGATATCCTCATGCAACTCTTTCTGCAGGTCGACACCAGCCGAGCGAAAGGCCCTGATCACTACGTCGGTACAGGCCCCTGTCTCGAGGGGTGGATCGCCATTCGGGTAATTAAGCGTAAAATACTCTTGTGAGTATTTTTTGGTAACATTCAGCTGTTCCCGCGCGTTGGTGAGGACGCTGCGAATAGACGGGTTCTCAATCGATTCAAGTGCAGGTTTCGGGATACCCTCAGTTGCGAATGGCCCATCGCCGATCCCTTCTCGGCAGCCAGCAAAGTGCAGTACGAGCATAATGAGAAGGAGTTTTGAATGCGCTGCACAGGTGCATTTTAACCGAAGTCTGTTGTAACGATCACCGATTTTCTGCTCACTGCGAGGGAAGGCGCTTCGTAAATTAGATATGGACGATGTCAGCAACTTCTTCTTATACGGCAAAGGCGTATTTACAACCATCGCCATTCGGGCGGGCAAACCGATACTTTGGGAAAAACATGCGGCGCGGCTGCTACGGGACATGCGGGCGATCGGGCTGGACCGGGCGGACTTTTCGGAAAAAAGGTTACATGAGAAAGTTGTCCTCGAGCTGGAACAAAGGGGCATAGCCGATGGCCGGGCACGCATAACAGTCTCCGACGAAACTTCGAGCCCCATTTGGCAAGGCGAATCGGTACAGCGCGTATCCATCCAAGTAATTGTCGCGGGGCTCCGGCAGATCCCGTTTCCGTTGCACCTCACCGAGTCACCCTACCCAGTAAACTCGTGCTCACCGCTTGTTGGCATCAAATCCTGCAACTATCTCGAGAACCAGATCGCTATCGAAGAGGCAAAACATCGTGGGCATTATGAGGCGGTACGGCTGAACGAGCGCCACGAGGTAACGTCAGCCTGCATGGCGAATGTCTTTTGGTGGAAGAACGGCAAACTGTTCACGTCAAGCCAACAAACAGGATGTTTGCCGGGTACGACGCGGGAATACGTTTTGGAGAATGTGGTTTGCGAGGAGTCAGAGGCCGGGATCGAAGAACTTCGAGCCGCGGATTCGATATTTCTAACATCTGCTGGACTGGGGATCGTCGAGGTAGATGAATTTGCGGGCAAGAGGCTCGATAGATCGGCTCATCCGATCATGCGCTTATGGCCTCCTTCCTAAATACACCAAAAAACACGAAGCCTAAGAAATCGTGCGGGCTTCGCGTTTTTGATCTAGGAAAGGGCCGGCAGGATGCCGGCGTTCCATTAACCTGCTGTTTCGAAAAGAGCGAGGATCTGCTTGCCCTCGTTGGAACGCGGGTCGATGGTGCGAAGGTGCTTCTGCCCCTGCATCTCCCAGATCGCCGTTACCGTTCCTTCTTTTTCGACGGCCTGATATGAAACCTCATCCGGATTTACCGGCTCCACTGCCGGTTGTTCCGGGGCCTCAGCGGCCTGTACTGCTTCTTCTGACATCAATGACTAATTAACTCCTGACTTGGACTAGTTTCTAAACCAATTTGCGAATAGAACAAGAATTCTTACACATAACGCGTGATTTTGTCGAGCCATAGCTGTCGACGATCGGGTCAATTGGCCCACTGCTTGAGCAAAGACTTCTTTCCATTCCTACGGAATTTCGATATTCTTTGGCACAATGTCACCCATTGCGATCACCCTGATCCTTCTCCTCGTCGCCATAATTCTGTTCGCGACGGAAAAGCTCCCCGTTGATGTCATCGGATTGCTCCTTGTTATGGGGCTGATCCTGACCCAGGTCCTTACCGTTCAGGAAGGTGTCGCGGGCTTTGGGAATGACATAATAATAACGATCGGCGGCTTGTTCATTCTCGTCGGCGGGCTCACGAAAACCGGGATCGTTGATCTTGTCGGCCGCAGAATGCACCGCATTGCCGGCGACAATATTTTTATTCTGACTGCTCTCATAATGTTCTCAGCGGCCGCCACCGCGTCGGTCCTTAAAAACACCACGACCACCGCGATGTTTCTCCCGATCGTGCTTGGTTTGGCCGTGAAGGCAAAGATACCGCCGTCAAAGCTCCTTATGCCGCTTGCGTTTGGCGCCATTCTTGGAGGAAGCTGCACGCTGATCGGCACGTCTACGAACCTCGCTGTCAGCGGTGCAATTCAGAGGTACGGAATGGATCCGCTGTCGATGTTCGAACTGGCGCCCGTCGGTGTCATCATGCTTGCAGCCGGGATGATCTATATGCTGACGATCGGCCGTAGGATGCTCCCGAGCCGCGGCGGCGAGGACACGTTAACAGACCAGTACAAGATCCGCGAATATATTTCCGAGCTTATCGTGCTGCCCGATTCCCCTTTGGTTGGGAAAACGCTCGGGGAAGCAAATCTTAATACTACTCTCGACCTGAACGTACTCGGCATTATTCACAAGGAAAACAAGGTAAACGCGCCGAGTGCGAAGGAGCGGATACAGCGTCGCGACTCGCTGATCGTCGAGGGGACGATATCGGATATTCTGCGAGTCAAGGAGGAGGTCGGACTCGAGATAAAGCCGGATTTTTACCTAAATGAGGGCGAGCTGGAAGGCGACGATGTTGAGCTTTTCGAACTGCTGGTCATGCGTGACTCACGCCTCACTGGCCAGACTCTCAAGACGCTCAGGTTCCGGGAGCGATACAACCTGACGGTCCTCGCGGTCAACCGTCACGGCCGCACCTTCGTCAATAAGTTGAGCAGTGTGCCGCTGATCTTTGGCGATGTGCTTCTTGTCCAGGGTAAACGTGATGGGGTCGACCCACTTGTCGCCGATAACGAGGTTTTGGTGTTGGAAGAGGTCAGCAAGGTCAACCAACGTGTCAACAAGCGAAAATGGGCTGTTGCCGGCTTTCTTCTTTTTTTGAGCCTGTCTCTCTCAAAGGTTGTGATCGGCGTCGACATTCCTCTTGCCATCGCTGTTTTAAGCGGGGTGATGCTCCTGCTCGCGACGAAAACGGTCCGCCATACCGAGATCTATTCAATGATCGATTTCCGGCTGCTCGTACTCATTGCCTGCATGATGAGTTTCGGCCTCGCTATGGAGAAAACAGCAGCGGATCAGCTGCTCGCGGGATTTATCAATGAATATTTTGGCCAGTATGGGGCGACCGCTGTCCTCGCCGGATTTTTCGTCCTCACTGTAGCGCTGACGCAGCCGATGTCTAATCAGGCGGCTGCACTTGTGGTGCTCCCAATAGCTGTCAAAGCGGCTCTTGCCATGGGCGTTAACCCGCGTACGTTCGTCATCGGTGTCACTTACGCCGCGACCTTTTCTTTTATTACCCCTTTGGAACCGGCATGTGTTCTGGTCTATACGCCCGGCCGATACCGGTTCATTGATTTTGTAAAGATCGGTTCTATCCTCACTATCATCGTTTTCGCTGTCGCGATCACTCTTGTGCCGGTATTTTGGCCGCTGCAGCCCTAGATTCGCGAGCGATCTCTCCAAATGTGAATCCGCGTTTCACGACCAACGCCATTCCGATGGCAGTCCAAAAAAGGATGCGGCCCTTACGAATGATCGCGATCGTCACGCCCACGCCCGCTGCTAATCCGACCGTCTGTCCGACGAACTGAGCGCCGGCCTCGTCGACGCCGATCATAAAGGGAACGAGTTTGAAGAGGATCGTTACAAGCCGGCTCACCGATTCGAGCAGGAAGGAATCTAGAATACTCGGCAATGTTTCGCTCAACCGGCCAAGTATGTACCACACCTCCGCTATTCCAAGCAGGTGATATGCCGCCTCGAGCAAAATAATTGGCAGAAATCGCCGAGGATACTGACGGTAGAATCCGTAAATGAGGTTTTCAAAAAGACGCACATGGAGGCGGCCGTTTTCCAGCATCCGCTTTAGTATTCCGTGCTGGTAAAGCCACTCGCACGTCTCGCTGGCGAAGTGCCATTGCCTGATGACCATCACAATACCCAACACGATCAGGATCACGACTGCGCCCACCAGGAAATTGATCGTTAACGCGATACCGGCATCGACCGAAAATGAACGCAGCATGATCAGAGCTCCGGCAATAAGAAAAATACCTGTTACCAGGCTGTAAAATAGGTTCTCTGTAGCGACGGATGACAGGCCCGCGACGAGCGGTATTCGCTTGCGGACGGCGATCGCCTTCGACGTCCCACTGACCAGAATGCCTAGCGGGATCGTGCTGCTGAGGGCTTCACCGATCATCACGGCCGGCACCGTGTCTTTCAGCTCAAGTTGATAAGGGTAATAGACCGATAGTTTCCAAGCGTAGGCTCGGGCACATATGCGAACGAGGTAGATCAACAAGATGCCGACAAACCCGGCCAGGCCGAATCTGGCCACCCCATCATAGATGTCGTAAAAACCGACGGCAGAAATGAAATAGGCGAACAAAGCCAGCCCGGCGATCGTCAGCACGATCGCGATGACTTTCAACCGGGTAATGTGTTTTCTGGAAGCTAGCTCTCGTTCGAACCCCGGATCCACTACTTTGCCTTTGCCCCTCGGCTTGAATAAAATGGTATTTTATCGGAACTGAAATAACAATACAGGAACAATTATGAGCACTGCCGCTGGAGCCGCACTATCAAACACCGGCCTAACCGTCTTGTCCGAAGAGGAAGATCTCTTTCGCTCGTCCGTCCGGGAATTTGCGGAGGGTGAGGTTCGCCCCAAAGTCGAGCAGATGGAGCACGCCGCGAAGCTCGACGCTGACTTGATAAAGCAGTGCTTCGAGCTTGGCCTGATGGCAATCGAGTCGCCGGAGGAATACGGCGGCGCCGGTTCGACGATCTTCAATGCGATCGTTGCTATCGAGGAGCTTGCCCGCGTAGACGCGTCGCTCTCGGTCTTTGTTGACGTCCATAATACTCTCGTCACTAATGCATTCATGCGTTGGGGGAGTGATGAACAGAAGAAAAAATACCTTCCTCAAATGGCCGAAAGCCGCGTTGGTGCGTACGCCCTTTCCGAAGCCGCGTCGGGTTCGGACGCGTTCGCACTTAAAACCCGTGCCGTTGATAAAGGCGACCATTTTGAACTTAACGGCCAGAAGCTGTGGATCACGAACGGGAATGAGGCCGAGATATTTATCGTCTTTGCTACCGTCGATCCGGAGGCCGGCTATAAGGGCATTACGGCGTTCATCGTTGAAAAGCAGTACGAAGGATTCTCGGTCGGCAAGAAAGAGGACAAGCTTGGCATCAGGGCGTCATCGACCACTGAGCTTATCCTGGACAACTGCAAGGTACCGAAAGAGAATGTCCTCGACGAGGTCGGCAAGGGCTATAAAGTGTCCATCGAAACGCTAAACGAAGGCCGCATCGGCATCGGAGCCCAAATGCTCGGCATCGCTCAAGGCGCATACGAAGCTGCCCTGAAATACACCGCCGAGCGCGAGCAATTTGGCCGCTCGATCAGCGATTTTCAAGCTGTGCAGTTTCAGCTCGCCGAAATGGCCGTTGAGATCGAGGCGACGCGGCTACTCGTTTATAATGCCGCCCGTCTAAAGGACGCAGGCAAGCCGTTCGTAAAAGAGGCGGCGATCGCAAAGCTCTATTCATCCCGCTGCGCAGAGGCTGTGGCTTCGAAAGCCATCGAACTCTACGGCGGCTACGGCTATGTCAAAGATTACCCGGTAGAAAAATACTGGCGCGACAGCAAGATCGGTGCGATCTACGAGGGCACGTCAAATATGCAGCTGCAGACAATCGCAAAGTTGATAATGAGCGGCAAGTGATCAGATGACCGCCGAAGAGATCAAACAATACCTAACTGAATTAAACGACGAACTTCGCCTGATAGATATCAAGGGCGAAGTTTCGCTTTTTGGCGGTGCGGTAATGTGTTTGGCATTTAAGGCTCGGCCGGCAACGAAGGATGTTGATGCGATATTCGAGCCAGTGCGTGAGATAAGGAACGCCTCTCATCGAGTAGCGGAGCGCCACAGCTTGAGTATTGACTGGCTAAACCTCGCTGTGAAAATGTTCGTCGTGGAACACGAACGCAGTGTCTTGTTTGACCTTTCCAATCTACGGGTGACCATTCCACAGCCTGAGTACCTATTGGCGATGAAGATACTCGCTCTTAGAACGGATACGGAGGACGAGAATGACGCGGACTTTTTGATCCGGCGACTCGGGCTTAATAGTCCTTCGGAGGTATTGGACATTGTCGCGGATTTTTATCCAAAAAAAGAAGTTAGAGATGGAACTGTTCTCTGGATCCAGAATTATTTCCAACAATGATCTCCGCAAGCCAAGCTAAACAATCGATGATGGAAGATCCTCGTTGGTGGAAGATCGCATTGATGGATTTCGTTGACGATTTTCGGCGACATCGCGATGTCGCGGCGATCGCCGAACCATTTGAGCTCGATGACGAAGCGAAAGATGCCGTTTTCGCAGGAGTGATAGAAACGCTTTGCGACGAAACGGGAATTGAGATCCCTGACTGGCTGATCCATATACCAAACCCGAAACGCCCGGTTTTCTTATCCCGGATGGAGAATCTAAAAGCGATCGCCATTGTAGAGAGCCC
>JBGSWW010000079.1:0-20168 GCA_041751735.1 Pyrinomonadaceae bacterium | reverse complement strand
ACGTCGCCATTGGCCGCGATCCGGTCTGAGCCTACCACCACGGCCTGGACGCCGCCTTTTTTCATGATATGACCGCTCATGTTATCGGTGATCAGGGTTACAGGGATATCGTCCTGCATCAATTCCCAGGCGGTGAGGCGTGCACCCTGCAGATACGGCCTGGTTTCGTCGGCGATGACGGAAATGGTTTTTCCCTGATCGACGGCACCACGGATGACGCCTAACGCGGTTCCCCATATCCCGCCTGTAGCTAAGGCTCCGGCATTGCAATGCGTGAGAACATTCGAATTGTCCTCAAGCAGTTCCCCACCGAATTTTGCGATGAGCCGCTGCGATTCGATGTCTTCTTCATGGATCGCCTTGGCATCTTCAAGCAGGACCTGCTTGATCTCGCTAACGGAGCGGCCTTCGGTTTTCGCCCGTTGAAAGGTGCGCTTCATCCGGTCGATCGCCCAGAATAAGTTGACCGCAGTCGGACGTGTAGCGCCGAGGACCTCGCAGATATATTCCAGGTCGTCTTCGAGATCGACGACCGTGGTCCCGACAAACTGTTTCGCCCCGAGAGCGATGCCGTAAGCAGCCGAAACACCTATAGCCGGGGCCCCGCGAACCACCATATCCTTGATACCGGACGCGACATCATTATACGTCTTGAGGGTCAGCCACTTTTCTTCCGTGGGCAGCAGCCGCTGATCCAGCATAAGGACGCCCTCGTCCGACCATTTAACAGGGATGATATCGAGATTCATATTGATCCGGTGTCCGACGCAAAAACTCTCAACGTTTAAGCAAACCTAAATCTTACGGATATAGCCAATGAGACACAAGAAAGCGAGCACTTTTTGCTGGTTCTCGGTTGTTCTGGTCAGCTGAAGTAAAATGAGGTATGCACACTTTTCTGGACGGGCGCGTTGTCATTAAAGTAGGCGATCTAACTCACGAAGATGCCGACGCGATTGTTAATGCAGCGAATTCTACGTTGCTGGGGGGCGGTGGTGTCGACGGGGCGATCCATGACGCAGGCGGGCCTGAGATATTGAAAGAATGCAAGGAGATCCGGCGAACCCAATATCCTGACGGTTTACCCACCGGACAGGCGGTCATAACAAGAGCTGGACACCTCCCGGCGAAGTACGTGATCCATACGGTAGGGCCGATCTACGGCAGGGATCCGGCTAATCAGAGCGAGTTGCTGGCCGCCTGCTATGAAAACGCCATCAAACTTGCTTGCGAGAACTCGCTTCGCTCCATAGCATTTCCATCTATATCTACAGGTGCCTATTCATATCCCCGCGATGAGGCGGCGGCTGTTTCATCTGCTGCAGTGCGAGATGCGGTCGAGAAGACCGGAATTGCCGATGTGAGACTCGTGTTTCACTCGGAGAACGATCTGCAGGTATTCCTGGATAATCACCAGTTCTAGCTGGGGGAATATTTGATAGTGCAGGACGCATCGTTTATCATTCGTCCTTACGTTTTAACTACTATCGAACGCACTATGACGGAGGCTTCAACCGATATTTCAACACAAGCAGTACACCCACAAAAACAGCAGCAGAATTTCAGATCTGATTTCGAGCTTTCCCGCGAACTGCCGGATGAGCTCAAGAGGTTAGCTGACATCTCGTCGAATTTTTACTGGTCGTGGAGGCCCGATGGGGCCGCCCTTTTTCGTGATCTCGACCTGGACCTCTGGGAAGAGTGCGAGCAAAACCCGCGACTTCTGTTATCTCGTATCGATGACTTTCGCCTTTTTCAGAAAGCTGCTGATCCGGCTTATGTCAGGCGCGTTGCCAGCTTTTATGAGGAGTTCATTGGATATCTAGGCCAGGATCGGCTCCCTGCGGCCCCGTCGCCGCGGATCGCTTACTTCTGTGCTGAGTACGGTATTCACAATTCACTGCCGAATTATTCCGGCGGCCTTGGCATTCTCGCAGGCGACCATTTGAAATCCGCCAGCGACCTGGACATTCCACTCACTGCCGTCGGCCTTTTGTACCGCTTCGGATATTTTCGACAGCGGATCGCACACGACGGCTGGCAGAAGGAACATTACAAAGACGTCTTTGATTCGCAAATGGCGTTACGGCCGGTGGTCGATTCCGACGGAGACCGTGTGAAGGTGGCAATTCACATCCGCGGACGCCTCGTCGCGGCGCAGGCGTGGATCGCCGATGTCGGCCGCATCCCGCTTTATTTGCTCGATACCAATTTGCCTGAGAACGCCGAGGTCGATCGCCTTATCACCGGCCATCTCTATGGCGGCGACACGGAAACGAGGATCGTCCAGGAAAAAGTGCTCGGCCTGGGCGGTGTGCGTTTACTGCGAAAGCTCGGACTTGCTCCGGATGTATTTCATCTGAACGAAGGACATTCCGCTTTCCTGACCCTGGAGCTGGCACATGAGATGTTGGCAGCTGACCAGGACGCTGATTTTGCCGATGTTGTCGAATCTGTTCGGAGCAAGTGTGTGTTCACGACGCATACGCCGGTAGCCGCGGGCAACGACACGTTCGACCCGGACCTGCTTATTCAGTGCTTCAGCAAGGAGTTTATTGATTCGTTGAAGCTGACGGAACAGGAGTTTTTGGCCCTTGGCCGCGCCGACCTCAGCAACGACGCCGAATTCTTTGGAATGACACCGCTGGCAATTAGGATGTGTCGCTCATCGAACGGCGTAAGCCGAAAGCACGGCGAAGTCTCGAGGGCGCTGTGGCTAAAAATGTTTCCTGAGAAACCGGCCGCAGAGGATGTACCCATTACATCTGTTACAAACGGAGTTCACGCTCCGACGTGGACCGCGCCTGTCTTTCAGGACCTCTTTTCGCGACACATAGGTGTCGGCTGGCGCCCGCTTGCAAGCAGTGTGGAAGGCTGGGCGGCGGCCGTCAATTCTATCCCGGATCCAGAGATCTGGAATGCTCATCTTTCATTGAAACGCCTTCTTGTGTCCTTCATTCGTCATCGAACAAAGGTTGCTGAGACCGGTGAGCATCACACGATCAACGAGCATATTGAAACTGGGTCGCTGTTTTCGCCCGACGCCCTTACGATCGGATTCGCCCGGCGTGTGGCGGCATATAAACGCTGGGACCTTATTTTCTCGGATCTGAAACGTCTGCTGAAGATGGTCGACGATAACGACCGGCCGGTGCAGTTCGTTTTTGCCGGTAAGGCACATCCCCAGGACAATACGGCGAAAACTATCCTGCAGGAGCTGATGAGCATCAACGACGAGTCGAACTGGCAAAAGCGGGCCGTTTTCATTTCGGACTACGATCAGGAGATAGCGCGTTATCTGGTACACGGCGTGGACGTGTGGATGAATGTGCCCCGCCGGCCGATGGAGGCTAGCGGCACGAGCGGCATGAAGGCCGCTATGAACGGTGTGCTAAATTTTTCAGTACTCGACGGGTGGTGGATCGAGGGATACAACGGCGATAACGGCTTCGCGATCGGGGACCTTGGTGTTTCTGAAACCGATGATGCTATGGACGCGGCTGATGCAGAGGATCTTTACTCGACACTTGAACACAAAGTAATTCCAGCATTTTACTCCAGCGATGAATCGGGACTGCCTTCGGAATGGATCCGGCGGATGAAAGCGTCCATGGCGACGCTGACACCGCAATTTTCGAGTGACCGAATGGTGGGAGAATATTTAACGCGGATTTACAAGAATATGTGAATATGGCTAATGACGGCTTCAAACGCGGCGTTATAAAGCCCTTTGAGTGTGTCAAAGAAGGCTTTGAACTCATCAAGAGCGATTACTGGCTTTTGTTCGCGATCTGGCTGGTCGGCGGTCTTATCAGTTCGGCCTCACTTCTCATCGCATCAGGGGCGATGACTTGCGGTACCTTTTATTGCTTCCTGCGCAAGATCGACGGTGAAACGGTTAGTTTTGATGATCTTTGGAAAGGGATGAAGTGGTTTTTGCCCGGGCTGCTTGTGATGGTGATCATCGTGGTCCCGATGATACTTGTCTATGCGGTCATCTACGTCCCGATCGTATTGTCCGCTGTCATGGGCTCGCGGCTTAGTCAGGACGAGCTGCTCGGCTTGCTGATCGGAGCTTTTGCCGTTGATCTCGTCCTGATCGTCATAATGGTCTGCGTTCACACGCTGCTCATATTTACCTTTCCGCTTATTGTGGATCGTGATATGGGTGCCGTTAAGTCGATGACGACGAGTGGCCGTGCGGTTTTTGGCAACCTGGCGGGCGTTGCAGGCCTCTTAGGTGTTAATTTCCTGCTCGCTCTCGTGGGGCAATTGGCCCTATGTGTTGGGATCTACTTCGTGATTCCCGTCATAATCGCAGGAAATGTCGTAGCATATAGAAAGATCTTTCCGCGGTTCAACAGTCAAATGCCTGCACCACCGCCGCTAATCGGTTAACATACTCTCATGCCAGCATTTATCAAATATATTCGATCATCCGAAGATCTTGATTCTGTTTTCACCGGATCATTCGATCGCCCCTACATCGTCTTAAAACACAGTATCAGCTGCGGTATCAGTGCCGACATCCTGCACCAGCTGACCGGGTTGGTCGACTACGAGATCAATGTGATCGTCGTTCAGACAGAGCGAAGTTTGTCTGATGAGGTGGCGGACCGGACGGGGCATCGTCATCAATCACCGCAAGTCTTCGTACTTGCCGACGGAAAATCCGTTTACCACGCTACGCATTATGGTATCGATCCCGATGCCGTGAATCTTAATTTACAGGTCAACAAGACATCTCTTCAGCCCGCCCGGAGGCTTGCTTGATCGAGCCCGTTCAGATCATAGAGGAATCGGACCGAGCAGTTTCGATAAATTGGTCGGACGACACGGAAACCGCTTATTCAGCACCTCAGCTTAGGCGTTCCTGCCCGTGTGCCGGGTGTATTAACGAATGGACCGGCGAAAAAATGCTCGACGATGCCCGAATACCGGACGATCTTACATTCTCGTCAATATCGATCGTCGGCCGATACGCTCTCAATTTCCACTTCTCCGACGGGCATGACACGGGAATATTCAGTTTTAACCTTCTTCGACAGCTCTCAGGGTCGGATTAAAGGGTGACGACCGTGCCCGAAATCCGCTACAATCGAAGCAATGCACGAACGCGATATCTTCGACGAACGACAAGAGACCAAAACGGCGAGCTTTTCATGCCCTCATTGCCGTGAACGTTCCGATTACGAAATTCGCTGGATGAAGCGGACCAAGAAAAAGCAGGCCCCGCGAAACCTAAATGAGCACGAACGTGCACAATATCAGAAATCACGCGATTACATGGTGCGTATAGACGACATGCTGATGTGTAGGAATATGCGTTGTCGAAAGCGATTTGAAATTCCGTCGGCGCAGTCGATCGTATTTATCTAATTCAATTAACAAGGGGAAAACTAATGATAAAAGACAAGGACTTGGAATTTTACGAAAACGAACCGATCGCCGACCCGGAAATAAACTCGGCGCGGATGGAAGAGATCGAGGATGTCCCTCAGGCTCCGGACGAACTGCTTCAGCGGCTCGATGAAAATCACGCTTCGTCGCCGGCCGATTCGGGAGGCGATATCGACGCAGCCTGGGAAGAGGTTAATACTACGGGCTCGGAAAGCGTGTTTGGTCACAACCCGACACCCGACCAATCAGATGTCGAAAGAAACGCCCACGCAATGGGGATAGACTTTCAGGATAACGAGCCGTTGGATTTTGTGGAAAAGATGGAGAAACGCGACCGTGACCGTTTCGAATTAGAAGAAGGGTCGAAAGCCGGTAAAGATTCGATCTAATTAAAGGTTTGCTTGGATTAAAAAAGGAGGCTCACAAATGGCCTCCTTTTTTGTTTGCTCTGAGTTCTTATTAGTAGATCGAGAATGTGTATTCGATCTGTCTAGTGACCGACTGGCCGATGCCGTTTCGCTTAGCCGGTTCGAAGCTGATGCGTCGTGCCGCCGCGATCGCCTGTTCGGTTAGGCCGCTAGGCAAACCCTTGACCGGTGCAATGCTGCCGATCTGGCCGGACGCGAGAAACGTTACCCGGAGAATCACGGTCCCCTGAATGTTGGCTTGACGGGCTGAATCGGTATAGCCGGGCCTTGGCTTAGACAATATTTTTAGTCCCGCTGTAACTCCGACAGGCGGAGGCGGAGGCGTTCCAACACCACTGTTGCCATCACCTGTTCCACTGCCATTACCACTGCCTAATCCGCTGCCATAACCTGAACCAGTTCCCGACCCAGCTCCGGAACCGCGTCCGCTGCCCTGTCCGGTTCCAACGCCGCTTCCCTGCCCACCACCAGAACCGGTGCCGTTAGAAAAGCTTGCGAATCTACCGTTCGGATCGCCCCAGCGGTCGAACTTCTTTTCGAAGGTCTTATTACCTTCAGTTGAAGGCGGGGGCATTTTCAATTCGAAATCATCATTTCTATGGACCTTGGCATCCGGAGGACGGATGGGCTGTTTCGTCTGGTCAGCCAGATCGCCCGGTGTTGTTTCCTCTTGTTCCTGCCGGCCGCCGCAGCCGCCGCCGCCCGCATCCTTATCTTTCTTAACCTTCTCCTGTTCCTCTTCAACAGTCATCGGCTCGAGTTCCACGAGAAGGGCATTGAAAATATCGTCGTTGATCGAAGCCACATCCAGTTCTTTGGCGAATAGGCTGTAGACCATCGAGGTGCTAAGAACCAAAAGAACGAGGGCAAGAGAACCCGCGAGCAGTCCGTTTCGCCGTCCGACGTTCTTCTCCTCGATAACCGTTACACGGTACCCGTCGTCAGCGACATAAGCTTGTTCGTTTTCGAGCGTGACCGGTCTGCCGTCGGCATCCATGGCTCTAGTCTGAAATACTGCTCCAGCCGTCGTGGCAGCGGCCGCAACAGGCCGAATGACAGTTTCCTCTTCCGGCTCATCGACGATCTGCTCTTCGACAACAGGTTCTTCTATTACCCGCTCTTCCTCCACGACAGCTGCGCTAATCCGTGGTTCCTCAATATGAGGTATAACCGGCGCCGCATCGAGCTGACTGGTAACCGGAGCCGGGCTATCAAGGGGATTCATCTCAAAAGTCTGCAGCGTCTGACCGCAATTAGGACAAAACCCAAACTTCTCGGCGAATCCTTCATCACACGAACCGCAATACTTTACAATTTTTCCCATTTTGAGCCTCTTTTTCTCTAGTACCTCTACAAGATGTTACGAAACGTCAGAGGACGACAACTTCGCATTATTTCAGGAGTTAGGCGATTTTCGAAACATGCCTCCGTCGGGCTAGTATTTAGAAAAACCGTTCAATTTTCATAGATGCCACATCCGTTTGACGCGATGCCTACTGACATCTAATATTTTCATAAGCATCAAGCAACATGAAGACCCCACCGTGACACTCTTTATGACAACACTATTTCAAGTTGGGGCAACTAAGTAGCGAACACTTGATCGTCCTTTATCTTATACGATGGAATTCAGAAATATATTCAAAACTCATAAAGTTTTTTCTTCTGGGCTTGCAATCTTTGCGATCGTTTTCATATCTACTGTGATTGCCGGTGCCCAAAGCGGTGCTCCAAAACAGGAGATGCTTCTGAATGGACTAAAGGTCCTTATGTGGTCCGATCCGAAGGCAGACAGCGTTTCCGTGAGGGTGCGGATCCACTCAGGATCGGCATTCGATCCACAGGGGAAAGAAGGTGTGATGCAGATGCTCGCTGACAACTTTTTTCCGAATGAAGCGGCCCGGGAATTCTTCAGCGAAGATCTTGGCGGCTCTCTTGAAGTTAAAGCCAACTACGATTATATCGAGGTTGTTGGCACGTCGAAACCCGAGAATTTCCTGACTTTACTCGAAACGATCTCTACCGCGGTCGCGAATCCGCAGATAGACAAAGAAACGACGACAAGAGTCCGTGCCGCCTTATTGAAGAAACTCGAACTACTTGAAGCTGATCCGGCTTATGTTGCCGACACCGCGGTTGCCAGCCGGTTGTTCGGGACCTTTCCTTACGGCCGGCCCCAGATGGGAACGATCGGTTCGGTGGAGAAACTTGATTTTGCAGATCTGGTAGATGCCACGCGTAGATTCATTACAGCTGACAATGCCACTATTGCTGTGATCGGTAATTTTGATCGATCTCTCGGATTTCGTGCCATACGTCGGTATTTTGGGGGCTGGCTGAAGTCGGATAAAAAGATCCCTTCGACATTTAAGCAACCAGACGAGCCGTCGACAACGTTATTGAAGATCGCATCGCCAAAGTCGGAAACCGCGGAGCTGAGGTTCGCCGTGCGAGGTTCTTCGCGAGGCGGTAAAGATTTTGCTACGTCGATGATATTCGCAGCGATGGTAGAATCTCGTTTGAAGACACGTGTTCCCTCGGCATACGCCGGCGGTGTGTCAGTATCTAATCGTGCTCATGTTTTGCCAGGAATGATATTGATACGTATGGATGCGGCTCGCGAGATCGTCGGCAGCGCCGACAGCAACGTAGAGAGCACGATCACGAAGATCCTTTCAGAACCGTTTAGCCGGCTCGAACTCGACGCTGCCCGCAGAATCGTAAAGAACGAACAACTTGAACGTGGTCTTGCCTCCATATGGTTGGATTCGGACACCTTTAAGTTTGAAAAACCGGAGGCTCATGCTTCGGCAGTCGATAATGTTTCACTCGGTGACGTCAATGGATACGCGGAACGAGTGCGAAAGCTCCCAATGGCCGCCGTCGCGGTCGTTAGCCCCAGATCAACCAGCTAACCGGTGCAAAGAGAGTTAAGTTCAAAAGAGGCCGCCCATGCAACGGCCGTACGGGATATGTTTGCCGGCATTGCCGGCAGGTACGATCTGCTTAACCACGTCTTGTCGTTAAACATCGACAAGCGTTGGAGAAGCCGCGTTTCGTTATCTTTACGGGACATCCTGGATCGCCCGGACGCTGCTGTCCTGGATGTAGCTTGCGGGACGGGTGATCTTTCCATCGAATTAAATAGAGGATCCGAGGCTAGAATAATAGGAACCGATTTCTGCCGCCCGATGCTTACGCGCGCCCGTTCTAAATCCCTGAGCCAGGCAAGGACGATTTCATACGTAGAGGGAGATGCTTTAAATCTTCCTTTCGAAGAAGATCAGTACGACGCTGTAACGATCGCGTTCGGCCTGCGAAACCTGGCGAATGTTCGTGACGGCCTTGTGGAGTTAGGGCGTATCTTGAAACCCGGTGGCAGACTGGCTGTTCTTGAGTTTTCTTCACCCGTGGTACCTGGTTTTGGACGGCTCTTCAACTTTTACTTTTCACACGTTCTGCCCAGAATAGGCGGCGCTGTAAGCGGGTCCCGCGGAGCGTATGAGTATCTGCCGGATTCGGTCTCCAGGTTCCCCGACCAAAAGAAACTCGCTCGACTGATCGAAGAAACTGGTTTTTCTGACGTCGAATACACAAACCTGACCGGCGGAATAGCCGCGTTGCATTTGGGAACGAAAACAATATAAAGTTTAGCTACACCGTTCACCCGAAGCACATTCTGCGCGGGCCTTCCGAATGAAATATAAGGTTCTAAATTTTATTCGACAGCTGGCCTTGATGCTCCTGGTTATCTGGACAGTAGTTTCGCTCGTTACCCTGCTCATTGAAGTGGTACCGGGCGATCCGGCGACGGTCATTCTCGGCGAGACCGCGACTCAGGAACAGATCGAGAATTTTCGAGTCCGTCATGGCCTGGACCGTCCTGCATTCTTTTTTTCCTATAGTGGCGAAAGCGGATTCCAGTGGAATGGCTCTGAAAATCGCTATGCTGACTATTGGTTAGGATTGCTCCGTGGCGACCTGGGAACCTCGTTTCGGACCGAACGGCCAGTTCGAGATATGATCTTAGAGCGATACCCGTCGACGATAAAACTCGCTATCGCGGCAATGCTAGTTGCCATTGCCATCGCTCTACCGCTTGGCGTGATAGCGGGCTCGCGTAAGAATTCGCTTATAGATAATTTTGCCTCGGTGTTTGCCCTCCTGGGCATTTCCCTTCCTACTTTCGTGATCGGACCGTTTCTTGTATATATTTTTGCGGTTAAGCTCGGCTGGTTTTCCGCGACCGGCAGCCTTTATCCCGAGGATATTATTCTGCCCGCCGTAACACTTGGGACCGCCCTGTCGGCGATATTGACCCGAATGGTCCGCTCAAGCGTAATTGAGGAACTGGGCGAGGATTACGTCCGGACCGCTCGGGCGAAAGGTGTCAGCGAGAGAAAAGTCCTCTACAAACACGTCCTCAAAAATGGCCTTATACCTGTTGTTACGATCCTCGGTCTCCAGCTCGGCGTGCTGCTGGCAGGCGCGATCATTACCGAAAAGATCTTTAGCTGGCCGGGCCTAGGACTTCTCTTGCTCGACGACGGTATCGGCAAACGCGACTACCGTCTGGTCCAAGGTTGCGTACTCGTAATAAGCATTACGTTTATAATTGCAAACACCTTGACCGATTTCGTTTACCGCAAACTCGATCCGCGGATAAGGCTTTCATGAATCGCCTCGGCTACATCGGTCTGATCATCGCTGGCGTTTTCATATTGGCCGCGATCTTTGCCCCATGGATCGCGACGCACGATGTGACGGCGCAGGACCTCGGGCTTAGATATGTTCCGCCGACGGCAGAACATTGGTTCGGCACCGACGGCCTTGGTAGGGACATCTTCTCTCGGGTTGTCTACGGCGCCCGGATCTCGTTGGAAGTCGGCATCACGGTGGTACTAGTTTCTACTGTCATAGGTGTTCTTATCGGCGCCATAGCCGGTTTCTATGGCGGCCTGATCGACAAGTTTCTTTCGGGTTATGTTTTCAACGTATTCCTCGCATTCCCCGGTCTGCTGCTTGCGATCGCCCTGGTGGCGTTTTTGGGAGCAGGCCAGAGCAAATTGATCGCTGCCCTCTGCGTGATCGGTTGGGTCGGTTATGCGCGTGTCATGCGGGGCCAGGTTCTAAAGGTCCGCGAATATGACTACGTTCTGGCGGCACGTGCATTGGGTGCCAGCAATTTGCGGATACTCTTCACCCATATACTGCCGAATGCGATACAGCCATTGATAGTACAGGCATCCCTCGGAATGGCCGGGGCCGTTCTTTCCGAAGCTACTCTATCGTTCCTTGGATTAGGGATACCGCCACCGGCTCCCAGCTGGGGAACAATGATCGAAGAGGCCCGCCAGTTCTTTAGTAACTCCCCGCACGTGCTTTTCTTTCCCGGAGCCGCGATCGCGCTGACAGTTCTGGCGTTCAACTTTATCGGTGACGGACTCCGCGAATATCTCGATCCCAAACAGCGGGCCAGATAGATGGACGATACACGAATCTTTCCTCTCGGCGATTCGGCATTGACAGTCGAATTTGGAAACGTGATCTCGGTCGAACTCAATGCGGCTGCCGTCGCCCTCGCCGACCACCTCACACTCCATCCTTTTCCCGGTTTTATTGAGTCCGTGCCCGCATATGCTTCTACTTCGATCTTTTTTGACATCGCTGAGATAAGGCGAAATTTCCCCTCATTTCCCAGCGCGTTCGCAGCGGTAAGCGACATCGCCCAACGCACATTGAACGGTCTCGATATCTCGGCCGCTGCACCGTCTAGGCTGGTAGAAATACCGTCAAGATTTGATGCGGAGGCAGGTCCCGACCTGGATATCGTTGCAGAGAAGAGTGGTTTGTCCGGAGCCTCGGTGATCGAGGTCTTCACGGAAACCATATACACAGTTTTCATGCTGGGCTTCCTTCCGGGATTCTCATATATGGGTGAGGTCGATGACCGGATCGCGACACCCAGGAAAAGTTCTCCGCGACCGCTTGTGCCGGCGGGAAGCATCGGTATTGCAGGCAAACAGACAGGAATATATTCTCTGGACTCACCGGGCGGATGGCAGATAATCGGCCGTACCGATGTCGGGCTGTTCGTACCGGACCAGGAACCTCCGTGCCTTTTGCGGCCTGGTGATCGAGTGCGGTTTGTACCTCTCCAAAAATGAGCATTCTTATCGAGCGGCCCGGTATCTTCACCACTGTCCAGGACCTGGGGCGGCACGGATATAGGCGATTTGGCATAAATCCTGCGGGAGTAATGGACCCGGCTGCTGCTCGGCTGATCAATGCGATCCTTGGAAATGACGATGACGGGGCGGTACTCGAAACGCATTTCCCGGGACCGACGATCATTTTCGAAGAAGAAACCACCGCCGCTCTTGGCGGGGCTGATCTTCTTCCCCAGCTTGACGACGCTCCGCTTCCGACGTGGCAGGTATTTAACGTAAAGCAGGGCAGCACGCTTAAATTTACCGGCAAGCGGCAAGGCCATCGATGCTATCTGGCCGTCAAAGGCGGCTTCGATCTGCAGCCATGGCTTGGCAGTTTGAGCACCAACCTTTTCGCCGGCCGCGGCGGTTTCCTCGGACGCCGCCTCGAGTCTGGTGACCGAATCAAAGTCAATCGGCGTAACATGCCAACACCTGTTCTCATGCACCGCCAGATCTCGCCCTGGGTCATACCTCCGTATAGCGATTCGCCAACGATCAGGATTTTGCCCGGAGCCGAATTCGAGGGCCTGACGAATGAGTCTCGTGAGAAATTTTTTAATCAAGAATTCACGATCTCGACCACATCCGACCGAATGGGTTTTCGGCTCGAAGGCGAGCCGATTGAGATGTCCGATCGACAGGAATTGGTGTCGGCGGCCGTTGGCCATGGCACCGTTCAGGCGTTGCCGGACGACCAGCTTATCGTTCTGTTGGCTGACCATCAGACAACCGGCGGCTATCCGAGGCTTGCTCATGTGATCTCTCGAGACCTTCCGCTTATCGGGCAACTCGGGCCGGGAGACAAATTCACATTTCAAATGACCACTGTCGAAGAAGCCGAGCAGCTTAAACTTGAATTCGAAAGAAATTTGAAATTTCTCCGTGCCGGGAGTAAATTTGACTCTGTTCCAAACTGACCCATTATGCTGAGTATCGACCTCAACTGTGATGTCGGCGAAGGTTGCGGCCATGATGCCGAATTGATGGCCCTGATCTCGTCGGCCAGCATCGCCTGCGGCGGCCATGCCGGCGATAAAGACACGATGCGAAGGACCGTCGACCTCGCGATCGAGAACGGCGTTGCGATCGGAGCTCATCCGGGATACCCCGACCGGGCGAATTTCGGCCGTTTGGCGATGGATGTTCCGGCCCGTGAACTTACCGGAATGATTTCCGAACAGGTCCTTGCCCTCGCCGAGATCGTTAAGGCCGCCGGTGGCCAAATGAAACATGTTAAACCACATGGGGCTCTCTATAACCAGTCCGCACGGGACCCCAAACTCGCCGAGGTGATAGCCCGGACGGTCGCCGAGTTGGATAACAACCTCGTCCTCTTCGGACTTTCGGGCAGCCATTCGATCACTGAGGCCGAAAGGATCGGACTTAGAACCGCGTCCGAGGTCTTCGCCGACCGTACTTATCAAAACGACGGCAGCCTGACGTCGCGAGCGGAAGCTAACGCTCTTAGCAGGGACGATGATCTGGCCGCTACGCAGGTGCTCGACATGATCAAGTACGGCCGCGTCCGTACGGTCGATGCGATCATGATACCGATAAACGCCCAGACAGTTTGCATACACGGCGACGGTGAGAACGCGGTCGATTTTGCCCGGACGATCAATAGATCTCTCGCAAACAATGGCATCGAGATAAGATCCGTAAATGGCTGAAACGGTTAAAAAACCTTCCCTTTCCTCAGTCGTATTCGGTGCTGCCTTTTTAATGGCGACATCGGCGGTTGGGCCCGGCTTTCTCACGCAGACGACCGTCTTTACCAAACAGTTGTTGGCGAGCTTTGGCTTCGTCATTCTTCTCTCGATAATTCTCGACATATTCGCTCAACTGAATATCTGGCGCGTTCTGACCGTTACCGGCAAGCGTGGCCAGGACCTGGCCAATGAAACGATCACAGGGACCGGGTACCTTCTTTCCGCCCTAATTGCATTGGGCGGCCTGGCTTTTAACATCGGCAATATCGCGGGCAGCGGCCTTGGAATGAACGCAGCACTCGGCATTCCGGTCGAGATCGGTGCGGCGGTAAGCGCCGGGATCGCGATCACCCTGTTCCTATTCAAGGAAGCCGGGCGTGCGATGGATCTCTTCGTAAAGGTTCTAGGTCTTGTGATGATCGTCCTCATCATATATGTGGTCTATGCCTCAAACCCGCCTGTTGGCGAGGCCATCTATCGCACGGTCTGGCCCGAACAGATCGACGCCCGTGCCGTCGTTACGCTCGTAGGCGGAACGGTCGGCGGCTATATCACTTTTGCCGGTGCCCATCGACTCATCGATGCGGGCGTGACGGGCCGCGAGAACCTCGCCGAGGTGACCCGCGGAGCGTATTCCGGAATTCTATTTACGGCCGTCATCCGGTTTTGCCTCTTCCTCGCCGCTCTCGGCGTCATATCGATGGGCATGGCCATCGACGATTCGAATCCGCCCGCATCGGTTTTTCAGAACGCCGCCGGCACGTTCGGCCTGCGGATCTTCGGTATCGTAATGTGGGCCGCAGCGATAACCTCCGTCGTAGGAGCGGCATTCACATCTGTCTCGTTCCTCAAGACACTAAATTCGAAATTAAACAGCAATAATAATCACCTCGTCATTGGCTTTATCCTGTTTTCTACCATCATTTTTCTAGTGGTCGGGCGTCCGGTCACGCTTTTGGTTTGGGCGGGAACAATAAATGGCTTCATCCTGCCGATCGGCCTATCGCTTGTTCTGCTGGCATCCAGGAAGAAGGCGATCGTGGGCGAATACTTGCACCCGCTCTGGCTACAGATCGGCGGCTGGGGCGTCGTCGTAATAATGCTTGGGTTTATGATAAGCACGTTAATTGGCAGCTTCTGATCCTGCGAAATCACCTCGCTGCGAATTTTTTGCATCAAATCGCAACGTATTTACGTCATACTTCAAAAGGGGTCTTTCATTATGTCCAGGTTTTTGAGCATCGCTCTTGTCTTGTCTATAGGTGTTGTAAGTCTGCCGGCCCAGTCAGGACGGCGTGTAACTCCGACGCCGACACCGAGTTCTGAGGTGCCAAGAGCCGACGACCCCGGCCAGTATTCCGAATCAAAACCCCGTCCGAGCCGAGCGTCGTCTGTCGCGGAGAGATTTCCGGGCATAGGACTTGGACCTAACCGGCAAGCCCCAGCCGACACGGTCCCTGCCGCCCCCCCGGAACAAGTTACAGCTCAACCTGATGACGGCGAAACGCTGCGCGTCGAAACAAACCTGATCACGATACCCGTATCCGTATTCGATCGAAACGGATTGTACATTCCGAACATCCGACAGTCTGAATTTAAGATATTCGAGGACGGCGTCGAACAGGAAATAGCGTATTTCGGAACGACCGACAAGCCGTTCACTGTCGCCCTGGTCATCGATGTCAGCCCCTCGACAGCCTATAAGATCGAAGAGATCCAGCGGGCTGCCATCGCCTTTGTCGATCAACTCCAGCCGCAGGACCGGGTGATCGTCATCGAATTTGACCATGGGATCAATGTGAGGACCAAACCGACGAACGACCGAGAAACGATCTACAAAGCGATCAGGAAAGCCGACTTCGGTAACGGCACGTCACTTTATAATGCAGTCGATGAGGCTGTCAGAAAACAGCTTGCTCCTATCCCCGGCCGTAAAGCCGTTGTATTGTTTACGGACGGCGTCGACACGACATCACGCAAGAACAGCTACGACAACACATTAAAATATGCGGAAGAATCGGACTCCATGATCTTTCCGATCTACTACAATACGTATCTTGATAATCGGCAGAGGAATACCGGCGGCTTCCCCGATATATTCGGAGGCGGGATCATTTCGGGTGTATCGGCGGAGGAGTATGCTCTCGGCCGCAGATACCTAGAGGACCTCGCCGACGCAACGGGCGGCCGCGTCTTTCGGCCTGAATCTACCCCGGGCGGCCTCACCCGCGCCTTCGAAGGCATAGCCGAAGAACTACGTCGTCAGTACAACATCGGTTTTGTACCAAAGGACGAAGGCAAACGAGGCCAGCGAAAATCGATCAAGGTGCGAGTCGAGCGGCCTAACTTGATCCTCCGGGCACGCGACAGCTACATCGTCGGCGGCGCTCCCGTTTTAACGCATGCAGAACCGGCTAAATCGACCAAGAAATGATTTGAATGTCTCGTTCGTCTGGCGCAGAGGTACAATGGCTAAATGGTTATCGTTCTTTTTGGCGTGACCGGATCGGGAAAGACCACGATCGGAAAGTTATTGGCTAACGATCTCGGCTGGCGCTTTATAGACGCGGACGATCATCATTCGGTGGCGAACATAGAGAAAATGTCCAGCGGCACTGCGCTCAATGACGAAGACCGCAGTGAGTGGCTTGGTACATTGCGGGTGTTGCTCGAAGCGGCCGAGACTAAGAACGAGAACATCGTCCTGGCGTGTTCGGCACTGAAGACAGCGTACCGCCAACGCCTGGGCGTTAGCGATGAGGTTAAATTCGTTTTACTTGACGCAAATTTTGGAACCATCCAGGACCGTCTCGCCGTTCGCAAGGGCCATTTCATGGCCCCGAAACTGCTGAAAAGCCAGGTGGACATCCTCGAAACAGAAAGTCACGTTGACCTTGTGATCGATGCTTCCCAACGGCCCGATACGTGCTTGACTACGATCCGCAAATCAATCGAGGTTCCTGCTTAAACCCTCTCATCGCACAATGAACGAATTGGTTCGTTCCTGCACTCAATGAGATCATTCGGAGCCGATCAGTAGATCTTGAAGGCTTCCCAGCCGGAGCAAAAAGTTTGGAAGGTACCTCGATAGCATCCCTGGATGGAAACCGTACCGCTGCCGTTGAAAGCATATGGCCCGCCCCTGCCCTTGACCTGTTTTCGGGGGTCGCCCGGAATGCCTCGGATCTGATAAAAGTCGAGCGGCTTGTCCGGTCTGGGATTGCCTGAGATCCAAAGTTTTCTGACGGTCTTTCCGCCCTCCACACTCACTGTCGTCCTAACACAGATGCCGCCTTTGCAATCCTGTCTGACTGCGACTGTACTACCGCTGCCGAATGCGGCGGCCGAGGAAACGGACAGCCAAAACGTGAAGAATACTCCTATCAAACGTCCTTTTCTCAATATCTTCCTCTTCATTTCATCCTCCTTCTTGTCTAACTGTGTGTATACCCGTTTTAACGGGCAATGCGAGTTCCAGTGATTGCAGCGCCGAGAATAGTTCCTTTAAACGATTTTCCATCTGCATTCATCACCAGCTCGCCAACGCCCACATAATCATCGGGTTGAACCCATCCAATAGGCGGGCGGGGACGCCAAACCGTAAAACGTAGCGTGTTGCCGACGACGATGCCTTCTTTGATAACACCCATCTCTGGGCGTCCCGCGAATAATCGGCCAACAATCTTATCGCTGCCGACTGGCTGGAGCAGGAGCTCCGGGAACATGTACTGAGTTCCCAACATGACTCGCCAAACCCCATCGAAGGCGATAGGAGCGTTCCGCTGACGCTCTTCGTATTCGGCCAGTTTTTTCTGGAACTCGGCCTCTGTCATTTTAACTGCCCGCCCTCGCTCATCTCTTTGCCCTGGCTCTCGCTCTCTGGTTGTGGTTCCGTTCCAGGTGCCGCCCGAAGTATCGTCCGGATTATCGGTGGTACTAAACGTCCCTTGAAACGATCGGCCGTCGGGTGAGAGCGTTAAGCGGCCCGAACCGTGAGAACCGCTTGGTTCAACCCATGTGAAACGCAGCACGTTGTTTTTCGCGGTTCCAAGTATGGTTCCGCTGAACCTACCGTCCCCACTCTGATACCTGCCCATCACAGTAGTGCGGCTCTGCTGAAGTCCCATCAAAAACTTTCTGCCCCTACCTGTAACGGTTGTTTCCCAATCACCGTTGAAGGGGCCCTCATACACACGTCCCTCATCCGGCTGGGCGGCGATTCTCGACGAAAAACCCATCGTGAGCAACAACGAACCAAGCATCATAAAAAGCCCGACGCGTATAAGCTTTCTATTCATAATTATCCTCGTCAATAACCTGCCTCATTGCTATTGTCGTCCACCAAGGCGAGTTCCACTCGTGGGTGCGCCGAGGATGGTGCCTTTGAACGATTTTCCATCTGCATTCATCACCAATTCGCCGGCGCCCATGGGAATGAGCAAATCCGGCCTAATTGGATTTGGGGCACGCATAACCGTGAAACGCAGTGTGTCCCCGTCGATAACACCTTCCCTGATAACTCCTAGGTCGGGACGGTTGCCGTACAATGAACCCACAACCTGGCGACCGGATTGCTGGAACAGCAATTCCGGGAACTGAAGTTTCCCTCCGGCCGTTGTCTGCCAAACCCCATGGAAACAGGAGCGCGCGTGCCGTTCCACGTGCCGCCCGATGAATCGTCGGGGTTATCGGTGAGGCTAAACGTGCCTTGAAACGACCGGAAGTCGGACGACATCGTGAAGCGACCCGCACCTCGCCCGCCGTCCTCAAGCCATTTGAAACGCAGGACGTAACCTGTCACGGTGCCCGTGATCGAGCTAATGTTCTGCAGAGCGGGTTCTCCACTTATCGCAGACACTTTCACAAACGCAGTGGCCGCGTCGTCCAGGGGCTTATAGCTCGCTGTCAGACCGTTTCGTGCGTATGTACCGGTTACGCTAGTGCGGCGGACCGTTTCAAAGGTGATGACAATCTTTTTTCCCTTGCCGGTGACGGTGTTCCAGGTACCGCGGAAGTCAACCGGGACGTCATGAGCGTATGAGTTCGAGATACTACCTGCCAGAATCAGCACAATGCCGCTGAAAACTTTGAACAATATTCGCTTTTTTCTGTGTAACATTTCGTTGACCTCTTAATTCGGTCTCTACCTGATCGCCTGTTCTCACCCCGGAATATCCGCACATCTCCATTTTTGCGCCTTGGGCTTTAGTCACAAAAAACGGGACTAGGGTACGACAAAAGCGGCGGTGGACAAGGTCTTGCCCGCGGCTTTTAAGACAAATTTGTAGTGGTGATACCGCTGGAATCGCAGCTCGATCGCAGCAACTTTGCGCAGTTTCCACAGGGCAGATTGCGGGCCTTGCTCCATCGAAAACGCAGGAATCTCAGCTCCGTTATTCATAGAGAGCCATACTTCAACGTTAGGGTGATCGGGCCCGCCATCCCACCCGAGATACACGGAACCGAAGGGAGCGGTCGGAGCGACAATCATTGGCTGGCCAGCCACGATGAAAGGCGGCGTTGGCGGAGGTGCGGGTGTCGGCGCTACCTTCGCCTTGCCCGACGTTCTGATAACCTTTGGTGTAACAGGTGGCGGAGGTGGGCATTTAAGTATGCCCGTGCTATGCCAAATCGTACGACTTTGGGGACTGCTCTTTTCATACGCTTCGCCGTCTAACCGTCCCGACGGGAGAACCTTGCCATTATAAACGCCTATTTGACGGGTTGCCCAAAATATCTGGATGCTGAAGCTGTTGCCATCGATGGTCCCATCGACTGTGCCATCCACCGAAACAGGATCTCCGCCCACCGTGGTTACGCCTAAAAACTTGCGATTGCCCGTGTTGTAAGCGTAAAACGCTCTGCCCGTAAGAACCCTGCCCTTTTGCTGCAACACGAGATGGTTCGCCCACTGCTGGCCCCGCTGCATAAACGACCACTCGCCGCTCGCATCCCAGCCCGTGCTGCACTGCGCCTCAACCCAGATCGGCAGCAGAGTAAGAACCGCAGCAAACAAGACAATACAAAAGAGGGCCCTACGCTTCAAGTTTGTGCTTTTTACTACATCTAACATTTGAATTATCTCCTTATCATGTTTCGAGAGTTGCTCTCGATTGAATCGTTATCATCCCCGTCGGCTTGGACTGCGTGGGTCAAACCGGAGGAACAAAGAAACTAACCGTGGACAAGGTCGCACTGCCGGCCCGCGTGGGCTTGCAATGAATCGCTCAGGGAACAACGAAACTAACCGTGGACAAGGCCTTGCCTGCTTCCTTTAAGACAAACTTGTAGTGGTGATACCGTTGCAATTGCAGCGCGATCGAAGCAAGTTTCGGCTGTTTCCAGATGGGAGATTGGGGGGTATGCCCAATCGAAAACGCAGGAATTTCGGCCCCGTTGTCCATCGAGAGCCATACTTC
>JBGSWW010000078.1:0-42562 GCA_041751735.1 Pyrinomonadaceae bacterium | reverse complement strand
TTGCTCCCAGGTAAGTTGTCGATAGCTCATCTGATGCTCCTTTTGATTGCAGTTAGAAGATGCGTCAAATCTACTTCAACTTACCCCTTTCTGCATTTTTCAAAAGTTGCACTTATTGTATGAATTCAAGCTCCGACGTGTATCAATTATAGCACATCATTCCATTTGTGCTAACTAATTTGTGATTCGACGAGAGAGAGCTTGGAAGTATTTTTTGCCACCCCCGGACAGGAACTCCCAGGGTCCTAACCCGGGATGCTACCTTTCATTCGACATTTACTTTGTGATTGGCCCGTTTTTTAGGCTGTATTTAGGGATTGACCCTGAGCAAAAGACGCTATAGACTTGTGCGGTCTTTTCACATTCAAGGTAAGATAATTTAACTCAGTTTTAGTGGAAAGAAAATGCAATTTCTTACGCATTTCTCCTACACTGCCCTGTACCGTCCGCTCTTTCCGTTTGTCCGACCCAGGAGTTCGTTATGTCATCTGATCGCCATTCCGCAAATCAGCGCCGATTCGCCTTATTTACTTTCTTCGTATTCTTATTCACGTTTTTTTTCCACCCGCCGGGGGTGCGAGCGCAGGTGTCGGTCGTTACGATCGGCACTGGTTATACGCAAAATTTTGACACGCTTCCGGCTAGCGGTTCGGCGACCTGGACAAACAACTCGAATATACCCGGTTGGTTTCACGCGCGAACTGGAACTGGGACGACGATTGTTGCCAATGACGGCAGTAGCAACGCAGGCAATCTCTACAGCTACGGGACCGGCACGGCTACGGACCGGGCGCTCGGATCAGTCGGTTCCGGCAACGCTGCTATTGGAAACCTTTTTTGGGGCGTACGGCTGCAGAACAACACCGGCACGACGATCAACACGCTAGACATTTCCTACACCGGGGAGCAATGGCGAAACAGCGCCGCGGCTGCCCAAACTGTTGCGTTTTCCTATCTTGTCGGAAGTCCTACAGTAACGGGCTCCCTTGCTGAGTTTCAGTCGTCGGGAGTGGGTGTCCCGCAACTCGATTTTATTAGCCCTATCACGGGCGGCGCGGCCGGCGCCTTAAACGGTAATTTGGCCGCCAACCGGGTAGCCATAACCCACAGCATCACCGGCCTGAGTATTCCCAACGGAACGGAAATAATGCTCAGATGGTCTGATCCCGACCATACAGGAGCAGACCACGGACTGGGAATTGACGATTTAACAGTCACGCCACAAGGCATTGGAATACCGACTCCTAATCTTACGATCAACGACGTATCCCAAGCTGAAGGCAATGGCGGACCGACAACTTTCACCTTTGCCGTTACGCTTACAGCTCCGGCAGGACCTGGGGGCGTCACATTTGACATTGCCACCGCTGACGGTACGGCGCAGGACGATAACCCTGCAACCGAAGATAACGATTATGTTCCCCAGAGCTTAACCGGTCAAAGCATTCCGATGGGCAGCACCGGTCCATACAATTTTTCTGTCACCGTCAACGGCGACACGGCGGTTGAGCCGAATGAAACCTTTTTTGCCAACGTGACCAGTGTTACGGGCGCAAACGTCGCAGACGGGCAGGGTCAGGGGACGATCACCAACGACGATTTTACCCTGACGCCGATCCACGACATACAAGGTAACGGGGCGGCATCGCCGCTCGCAGGTCAAACTCTGACGACTTCGGGCATAGTTACTCTTCTTCGGACGAGCGCGAACACGGGCGCCGGTGCGGCCAGTGGATTCTTTCTTCAGGATCCCAACGCGGATGCCGACCCGAATACTTCTGAAGGTATCTTTGTATTTATGAGCAGTGTCCCGACCGTTGCCGTCGGCGAAGAGGTGCATGTTACCGGCACGATCGTCGAGTTCAATGGGCTGACGGAGATCGGCTCGGTTACAAATGTAACGGTAATCGATAGCGGGAACCCCCTTCCGACATCCGTTACGCTGACGACAGCCGATCTGGACCCAACTGCAGCGCCTTCACAGCCGCAACTGGAGAAATATGAAAGTATGCGTGTCGGCGGAACTTTTCGGACTGTGGCTCCCAATGATGATTTCTTCGACGTTGAAACGGTCCTATCGACAGTGGCGCGACCTTTACGTGGTGCAGGAATCGAGGTCTCGAATCCGGTTCCGCCAGACCCGACGTCGGGGACACCAGACTGTTGTATTCAGTTGTGGGACGAGAATCCCGAGCGGCTTAAGATCGACACCAACGGACGTGCAGGCGCGCCCATTCTGCCTTACACTTCCAACGTCACTTTTACAAACGTTGCCGGTCCGCTCGATTATGCTTTCGGCGATTATCGGCTTGTTGCCGACGCGGCGCCGAACGCGTCCGCCAATATTAGTGTCGTCCCAGTCGTAACACCTACGGCGGATGAGTTTACGGTGGCCGGCTATAACATCGAGAACTTTAACAACAACGCAGTGCAGCGGGAAAAGGCTTCCTTGACGATCCGGACAGTTCTCAAATACCCCGATATCATAGGTACAGTGGAAATTTTTGATTTCGCGGATCTGCAGGCCTTGAGGGATGAGGTCAATAATGACGCGGTGGGGGCCGGAGATCCGAATCCGATGTATGAGGCCTATCTCGTCGAAGCCGACGGCACCAGCGAGGATAATGATCAGGATGTCGGCTTTCTTGTTAAGACGGCGCGAGTAGCCGTTACGAATGTTACGCTGCGAAATGCGACGGAGACATATATCAATCCGAATAACGGCCTGCCTGAGTTGCTCAATGACCGTCCACCGCTTGTTCTTCGCGCCGTTGTCAATCCGTCGCAACCTAATGCATTACCGGTTATCGTTATCGTCAATCATTTACGCTCGTTTATTGACATCGAACTGGTTAGCGGCGAAGGACCGCGTGTTCGAACGAAACGGAAGGCACAAGCAGAATCTCTGGCGGCACTTCTACAGGAATATCAAACGAGCGATTCGGCTACGCCGATCATCTCGGTCGGTGATTACAACGCGTTTCAATTCAACAGCGGCTACGATGATTCCTTATCGGTGATTACGGGAGATCCGACATCGGACGATCAGATCGTCGTTGATCAAAGCCCTGATCTGGTCAACCCAAATTTTTATAATTTGATCGAGGACCTTCCGGCCGATCAGAGATACAGTTTTATCTTCGAAGGCACGCCTCAGGCTCTCGATCATGTAGTGGTCAATGCCGTCGCGAAGAATCGAAATACGGGAATGGCAATTGCACGCGTAAATGCGGATTTCCCCGAAGCCCCTGCGGCGGAATATCTCAACAATGCATCGCGTGCCGAAAGAAATTCCGACCATGATCCGGTCATTTCCTACTATTCCCTCGTCGAGGCTCCGACGATCACCGGTGCTACCATCTCGCGGCAGCAAGGCAGTAACTCTGCAAACTCACAGATCGCAACGGTCAATGATGACGACCAGGTCGAGAACACTCTCGTCGTAACGGTGGACGGCGGAGCGTCGGCTACAATGACCGGCATTACCGTATCAAATATCGCGGTCGATGCTTCAGGTAACGTGACGGCTGATGTCGTGGCAAGCTGCACGGCAACCAACGCTACATTTACTCTGACTGTGACGGATGGTACTGGAGCGTCCGCCAACGGAACGCTGACGGTCAATGTAACGCCGAACACACCTCCGTCAGTCGGTACCTATTCAACTACGAACGTCAATAACGGAGCGGGCACTACCGTCACCCCGAGTGCGGCGCCGGCCGACAACGGATCGATCACGAGCGCGACTGTCATGGCATCCCCGGGCTTTACGGGCACATTATCCGTCGATCAGACGACGGGAGTCGTCACAGTCGGCAACGCTGGCCCGTTCGGAAGCTACACCGTCACGGTGACCTTTACGGACAATTGCGGAGCGACGACAAGCCCAACATTTACTTTGAATGTCATCGACGTAACTCCGCCGGATACGACGATCGACAGCAATCCGCCGGCTCTGGCAAACAGCAATGCCGCGAGCTTCACTTTCAGCGGAACAGACACGGAAAGCGGCGTTGCATCTTTCGAGTGCAAACTCGATACGGGAATATTTGCGGCATGTGCCACCCCGAAAAACTACGTGGCCTTATCGGAGGGCAGTCATACGTTCCAGGTCAAGGCAATCGATGCTTCCGGCAATGTCGACCCGACGCCTGCGAGCTATACGTGGACGGTCGACACAGACCCGCCGGATGTGACCATCAACCAGGCCTCGGGCCAGTCGGACCCGGCGAACGGGATGGGGATCACCATTCATTTCACGGCGGTGTTCAATGAGGCCGTGACTGGCTTTACGAACGGCGATGTCACACTGAGCGGGACGGCAGGAGCAACGACCGTTGTCGTTACCCAGATCGGTCCGATGAACGGCACGACCTACGATGTTGCCGTCAGCGGGATGACGATGGGCGGGACTGTCACTGCGAGCATCGGAGCAAACAAGGCGACTGATGCAGCAGGAAACGGCAACGCCGCATCGACCAGCACGGACAACACGGTGACATATGTTCCGAACACACCGCCGACGGCCAATCCTGACAGCTATTCGACTGTCCAGGACACGCCGCTGAACGTTGCTGCTCCGGGTGTTCTCTCAAATGACTCAGACCCGGATGCCGGAAACACGATCACGGCGGTGCTTGTCAGCGGGCCGACGAACGCAGCTTCGTTCTCGCTCAATGCGAACGGCTCGTTCAATTACGCACCGACAGCGGGCTTTACCGGAACTGATTCCTTCACATATAAGGCGAGGGACAACTTCAATGCCGATTCTAATACGGTGACGGTCACCCTGAACGTGCAGTACAAGTTCGCCTGGTTCAGCTATTCGGGACTGCTCTTTAACGAACAGGCCCTGAACCAAGTGACGGCCGGAAGCGATGTACCGGTCAGGTTCACGCTCTATGGCAATAAGGGGAACCCGTATAGTTCGCCTCCGACATCACAGCAGATCAACTGCTCGACGCAGGCAACGATCGGGGCCTCGACGGTCATAAATCGATACATGCCCGACCCGTTCTATTCGTCGTTGTATGACTTCTATCAAACGACGTGGCGGACGCAAACGACCTGGAAGTTTACATGCCGGCGATTGACCCTGCATTTGAATGACGGGACAACCAGAAGCCTGAACTTCTATTTCAAGTAAGACGGTGACCAGGGGCGGGCCCGGCCGGAAACCCGCCCCTTTCACTCCCCGGAATGCTCCGGCTTGTCCGCCGACTATCCACACGACCAAGTACCGGCGGCCTTTTTTAGAGTAAAATACGATCGCAGAATTGGCCGGGGAAAAATTTATTTCATCAGTAGGATTTCTTCAAACAAGAGTCGATGACAGGTTCTATCCCTTTCCGTAAAGTCCAGTGTTTATGGGCGTTAGAAGGTATCGTATGAACGGCAGTGCCGGTCCAACGGGGCCTACAATATCGTTGACTTTTTCGGCTACAACTGCTATTATCCTTAATCGGCGATGGTAGTTTCTAAATCGCCGAAAAACTTAGGCAACTCCATTCGCTAGGGCCACCCAAATCTCTGATAGGTTGGTTTCAAACGCACTTCCTCGTAAGGTTCAACGCCTTATCTTGTTTAGTTCTTCGGTAATTTAGTTCTGTCGATCGGTTCGTTAATCTCCGATTGCCATCCCAGGGACCATCGACGTCCCACTACGTCTTCGAATCCCAAACCAATAATATCCAGCCGCTGTCGGCTCAGAAGTAACAATGAAATCTCTTATTTTCCTCTGCACCCTCCTGGTTTCAAGCATCCTGCCCGCCTCCGCACAAGATGTTCTTCTCACCCGAGACCTAAGCAAAACATTCAAACGGTATGAGCTTCTGAAACTTAACGCTGAAGCGTTGCAATCAAAAGCGAGAACCGGCGATAAGGTAAGAATGCGGGCTTACGGCCGCGATTTTGAATTCGATCTCGTGTTACACGATCTGCGGGCTGCGAATTACAGGGCAGTCGAAACAAACAGCAACGGCAGTTATGAGCTGGAGCGGGATGAGGCTAAAACCTACAAAGGCAGATTGACCGACGACGCCAATTCTCAGGTGCGCTTCACACTGGACGGCGGAACCTTCGAGGGCTTGATCTATACTGCCGATACAAAGTATTTTTTTACGAAGGCGAGACAGTTTTCGAAGCATGCTCGGCCAGACGATGTCGTAGTCTATGCAGAAGATGATCTGCTCAAATCCGTCGATCTCTCCAACGATATATCAGCGCGTGTGGAGGATCAGACTCTGCAGTTGTTCCAGCCAGGGATGGACTATGCAGCACTTGCCGAACTTCGTCAGTTGGAAGTGGCAACAGAAGCAGATTTTCAATGGGTATCTCAGGCCGGCGGCACATCGGCTTTGGCTAACACCAGCATTCTAAGCATTCTTAACATTGTCGACGGAATCTATCAGCGGGACCTCAACCTAACGATAGTAGTGACATATCAGCATGCATGGACGTCATCGGATCCTTTCTCGGGTTCGTCCATGTCGGCTCTACTCGACACGTATCTTAACTATTGGAACACCAATTTCCCCGCTTCGCAGTATCCGAGGGATACCGTTCATTTATTTACCGGAAAATTTGCTAGTCAGGGCCTCGCATACGTTGGCGTCATTTGCCGCAGCCCCACGTGGGCGTACGGTGTCACCGCCCGTAGCGGAGGAGCCAACCATTTGATCGCCGCTCACGAGATCGGCCACAATCTCGGGGCTGATCACGTAGAGAATTCGGGCTCGTGTGCGAATTCGATGATGAATCCGTACATTTCCACGTCAGTTACATCCTTCTGTGGGACGTCGATCGGAGTTATCAATTCTTTTGTTGCCAACTACGGCAGTTGTCTGACGGTATCCGGCCAGGGTCCGGCTCCGTCGCCCTCGCCATTCCCGTCGCCGAGTCCCACGCCGACTATCGCCCCTACGCCGACGCCGACGCCGACACCTACTCCGCTGCCACCGGTGGCTTCTCCGACTCCGACACCAACTCCAACTCCGAATCCTAATGTCAGGGCCAACTATGCCCGGCCGCAAAACGGCGGAACAGCGACCTCTTCGTCAGGTTATGCCCCTGCGGCAATCGATGGTAGTCGAGTGTGGGCGATCGGAGGTACCTGGAAAGACGTTGATGTATCTCTGTATCCCGACTGGATGCAGGTCGAATTCGGCGGAACTAGAACAATCGATGAGATCAATGTATACGGCGTTCGGGATGACTATCTAAGTGTGGACGAGCCGAACGGATCGACGCCGTCCACTACATATGCGATCGTAAACTTCAACGTTCAGTACTGGACCGGAACTGCCTGGACCACCGTTCCGGGCGGGAATATTACTAATAACGAATTCGTTCTCCGGCGTTTGGTATTCTCTCCGATCACCACGTCGAGGATCAGAGTGTTGGTCACCGCCGCTCGGGACGGATACAGCCGGGTCGTGGAACTAGAGGCATGGGGCGGAGGAACAGTTCCACAGCCATCACCAACCCCGACTGTTGCACCCAGCCCGACTCCGACGATCGCTCCCAGCCCGACGCCGACGATCGCCCCAAGTCCGACCCCTACGATAGCCCCAAGTCCAACTCCAACGATCGCCCCAAGTCCGACCCCGACACCGGCAGCTTCGCCGACACCCGGAAGCAGGACAAACGTCGCTCTCGAATCCAATGGCGCCGTAGCCTCGGCATCAACTATCTTGAGTTCACCCAGCCTTGCGATAGACGGCGCCCGAAGCTGGGCCGTTTCCGGATCATGGAAAGACCTGACTCCGTTCGTTTACCCGGATTGGCTACAGGTCGACTTCGATGGCTCCAAGACCATCGATGAGATCAGCATTTATGGAGTTCGCGACGATTATTCGAATCCTGTGGAGCCAACCGCTTCAACCGTTTCAACGGTTTACGGGATCGTGAACTTTAGCGTCCAGTATTGGACCGGCTCGACCTGGGCTAATGTACCCGGAGGCAATGTTACCGGCAACAACCTTGTTGTTAGGAAATTTACATTCTCGCCGATCACGACATCGAGGATCAGAGTTGTCGTCAATTCCGCACATGATGGTTACAGCCGCATCGTAGAACTCGAAGCCTGGGGGGGCGGGATATCTAACCCACAGCCTTCGCCGAGCCCGACTCCCACGATCGCTCCGAGTCCGACTCCGACACCGGTTCCTTCTCCGACGCCCGGAACCAGGACAAACGTCGCTCTCGCGTCAAATGGCAGTGTAGCCACGGCATCGACCATCTTAAGCTCGCCGAACCTTGCAATAGACGGATTTAGGACATGGGCCGTTTCCGGATCATGGAAAGACCTGACCCCGTTTATTTATCCGGATTGGCTGCAGATCGATTTTAATGGTTCAAAGACCATCGATGAGGTCAGCCTATACGGCGTCCGCGACGATTATATGAATCCTGTGGAGCCCACAGATTCGACGGTCTCAACAGTTTATGGGATCGTGAACTTTAGTGTCCAGTATTGGACCGGGTCGACCTGGGCAAACGTACCGGGTGGTAATGTTACCGGCAATAACCTCGTTGTCAGGAAATTTACATTCTCGCCGATCACGACGTCCAGGATCAGAGTCGTAGTTAATTCTGCCCACGATGGGTACAGCAGGATCGTTGAACTTGAGGCATGGTCTGGATCAAGCGGGTCATCAGTACCAGGACCCACCCCCTCGACGCGTCAAAATTATGCGGCTGCCTCGTCAGGTTCAGCGGCAACGGCTTCCAGTCAACTGAACGACGTTTCAGCGGCCATCGACGGCAGTTTAGTCTGGGCGACCGGTGGTTCGTGGAAAGACGACTCGCTCTCGGTCTTTCCAGACTGGATGCGGGTGGATTTCGACGCCGAAAAAACTATCGACGAGATCAACATCTATACAGTCATGGATGACTTCATGAGTATGGCACCTCCAACGACCGACACGACAGCAAGTGTGTATGGCCTGACGAGCTTTGAGGTCCAGTACTGGAACGGTGAGAACTGGAGCACAATTCCGGATGGCCTCGTCTCAGGAAACAACAAGGTGTTGAAGAAATTTATGTTCTCACCTATTACTACTTCGAGTGTCCGGGTCGTCGTAAACGGTGCCCAGGACGGTTATAGCCGGATCGTCGAACTTGAGGCCTGGGGTGGAGGCACTGCAGGAGGCTCTATCAAGGATGAGGTAGAGCGGAAGGGATCGACCATTCGGCGATTGAGAGCCGGTAACCTTGTATCGCCCGGTTCGATTGCTGCCTTCTTTGGTTTGTAAGACACTTCCCCCATTTCCTATGGCCGCGGATCCGTTAACTATGGATCCGCGGCTTTCTTTTGGCGATCGATCGGCTGATTTCCTACCTTAACCCGCTCTCGAACCAATCGCTCCCATGCCCTGAAAATAAAGAAGCCGCCTGACAAGGCGGCTTCTCTTTTAATCGATGAGAGTGAAAGTTATTCCATTCCCACGAAGTCTACATTACTCAGGCCGTCTGAAACCTGCATCACCTTCGCCTCAAAACGGTATCGTCTCGAGGATGCAGTGATCACATATGTATCACCAGCCTTGATATCGTCGATCTGGTAATATCCCAGTGAGCTGGTAGTTACCTTTCGGCTTTGGCCGTCTTGACCTGTGATCGTGACGTACGCATTTCGAAGGCCCGTTCCCTCTTGCGTCATGACGCGTCCGCTTAGGGTAACGTTTGACGAGGAGACGCAATTGGCAGCTTGAGCTCCAATAGTAACACTAGTCTGTCCCTCGAGCGTCGGAAACTCATTTGACTGGTTATCTGTCACCGTCTGAGTCGGTCCGCCGAAAGATACAGAAGCCTCTCCCGTCGTAGACCCACGGACATCGAATTCGATATCGACCAACTCCTTTATCCCGGGAGTAAACCCAGTGTTTCCCGGCGCATTCAGACGAATGCGGATCTGACCGTTTACCGCGTTTGAGTAATCAGCGGTTAAAGTCCAGCCGAGTGCTGCCGCATCGCTGCCTAGTGTTACCAGCGGGTTTGCAAGTTTGCTCTCGTCAAACTCCACAACGAATTCCACTTCTACTTCGCCGCCCCTTGCATCCAAAGAGACCGACACGTCAGCCCCTTGGTTGAAGCCAGGGTCCCTAGCGAAAGTCCCGGGACAGGCAAGAGCGTCTCCCGTTCCGATCAGGAGTCTTGCCTCGCCGCCTGGTCCCGGAGGAGGATTCCCACGATTGGTAAAGATCAGCTCGTTAAAGTTGCCCGGAGCGAGAGTCAACCTGCCGCAGCGTGGATTCAATGGCGAACAACCACTGACCGTACCCGTCGGCGACGTGATCGAAGTAACGGTCGTCCCCGAAAGAGGTAATTCCGTTACCGACACATCCGAACCGACGTTGAACGTCCCCACTGGCGGAACAGTTTGCGTAGGTGTAAACGGTCCCTGGACAAATACACAAGATCCTGCTGGAACCGTGAAATTAGGAAGCGCGATCACCGGGAGGCCGCCATTTGCAACCGATATCGAGAACGTGAATATCGTTCCCACGGTTATGTTTGTGCCTTCGATCGCCTTACAAACCTTAAGCAGCGTCGGTGAGAATAAGAAGTTCGTGAATTCAACCTCGACTGTTCCTCGTCTTGCCCGGAAAATCGCCGCTCGACAACCCAAACTCGCATTCGGATTCAAGGTCAATGTTCCAAATGCATTCGTCGTTGCATTCCCCTGAGACGTTGTGCAGATGCCTGGGAGGATAAACGGATTGTTTATCGTTGAAGGCGAAACGAAAGCTCCTGCTCCGGCATTCAATCTGATGTTGCCGACTCTCACGCCGGTGGGCGGATCGGTCTGAGCCTGCGGACAAGGATTGGTCGGTGTCGTCGCTGATGTGCAGGCCACGCCGCCCGGTGAGCCCGCCGGTATCGAAAATGGCGAGTTGTTCAGCGGGATCGGATCGATGGGAACCGCTCTAGGATCTCCTGCGACCCCGAGTTCCTGTACCAATACCTGGGAGCCGGTGATATATTCAGCCCTCAGAATTATATTGGTAATATCCGTATTTCTAACAAATTCGCAGAATCCCACGGGCCCCGGGCCTGCGGGTACTGTCACCAGCCTGACAGTATTAACTCCGGGAAGTATATTTCCAGGCAGTGCGGCTGTAGGCGGGAAGCCGGGCGTCCCGACTCTCGCGGAGTTGCTTGATTCTCGACCATAAACGGCGAAAGCGAAGCGTGTTCCAACTGGGACGCCTGGTCCGGCAACCTTACAAATCTTCACATACCCGGGTTCGCTCCGGTTCCAGAAGTTAAAGGTCGTTTGATTGGCAATACCACCCTCCAGCACATCGCCTCCGAGAATCCCCCCGCAGGGATTGTAATAGACGTCGTCAGCTATTCCGTCACCATCGTTGTCTTCCAATCCAGAATTGAAATCAATCGAGTTAAAACGGTTTGCCGGGAAGGTGGACGCCGCTAATGATTCAGGAGCTCCATCGAGGCGATAAGTACATTTTTCTGTACCAATACCCCCGATCCCGGTGCTGGATTCAAGCTGACCCAGTTCTGTGACAAATAGCTCAGCCGGAGCCGGCACCGGTCCCGGTGATGTCGGTACATTCACCAGGATCGCGGGCGAGCATCCGCCGACCGGTACCGTAAAGACTGTGTCCCCGAGACCGCTTACGGTAAACTCGAATGGCGTGCCGAGGGCTATATCTCGGTCTCGAATGTTAGCGTCGCCCTGCGCCGCTGCCGTGTCCGATCTCGGAATTGCAGTAACGGTCGGAGCCGTCGGCGTTCCTCCGATAGCAACATCTACGGCCGGGAATTTACAAATTTCAATAACTGCAGTCACCGCAAATGTGTTGATGAATTCAACCACTGTTTGATTCTGAATGGTGCCCGGACGGACGTTGACCGTGGCGCGGCGGATCGGCAAGTTTACATCTATTAGTGCGTCAACAGGATCAGTCTCAACCGCGACTAAACGAAATCGGCCCGAGAAAGATCCGCTCGGGATCGTCGGTCCGTCGATCAACTCGTCGACCACAGTGGGCCCTGCGGGCAGCGTGATAGGTCCACTACAGCTTCCGACGGGTACCAGTATGATCTGGGATCCGATCTGAAATCGGAAGATCCTGTCGTCCAGGCCTGGTCCTAAAGCGGTTTTACAGATCTGAACGACGCCTGTATCCTGCATTGCCAAAGCGTTCGTCATTTTGACATCGCCCTCGACCGACATGATCCTTCCCTTTACGGTTGAACCCTGGCCGACGCTGATCGTGCCTCGTGCAATGATACTGGCTCCGAAATTAACTCCCTCGCCAATGTTCGCCGACGTGCCGGCGACGAAGAAGACATTGCGGGATTCTGCACCGTTAACAAATGTGAGGTTGAAATCACTTTCAGCCCTGATGCTGCCCTTCGAGCGGAAAACAAAGATCGCATTCGGATCGCCATTGCCGTCAAGTACAAAGCTGCCGGTAAGGCTGCCCGTATTTGCACAATAAACACCGGGGGTAAAGCTGCCGTTGCGAAGATTGCCTTCGCGAGTCTCACCGCGGGACTGCAGGCACGGAAGATTCTCCATTACGTTGAATGCATTCAACAGATCAGTTTGGGCTTTGGAACCCGAAGCGTTATCGCTCGCGGTAGCCGTTTTTCCTTGAATGGTTGAATTTCCAGTGGAAATGCCCCTATCGGCAAAAATCGAATACTCAGTCGCCGCTCCGAAATTCAACGCAAGGGTAAGCATACCCTTGGTGGCTTCCTTCGACGGCTCCGCCCTGCCTTCTGTGTTATCGCCACGGCTGGCGATGTCACCCTTCTGGGCAAACACGCTTATGCCGTCGGACATCAGGAAAAGGCCCGAGGCCATGACGGCCATCAGTACCAATGCTGAAATATAAAATACTTTGTTGTTAAGGCGTCCTAAAAACGGCCCTCTAAATTTCCCACTCATCTGTGATCCCTCCATAAACTGCGGTGCGGTGCAATCGTAAACTTAAGAAAATAAACCATGAATACACTCTGCTCTCGTGTGAGAGCTTCGAGGTTTAGCATCCAAACATTATGCTAAAACCTAAGCCGTTCAACGAAGTGCTGGCTTGAGCCATATCAATCCGTCTTACAGTAAATCGCTAATGGCGAGACTATAACATATTTTTAGTACAAAATGTAAGTACTGTTTAATACATATCGTCAACTTTCCAAAAGGATTACCTCTTCCATTGCAAAAAGCCATTCGCTGATCTGGACTGACCGCCCCGCAGTCTGCCTTTCGCGGTGTTCATTGCTTCCTGGGTTCGAAATTCCCTCCATCAACAGATGGAAATTTCAGCAACGGTACCCACAATGGCGATCCGGAAGCCAAACCGCGGGTCGCTCTCGTCGCAACTTACGAATGCTTTATCAACTATCCAATACCTCCATTCAACGCCCGTTTCCAGAATTAAAAAGGCGCGATACCTTGTGGTCACTCTAACCGTCGTTTTGCGCTGAAATCTCTATCAGATCGGATAGGACAGAGGATCAAATATCGTGTCATTGACATCGCAAACGCGTTACCAATAGAATTACAATCACCACTTCGGTTCAAATCTTTTAAAAACAGTGAGGAAAATATGACGTTTTCTCGACGCGATTTTATCAAGAACGCCGGCTTGACTCTCGGTGCGTTGACGCTCCCGAGCTGGGTCTATGAGGTACACGGAGCAACGAGTCTTTATCTCGATGCTAACAAGGACAGGCTTGCGGACGCGGCTCTCGCTACCGCAAAACGCCTCGGTGCGAGCTATGCCGACATTCGCATAAACCGTTACAGGCTCGAGAATGTGTCGACTCGTGAGCGCCAGGTGCTAAATGTGTCCAGCGGCCAAAATTTTGGTTTTGGCGTTCGCGTCCTCGTTAAGGGAACGTGGGGTTTCGCGGCGAGCCCAATCGTCACTGCCGAAGAGGTACAGCGTGTGACGAGCGAGGCAGTAAACATTGCTAAGGCAAATTCCCTGATCCAGCGGCGAAAGATCGAACTGGTTTCAACACCGAGGGTGAAGGCGTCGTGGAAGAGCCAATTTGAAAACGACCCATTCGATATATCAGCCGACGAAAAGGTACAGACATTGCTAAAGATCAACGAAGCCGCACTAGCGGTTAACGGGGTCAGCTTTGTAAATTCCTCAATGGGATGGGTGAATGAGCAGAAATATCTGGCAACCTCTGATGGGTCCAGGATCGAGCAGTATCTGATTCGAGGCAACCCCAGTTTCTCGGTTACTGCGGTCGACCGTGCGACGAACGATTTCCAGTCGGTCAATTCCCTTCGTGAGGGGCAGGCGATCGGTTATGAGTATATGTCGAAGCATGACTGGGCCGCTGATGCCCGTGAAGCTGCCGAAAATGCCGTAATGAAGCTCAAAGCGAAAACGGTCGAGCCGGGAAAATACGACCTTGTGCTTCACCCCTCACACTTATTCCTGACAATTCACGAGTCGGTCGGGCATCCAACCGAACTCGATCGAGCACTTCTCTGGGAAGCGAATTATGCGGGTACCAGCTTCTTGACTCCTGACAAGACAGGAAAACTGAAATTCGGCTCAAATATCGTTAACTTTGTTGCCGACCGAACGCAGCCCCATGGACTGGCAACGATCGGTTACGACGACGAAAGCGTTCCCGGCCAGGAATGGCATTTGGTCAAAGATGGTGTATTCGTCGACTGGCAGACTACGCGGGACCTGGCACCTCTCATCGGTAAGAACAAATCATACGGGTGTCTCCACGCCGATAGCTGGAGCAGCGTGCCTTTCCCGCGAATGCCCAACGTCTCGCTGCAGCCGGCAAAAACCGATGTTTCGCAGGGAGAACTCGTTTCCGGCGTCGACAAAGGCATCCTTATCTACGGACGCGGCAGCTACTCTATTGACCAGCAAAGATATAATTTTCAGTTTGGCGGCCAGACTTTTTGGGAGATCAAAGGTGGAAAGGTCGTCGGAATGCTGCGGGACGTCGCCTATCAATCCCGAACAACGGATTTTTGGGGTGCGTGCGACGGTCTCGGCGGCAGGTCTACCTACCTTATGCCGGGGTCCTTTAACGATGGTAAGGGCGAACCGGGCCAGTCTAACGCCGTGTCGCACGGATGTCCCATCGCAAGATTCCGCCAGATCAATGTACTCAACACAGCTTCATCGCCAACCGCTGGTGACATGGAGGATAACTAAACATGCTATTAACTGAAAAGGATGCAAAAGCGCTAACAGAAAAGATCCTCTCTTACGTCAAAGCAGATGACGCGACCGCGAGCGTAAGCAGCGATAAACATTCGCACCTGCGGTTCGCTAATAATAATGTGCTGACGAGCGGCTCGCGGACAAGCCGAGGGGCGAACGTGACGATGTGGATCGGCGGTCGGCGGGGCTCTGCCTCAACGAACGATACAGACGACGCCAGCCTCAGAGCCATGGTCGATCAGGCGGCAAAGATCGCGGCGACATCGCCGGTGGATCGGGAATATGTTCCGACGTTAGGAAAACAGGCATATAAACCCACATCCGGTTATGTCGAAGCTACCGCGAATCTATCGCTGCCGGCAAGAGCTAAGAGCATAGGGGAGATCCTTGCAGAGTGTGAGAAAAGTAAGGTCATCGGTGCAGGGTTTCACCAAGCGAGAGCACAGGCCGGTGGTTCCGCGACTAAGAACGGCAATTTCGAATTTGAACGAACGACTGGCACCAGTCTTTCGGTCACGGCTCGAATGCCCGACGGCTCGGCATCGGGTTATTTCCTTCGCAGCCATTATGATATTGCAAAGCTCGACGTCCGGCGCATCGCTCGAGAAGCAATTCGGAAGGCCCTCGAGGGTGGAAATGCGCGCACGATCGATCCGGGCATTTACACCGTCATCCTGGAGCCCCAGGCTGTCGCGGACCTGCTCGGCAACATGGCAAGTACGTTTAACGCACGAAATGCCGAAGAGGGACGGAGCGTTTATTCCGCTTTGGGTGGAAAAACTCGATTAGGAGAACGCATTTTCGACGATCGGGTCAACATCTACAGTGATCCATGGCACCCTGACCTACCCGGGTCACAATCGGCGCAGGGCGGTATCCCCGCCGAAAAGATCTACTTAGTCCGAAATGGCGTGCTCGAAAACCTCATTTACAACCGCTCGTGGGCCAAACAAAAGGGTAAGCAGCCAACGCCCGGGCCCGTGAATACTATATTCCAATCGAGTGCTCCTCCTTCATCCATCCAGGATATGATCAAATCAACAAAACGGGGTATTCTTGTCAGCCGTTTTTGGTATATCCGAGGCACCGACGCAAGGACGGCGAGCTCGACCGGGCTTACCCGCGACGGGGTCTGGTTGATCGAAAACGGGAAGATAGCATACCCGGTAAAAAACTTCCGTTTCAACCAGTCGATGACGCAGATGCTTGCGCCGGGAAATGTCGAGATGATCGGAGTACCGGAGCGTGTCGGGGGTTCTGAAGGCGGCGGCGGGGGCGGAGCGGTCTTACCCGCTTTGAAGGTCAAAGCATTTAACTTCACATCACAATCCGAAGCTGTTTGAGGTTGGGGGTATCGAAATAAAAGCGGCCCTCGCTCGGAACGGGGGCCGCTTCTATTTGAAGTGTCGATTTTCCTATCTCAAGGTCGAATTTAATTTGCTGAGTGCATCTTGGCCAGGACACAACTCGTGCTGCGGAAGTGAATTTAGGGGTTTTTCAGACGTGTTGATCATTTCGTGAAGATCATCTGACTCGCGATCCATATAGAGCAACCCAGTCAAGATCTCGCCTGTTTTCTTTGCCCGTTGAAGAGCGTTCGCGGCCGACAAGCGGTCAAAAGGGTCCCAGTCTTTCGCGAGCTTGTGCAGCCGGATCGCGGTCCCATCGTGCATGATCAGGTCATTGACGGAGCCGGCCTCGTATGTCGCCGTAATCTCTCGCATCAATGGCACAAAATCCATAGTGGCGGTTGCCTCGACGTGCTCGCGGACATAGTCATAGGATTTGGTCGAGCCAGAATTGTTATTAAATGTCACGCACGGGCTTATCACGTTGAGAAATGCGAAGCCTTTGTGCTTCATCGCCGCCTTAAGAAGCGGAATGAGCTGGTCTTTATCGCCCGAGAAACTCTGCCCGACGAAGGTAGCGCCAAGTTCGATAGCGAGACTCGCCAAATCGATCGCTTCGAAAAGGTTCACACTTCCCGCTTTACTTTTCGAACCCGCGTCAGCGGTCGCGCTGTCTTGTCCCTTCGTCAGGCCGTAGCAGCCGTTATTCATGACCAAATAAACCATGTTCAGGTTGCGCCTGACCACGTGAACAAACTGACCCATTCCGATCGATGCCGTATCGCCGTCACCCGAGACCCCAAAATAGATCAGGTCGCGATTCGCGAGATTAGCCCCTGTTGCCACAGACGGCATACGCCCGTGTACCGAATTGAACCCGTGCGAATTCGACAAAAAGTAAGCCGGAGATTTGGATGAACACCCGATGCCCGAGAGCTTAGCCACCTTGTGCGGCTCGATGTTCATCTGCCAGCATGCCTCCACGATAGCCGCGTTGATCGAATCATGCCCGCACCCCGCACACAACGTCGAAAGCGAACCCTCGTAATAATCGACCGTGTATCCAAGGTCGTTCTTCGGCAATGCCGGATGACGAAAAGTTGAGCGTACGTATGTCATTTTTCTCTATTGGTTCTTATTTGCCTGTAAATATTATCTGCCGTGATCGGCATTCCGTCGTAGTTCAAGACCGAGATCAATTTAGAAGCATCGGTGCCAAGCTCGATCATTATCAGGCTGCGGAACTGGGCATCGCGGTTTTGTTCGATGACAAAGATACGTTCGTGCGAATCGACAAAATCTCGAAACGCCTTGCCAAACGGGAACGCTCGTGGCCGTATTGCGTCGAGGTGAATGCCGGCGGCTTCGAGGAGATCCAGAGCTTCCATCGCTGAGTATGTCGAAGTTCCAAAATAGATAACACCGTCGCTCGGCCCGTCACTCGCCTGTTGTCCATTGACGCGGATCTCCGGTTGTGGGACCAATTCCTTGGCAGTCTCCCATTTTTGCAGGAGGCGGTCTACATTCCGGCGATAGGCGTCGCCGTCCTCTGTGTAAACGCCGTACTCGTCCCGCGATGATCCGCGTGTGACAAAGGCCCCTCGCGTGGTATGCGTTCCGGGGATGGTCCGGTAGGGGATACCATCACCGTCGACGTCAAGATATCGGCCCCACTTCCCTTTGAATTGTTCGAGCGGCTGGGTCATCGAGTGGTCGCCATCCGGCTGTGAATCAAGTTCCGATAGGGTCGCCCCGAGATTACCGTTCCCGTTTCCGTTAGTAACCGGTTTCGCTTCGTCGACGACTTTTTGCATTCGCGCGATGGCGTTTCCCAAAAAATCCAACTGGTCGGACGTTAAGACCTTGCCGCGGTCATATTGGCGGTCGTCATCCCATTCGAGTGTCCGGGTGATATGATCGTTCATTCCCAGATCGAGGTCCGTCATGATGATAACCGGCGTCTGAAGACGTTCGGTAAGATCAAAAGCGTCGGTTGTCATCTCAAAACATTCCCGCGGCGAAGCCGGAAACAGGAGGGGATGCTTAGTATCGCCATGCGAAGCGTACGCGGCAAGAAGAATGTCAGACTGCTGCGTCCTCGTCGGCATTCCGGTCGAGGGGCCGGTTCGCTGGACGTCGATGAGCACGGTCGGCACTTCGGCAAAATATCCCAGGCCAAGGAACTCGTTCATGAGCGATACGCCCGGCCCGCTTGTCGCCGTGAACGCTCTTGCTCCGTTCCAGCACGCGCCCATTACCATGCCGATCGCTGCAAGTTCGTCCTCAGCCTGAACGATCGCGAAGTTGTTCTTGCCTGTTTCCGGGTCGACGCGATACTTCGCGGCATATTTAGCAAATGCATCGACGACCGATGTAGAAGGGGTGATAGGATACCAGGCAGCGACCGTTGCACCGGCATATATCGCACCCAGCGCACACGCCGAGTTACCGCTGTAGAGGATCTTGTCGCCCAACAGATCACGGCGCTCGACGCGAATTTCGAGCGGACACTCGAAATTCTCGCGAGCATAATTTACGCCTAATTGCAGTGCGGTAATATTAGGCGGAATAAGCTTTTCCTTCTTTTTGAACTGCTCGCCGACCATTCCTTCGAGCACGTCGAATGGAATTTCCAAAAATGCTGACAAAGCCCCGATGTAAACGATGTTTTTGAAAAGCTGCCGCTGTCTCGCATCGGAATACTGGGCATTGCAAAGCTCGGTCATCGGGATGCCGAGATGCGTGATGTCGGTGCGTTCATAGCCCGGCGGGAGAGGCTTTGTGCGGTCATAAACGAAATAGCCGCCCTCGCGAACGTCTGCGTAATCTTTCTTCATTGACTGCGGGTTGACCGCGACCATCAGGTCGACGCCCTCCCGCCGGCCGAGATAGCCTTTTTCGCTGACGCGAACTTCGTACCACGTTGGCAATCCCTGGATATTTGACGGAAATATATTTTTCGGGGTGACCGGCACGCCCATTCGCAATACTGCTTTAGTAAATAAAGCATTCGCGGAGGCGGAACCAGTCCCGTTGACATTCGCAAATCTGATTACAAAATCGTTTACTTTCATTTTTTATCGCCACCTCTATTCTACTGCCTATTTCGGGGGCGTCTAAACTTAGTTCGAGGAATTACTTCTTTTACGGGCCAGCCAAATTTTTGTTGCTATAAAGATCGCGATCTGGGCGAGCAGGGCCAGCCCGAAGCCGGTTTGAGGGCCGAGGAAGTAGTTCAACGCGACCCAAGAGCCGGCACCCAGAATTCCCCACACAAGGCCCATGTACATCCAGTAGCCCGTGAGGATCGCGACCGGGATAAACATCAGCTGCGTGAAGCGTTGATATTCCGCGGCCTCAACGACCGGCTGATAAACATATCCGAGCACCGGTATCACAAAGACAAGATGCACAATACGAAGGATGGTGCGTTTTGTGATTGGTTTCATTCCACCCATGATCAACAATTTTTCCTCGCAACGTGAACACAGAGCATATTTCTTCAACCTGCATGCTCTGAGGTTATTAGCCATTTACTTTTTATCTTTTTCCAGATTTGTGATGAAACACCGCCCATTTTTTTTTACCGTCGACCTCGATTTTCCAGCGAAACACGTAGAGTACCGCTGTTTTTGACAGTTTTTCAATATGCAACGGCTCGTAGCTGTAAACACCCATTCTAGTTTTGTCGACAAAGTCCTTCCTGTAGCCCTGGAGCACCGGTTGATAGCCTTTTTCGACGCCTGCGCGGCTGATCCACAGCATTTCCGGAGAGTTCCAATACGATTCCATCGCTCGTTCGAGGTCGCCCGCATTCCAAGCGTCTACTTGGCGGTTCAATGCGGCTTTAACATCAAAAAGCGTGTCAGCGGCGGCAGCGTCATTTGAAAAAACCATAAGAACCAGCATGGTTGCGAGTGTGAGCAATTTACTATTCATACTATTTCTCAGCTGAAACTAATGCCCGCATAATCGATGTCGGAACAACTCAAGGATTATTGCTCCTTCCGCAATATCTTCTCCATCGGCTTGCCTTTGGCGAGTTCGTCGATGAGCTTGTCGAGGTAGCGGATCTTTTGCATTAGAGGGTCGTCGATGTTTTCGACGCGGATGCCGCAGACGGTGCCGGTGATGAGTGCGGCATTAGGGTTGATTTTTGGGGCCTTCTCGTAGAAGTCCCTCAGAGAGGTCCGCTTCTCGATCTGTTTCGCGAGGCCCGCCCTGGTATAACCCGTCAGCCACCGAATGATCTCGTCAATCTCTTCCCGCGTCCGCCCCTTCGCCTCCGCCTTCTTGACGTAGTGCGGATAAACGCTCGCGAATGGTGTTGAGTAGATCCTATGTTCCGGCATATCGCCATCGATTCGGGCCGTGTAGTGGTCCAATGTTTTTAGCCGTGGGTTTTAACCCACGAAACGTGGAAAATAGGTGCCATTGTCGCGAAGCGACGGTCCGATAAAACCTTCTCACGGAAGATCTATCCGACGAGAAGTAAGCAAAACAATGCGGCGCCCAGGTGGAGGATCGTCAGACTAAGCAATGCATATCTCATATCGCTGCGCCGATTCATCCATCCTAGAATGGCCCCGTAAACGGGAAACTGAAAGATTCCCACTATGAAAAAAGGTACAGGAATGACCCCAAAGATCAGCCTAGACAACATGGTATACGGAAAGAGAAGTTTCGCCATGAAATGATCTCCGCGTCCCACGATCATTGATTCAAATCCCGAAAAGAGGGCAAAAGGGGTAATGAACAGCGATACAACAAATGGAGGCCAGAAGCTCTGAACCCACACCTCATCCGACTCTGAATCAGACCGCACCATTCCTATTCCTCTGGATCTGCACTAGATTCCCTACGACAGTCGGACCATATTTCACAGTTCCCGCCTTGGTGACGTTGTACCAGAAGGCCTGCATGTCCCAGGCGGCGGTTGGGCAGCGTTCGGCACAGAGGCCGCAGTGGAGGCAGACGTCTTCGTCCTTGACCATGACCCGGCCGGTCTTGAGGCCATCGGCGACGTAGATATCCTGGGTCAAATTGAGCGCCGGGACCTTTGTTCGCGCACGAATGTCCGATTCTTCACCGTCAGGAATAAAACTGATGCAACTCGTAGGGCAGATATCCACACATGCATCGCACTCAATGCACTTTGGCGCGTCGAAGACCGTCTGCGCATCACAATTTAGGCAGCGTTTGGCTTCTTCGTAACCCGCGAGCGGGTCGAAACCGAGCTCTACTTCTTGTTTTCTATTTACAAGTGTCTTTGTCTTCGGGGCTTGCGGCACAACGAGACGGTCGTATTCGTCGATCTCGCTGTCATAAGCCCATTCGTGAATGCCCATCTTCATGGAATGGAGATTGGTGTGAGGTGACGGTCGATCGGAGACGATGTCTTTCCCTTCGCACATCAGGTGCATGGAAACAGCGGCCTGATGGCCGTGGGCGACCGCCGTTATGACGTTTTCCGGTCCAAATGCGGCATCGCCGCCAAAGAAGACCTTTGGATGGGTTGACCGGAAGGTCAGCTTGTCGACGACGGGCATTTCCCATTTGTCGAATTCAACGCCTATGTCACGTTCGATCCAGGGGAATGAATTCTCCTGGCCGACCGCGATCAGAACATCGTCCGCCGGATAAAATGCGTCAGGCTCGCCCGTCGGCACTAGACTTCGCTTCCCATTTTCATCGTACCGCGCCTCGACCCTTTCAAAAGTCATGCCAGTTAGTCTGCCGTTCTCAATTACAAACGTCTTGGGTACGTGGTTATCGATGATCGGTATGTCCTCGTGCATCGCGTCTTCTTTTTCCCACGGGCTTGCTTTCATCGTCGCAAACGGCGAGCGGACGATGACTTTGACCTCCTCACCGCCGAGCCTGCGAGCCGTGCGGCAGCAATCCATTGCCGTGTTGCCGCCGCCCAGGACGATCACCCTTTTACCGATCGAATGCGTGTGCTCGAAAGCTACGCTCCCAAGCCAATTAATACCGATGGAAATATTGTCGGCACCTTCTTGCCGACCCGGCAGATCGGGCAGGTCACGGCCGCGGGGTGCTCCTGTTCCTACGAAAACCGCATCGTAATCCTGTTGAAGTACTTCTTTTAAGGATGAGACGTAATTCTTGAAATGTGTGTGGATACCAAGACGAAGTATATAATCCACTTCCTCATCGAGTACCCGCTCAGGAAGGCGGAAGGCCGGTATCTGGCTGAGCATAAAACCGCCGCCCTTGAACTGTTCGTCGAAAAGGTGAACTTCGTACCCAAGCGGAGCCAGGTCTCTTGCGACCGTGAGCGAAGCCGGGCCCGCACCGATAAGGGCGACCTTTTTTCCGTTCGGAGGAAAAGGTCCCTGCGGCATCAGCGGCAGCGGATCGTCACGATGATCCGCGGCGACACGCTTCAGGCGGCAGATCGCGACGGGCTCTTCGTCAATACGGCCTCGCCGGCAAGCCGGTTCGCACGGGCGATCGCATGTGCGGCCGAGAATTCCCGGAAATACATTCGAATCCCAGTTGATCATGTACGCCTCGGTATAACGGCCTTCTGCTACAAGGCGGATATACTCGGGCACGGGCGTATGGGCGGGACATGCGTACTGGCAGTCTACGACCTTGTGGAAATATTCGGGATCTTTTATGTCAGTTGGTTTCAAAACTTTATGAATAAATCGCTAAGATACTTCGCGTCGGTAAAACGGCACTTGCAGGAATACCATATCTCTAGAAATGATATATGATTTCGGCCACTTTACAAGCCAATATTTGGTCAATTGAACGCGGGTCATCAGGCACAACTTCAGCAATATAAGATTACCATCCTTACCACTCTGAAATGAGTGATGCAGATCACGCTCCCCGGGTAAGTCTTTTCTTTTTGAGTGTCAGGCATTATCATGGTTTTGGCCCTGTTCGGCGGCCGGATCCACAAAGAATCTATCCGTAATTTTGCCGATCCCAGTTTTCGGGAATTCGATTTATACAAATGCTAATTACACAATTCGCGTCGTTTGAAGCATTGACGGGCCTTCCGAATTACATTGCGTACATTTTCGTATTCGTATTCGGTGCGGCGATCGGCAGCTTTCTGAATGTCGTGATTTATCGCGTGCCGAACGAGATGTCGGTCGTACTCCCGAATTCAGCCTGCCCTAACTGCAAGGATCCCATCGCATTTTATGACAATATTCCCATCCTTAGCTGGATACTGTTGCGGGCGAAGTGCCGGAAATGCGGCGAGGCTATCCATTGGCGATACCCGGCTGTTGAACTGCTGACCGCCGTGGTTTTTGCGGTCACATATTTGCAGATCGGCTTTACCGCGTTTTTGCCTGTTGCGTTGGTTTTCACAGCCGTCGTTATCGCGTTGATATTTATTGACGCGGAGCACATGATCCTTCCAAATGTGATCACTTATCCCCTTTTTATATTTGCTCTGATTATTCGCCTTATTTATCCCTTCGTATTCGCCGAAAACTTCTTTTTAGACACACTGGTTGCTCCAATTAGCCAGACCCCTGGCCCGCCGTGGCTAGTTAGCCTTTCCGGGGCCGGGCTCGGGGCTCTTGTTGGTGGCGGTTCTCTATGGCTCGTTGGGGCTGCATGGAAGCGGTTCCGGGGCGTTGACGCGATGGGGCTGGGAGACGTCAAAATGATGCTGGGTGTCGGGGCACTGCTCGGATGGCGTCTCGCTATACTAACGATCTTTTTGGGGGCCTTTTCAGGTGCCCTGATCGGAGTGATCGTGGTGATGCGGCAAAAGAACAAGGACCTTCAGACTCAGATCCCGTTCGGAATTTTTCTCGGTATCGGCTCGATAATCGCTCTACTCTTCGGAGAACAGATGATCGAATGGTACCTTGGCCGATTTGTTATGTGACGACCGGTGTCTTTCGACATGCATCAGAGCAGAAATAGAGGTTTTTCGTGCTTAATGCCCGGTCCTGAGGAACCCAGACCCCACATTTCGCACAGTTGACGAGAGCGACCGGCTGAGATCGGCCTTTAGCTGCGTTCCCTGGAACAACACTCCCATCTCGCAATTCTTTTAGTGTTCGAGCTAAGCCGATCATTCCTGCGATCTGCTTTCGATAGCGGATCAGGGTGAGCCCGAGGAGCACAGCCATTACTATTAGGATCAGAAATAGCTCTCTCATCCTTTTGCTCCGCTCTCCGCAGCGGCCAACTGTGTACCCAGTTCCTTGATCGCCGGATTTGACGGGTTAATTGTTTTCAATTTTTCCAGAGTTCCCCGGGCATCCGGTATCCGGTTCTGCTTGATCTGCACCTGAACAAGGAACTGGAGCGACCGTTCATGACGCGGGTTCTTTATCGCGACTTTTTTTAATTCAACCTCGGCCCGATCGTACGACGGCGGTTCCTGCAGATAATATGAAATGCCAAGGTCGGTTTGTACATCGGCATCGTCGGGTTTGATCTCAAGGGCTTTGACGTAAGTTTCACGAGCAGACTGGAAGCTTGCAGCATCCTTGCGGTAGAACCCGATGTCAAACTGGGAATTGCCCAGCCCGACAGCAACGTCGAAATCGCGGGGATTCAACGCCCCCGCCCTATCCAGTAATCGCCCTGCTTGCGCGAGCAGTTCGACATCCTGCTTCATCGCCCCATAGCGATAGAGAGCGAGCCCGAGGTCTTTTTGAAAGGAAAAATTAGTCGCATTTTGGTCAGCTTCAGCGATCTTTGCTTTGATCTCTTCCGGGCTTAGTACTGGTTCTGACTGAGCAGCAGAATTAGCGGGCGGTCCAGAGACTGAGCTTTCTAACTTAATGCCTGAAACCTCAGTACGGTTAAGAGAGTTGGCTAATGCAAAGCCGCTTATGAATCCCAGCAGCAGGGCAATGATGATGTAAAGGATCGTCTGTTTTTGCATGAATCTCGATGGTAACAGAAACGGCGATGCGCAAAAAAGGCGGTGCAAGTTCAACCTGCAGCGCCTGTCGCTCATATACCGACGGTATTATTTCTTTTTTGAGTCTGCCGGGATATAGGGCAGGTCTTCAGATCTTCGCCGGATCGGTGGATCGGTCGCGCGGCGGCGGGGTATAGCTCCCGTATTGCGTCGATCGACACTTCCGGCGGGAAGACCCTTTCCATGAACTGCCTCGACCAGGATTCGCGTGATCTCTTGTGAAAGGGTTCGGTGTTCGGCTGCCGCCCTTCGACGAAGCGATTCCTTCAACTCGTTGGGAACGTAAGCGCCAATGAACACACCTTTCCTGTTTGCCATCGAAAATTATCTCCTCTGATCTGTCTTCGGGAATGCCAAAGAGTGAAGCACGTCTATAAGCCGAATTTTGTATCCCGCATTAGCGGGCAATGATCATTCATCTAGGCTGTCCGTTACCGGACAGCTCGAGCGGCCTACCCGGAAACGCCGCCCAAGATCGCTCTCGGGCATTGAGCGGGCAGCTCATATGCGTTTCCCTATTTGGCCTTGCACCGCGAGGAGTTTACCTGGCCACGCCTGTTACCAGACATGCCGGTGAGCTCTTACCTCACCATTTCACCCGTGACCGACGGATCGGCCGGTATACTTTCTGTTGCACTTGTCGTCATTCCTGTTAAGGAATGCCCGGACGTTATCCGGCTCGCTGCCCTTCGGTGTTCGGACTTTCCTCTCCTGCGCATCGCGCAGCAGCGATCACCCGACGTGCTTCACTACAAGGCTGAGAAATTATAGCAAAAAATGTTTTACAAACCAACGAAACCGGGCGTGGTCAGTTCCGGATCTCGATAACGTCACCGGTCTCGATAGTCGGGTCGGCTACCTTACCCGCTTTGATCGCTCTTAAATCGTAGTCGACACTGCTCAGTTTCCCTTCTTTGTTCTTGCGGCGGATAGTGGCTTTTTTTGACTCGCCGGCAGGATTATTGGACGCGATCACTGCCTGAAGCAGCGTTAACCCATGTGAAAGCGGGCGCTCGCCCGATGTAATACGACTGCCGGAGATAAAGTACGAAGCACCAGCACCGGCATTTTCGACGGAGAAATTTACAGTGTCGCCCGGGTAGACCAGCACATTGTCTGTCCGTGGATCGTGAAGATCCAAAACCGTGGGTTCTTTGCCTTCACCCACAATTCTTACGCTGTTATTCGAAGCATCGATCATAGCCTCGGCCCTAATAACGAATAATGGCACGGCCTCTCGCCTAAGATGCTTCCTTCCGGGATTTTTCACGTTTCCCGAGACTGTTACAGCGTGACTCGCATATTCGCGGACGGTCACTTCAACTTTTGGGTTTGCAAAAAGTTTTATCGATCCTGCGAGTTTCCTGGAGATCTCGTCGGGCGTCAATCCCGCTACTGCGACGTCCGATCCGGCGAGAGGGAAATCGATCGTCCCATTCGGTTGGACGGTGTAGTAAGAGGAACTAGAAGAAGCATTTTGTATCTTTATATAAATCACATCGTCGATCCCAACCCTGTAGACCTCGGAGAGAGCTGTGGATTTTGTGCCTACAACGATGGGCAAGCTGGACGGTTCTTCAAATTTGATAGGTTGTAAATTCCCGTCTTCTCTGGTCGACGGCTGTCCGATCGACGCGATCTCGGTGACTGAACCCGCTCGGACCGATGGCCGCGAATTCCCCGCGGGGCTCGGCGCATACGGATTATTCTTCCTTTCCGCTGACTGGCCCGATATACTCGCCGCGGTCGCGCAAACCATGAACAACAGTCCAAATCGAGGATATATAGGTGAACTCCGTTTGTCGGTTTCGTTCATTTGATCGTGTACTTCAGGCCTGGAAAACTGTGCCCGGGGAACTTCACAGTTAGATAAACTTGCAAAGCTCGAGAAATTCTAGAATTTCCTGGTGGTTAGCGGTGCTTGGAAGAAATGAGGCCAGGGGGGAACAATTGGCTCCAGTTGGTCTGATAGTGATCTCTTAGCAGCTCCTCTGCCTCCGCAGCGGTTTCGCAGGGGCCAAGACTCTTGACCAACTCCGCGGCGTCCTTTGCCGATATGCCGGAGAGCAGGTGGGTCACAGGCCGGATCGAGTTGGAATTTAGGCTGAACTCTCGAGCTCCGAGGCCTATTAATACAGGCACATAGAATGGCGACCCCGCCATTTCGCCGCATACCGTTGTTGGGATCCCCGCCTCGGCAGATGCATCAAGAACGAGCTTGATAGCCGACAGAACGGAGGGGTTCAACGATTGATACCAATCTGCAACAGCATCATTGTCGCGATCGGCCGCAAGCAGGTATTGAACCAGGTCATTCGTGCCCAAGCACAGAAAGTCGACCTGTTTCGCTATTCGAGCGGCGGCAAATACCGTTGACGGCACCTCCATCATCACGCCTACACGAGGTTCCTTGACTTCAACCCCTTCGAGCCTCATCTCGAGAACTATTGACGAAATGATCGCCTTCGACCTCTGGATATCCTCAAGGTTCGAGACCATAGGCAAAACGATGTCTACCTTACCTGCCGATGAGGCACGAAGGATAGCCCTTAGCTGCGTCTTAAAAAGACCGGGTTCTGCGAGTCCGGAACGAATCGCCCTTAACCCAAGTGCGGGGTTCCGCTGACCGTCCTTGTCGTGAAAGGCCACCTGTTCAGGCGAAATGTCGAAAGTGCGTATCGCGACGCCCAGCTCTCTGGTTGCCCGGGCCATCTCAGCATAGGCCGACGCTTGAGCGTCCTCATCCGGTAACACTCCGTCTTCCTTGATGAGTAATTCAGAGCGGTAAAGACCGACGCCGCGCGCACCGAACACTTCTGCCGTTCGGTACGTGTTCGGATCCTCGGCATTAGCGCGGATCATGATTTCGACACCGTCAGTAGTTCTCACGCACGAGGGTGTAGTGACTTCGGCGATCGGAATGTTCTTTGATCCTCGAAATTCGACACGCGGGCTATGTCCATCCGGATCTAGAAACACTTCGCCTGAATTGCCGTCAACGATGACGAGATCGCCGGATGAAAGCACCTTTTCCGCGTTCTTGATGCCTGTCACCATCGGTACATGGAATTCACGCGCGACGATCGACATATGCGAAGTCCAGCCCCCGATCTCGGTTATCAATCCGGCAGGCTTATGTTTAGCCAGTTCGATCACGGCGGACGGCCGGAACTCCCGCGCCACAACTACCGCGTTGGGCTCCAGAGATATCGGCGTACGAGGACCACGCATCGCTCTCTTCAATCGGCTTGCTACGTCCTCAATGTCCAGGTATTTATCCCTAAAGTGTTCAGCCGCCAGAGAGGATTGTTTCGCGGAGAACTCGCCGATAACGCTGTCGACAGCGAATTCGGCATTTACCTTTTTTTCTTTGATCAATGATTCGGTTTTGTCGACAAAAGAGGATTCCAGAATCAACAAATGGAATGAAAAGATCTCTGAAACCGGGGTTTCGCTGGCCGCCGCCAACTCCCGAAGCTGCTGTTCCGACGATTCGACCGCCGAGCGGAATCTGCGGATCTCCTCTTCCACATCCTTTTCAGTGAGATATCCACGAAAATCGGACTTACTCCGAGGCGGAAGGAAAACAACGTTTCCCTTTCCGACCCCGCGCGAAACGCCCAGTCCGATCAGGCGCTGATCTCGACTAACGTCTTTTTCGTCGGCATTCGGATGATTTGCCAAGATTAATACCAGGTTGTGTAAACTCTAGCTGCCGAAACTAAATCCGGTGCCGCTGCCCTGCGACGGGAAAAATGGCTTTAGCATACCCGCGAAGGCAGCGAGATTTCGTGTTTGCAGCAATATTTCGCCCGGTCCGGTGAATTCCGCGACCATTCCCTCACCGCTGAGAAAGCTCCGCAAGTAACCGCTTTTAGCCGCTTTTCGGATGTTGTATTGCATGTGGCCTTCCCATGCCACTAAATGCCCAGTATCGATGACGTATTGCTCGCCAGGACGCAGACGGCGGCGGTGGATCGCCCCGAACGACGAAACCAGCAGGAGTCCCGTGCCCGAAACGTTAAGCACGAATAAGCCTTCTCCACCGAAAAATGACTTGGCACCACCAAACTTCGTATCCACCACCAACGAGGTGTCTCCGGCCAAATAGGAACTAGACTGGACCATAAACATCTGGTTTCGCATTTCGATACCGGCGACATCACCAGGTGCACCTGGAGCAAACGTGACCTCGCCAGGCCCTCCGCGGGCTGTGAATGTCGAAATAAACGCAGATTCCCCTCCGACAGCGCGTTTCAGGGCTCCGAATACGCCGCCCTTCAACTCAGAATGTAGGTCGACATTTGCCGACATCGAGACCATTGCCCCGGCCTCTGCAGCGATAGTTTGCTCGGCCTGGAGGTGAACCACTGCGAGAGCAAAAGCCCCCTGGTGTTCGATCTCCCATGTGTATCCCCGGCCCTGACCTCGTCCGTCCGAATCGAAATGGAACGCCTCATTTTGTCCCGATGAAGTCGGTGGCGGCGGCGGCGGAGCCTGAGCCTGAAGCACTAACCCGCACGAGCCGCAAAACTTTGCGTTATCTATCAACTGGGCGCTACATTTTGGACAGATCATATAACGACTCCTTCGGATTTAAGGGTAATTATGGCGGCCGCGCTCTCGGCGTCGGAGGCGAAGTCAAGATAGCTCACATCGCTGTCGCTGACCATTAGATGGGCCTTCCATGCATCTACGACGGGTTTCCAGCAATCCCCGATCAGCACAAGCGGCCGCCGTCCGATAACACCCGTTTGTAGCTTGTTCCAAACCAGCGAGATCTCGGTCACCGTTCCCATACCGCCGCGTAACGCCACAAATCCCACAGAGCGAGTTATCAGATTCTGTAGGCGTTCGTAAAAGTGATTCGTGGCGACTTTATCGGTCAGATATCTGTTTGGCTCGGATCTGAATTGATTCAACACGATGCCATAGACGCGGCCGCCGTGTTCGCGAGCACCGCGGGACGCAGCTTCCATAATTCCGAGGTAACCGCCGGTGCAGATAGTAAATCCCGCTCGAGCGAGACGGCCGCCCAGGTCCTTTGCTTCCTGATACTCGGGCGAGTCTTCGGTAAATTTGGATCCGCCAAAGATCGTTACGATCCGTTCGCCCGGGTTAATGTTTGGGGAATGATTATCGGTTTCCGTCATGAGTGACTTAAGCGAGATTATATCGCCGAACGCCGCCAAATCCAATTTACGATTGCAATTGCGCCGCTTCCTCAGGTGTGAGATTACCCGCCGCGTGGATGGCCTTTGCGGTATTTGTGAAGAACAGGATGATCATCCCGCCGACGAAAAAGCCTATCAGGGCAAGTATGGCCTGTCTGTAAGACCCTGTCGTGCCGACCACGATGGCGAATACCGCGTTTCCGATCCACGAAGTACCCTTTTCCGAGATCTCATATAAGCCGAAAAACGCAGACTCTCTCGATTTCGGGATCATCTGGGAGAAGAGCGATCTGGAAAGAGCCTGGGTCGGGCCGAGCACCAGACCAATGAAGACGGCCATGATCCACGCGTGCAGAAAGCTCTGAAGGAATCCATACGCGAATATCACTATCGAAGACCAGATCACAAGACAGATCATAATAGTGCGCTTTGATCCAATCACTCGCGAGACCCTTTCGAAGGCCAGTGCCCCGATGAGCGCCGAGACCTGGGCAACGACAAAGATCCCCAGCAAAAAGGTCGAGTCGCTCTCGACCCCGCGTGAAATAAACAATTCCTGTGAAAGAAAGACCGACGAGTTCAAAATCACAGTCTGTATTCCGTCGTTATACAGCAAATAACCCGCGAGAAACAGCAGGGTATATTTGAGCCCTAAGAGCTCGCGCATGGTTCGCCATAATTCTACGAAACCGACGGAGACGAGATTTCGCCCCTTGGCATCACGATGCGGCTTTCGTGAACGTATCAGCCAAAATGCTATCGCCCCGAATCCTCCCCACCATATCGACGCCGCGAGCATCGACGTTCGGACCGCCATTCCCTGGTCGAGCCCAATATAATGGCCGAAATTGATCAACGCGAGATTAATGAACAGCATTATCAAGCCGCCGATGTAACCGGCCGCATACCCGTAACTGCTGATCTTGTCCCGCTTGTCCTCGGTCGTTATATCGACAAGGAATGAGTTGTAAAAGACATTTGTGGCGGCAAAGCAAATATTGGACGTCAGCAAAAAGAAACATCCCCAGAGGTATGATGTCCCCGTAATAAAGAACAACAGTGAACTGGAAAAGACGCCGAAATAACAAAATGACGCCATCATTTTCTTCTTCCATGGCGTAAAATCGGCGACCGAGCCCAGCACTGGGAGCAGGAAGATCTGCAGGAAGATGGAAGCAGCAAGGGTTGATGGAAAGAGATTGTCGGAGGTGATAGAGCCTAGCGGGCCGAGACTCACAACGACTCCGCCTTTTCCCACGTCTGCCTGTGCTAAAGCGGTGAGATACGGCCCGGCCAAGACTGTGACAACGGTCGTAAAGAACGCCGAATTCGCCCAATCGTAGGTCAGCCAGCCGAATATCTCTCGCCGGTCATTCTTTTCCACTACCTTTGTTTCCATCGATTCTGACTTTCGGGCCTCGTTCAGGCACCCGTTCACGATAGAGCAGACGCCGGCGTTTGTCTAACATCCGGATACGGCCAATCCTCACTAAACCGTTCATTTCCAAAAATAACGACCTTCCCGTATTATCAAAGATTGATCCGAACGGGATCACTCAACGGTTATGAAGGCAATGATCCTTGCTGCCGGGTTCGGAACGCGGCTATTCCCTTTAACGATCGACCGCACGAAGCCCGCGATCCCGTTCCTCGGAAAGCCTCTTGTCGGTTACGTAGCCGAATACATCGCCAAATTCGGGATCAGCAACATTATTGTCAATCTTCATCATCAACCCGATTCGGTGATAGCGGCGCTCGGCGACGGGACAGATTTCGGGGTGTCGATAACCTACACCATTGAAAAGCCGAATATTCTTGGCACAGCCGGTGCATTGGTGAACGCCCGCGGATACCTCGAGGATGCTCCGTTTTTGATCGTGAACGGCAAAATAATCACCGATATAGATATCTCGGAAGCGATGGAAACGCATCGGCGATCGGGCGCTCTGGCGACGATGGTGCTAAAACCGAATATCAAGCGTGAAAAATTCACCATTGTGGAAACGGAAGATGGCTGCGTTACCCGATTTGGGCCTCACGCCGCACCGGTCACCGAAGAAGAACTCCGTGACACCGAGCATGAGATCGCGACGCCGCTGATGTTCACGGGCATCCATATTCTGGAACCCCGAATCCTCGACCTCATAACGCCGGACGTTTATTCGGACATTGTCCCCGACGTTTATATTCCCGCCTTACGGAGCGGAGAAAAGATTGCTGCGCATGTCGCGACAGGAAATTGGTATGAGCTATCTACGATACCTCGCTATCTCGATATATCTCTCTCTATGATGGGAGTCGGAGATGTTCATTTTGGCCGACATTGCGTTCTCGAAGGGGCGGCGAGCCTAAAAGACTCGGTACTCTGGGATAATGTCACCGTTGGCGAAGGGGCGACGTTATACCGTGTCATTGTTGCCGACGGGGTGCGGATCGAGCCCGGCGAGCATTTTGAGAACGTAGCGATAGTAAAGGCCGATATGGTAAGGAGCTGCAGCGAGATCCCGGAAAAAGCACTACGCGGATATGTGCAGGGCGATAACTACATTGTTCCGTTGAATTAATTTATGCACGACGCATCGGAATTCCGGCGGCGGCTCGCCGATTTCCTTATCTCCAAAGGCGAACTTACGGAGTTTATCGATCTTACCGCTGACGCTTCAACACGCGAATATTTCCGCGTGTCGTGGAAGGGCGGCACAGCGGTCGTATGCGTCTATCCGGAAGGATTCGATCCCGCGACCCAGCCGTATCTGGATATTACGAAATTGTTTCACGAGGGCGGACTGCCCGTGGCCGAGATATACGATTTTGACGGCGATGCGGGCATCATAGTTCAGGAAGACCTCGGTGACCGAGTGCTGCGAAGTATCCTGCTTGAGTCAACTCCGGATGCTCATTCGTGGCTGATGAACGAGGCGATCTCGCTCATCGCACGGATCCAAACATTGACCGGAAAGGCGTTCGAAATGGGATCTATCGCCTCAAAGCAATCTTTTGACATCGCAAAGCTGCGCTGGGAACTGGATTTCTTCAAAGAGCATTATTTTAATACGTATCGCAACCAGCCGCTGTCGCCAGCCGACGAGCTGGCTCTCGACGCGGAATTCGACGAACTTGCAAAGGAACTCTCGGGCCGGGCGAGGGTGCTCTGTCATCGTGATTTTCACACGGCAAACCTGATGATCGATGCCGAGGAACGCATGAGGATCATCGATCACCAGGACGCCCGCATCGGGTCGGCAACCTATGACCTTGTTTCCCTGCTGCTCGACCGCATCACCGAGCTTCCTTCGCCCGAATGGCTCGCCGAACGCCGCCGTTACTTTCTGGACGTTCGGCGAAGACTTGGATTGTCAAAGATCGATGAAGAGGAATTCGCGAACGAATTTCGCCTGCAAACCATCCAGCGCTGCCTAAAGGCCGCCGGAACTTTTTCATATCAATCCGCGGTCCGCGGGAAAACCTATTTCGTGCCGTTCATCAAACCAATGTTCGGCATCTCCCGCCGCGGTGCCGAGAGCTTGGGGAGGTTTCCGGCTATACAGTCGATACTATCGCGAGAGTTACTGTCTGATTGAACTAGGATTGCGCTTTAGAATCTCTTAATCAATCGAGTTCGAATAATGCTATACCTTAAATGCACAAAACTGGTTCAAAAGTATCTGGGTTTGTCACCCGGAGATCTCGTCCTTCCGGTCACGGAGGGGGTTGGTCTCGGCAACTGGTATGTGCACATGTTTACGGCGCTTCGACGAAAACACCTTATTTTCATGAGCGAACGAACGCTGCTGTCGTTTATCGTGTGTGGCTTCAAAAAATCTCATTCCATGCAAATGTTAAGCATATTCAGTAAGGGTCTTTCGCAGCTTCTAACTCTCGAGAAAATGCCGTCTGATCAGATCGAACGAGTTCTGAACGGCTACAGACGATTCGGTTTCGCGAATACTGACAGTCGGGTTTCCGTGGGCGTCATGAATGACTTCGTATATCACTATCGGTTTTCGAGCGCCTTTGATGGCGACCTAGAACAACGTGATGTTGGCGAAACGATCCAGCAGATTAACCGCATGCCCCAACGAACATTAAATTGGGAGAACCCAATTGAGCGTATGCGGCGGATTCTAGAAGAAAAGAGCGTTCATACCCGCAAATAATCCCCACGCCACTCTCGTATCGCTGTTTTTATCTCCTTTGAGGTTGTTAGCTCACCATTCAATACCCGCTCCAAAAGCTCGCCTAGTTCCCCGTCCGATGCAAACCGGAGTGCGATCATCTGCCCGGTTCTGATGCCTTCAGCCCTGGCGCACACATCTGAGCCGAACAACTCTCTATAACGGAGCTTTTCCTCAAGCCGTATCAGCCGATCCTGAGCTTTTAGTGCCTGCAGGCGGGCGGCGAATGAGAGCATGACGACCCCGATGATCAGCAGCAGATTCCAGATCCGATCGGACGAAAAGTCACGGACAAGGTCCACGACGCTCCAGATCAGCAGGATCGTGAGGAGCGGAAAGATGACGAAATGGACGAGCGGATACCACCTGACGTGGTTCGCGTATGTTTGTTGTTCGCGCATAGATTTTAGAGTTTGGTCTTTGCCAGGGTCTCGGCGGGCGTTCCCGTGAAATCCTCGCCGGGGTTAACGAAAAGGTTCTGTTCAAAGCTGTACTGCTTGTCGTAAAGCTGCTTGTATCTGCCGCCAAGGGCGATAAGTTCCTCATGACTGCCGCGTTCCACGATCTGTCCCGCCTCGACGACGAGGATCTGGTCCGCACTCCTGATCGTCGAAAGCCTGTGGGCGATCACGAATGTCGTTCTTCCCTGCCGCAGCCGTTTCAAACCTTCCTGGATCAAGGCCTCGGATTCACTGTCGAGGCTCGATGTTGCCTCGTCAAGGATCAGTATCCGCGGGTCTGCAAGCAGAGCCCTCGCGATCGCGATCCGCTGCCGCTGCCCGCCGGAGAGCTTAACACCGCGTTCGCCGACAACGGTGTTGTATCCGTCAGGAAAACCTTCGATAAACTCATCGGCATTGGCGATCTTGCAGACCTCCTTGATCTGGTCGAGGTTCGCCTCTGGATTTGCAAAGCGGATGTTGTCTAGTATCGTGCCGTCAAAAAGGAAATTGTCCTGCAGCACAACGCCTAGCCGACGACGATAATCCCGCAGCTTTACGCTCTGCAGGTCCTTCCCGTCGATGAGGATACGACCCTCGGTCGGTTTTATGAAATTCAATACCAAACTCAATATCGTCGATTTACCCGAGCCTGAGGAGCCGACCAGAGCGGTCGTTGTACCGGCATCTGAAAGAAAACTGACTCCCTTGAGCACGGGAACGCCCGCGTCGTATTCGAAATGAACGTCTTCGAATTCAATTGTCCCGTCGATAGCGGGCAAAGGCTGTTTCGTGGCATCGGCTTCGTCCTCGGTCGTCATCGACATCAGTTCGCGGATGCGGCCGAGTCCGGCGAGGGCCTCGGTGATCTGCGTTCCGATCGAGGTCAGCTCGATAACCGGCATCGCAAGCAGAAACGTGAACGAGATGTACATTAGAAAATCGCCGAGCGTCATCTCACCTGCCTGTACCGCGTTCCCTCCGATCACAATCATGACGACGGCTATCGCACCGATGATGACGGAGGAAAACGACGAAATAGCAGACACGCCTGTGACCGATTTCGCTATATTTCTAAACAATCGGTGAGCACCGCGTGCAAACGAAAGCTCTTCACGTTTCTCGGCTGTATATGCTTTCACGATCCGGATGCCCCCGAGTGATTCGCTCAGCCTGCCGGTAACCTCGGCATTGATGACGCTACGCTCGCGGAATACCGGTCGCAAGACCTTGAAAGCGTACATCAAAGCTCCGCCGAAGATCAGCAGCACGACAAGAGTCGCCGACGTCAACTGCCAGTTAAGGTAAAACAACACGACGATCGCGATCGACGCAGTGACCACGCTGCCCAAAAGCTGTCCGAGGCCGGTGCCCACAAGATTCCTTATGCCCTCGGCATCGTTCATGATCCGGGCGATCAGCTGTCCACTCTGCGTTGAATCAAAATATGAGATCGGCAGGCGTTCGACATGGGCCTGCACGCGTTTTCGCATCTCGGTGATCGCCCGCTGGGCGGCAACACCGAGTATCTGTGAGAGGGCAAAGCTTGTAACGCCCTGTACCAGAGTCGAGATGCCGATAGCCAGGGCGATCCACTTGATCAGTTCGTAGTTCCGGTTCGTGAAGACCTCATCGCCTATGTACTTCGTCGACGCCGGCAGCACCATCCCGGCCAGCCGCGAAACCAGCATTAGGACACTGCCCAGAGCCAATCGCCAGCGGGCATTCCAGATGATCCTTCTCGCTTCAGCCCAGGCACTTTTGTAATCGACCTTTTTCTTCTCTTTATTAGGGTCCGACATGTTAATTACGATCGTCGAGCATCAGTACAGGCGGGCAATTCCGCTTCTAAACTTAGTTGAGGTTAACGCAGCATGCCCTTCACACGTGAGAGGTCACCATCGTTCTTTGCCGGCTTGAGCTTAAGGATGCGGCACATCAGTTCATAAATATCGACGTTGGGAAACGGTTCGATTACCTTACCCTTTTTGAAGGCCTTGCCGTGAGCGACAAACATTGCCCGCATCGATTCGAATTCATTGTCAAAGCCGTGGGCCCCGGACGGCGATCCCCAATCAGCCCTCTTCTGCCGATCCGCGAGCCGCTGCCGGCTGGACAAAACGGCACCCTCATCCGCAGAGCAAATGATAGAGGCGACTCGCGGCCCGGTGCTGTAGTTCAACCGAGCCGGAATGTCTTCTTTCTTCCAGCATCTAGCGTGTGTTACGTTCCGGAGCCTGGCCGCGATCTCTTCCGTTCTGTCGATCTTAGGGAAGATCTGCGCGATCTCATTGGTCCACAGGATCCTCTCTGTAAGGTCAAAGTCGAAATATTCGTCGAGAACAGCCGTCCTTCTTACATCGACCGGGGCCATGCCGTGGTCGCTGAAAAATATCAGGTTTGCCTTACCGTATATTCCCCTGCGTTTCAGGCCATAAACAAGCCTGCCGATCACTCCGTCTACCCAGCGTACCGCATCGCGCGTTTCGGCAGCGTCCGGACCGTAGCGGTGACCTGCCGTATCGATATCGCTGAAGTATAGTGTATAGACCGTGGGCCTTTCCCCGACAGGGAGGTCCAACCAACCGAGGACCTTGTCAACACGCTGATCAATTGGAAAATTATGCTCGTACGGGCTCCAGAAAGTTGGCCGCCTTCCAGAGATCTCGGCCTCGGTACCGGGAAAAAACATCGCCGCCGCTCGCTGGCCTTGTTTCTCGGCAGTCGCCCAGATCGGCTCGCCAAGCCACCAGCGTGAGTTCTCGACCTCTTCGCGTTTGCTCATTCCGAATACCACACCGAAATCCCAAATATTATTCTCAACGATCCCGTGGTTCTGCGGATAAAGCCCCGTCGCCACGGTGTAGTGGTTTGGAAACGTCTTTGTAGGAAAGGAAGGTATAAGCCATTTCGCACGCACCCCTTCCTTAGCGATCTGGTTGAGGACTCGCGGCTGGTGCTTCTCAAAATAGTCGTAGCGAAAGCCGTCGACAGCGATCAGTATGACGGTCGGTTTCAGATCGCGGATCTCAGGTTGAGCATTTAAGGTTACGCTCAGCGTGAATACGAGAAATAGAACAATCGTCGATCGCGTAAACTTCATTCCTATTCGTAAAATGGAACCGGAACAGCCGCGTGGCTTATGATGTACTGATGATAAGGTCCGGCAATTACCTGTTGCATGGCGTGCTGTTCGCGTTGAGCGCTATCGGTATAAGCTTGGGTATCACGGGGTGCGGCGGACCCGCCGAGCGGATCAGGGAGACTTCCGAAATACCTGCGCCACCGAGCCCTACGCCCGGCGAACGGGAACTTTCCGGTGTATATTCTGTTTCGGGAGCCGGAACCCACGGCACGAACCCTTATGCCGGTGTTCTTAATATCACGCCGTCCGGTGATGTTTACGGACTTCGGTGGCAAACGGACCGGGGAACCCGAATCGGAAAAGCTGTTCAGCTCGGCGAGGCCGCTGCGGCGACCTACGCGGGCACCGGGGCCGGCAAAGGCTGCGGCGTTATGCTCTATCGGATCGCGTCCGATGGGAGCCTTGAAGGCCGCAGCGTCATGTGGGATGAGTCGAAGTACGGCACGGAAAAAGGAGTGCGCACGGAGGGCCGCAATTTTCCAGGCACCTACGACATGACCGGTACATCTCCGGACGGTAAAACCTATTCCGGCCAGCTCACGATCACTAAAGACGGCGAGGGCTACCTCTTCGAGTGGAAACTGGGCAAGACACGATTGGGGTTCGGGACTCAGGAAGGTAGTTATGCGGCTGTAAGCTTTGGTGGTCGGCATTGCAGTTTCGTTCTATACCGCATTATGGGGTCGAGCGGCCTCGACGGCACCACAGGCAGCCAGGCTCGCGTCACTTTCGGGACCGAGTCCGTGAAAAGACAATAGATCCCGCAGATCGGTAACTGACATTGATCTTTTGTGAATGAACAGCTGGCCGGCGAACTCGCGTTCCGGCTCGACAGTTAGGGTCGGCAAATCCATATCGTGCTCGACCCACGTTTCGTGGTCTGCAGGCATTGATACTTCCACAACCTCCGAGCCCGCCGTACACTCGAGAACGCGATGGCGTATCTCGGGCGGCTGAACTATGCAGGCACCCGGCTCCAACCAGAATGGTTCGCCCTGGTCCTCGTATACCACCTTGATTCGTCCTTTCAGGCAATAGATCATTTGAAACTCGATCTTGTGGTAATGGACGTAATCGGGGATCGGGCCGCCTACGTTTAGGCGGATGTGCGAAACGGCGACCGTTCCACCTTGCCGTTCTGGCAGGAGATCGCGATACTCCATCCCGGCGCGTCCACAGTGCCAAGTTGTCTTGTCAGCTCTTGGTTCCGCTCGGCGCACTCCGCCCTTTTTTGATTGATGGTCCTTGAGCCTTCTTTTAAGTCGAATATGTCCCGTCTCGTTGGACAGCCATGCCTCAGTGGGATCATCTGCCGGTTTAATCATATCCAGCCGATACCGATATCCAACTGGCAATTCATCAGTGTAGGTTTCGATGGCACCCTTAAGGTCGGCCACACTAACGTAAGTTATAGGAAGCTCCGCAGAGGCCATTAAAATCTCCAAAATGATAGAAATAGAGCAATGCCGCCTCAGTGGTGCCACTAACATCTACTCGGCGGGCTGCTTAGTCATAGCGGCGTCGGCGTGTCGGTGCACGATCTTCCACTTTCCGCTCTCGCGTCGAAAGACCATCGTGACCCGAAAGTCGCGACTAGCATCCGCACCCGTTGCCGGGGTCTTGAATTTTATATGTTCCAGCTGGACCACGTAGGCAAGATCGCCGTTAGAATATACGATAAGCCGCTCGATAGTATTCTTGCCCTGGGAAAATTGCGTGGCCGCCCAATCCAGACGTTTGCTCACATTCCCCCAACCTCTCTCGATCGTTCCACCAAAACCGCCCGTGATCGACACATTATCTGCGTGCGACCAGAGCGATTTATACTTCTCGGCCTTACCGTTTTGCAGCTCGATCTGCGCGGCGTCGGCCTCGGCCAGAAAAGCCTTGAAGTCGGAAGTAGAACTAGCACGCTGCCCTTTTGCGTCAGTGGAACAGAAAGCGGTTACTACGAGTATGGCCACCACCGCAATACCAAATCCAAGTGGTTTCATTTGTCCTCCTTATCAATCTAGGTTTACCTCGTCGGGCTGAAAGATAACTCCTATGGCCGCAACCTATATAACATCCTCGGAAATGGAATCGTCTCCCTAACATGCTCAATTCCGCACATCCAGGCTACGGTGCGTTCGATGCCCATGCCGAAGCCGGCGTGGGGGACGCTGCCGTAGCGGCGGAGGTCGAGGTACCATTCGAAAGTCTCCTGCGGCAGGTTGTGGGCCTTTAGCTGGTCGATCAGGTAATCGAGGTTAGCGGCGCGTTCGCCACCGCCGATGATCTCGCCGTATCCCTCCGGTGCGAGCAGGTCGATGCCGAGTGCACATTCGGGTCGGTCCTTGTCGATCTCAAAATAGAAGCCCTTGATAGCTGTCGGGAAGTGATGGACGAAGACTGGTAATCCGAATTGTTTTGAAAGATTTGTCTCATCAGGAGCACCGAAGTCACCTCCCCATTCGAAGTTGTTCTCAAGTTCGCCCTTCGCGTGACCTTCCTGCAGCATCTTTACGGCTTCGTCGTAATGCAGACGGGGAAACGGTCCTTTGATGGCCTCGAGCACGGTCGTGTCGCGTTCGAGGGTTTTTAGCTCTTCCTGCCGGTCTGCAAGCACGCGTTCTACGATCGCGAGGATCAGGCCCTCGCCGAGGTCCATCATGTCCTCGTAGCCAGCGTAGGCGACCTCTGGTTCGACCATCCAAAACTCAGTTAGATGGCGGCGGGTCTTGGATTTTTCGGCGCGGAACGTAGGGCCGAAAGCGTAAGACTTGCCGAATGCAGCGGCGGTCGCCTCGTTATAGAGCTGTCCTGACTGGGTAAGGTACGCTTTTTGATCATCGAAATAATCGACCTCGAATAGCGTCGTCGTTCCTTCGCAGGCCGCAGGTGTGAAGATCGGTGTGTCAGCCAGTGTAAAACCGTTGTCGTCAAAGTAATCGCGAACGGCCTTGATCACAGTGTGTCGGACCTTGAGCACCGCGTGCTGCTTTTTCGAGCGGATCCAGAGATGACGGTTATCCATCAGGAACTCTGTGCCGTGCTCCTTCGGCGTGATCGGATAATCGTGGACATTCTGCAGGACCTCGAGGCCCGTCACATCTAGCTCGACGCCCAGGCTCGAACGCGTGTCTTCCTTAACCGTTCCCGTTACGATGATCGAGCTTTCCTGCCCGAGAGAATCTGCCTCGGTAAAAAGCTCTTCGTTATTAGGTTTGAACACCACGCACTGGACGATGCCCGTGCCATCGCGGAGCTGTAGAAAGACGAGCTTTCCGCTCGAGCGTTTGTTATAAAGCCAGCCTTTGAGCGTGACCTCGCCGCCGATGTGATCCTTCAACTGATTGATGTAGGTTTCCGTCATAGGTTAGATAAAAACATCAATTCTAGATGATACAAACTAAACAAACAACGCACTGTATGAACGGATCCCTGAAGACCGGCGTGGCTGGCTAATCGTTGTACGTATCCTTCCGTTCGAGTATTGATCTCAGCTTATCTAACTCGATGAGGGCCGCAGCCAAATCGGCCGAGTCGTTTGCCGTAGTTGGCGCCGGAACGGGCCTTGCGGCGTAATCTGCCCGCCGCTCACGATCGCGCCTAATGAGTGTCCGAATGTACTCGCTGATATAGCCCATGCCGTACTGTCGGACTAAATGATCGTACATCTCCTCGGGCATCGAAATACTGATCGTTTTTCGCATATTTACCCAATGCCAGCGAGACAGCGATTTTCACACATTCGTCTAAATCTTTGTCTTTTGATGATTTACGTGTACACAGCCATTCCGCTGTCTCGCTTGTCTCGGTGCTGTCTCGATGTCGAGCGAGATGCTCTAACTGCTGCAACCATTGTGCTTAGATGCCGTCGGTTGTGCTGTCTCGGCGTTTTACCGAAAAAACACCGTGCACGTGTCGTGCAGCCCACGCAAAACCATATCGCGTCTAAGATTCAAGTAATAAGTGCAACAAAACGGTTATTGAAGACCTCGTCTGGTGTTCGAAAGGCGAGCACCTTGCGGGGTCGGTGGTTGAGGCGATCCGCGACGTCGCGGATCGCCTGGTCGGGTACGACGACGAAGTCGGTTCGCTTTGGGAAGTACTGCCGCACGAGCCCATTGGTATTCTCGTTCGTGCCTCGCTGCCAAGACGAGTACGGGTCGGCAAA
>JBGSWW010000077.1:0-8696 GCA_041751735.1 Pyrinomonadaceae bacterium | reverse complement strand
AAGAAACAGATCGTCATCGCGATGACGATCTCGGGCGGGTTGGCGGGTATGGTTGCGATCGGCGAGGTGCTTGGTTACCGCTATCGATATTACGACGGCTTTTCCGATGGATGGGGTTTTTTGGGAATAGCCGTCGCTCTGCTCGGGCGTAATCATCCGCTCGGCATCTTTATCGCGGCAATATTTTTCGCGGTGTTAAAACGAGGCGAGATCTTTGTCGATATCGAAACAAAATATGTTTCAAAGGATCTTGTCGAAGTCCTCCAGGCGATAATAATAATTTTTGTCGCCTCACTGCAGCGGTTTACCAGGAGGTAGTATGAGCGAATTACTTACACCGACGTTTTTACTCATCCTGCTTTTTTCGACGATAAGGCTGGCGACTCCGCTTATTTTTGCCGCACTGGGCGGAATGTTCTCTGAACGAGCCGGTGTGATCAATATCGCACTCGAAGGGCTAATGCTCGCCGGAGCTTTTACAGCGGCGGTCGTTACCTATGAACTCAACAACCCCTACATCGGCTTTCTGAGCGGTATGGTCGTAGGGGCAATCGTTGCGCTGGTGTTTGCCATCGCGGTTATTAAGTTCGAGGCTGATCAGGTGGTTGCGGGATTTGCGATCAGCTTGCTTATGCTCGGGCTCCCGGCCGTGATCAGCAGCCGACTTTATGACTCGGCAGGCTCGACGCAGCAGATCGCCCAGGAGTTTCTGTTGCCCGACTTTTACAATCGCGTCTCGTTGGCCTCCATAGTTGCCATTTTGCTTGTTCCGATTTGCTGGTACGTACTTTACAAAACACCTTTCGGACTTCGGATCCGGGCGGTGGGCGAGAATCCGGGTGCGGCCGACGCCGCCGGTGTAAGCGTTATAAAACTCAGATACATTGCGGTCGTGCTATCCGGAGTTCTGGCCGGAGCCGGTGGTGCATACCTGTCGATCGGCCAGTCTTCGTTGTTTACCAGAGGGATGACCGCTGGTCGCGGTTATATTGCTCTCGCCGCCTTGATCCTCGCGAAGTGGCGGCCGGGTTGGGTGCTTTTTGCATGTTTGTTTTTCGGTTTTACTGAAGCACTGGCGATACAAATGCAGGGCGTGATCAAAATGCCGTCCGGCGAAGACGTTCCTGTTCAATTTATTCAAATGATCCCCTATGTCTTGACGATCATAGTTCTCGCCGGCTTTATAGGCCTCTCGCGCGCGCCAAAGGCATTGGGAATTCCTTACCGAAAAGAGAATTAGCGGTTCGCGGCGTTCGGGCAATATTGGCCGAGGGATTAATGATCCGCGCCCGTCTGTGCTAATCTGAATTTCCTTTTTTATGAGTTACGAGAAGGCATCCAGGGCAGCCGAATATATCAGATCTCAGTATGAGCACGATCTAAGCACGGCTGTTGTGCTCGGCAGCGGCCTTGGCGCGTTTGCCGATAAGCTAACGGACCCGGTGCGGATCCCTTACGAAGACATCCCCGGATTTTCGCGTTCGACGGTCGAAGGCCACGCTGGACAGCTCGTTCTCGGAGAGCTTGCCGGTGTAAAGCTCGCGGTCCAGCAAGGGCGATTTCATTATTACGAAGGCTATGAGATGGACGGGGTGACCTTGCCGGTCCGTGCCTTCGGGTTATTGGGAGTCAAGAACCTGATCCTCACAAATGCCGCCGGCAGTCTTAATACGGACATGCCGCCCGGAAGTCTTATGCTGATCTCGGACCATATCAACTGCCTGGGTGTAAACCCTCTACGGGGTCCGAATGACAATCGCTTTGGGCCTCGATTTCCGGACATGAGTGAAGTTTATGATCGCGAGTTTCAGCAGATCGCCCATGCCCATGCCGCGGACATCGCACAGGAAAGATTCGACCTTGGCCTCGATAAAGAGTTGACCGACTTCATGCATCGGGGAACATATTGCGCACTTTCCGGCCCCACGTACGAAACACCCGCCGAGATCCGGATGTATCGAATGCTCGGTGCCGATGCGGTCGGTATGTCGACGGTGCCGGAGGCGATCGCCGCACGTCACCAGGGCATGCGTGTTCTGGGCATATCATGCATTACGAATTTTGCTGCCGGTATGAATGACGAGTCCATAAACCACGATGACGTGATGGAAACCGGCCGGCGGGTGGCTGAGGTGTTTGGCGAGCTGCTCAAACGCACGATAGAGCAGATTGGGTAACAGAGAGTCTATGATCATAGGGATATGCGGGGGAACAGGATCGGGTAAGACCACGATCGCACGCGCTATCGTCGATGCGGTCGGGGATCACAACGTCGTGCTCGTAGAGCAGGATTCGTATTACCGCAACCTCTCGGACATGCCGCTCGATGAACGCAAACAGGCCAATTTTGACCATCCTGATTCGATCGACAGCGATATGTTGGTGAATCACATCATGCGGCTCAAGCAGGGGCTCACTGTCGAGATGCCGCTTTACGATTTTAAGACGCATACCCGCAGTGATCGTATTGAGATGATCCAGCCCAAGCCGGTCGTGATAGTCGAGGGTATCCTGATCTTTGCCGAGCCCCGCGTACTCGACCTGCTGGAAGTTCGGGTCTTCGTTGACACACCGGATGACATCCGGCTGATGCGTCGGCTGAAACGGGACTTTACCGAACGCGGCCGGTCTTTCGAGAGGACCCTGGAGCAATACGCCCGCACGATCCGCCCGATGCATTTCGAGTTTGTCGAGCCCTCGAAGCGGCATGCAGATGTGATCATTCCGGAGGGCGGCCAAACGGATGTGAGTGTCAAACTGCTGTGCGGCCTGGTGCGGGACAAGTTAAAAGAGGAACAAGCTGTTGAGAAGTAATGAAACAAAACACTGACCAGGACCTTGTCGATGCTGCACGCGATGTACGGGAAAATGCATACGCACCCTACTCAAATTTTAAGGTCGGGGCCGCGGTCGAAGCAGATAACGGCGATATATACGTCGGGTGCAATGTCGAATCGGCGAGCTACGGCCTCACGGTCTGCGCCGAACGGGTTGCAATATGGAAAGGCATATCGCGCGGCGAAAAACACTTCAAGCGAATAGCCGTCGTTGTCGACACAGAGGAACTTACCCCGCCATGCGGTGTCTGCCGGCAGATCATATGGGAATTCTGCGGTGATGTGCCAGTGGTACTTTCGAATCTGCAGGGGCTCACGGAAACAATTTCATCGGGCGAACTCCTGCCAAGGGCGTTTGATTCTAAGTTTTTGAAGTAAGAAATGGCCGAAGAAAATCCATTCGATTATGTTACTGATCAAGACGACCTCGTCGGTGAAGAACGCGATGCCTATTTCGCGTATTGGGCAGGTCGGAGCCCTAATGAACGCTTGTCTGAGAATCACAGACTCAATCGCATCAAATATGGCGATGCGGTTTTTGAGCGTGGGATGGACAAGTCCAAAGTGGAACTCATCGATCTGAAATCGGGCCAAACCATCCGGACTATTTATAATTCTCTGTATAAATGAATCGATTTTTAACTGCATTTGTTGTATTTGCCCTGCTTTCCCTGGGCGCTGTTGTAACACCCGCTCAAAAGAATGTTTCGGTCGACCTCTTGATCGTCGGCGGAACGGTCGTCACGATGAACGCTAAACGCGAGATCATCGAGAACGGTGCAGTCGGTATAAAGAATGGCGAGATCGTGATGGTCGGTACGCGAGCAGATGCGGTTCGCGGCGTCAGGGCGGGCCGCACAATTAACGCGGCAGGAAAGGTCATCATTCCCGGCCTTATAAACACGCACACACACATCCCGATGGTGCTGTTTCGCGGGATCTCGGACGATCTTGACCTCAATGATTGGCTGACCAAATTCATCTTTCCCGCGGAGGCCAAGAATGTTGACGAGCGGTTCGTCCGTGCCGGAACGCGTCTGGGGCTGGCCGAGATGATCCGGGGGGGTACTACCACATACGCAGACATGTATTATTTCGAGGATGCAATTGCCGAGGAAACCAAAAAGGCCGGTGTCCGCGGGGTCCTTGGCGAAACCATCATCCAATTTCCTGTTTCGGATAATAAAACGCCTGACGATGCCATCGCATATACCGAGCGATTCCTGAAAAAATGGCAGGGTGATCCATTGATCGTGGCCGCGGCCGCTCCGCATGCTCCGTATACGGTTTCTACTGCTCATCTCAAGGCGATCCGTTCCCAGTCTGACCGTTTCAACTCGCCGGTCCTTATCCATGTAGCCGAAACCAAAAAGGAACGTGACGATATACTCAAACAATACGGAAGAACGCCCGCAGCATATCTCGACAATATTGGATTTCTCTCAAACCGCACCATCGCCGCTCACAGTGTTTGGCTGACTCCGGGTGAAATAGACATATACAGGTCCCGCGGCGTCGGCAGCACGCATTGCCCGACATCGAATATGAAGCTTGCGTCCGGCGTTTCGCCCGTGCCCGCGATGCTCGCCAAGGATGTTGCTGTGGGCCTCGGCACTGACGGTGCCGCGTCCAACAACGATCTCAACATGTGGGAAGAGATGGACCTCGCCGCGAAGCTTCACAAACTTATTTCCAATGACCCCAAAACGCTGCCCGCCGAACAGGCTTTCGAGATGGCCACGATACGTGGGGCCCGCGCGCTTCATCTCGACAAATTGATAGGCTCGCTCGAAGCCGGCAAGCGTGCCGATATTGCCGTTATCGACTTCGACACATTTCACCAAACGCCGTTTTACAACGTCTATTCCCACCTCGTTTACACAACTAAAGCATCTGACGTGCGTACCGTAATAATAAACGGGCGTGTCGTGATGCTGGACCGGCGTTTGCTCACCCTGAACGAAAGTGCTATAAAGAAAGACGCAAACGCATACCGCGATAAAATCATCAAGAGTTTAGAGAACTGATCAGCGGCCCCACAATAAAGGCTCGTTTCGATGATTTTTCGATGGAGATACGGGTCGTATAAGTGAGCCTTCTAATGGGTTTTTCGCTTGGCCTTTACGGGAGATTTAAGTCAAATGGAGGACTATAAATGCCGTTAAATGTCAGAAGGTTTAACACTTCGATTTTACTGGTTTTACTAAGTTTTGTTATTTTCGCAGGGGCCCTGACGGCCCCGATCGCTTCCACAGCGGCCCCCACGGCTGCTCCACAGCCCTCGGCGGCTGAAGTGATGCGTGACCGCATCTCAAAGTCAAAAGCATACATTGCCGTCCGCAATTACAACGCCGCGATCATTGAGCTGGAGAAGCTTCGGCGGGAAACTTCGGATGACGCCGTTCAGGGTGTTGTTAACGTTCTGCTCATGAACAGCTATCTCGAGCAGGGCGACTTTAAACGCGCTCAGGATATGCTTAACGAGTTTTTTGCTGTGCAGAAAACCACGAAGCCTAATGCCGACGCTGCGTATATGACCGTCGCCGGGCAGGTCATTAAAGGAGCACGGAGCCGCGCGGAAAGGTACAAGGCACTCGGGCTAAACATCTCGGACCGGACGCTGCCGCTCGAGGCCTTAAATGATCTCGAGAAAATGCGCGAAACGCTCGAGCTGGTCATAACACAGTCAAAGGAAATGGGCGGCAATACCGCGAAGGCTGCCAATGCGATGGTCATGCTCGAGGAGGCGAGCGGTTCGCGAAGCATGCTGGCACGCGACGATTACGATTCACGCCGCTGGCGAGATGAACTGGCCGACACACGCGAGAAGATGGCCAAGTCAGGCAGTGTCATAAGTGCTGTACTGGAATCGCCTGCGGGCTCGCCCCAGGCCTTCATGCCTAATGAGAGTACCGTGGCCAAGAACTTCTCTGCCGACCTGCCGCCCGCCGGCCCGTCCCCGGCGAGTAGTCAGCCGGTGCTTGGTCAGCCAGCCGCGATGATCACAAACAGCACCGGGCAGCCGGTTGTGAACCTTCCTGAGCAGCCAAAGTCCGGACCGGTCAAAACGTCCGATCCTATCTACGTGCGGTCAGCTCCACCGACGCCTAGAGAACCGGCCAAGAGCGAGCCGACGGCCTCGGGGCCCAAAGCCGCCGCTGAAACCACGATCGAAAAGCCAGCCCCATTGGTCTCGACCGGCCCACTCGATGTGGGTTCGCTGATAGCCTACGCTACCAACCGCTCGCAGCCCATTTATCCGGCCGCTGCCAAGACCATCCGCACGACCGGCGTTGTCAAGGTCGAAGTGACCGTGAATGAAGCTGGCGAGGTGACCGAGATCCAGAATGCCACCGGCCCGACAATGCTCCAGTCCGCGGCAAAAGACGCCATCCGCAAATGGCGGTTCAAGCCTTTCACGCGCGACGGCCAGCCGGTGAAGGCAACAGGGTTTATCAGCTTTAATTTTAGTCTCTAACATCTCTGCATTTTCGCTGAGGGCGGCAACCTTTTCATCGGGGTCGCCGCCTAAGTTATTTAGAAAGCGGTTGGCCACAATGGCACGAATTCTTGATCGCCCTTGAGTGTGCAAGAGACTTAGGAATACAAACGCCTGTTTGTCGGACCAAGTCAGAAAAATTATTCGTGTCATTCGTGCAATTCGTGGCTAATTTCTTCTCTTCGGACTAACATTCCCTATGCCCACTCGAATTCTGCTTCTGATCGGACTCCTTGCTATGTCAACCTTGGCCCAGCCCGCGATCGAGCCGGGCGTTTCGCACGAACTCGCCAAATGGCGTGCCGCTCATTACTCGGATGTCCGTTACAAGCTCAACTTGACGCTCGAGAAGATGTCACCTGTACTGAAGGGGACGATCGAGATACGGGTGAATGTGAAAGGCTCCCCTCCTTACGAAGGAGGGGTGGCCGAAGGCCGGGGTGGTTCTCTTATTATTCTCGACTGGCGGAAGATCAGGGGACATGAAGAGAAGTCGACCATCGCGAATGTTTCGGTCAATGGGATCCCACTAATCGAAGGACCTCTGCTGTGGAATGAACCAGGTCGACCTCGCGGATTTCATCATGATCTAGAACACCTCGTATTTGCTGACGGCGTTGTCAACGGAGAGAACGTCATCAAACTTGACTTCACTTCTCCGATACTTACGAGCGGGTCGGCCGTCACACGGTATGTCGATAAAGAGGACGGGTCGGAATACATCTACTCCCTCTTTGTTCCGTCCGACGCGAGCACGGCGTTCCCGGTGTTTGACCAGCCGGATCTGAAGGCGAGATTTAGCGTAAGAGCCGTGATACCGAGATCATGGACTCTAGTAACCAATACCCAGGCCGAAGACGACCCTTACTTTTCCGTTCCCGGCGATCCCGAGTCAAAGGAACCTTCGCCAAATGGCTTTTTCGCCCCAGAAACGAAACCAATCAGCACCTATGTCTTCGCCTTCGCGGCAGGGCCGTTCGAGCGAGTGTCAGTACCACCTGCGGTAGCGGGTGGTTTAACACGGAGTACCACGAACGCCGCGGAACCGAAGACCGCCTCGGTCAAATCCGCCTCTACCAATGCCAATCTTCAACCACCCGCTACCGCAGGTGGTACTGACTCGCACGCCGATCTGGCGATATCGGTCTACGTCCGCAAATCCCAAGCTGAGAAATTCAAACCCCACGCCGCGGAGGTCTTTCGCCTCAACCGCGAGGCTATCAAATACTTCGAGCAGTATTTCGATTACAAGTTCCCGTTCCCCGAGTACGATCTCGTCCTGATCCCGGAGTTTCCGTTCGGCGGGATGGAGCATGCGGGGGCGACTTTCCTTAGGGAATCGTCGATCATCTTTCCGCAGGAGCCGACGAAGAATGACCATATTTCCCGTGCACTGCTGATGTTTCACGAGGCGTCGCACCAGTGGTTCGGCGATACGGTGACGATGCGATGGTTCGACGACCTGTGGCTCAAAGAGGGCTTTGCGACCTTTACGGCGTACAAGGCGATGGAGAAGATCATGCCCGAGATGAACGCCTGGAAAGTCTTCTACGAACGCGTCAAGCAGGCCGCCTACCAGACCGATTCGACCAAAGGCACGACGCCGATCTATCAGGAGATCAAAAACCTCTCCGCCGCTAAATCCGCCTACGGCAACATCGTCTACAACAAAGCCCCGGCGTTCCTGCGTCAGGCGGAGTTTTATCTCGGCGAAGACAAATTCCAAACCGCCGTACGAGCGTTTTTGAAGAAGCATAAGTTCGCGAATGCCGGGTGGGAGGGTCTGGTAGGCGAATTTGAAGCCTCCACAAAGAAGGAACTTAGTGCATGGTCCCGGCAATGGGTACTGAAACCGGGCGTACCAACGATCAGAATCGATCGGATGAAACGGATCGACGGGGCGGAGGGCGGCTACGCACTGCCGCAGGACGGTTTCGAGGATCAGCTTGCGTTATGGGATCAACGAGTAAAAACGTTGCGGGTTACCGATGACGGTAAGCAGGAGGTTCTGATAGACCGTGCGGGGAGACTGGGCAGCGATGAAGGACGCATGAAAGAAATCAGGCCGCGCCCGATCCTGTATTACATTCCGAATTTCGATGACCGCGGCTATGGCATTTTTCTGCTTGACGACAAAAGCCGCGAGTATGTTCTGAAGAACATCCAGAACGAGAAGGACCCGTTCCAGCGGTCGATGATGTGGGGTGCGCTATGGGACAGCGTTCGTGAGGGTGAGCTCGATCCGAAGGAGTATGTTGAACTGGTGGTGAAGGTTCTATCATCGGCGAAAGTAGAGAACCACCCCGTCACCGGCTCAAAGAATGAGCCGGTGCCACCCCTCCTTCGTAAGGAGGGGAGCC
>JBGSWW010000076.1:0-9791 GCA_041751735.1 Pyrinomonadaceae bacterium | reverse complement strand
TTTATTGGTCGGGACGGCGAGATTTGAACTCACGACCTCTCGCACCCCAACCAACCTGAGGGCGAATCATAGGTTCTTAAAATAGCTCAAAACGCTCTATAATCAGTACTTTCACGATCAATCAACAAGTTACGAATATGTCTGAATCAGCAAAACTGCAACCATCTTGCAACCAACTAGTCCGAACCACCTCACCTAATCGGCCAGCAAAATTGCAGTAAATTGATAACGCCCCGGCGAATAACATATCATACTTTCACTGTGCGCCGACCGCTCGTTTTTATTCTCGTCTAGTGCCCGGTACTCTGCGTAGATTACGCCGAATAATCTTCGCAATGATGCGAGAAACTCATCTTAAGGACGACAAGTGCTTTCCGGATCCGAGTTGCTTGTGTCGGGCTTGTTACAATTTGGTTATTACGGATTTACCAATTAGGACATTTTTGTTGTCCTGATTAAGTGTTAATGGGACATTTTCTGTCCCGATTAAGTGGTAGTGGGACATTTTCTGTCCCATTACGTGTTTTGTTGCTGGAGTTTGTTGGATGGTAAATCGACTGTGGTGTTTATTTGCTTTCAATTTAGGGACTCGTAGTACTTAATGACGCATATTCATAAACCGTGCGGACAGTAGACTGTGTGATCTCCGCGACGATTCGTACATTATTCTTGAAAAATATGTCCACCAGTTACGCCATCACACTCTCACTCGCTACGTGCATTCTGGCCGCTGCTCTGGAGGGTGTGTGCGCAGGTAAGAACGTCAATTCTTTTTTCGCGACACTGCGATTCCCGCCCTATTCCGCTCCATTGTGGGTATGGTCAATCATCGGCGGTTTGTATTACCTGATCTTTGGTTTCGTCATTTATCGACACTAAATCTCGATAGCGAGTCGACTCTCAGGTACGCTGCTCTCACGCTGATCTTGTTTATGATGGTTGTCAACGCTCTGACAAATTACGTTATCTTCCGCCTCCGGAATCTACACCTGAGTTTTATAATTGGTTCAATATTTCCAATTCTGGACCTTAGCCTGTTCGTTTCCTTGATTTTCCTGGATGGGGTTGCGGCAACGGCGGTGATTCCGTATCTGACATACCGCATTTACGCAGTCTGGTGGGGTAGTGCGTTGTGGAAACTGAACGGTGATTTATGAGAAGCTTTATAAACATTGTGATTTCAATGCCTGTGCTGATGGCGGGCATTTACTTTGTCTGCCTTGCCTCGGTTGCATTCGCGAGACCGGGAGTTGCGAGGCGTTTTCTAGAAAGTTTCGCCGGCACCCGTCTGGTTCATTTTCTGGAGATGTTTATACGCATCATAGTCGGTGCGGCTTTCGTTCTTCATGCGCCGCTGATGAAGTTCTCTGGCGTGTTCAGCGTGTTTGGGTGGGTTTTGATCGTGACAACCGTTATTCTGTCCTTTGTGCCATGGAAACTCCATCGGCGCTTTGCTGAATGGTCCGTTCCGCTGGCGACCAAGCGGATGATGCTCGTGGCCCTCGGTTCGTATATCGCGGGGCTTTTTATACTTTTTTCGTTCTTTCTTGGGCCTGACGCAATGTAAACGATATGTGCTGTAAAATGAGGTTACCTATGAAAAAGACTATTTTGAAGATTGTAATTTTGATATCGGTCGTCACGGGCTCGATTTGCGCCTTAAACGCCCAGCCCGTCTCGAAGATCAAGCCATCGATGATCGAGGAGGCAGTCGTTCTCGAAACCTCGACCATTAAACTGTACGGGACGCTGGCGCTGCCCGCATTGAAATCGCGTTGGCCCGTGGTGTTGATTATTTCGGGTTCGGGTCCGACTGACCGTAACGGGAATATCGCGGGAATCGCCGGTTCCAACAACAGCCTTAAGATGCTGGCGGATGGCCTGGCGGCGAACGGTATAGCGTCGCTGCGCTATGACAAACGTGGGATCGGAGAGAGCGTAAAGGCGTTGGGAAATGAAGCCGATTTGCGGTTTGATGCATACATTAACGATGCCGCGTTATGGAGCAAACAACTCCGAAGTGATAAGAGATTTTCAACACTGACCTTCGTCGGTCATAGCGAAGGATCGCTCATCGGGATGGTTGCAGCCCAGGGATCGGGGGCGGACGGCTATGTCTCGCTCGCAGGTTCAGGGCGACCGGCAGGCCAGCTTATTCTCGATCAACTCAGGCCGCAACTGCCGCCTGATATGATGAAGGAGTCCGAGGGTGTCGTGGCAGCACTGACTGCCGGTAAGACTGTCGATACGTTTCCGCAGCCGCTCTTCTCAATTTTTCGTCCAAGCGTGCAGCCCTATATGATTTCCTGGTTTCGTTATGATCCGGCAGTCGAGATCGCCAAATTGTCCGTCCCCGTTCTTATTATTCAGGGAACGACCGACATACAGATCAAGGTTGACGAGGCAAGACTTCTCGCAAAGGCAAAGCCGTCGGCTCAACTGATTATCGTCGAAGGCATGAATCACGTTCTCAAGAACGTGCCGACCAAAATGGACGAGCAAACTAAGTCGTATGGAGACCCGTCGTTACCGCTAATGCCGCAAGTGGTTACCGAAACGGTTAAGTTTGTGAAGAAAGTAAAAAGGCAGAAACGATAAGGCGGAATGAGCGTAGTTCAGCGAAAACTTTCCAAGTCTTTCAAGGCATTCTTTGACTCCGAGAAGTCGAGCGCGATCTTGCTGATTATTTGTACGGCGGTTTCGCTGCTCCTTGCCAATTCGATGTTGGGAGCGGGCTATCTCAGCTTTTGGCAAGGCTACTATGGAGGGCTGGGCGTCGAGCATTGGATCAACGACGGGCTGATGGCAATTTTCTTTTTGCTCATCGGCCTTGAACTCGAACGCGAACTCAGAAACGGCGAACTCTCGAATTTCAAAAACGCCCTGTTACCGATCTTTGCGGCTTTGGGCGGTATCGCTTTGCCCGCTCTGATTCATTTTGTCCTTAACACCGGAACGCCAACACAGGCCGGGATCGGAATCCCAATGGCAACCGATATTGCTTTCGCTTTGGGCGTTCTCGCACTTTTGGGCAACCGTGTTCCGGCTTCGCTGAAGGTGTTTGTCGTAGCCTTTGCCGTCATTGATGACCTTTGCGCGATCGTTATCATAGCCGCCTTTTACACGGCACAGCTTTCTGTTTGGTATCTCGTCGGAGCTGCGGCTGTCTGGGCCGCGCTCGTCGTCTGCAATCGACTTTTCAACGTGATGTCGCTTATGCCATATTTGCTGGGCGGCGTGTTGATGTGGTTTTTGATGCTAAAGTCCGGCGTTCACGCGACGATTGCCGGTGTGTTGCTCGCATTTGCAATTCCATTTTCAGCTAAAGAGGACGATGAAGAATCGCCGTCGCACAAACTCGAACATCTCTTACACAAACCCGTCGCTTTCCTTATTCTGCCGATCTTCGCTCTGGCTAACACAGGCATCGTCATCGGTGCGGGTTGGTCTGACAGCCTATTCAGCGCAAACAGTTCGGGCATCATCGCAGGTTTGGTCTTGGGCAAACCGCTTGGCATTACTCTGTTAAGTTTTATCGCCGTAACAATAGGCATCTGCCGCCTGCCGCTCGATCTCAATTGGAAACATATCTTCGGTGCCGGACTGCTCGGCGGTATCGGTTTTACGATGTCGATATTTATCACAAACCTAGCCTTCGGCGGCAACGCAGAAACCATCAACGCCTCAAAGATGGCAATTCTCTTAGCTTCACTCACGGCGGGAACAATCGGATTCCTCTGGCTCAAACTCCTCGGCAAACCCGAAGAATCCGACGAAGACATAGACGCAATGGATTTTCACGCCACCGAAGCTTAGCTCGTCACAGACATTGACTTTTTGACCAGGGATAATCAGTACGCGGTAAGCGGGGTTCCGCAGCCTCGTCAAGACTGATGGCCTATCTCCAAATATTATTCTATGGCTCAATTTGGAATAAACGGTTATGTGAGAAACGACCTATAGGAGGGCAATGACGAATTACTGAACAAACTAATCACACAGAATGAGAGTCAAAGACGATAGGACTAAGAACATTATGAACAGCAAAGGGATAATCGTCGGTTCAATTATTTGTGTTGTGGGTATCTTGACGGTTGCGGTCGGATATACACGATTTACTCGAATGCAGGCAGCCGGCGCCATGACGATCGAAAGTCGCAATATTTCCGAAATCGAAAATTCATTCATACCGATAGAACCTGTGGCGGACGCGAAAGCCGATTCGACCGACGTGTTGATCCAGGCATCTGCCGCAAAGACCGCTCCTCCGATCGCGGCCGGTAAGTGGCTGAACTCGGATCCGTTGACACTCAACGAACTACGCGGACGCGTTGTTTATCTCGAGTTCTGGACCTTCGGTTGCTATAACTGCATCAATACTTTGCCGACCGTCAAGGGATTTGACGCAAAGTACCGCGAGAAAGGCCTAACGGTCATCGGAGTGCAGGCACCGGAGTTCGAGCGTGAAAAGTCGTTGGACAACATTGCAAAGGCTCTGAAGAAGCATGAGATCGTCTACCCCATCGTAACCGACAACGATATGAAAACCTGGTCTGCGTACGGCGTCAACGCCTGGCCGACGATCGTCATTCTCGACAAGCAGGGCCGTATACGTTATTCCCATGTTGGAGAAGGGGCTTACGACACCCAGGAGAAAGTTATCCGAACGCTCCTTACTGAGAGTGGTCCAAAATCGGGCGCGACTGTGATGTCGAACGACGAATTCAACGGAGAGAAGATAATCAAGAGCGAGGCCGAGTGGCGGAAGCAGTTATCGCCTGAGCAGTATCACGTGCTTCGAGAGGAAGGGACGGAACGCGCGTTCAGCGGCGAATATGCCAAGAATCATGACGACGGGGACTATTACTGCGCCGCGTGTCGTCTAAAACTATTCAGTTCAAAAACGAAATTTGATTCGGGAACCGGCTGGCCTAGCTTTTACCAATCCATAAACAAGACGAATGTGGTCGAGAAGGTGGATAACAGCTTTGGTTCGACGAGGACGGAGGTCGAATGCGCTCGCTGCGGTTCGCATCTCGGGCACGTTTTCGATGATGGGCCTAAGCCCACGGGTTTGCGATATTGTATGAATTCGCTCGCGCTACGTTTTGAGAGGCTTTGACGATCTCGCCATCATACGGTGGCTACTCATCAAACAGTTTGGTGGTCGCTGATCGCATCTGCACGTGTAATTTTGGTGACGCCGGGCAATGATGTAAAAAACTCGGCGGATACGGTAATGTCAAAGACATACGATGTCATTACCTCATCTGAAAAACGCGGTCGTCCACGGTGATGCGGAAACGTTAATCCGGTATGTTCGCTTGCATTTCGGCGATGGGGACGAAGCCGTGGGCGCGGGAGAAATTGATAAGGCGTGGGTTGAGGCGTTGAAGTTGCTGTTGGACTCGCCTCCAACCGACCGCGAATTTATCGAATCGACAATTGCTGAGATCGACGCCGAAACCTTAGCTCACCTATACTTTCGTCTCCATTTCTACTTTGTCGAGCGGTCAGGAGAATGGATTCATGATGGAAAAGTCTAAACAACTTCGTCCCGGCTTGTGGGCGACGGTCAACGAACGTTACCCCGGCTCGATGATTACGAAGGATGATTTTGTCCCGCTGACGAAATTGTCCAAGCCATTGTCGGAATCACGCCTGACTTTCGTCAGCACGGCCGGGGTTCAGCCAAAGGGTTCGCTGCCGTTTGACACGACCCATCCGATCGGCGACTACACCTTTCGGCGCGTGCCGTCCGATTCGCAATTCGAGGACCAGGAAATTCACCAGCTAAAATATCCCACCTCGGGCGCGGAAAGAGATTTAAATGTGATCTTTCCGATCGAACGGCTTCAAGAACTTGTCCGCGATAAGTATGTCCTTGAGTTGACCGATAACTTCTTTTCGTTCATCGGCTATAATATGGACGCGGAACGACTCGAGAACACTTTAGCGGAAGACATCGCCGACGCCGTCGAAGAGGAAAAGCCGGATGTGGTTCTGCTTGCACCTGCCTGACCGATCTGCCATCAGAGCATCGCGCTGGTCCAGCGTGCCATAGAACGAAGAAAAATTCCTACCGTCTCAATTACGGTTGCTCTTGACGTAACCCTACGCATGAAGACGCCTAGAGCCGTTTTTGTGCCTTTTATGATGGGGCATCATTTCGGCGTGCCGTTTCACGACGATCTGCAAACGGAAATAATTTTGTCAGCACTGGGCCTAATACAAATAGCCGAAGGCAGCGGCGACATTTATTCTTTTCCGAAAACCTGGGCACAGGCGCGAAAAGAAGGAAAGGAGATCGAAGAGAAATCAAAATAAATGGACAGAACTCGCCGTCCCTAGGCCGGCGCGATTGCGATGAGTCGGGCCGGTTATTCTTTGTGACTAATAAGATCGAGCCAGGAACGAATTGACCGAACGAGCCGTTCGCTGTCGTCAAACATGCGTGCGTCGAACATCGAACCTGTCAGCGTAGAAAAAAACGTCATCGCCACGTCCTCGGACGTTCCTCGAAACTTGAATGTGCCGTCTTCCAGCCCCTCTTGGAGGACGTGCGCGATCCAGGCGTGATTCTCAACAAAAAAGGCCTTCACCTCATTCTGAACGTCTCGCGGAAGGGTCGGGTAGTCGGACGCAAGCATCCCGCACAGGCAGATTTTTCCGTCATCCTTTAGTGTTTCCAGAAACCGCTCGGCGTACCGCTCAAGGCTTGATCTAGCGTCAAGGGATTCGCGCTTGATTTCGGCGAGGACCCCCGCAAAATGCTCCCGGTACCGGCGGACCAGAGCCTCGCCCAAATCCTCCTTGGTGGGGAAATGATAATGAATACTCGCCGTCCTAATTCCCACAGCTTCTGACAAATGCCTGTAGCTGAAGGCATTAAATCCATCCCTTTGAATCAGATTCTGTGCTGCGTCGAGCAGGCCGGTGTACGTCGATCGTTCCATTGCAAAAACATTAAAACATAATCTCTAGAGTTTCAACTACTTTGTTTTGCACCTCATTTCATTTTGATCCCCATGAAAGCGAGATTTTTGGCTAGCGAACTTATTTTCCCTAATGTGCGATAGAGCACAAACTATCTATCACTAGATAGGTATGATCTTTTCCAGAGGTAAAGCTCACTGATAAATTTAGTTGGTTTATCGAATCGACTGGCGTTTGGAATCACAAGACACGCAAGAAAATCAAGTTAAGCATTTTCAAGATCAAGGGGAAAAAATGAAGAAAGACCTAAAATATTTAGTCGTTATTTTACAGCGGGCGACTGCGATCCTCGCACTCGTTGTTTTAGGATCGGGCATTTCGGTATCGGCACAGAACGACGACGATGACCTCTCAAAGCCGCCAAATAGGGGAGACGGGGCGGTTTTCGCGATGACAAACGCAACCGCCGGGAATGAGATAGTGGTTTACAGGCGCGATCGGGACGGTACACTGGACAGGCTTCGCAGTGTATCGACACGCGGGCTTGGTATCGGTGTGGACACTGACACGCAAGGGCCGCTCCGGCTTAGCAGCAATAACCGCTTCCTTTATGCGGTAAATCCCGGCAGCGACGATATCAGTGTTTTCCAAGTAGACGGAACCCGGCTTAGGTTTCTCCAGATAATTGAGGCGGGCGATCAGCCTCTGAGCCTGACTATCTCCGGCAACCTTCTTTATTCACTCGACGGCTCAGTAGCCGGGAATGGAATACGAGTTTTTAGAATCCGGCCAAATGGAACGCTAGTGGCCCTGCCGGATTCTTTCAGGATGCTGAGCTCACCGATCGCCGTTCCCGGCGAGATCAGGTTTAGCCCAAATGGCCGCACAATTCTCGTTACGCATAAAACAACCAACCTTCTGCTGACGCCGCAGAATGCGATCGACGCATTTGCGATCGGAGCCGACGGTTATGCCAGTGCTACACCGATCAGAAACGCCTCGTTCGGACTTCGCCCGTTCAGCTTGACGTTCCGGGACAGCGACAACAAATTGGTCGTGGTCGAATCATTTAACGCGGCACCCAATCTATCCGCCTTGTCCTCGTATCAATTCAATCCCGACGGGACGATAACGCCGATCAGTGGTTCGGTTCCCAACTTCCAGACCGATGTTTGCTGGGTGATCGTGACGAATGATGGACGTTACGTTTACGCCGCTAACTTCGGGAGCGGAACTATTTCCAGCTACAGCTTAAGCGCGGGTGGTACGCTCGCTTTGCTAAACGGAGCGGCCGCCATGTTTGGGAATACGACCCAACCGGTTGACATCGACCTTAGCACCGACGGGCGCTATCTCTACTAGTTGCTGAGGGGAGCCGGAGCAGTAGCCGCCCTGAGGATAAATGGCGATAGAAGCCTGACGAACTTGGGAACAACTACCGGCGGCCTCCCGGCGAACGACGGCGCTTCTGGTCTTGCTGCCAACTGATGATGTGGTGGTAGAACAGCGCATCGATCTTATTAAGCGCTGTTCTACCTTTTTCGGCAAGTTATGTACGCTAGCATACATACTATCTACCTATAGATAGCTAGAATCGGCCCATCAATATTCCAAGGTCGATTCGCATTGACCCAGAACCGATCAAGGCTGCTCACAGGGTTGTAGGTAAAAGTAGTTATAGAACATTGGGGGACGCTATGTCGATAATCAAGAAAATTAAGAGAAATGGCACCAGTTCATTAAAGATCGGCGCAATCTTGGCGACCGTCATGTTCGCCGCCGTGATGTTTGCTAATCGAAATTTCGTAACCACGGCCCAACGGGATAATGGGTCCAACGGTCCTGCCAATCAAGGGCCGACGCTTCCCCGTCAGGACGGAAATGCTGCCTCGGGAAAGGAAGTGTTTCGTTTTGAAACCTTTGGCAACGAGGGATTTTGGACTGACGCGGTTCGGGTACCAAAAGGCGTTGCGGATTCGAAACTCACTCCGCTTAAAGCACTGCAGGTCGGACTGAGTGTCGACGTCGATGCTCTCGATTCAGCCACCAAGGCAGCCGTCGCCAAGGAATTGCAGATGGATCCCACTGGTGCGAAGTCAAAGCTTTTCAATGATCCCAAAACAACTATCGCCCTACTTAACGCCAACGCCGTCATCGGCATGGTGGTCAAGGACACCAACGGCGACGGTAAGATGGACATCGCCGGCGGTGATAAGGTCGGCGTGAGTTGTGCTATTTGCCACACGATCACGGATGGTTCGGTTCTAAATTTGCCAAATGGCGGCTCGATCGGTCGACGACAAGACGGCCGGACCAATCACAATTTAAATATTGGAGCAATATTTGCGACTGCCGCAAATACGCGTGCTTTGTATCCTGTAGCTCAGCTGTCCTTAAAAGCCAATAAAAATAAGACTCTGGGACGTGCTCCCAAGGGACTGACCGAGAAATCGTCCGAGAAGGATTTCGATGCCTATTTTTCCAACCCCGCTTTCTATCCGGTGGGCACATTTGATGACACGGTTGACGGCAACGGCGACCCAATGCACACCACTCCTTTGTTCCGACAAGATCTCGCCGCTCCATACGGCAGCGAAGGAGCAATCGCGCGGCTGGATAATTTTAGCAATCTCGTTTACACGGCCCTTTTCGATCAAACGAATCTGACGACGCCAGGCGGACGGGCTCTCTTGCACAAACTCGGCGGTGCCGCAGGCGACGAGATCGTCGACGATTACGTCAAAATTCTCAGGGACACAAAGGTGACAGGCTATCCCTATGTGAAGGCCACCGCCCACCCCGATCCAGGCAGCGAAGATGCTCCGACCGGTGTTCGCGTGGACAACGCAAAGCTG
>JBGSWW010000075.1:0-52269 GCA_041751735.1 Pyrinomonadaceae bacterium | reverse complement strand
TGATATCTTTGCTCCCAGGTAAGTTGTCGATAGCTCATCTGATGCTCCTTTTGATTGCAGTTAGAAGATGCGTCAAATCTACTTCAACTTACCCCTTTCTGCATTTTTCAAAAGTTGCACTTATTGTATGAATTCAAGCCCCTTGATGTCTTATCTGTGATATAATGTTGCAGCCACAGGTCTTTGATAATATAATTTTCGGAGCAAAAAGCAAAGCAGACGTGAGATCGAGCGCGGGATATGAAACACGTTACGTACTTTTCAGAAAATGGGACAAGACGAGTTAATTCGTGTGGCATAAGGGGTTACGCTGTCCCACTGCTGTCCCACGCGGGACAGATGTCGACAAACTGAAAGGTCGGGGATATTCGGATCGGCAGCGTCAATATAGGCTTCGGACGGCGGTACGAAGCCTTGAATATACGTTTCTGTCGGGAGGCGTATTCGGGGGATAGATCACGCTTGTGTTCACGACCAGTATGGAAGCTGTCTTTTTCACGGGGTCGAGATCTAAATAGCTGATAAACCCGTTCTGATCTCCGCCATGGCCTATGAGTTTGCGGCCGCCGCGGGCGTCTATAAAAAAAATGAGTCCGATATCGGTCGTAAAGCCTGGATCTCCGTTTGAATCAGTCTCGGCCTTTAGCCGCGGATGCCACATCTCTTCCAGAGACTTTCGATCAAGTACGGCGGCATGATCGGCTTGCTTGGCGGGGTCGCCCAGCAGAAAGCAGAGATATTTGGTCATGTCCGAAACAGGGGAGTTTAAGCCGCTATTGGAGACGGTTATGCCCGTATCGGCGTCAAACCGTCCTTCGGTTCTCTTACCGTTCTCGATGTAGTAAGAATGCGACCGGTGCTTGAGAAGGTGAGCCGGCGTTGTGTCGAAATAGCTGCGGGTCATCCCGAGCGGACGAAAGATATTCTTTTCGATATAGCTCTCGTACGCCTCGCCCGAGACCTCTTCGATAATTCTGCCCAGATAGATTATGCCTGGGTTTGAGTAACTAAACCTGGTGCCGGGTTTGAATAGGACCTCGGTAAAAGGGAACATGGCCACCAGTTGTGACCATTCGGTCGGCTCGAAAGGTTCCCATGGTTTATTGTTTCGCCACGGCCACGTTCCTCCGCGAAATCCCGAGCTGTGAGTAAGGAGGTGTTCAATCGTGATGTCATCCATCGAGCCGTGGGAGTTATGGATCTTTCGCAGCTCAGGTAAATACTTCGTGATCCGATCGCTGAGTTTAAGAAGCCCTCGATCGCGAAGCTGCATTATTGCGATCCCCGTAAAAGGCTTGGTGTTTGAGGCCCAATGAAAGAGCGTGTCGGAATCAACCTTCTGGTTTTTCTCTATATAGGCCAGTCCATAATGGTCCTGAGCTACCAACTGATTATTAGCAATGAATGCGAAGCTCCCGCCTGCGACATCTGCTGCGGCAAGCTCTTTTCGAAACGTCTCGCGGAAGGCAGCAAATCTGTCGGCTTGAGAATGAACGGGTGTGGTGATCATCAAAATAAATACGAGAAAATGTAAGACCTTCATGACTGTTCGCAGATCGACTACCTATGCTTGATATCAATAACCAATCTCGTCGGGTTACTGAGCTCCAAAACGCGATAACGGTTCGGGGACGAAACACCCAGCACCCAGGTAACCTCGGCTTCGAAGTCACAGGTGATCTTCAAGTCCTTAACTACCGGCAAGTTGGGCGATCGGGTACGGTCTTTGATCGTCGGTTCGCCTTCCGGAGTGTGGGCCTGAGCGTCGGAAAATCGGACTTCGAGCCATCCGTCGCCGACAAATGGAACTACGTCGCCGGATCCACATGCCCGCACTGGCTTATCAATGTACTCGATACGATAGCTCGGCATCTCTTTGCCATTGAACTCAAATACGACTCGATCATAGGAGCTGTGACGGGCCGAGCGAACATCACGCAAAATAGCCACGGCGGTCACACTGGGGTTCTTCTTCTCGGTAATGCCGGCAATGCCCGTGAACCAGGTGTTCTCAGCTTCTTCATCCTGCAGGTTAGAGGTGTCCGCAGCAGGCGTCAGTACTGCCTCGGCGGGCGATGTAGGAGAGATAGCCGCGGAATTGGTATTGATCTTATTAGGCACCGGCGTGTTTTCGGTAACACCGCTGCAGCCTGCTGCGAGGCAAGCGCTAAGAACTATGGCTGCTGTTTTCATGAAGGGGATTTTAGCTTATTATTTCGCGTCGGGTGAAATATGAAATGGGCACACCTTGTATTTGGCGTTCTGGTTTTCGTGGTGTTTACGATCACCGGCCGTTATATGAGGATAGACTTTCCGGATAAATATATGATCCCGCAGGAACTGAGATTGCTTATGCGATCCCGTCACATTTATATTCTCTTTTCCGCGATGCTCCATTTATTGCTTGGCGCATATCTGATAATGCGGCCGGAATCGTGGCGACAAATTTCGCAATACCTGGGCTCGGCATTTTTGTTCGTCTCGAGTGCCCTCCTGCTCCAAGCCTTTATAGTGGAGACGTATCAGTATGGCCATTTTACAGATATGAGCCGGTTTGGTATCTACACATCGCTTGCCGGAATTGGGTTGCATTTGGTGGGTGGAGTTCGGGCACGGACAACGGGGTGATGATGCTGGAGCGCATACCTGATATATTTAGATAGATGAGTGCTTACCAGGAATTAACTGAAACTCAGCAGTTTGCTTGCCGCGTGATCGCAGACCATGCTCGTGCCACCGCGTTTGCGATCGCCGATGGCGTTTTGCCCGGCAATGAAGGCCGCAATTACGTCCTTCGGAAAATTATGCGTCGGGCCATATACCACGGCCGCGAACATCTTGGCCTCAACGGCCTGTTCTTCTATAAAGTGTGCGACTTCGTTATCGCTCAAATGAACGAGGCCTACCCTGAGCTCGAGACACAGCGGGGTTTCATCGGTAAGATGGTTCGGGTCGAAGAAGAGAGGTTTGGTAATACCGTGACCGTCGGTTTGGCACGCCTTAATGAACTTGGACTATCGCCCGATACCCCGAAGGACGATCAATTATTTCAATCGGTCGGAAAGCTATACGACACATTCGGAACGCCCCGTGATCTGATCCGGGTTTTCCTTGAGGAAAAAGGCCTGGAATTTCAAGAGGAAGAGTTTTATGCCCGGTTTGACGCAGCCCTGCAGGACCTTCAGAAGCAGTCAGGTATCGGTCATACCGAGCGAAAGTCGGCCGTTTCGCCCGTCTATGCGGAGGTTCTCGAAAAAACAGGGCCGAACGTTTTTCACGGATACGATACTACGACAGTCGAAAACGCCACCGTCGCCGCCATGCTTGATGGAGAAAAACCATTGGACCGTATCCCAGAAGGATCAACGGGCAGTGTAATCCTGACCGAGACTCCATTTTATGCAGAATCTGGGGGGCAGGTCGGCGACGTGGGGAAAATGGCGTCCGCCAATGCATCGATCGCTGTTGCCGATACGTTTTCGCCGATCCAGGGCTTGATCGTTCATAAGGTTCGGGTAGAAAAAGGAGAGTTAGAGGTGGGCGATGAAGTTGTCGTTTCAGTGGATGCGGAGAAACGTGACGCGACGCGACGGAACCATACAGCCACTCATCTTGTTCATGCTGCGTTAAAGGAGGTGCTTGGAACACATGTAAAACAGGCCGGTTCTGTTGTCGCTCCAAATTATCTGCGCTTTGATTTTACGCATTATCAGCCCATAAGCGCGTCCGAACTTCAGGAAGTCGAGGATCTGGTGAATCGTTATATTCTTCAGAATGAACCGGTTTCGACGAGTCTCATGGCCATCGAAGATGCGATGAAGAGCGGGGCCGTTGCAATGTTCGGTGAGAAATACGGCTCGGAAGTTAGAGTGCTCCAGGTTGGCGATGGAAGATTTTCAATGGAGCTTTGTGGGGGCACACATGTTCGGGCCACCGGAGACATCGGTTCTTTTAAGATTACATCCGACGAAGCGATAGCATCGGGGGTTCGGCGTATTAGGGCGATCACCGGTTTTGATGCTTTTCAGCGTTTTCGCGAAGACGAGCTGTTGATCGATCGCTCCCTAGCCGCCTTGAAAACCCAGCGTGACAACCTCCCGGCCGCGATCGAACGGATCCAGGAAGAGCTAAAACGCACGCGCCGGGAACTGGAGGATCTCAAGCTCAAGATCGCAACCGGGTCGTTAGGCAGCGGCGGGTCGGATTCCAACGGTGACGAAGCCCGAGATGTAAACGGCATAAAGGTCCTTGGGAAAATAGTTGACGGTCTCGACGCCAATGGCCAGCGGCAGCTGTCGGACACCTTGCTTGCACGGCTTAGGTCAGGCGTTGTCGTGCTTGGACGCAGCGAAGAGGGTAAGGCCAGCATAATTGTCCGTGTTTCAAATGACCTTACCGAAAGGATAAGGGCCGGCAATGTTATCAAAGAGATCGTTTCGATCGTCGGCGGTCGCGGAGGCGGCCGGGCTGACATGGCCGAAGGCGGAGGGCCCGAGGGTTCTAAACTCCCCGAGGCCATCGAGGCTAGTTTTGAATCGATCGGCCGCATGGCCGCCAGCTAGTTGGCCCTTGACTCTCATCCTTACAGATACAAATAATTCCTGCGGAGGCAACTTTTTCCCCATTCCACGCGTTAATTAATCAGGTAAAGCTCTTTGAACATCGTGACGAGCATTTATGTCATATTTGTTTCCGTCACGGTGTTTCCTAATTACGGACGGGTGTCGGATGGAGTGATATATGTTTGCGGGTTCCCATATTGGTCGATACGAAATACGCTCGAAACTAGGCGAAGGCGGGATGGGCGAGGTATACGCCGCGCTCGATCATGAGCTGGACCGGAACGTCGCCATAAAACTCCTGCCCAATGAATTTTCTACCGATATAGATCGACAGATCCGTTTTCGTAAAGAAGCAAAGGTCGTTTCGTCGCTTAACCATCCGAATATCATAACGATATATGAGATCGGCGAAAACGAGCACGGCAGTTATCTGGCCACCGAGTATGTTGAAGGAAAGACGCTTCGCGATGTTCTTAAAACGGAGTCCCTTACGCTCACGCGTATTTTGCGGATCGTCGAGCAAACTGCTACAGCCCTTTCAGCAGCCCATCAAGCCGGCATAATACATCGTGATATTAAGCCTGAAAACATTATGATCCGGCAGGACTCGATCGTAAAGGTCCTCGACTTCGGTCTTGCCAAGCCTAAGTACTCCCTGAACGAGGAGGATTCCAGCGAGAACAAAACGCTTCCCGGCACCGTTATGGGAAGCGCCCGCTACATGTCGCCGGAGCAGGCACGCGGTCTTGAGGTAGACGAACGTACCGACATCTGGAGTCTTGGGGTCGTGCTATATGAAATGCTTATCGGCTCGGCACCATTTGACGGTGTGTCAACGGCGGATACGATAGCAGCGGTTGTTTATAAAGAGGCTGAGCCTCTTGAGGGCCTTCTACCAAACATTCCCGCCGGGTTAACCCGCATCGTTAAAAAGTCGCTGCAAAAGGATCGGGAAGAACGTTATCAAAGTGTCAAAGACGTCGCACTAGACATCAAAGAATTACTTTACGATCTTGACCATGCTAACAGCGGTGACCGGAGTAGCGATGTGCGAAAAGTGACGGACTTCAGCGAGAATCCCACGATAATACATCGCACGGTTAGCGGCAATCATTTAACTAGACCAAATCGGGCGGTTTCATCGGGACTTGAGATCGTGCATGCCGGGCGAAGAAATAACCGGACCATGGGTTTTGGCCTTATGTTGATCGTGACCGCGGTTCTCGCGCTAGGTGCCGCGTGGTACTTCAAATCTTTCTCGGGACCGGAACCGCTTGCAGAAACAGCATTCAACCGGCCTCAAATATCCCGTGTCAATACCGACGGACGCGTGCAGCAGCCTGCCATTTCGCCCGATGGCAAATATATAGCTTATGTCAATGGCGAGTTCGGCAGCCGGAGCCTGGTCGTTCGCCAGATCGCGACCGACAGCGTTATTACTCTGGTTCCCGATACCAATCTTAATCTGCAGTCAATTTCGTTCGGTCCGGGAGGAGACCACGTCTATTACACCCTCTCGCGTAGCGATACTAGTGTTAGCACGTTGTACCAGGTGCCGACACTCGGGGGGACCTCAAAACGAGTGGTGGAAGATGTCGACGGCGGTGCAGCATTTTCACCCGATGGAAAGTACTTTGCCTTTGTGCGGCACATCCCAAACACCAACGACGACAACATAATCTCGGTGAATACGGAAACGCTTGAGCAGCGTGAAGTGAAGAGCACCTCGGCAACAGAATATGATTTCTTCGTCAACAGACTGGCATGGTCACCGGACGGGTCACGAATTCTCACCGGAGCGGGAAGGCGGCAAAGTGGATTCGTTACCGACACTGATATTGTCGAGATCGATCTAGATTCAGGCCAGGTCCATGCCGTAAATGACCGTGACTTCTTTGCAGTCTCTAATTTCGCATGGTTCTCAGACGGTTCAGGGTTCGTTTTTACAGGACGTACGTCCCAGAATGAACCGGTTCAAATCTGGTTAGCCGATTATCCGTCGGGAGAGGTCCGGCAGATCACTAATGATTTGAATGATTATGTCGATCTCGGTATAGCAGGTGACGGGCGGACTATTGTAACCATAAAGGGCGACGTTACGGGTTCGCTCTGGAGTTATTCTCCTAGAGATAAAAACGCGCAGCAGTTGACCCCTGAAAGCAGAGCCATTGAAGGCAAGGCTGGATTGCTGCAGAAGCCAGACGGGTCGATCGTCTATACAAAGCACGAAGGCAGGGAGTCCGTCTTTTATCAAGCTGATGCTGATGGCAGGAACGCACGCCCGCTGTTTCGGGATGCAGGATATGCGGTGGACCCAGTGTTAACGCCCGACGGCCGTTATCTCGTATTTAATTTGCAGAAAGACAGGCGTTCGCGCATATGGAGGATGAACTCCGACGGCACGAACGCGATACCCCTAACTGAAGAGGTTGTCGAGGTTCTCGATCTGAGTCCTCAGGTGACGTCCGATGGAAAAACGGTCATTTTTCAGCGGCAGACCGCAAATAACGAGCGGTTCAAATTAATGAAGGTGTCCTTAAACGGCGGCCCTGCGGAAGTGTTTTATGAAGACGAATCCAGTGGCATTTTTCAGCCCAGGATCTCGCCGGACGGCAATCGTATTGCTTTTGCCAGCTACGACATGGTCACATTTGCGAAGCAGCTCAAAATCGCCTCTATCGAAGGCAACAGATTCGGCCGATTAGAGCGCTCGATCGAACATAATCTCATTAACGGATTCAGATGGTCGGCAGACGGAAAGGATCTTACGATCCTTTCGAGCCGCAGCGGTGTTCAGAACCTGTGGCGGCAGCCATTGGATGGCAGCCCGGCGGTTGCTCTCACAGACTTTCGGGCTGGACGCATCTTCAATTACCAGTGGACCGTGGATGGAAAGCAGCTGATGATCTCGCGGGGAAGCATCAATAATGATCTCATTTTGGTGAAACACTCGGCGGCCTCTGGTAGCAGTGAAATGACCGGCAAGCCGAAGATTTCTGTTGCTTCCGGCCGGCGAATTTGATGGCTAGTAAAGGGTCGTGCAATTCTCCGTTTAATCCTTACTAAAAGTTGGCTATGCTTCTAGTCGATGACAATTAAGAATCCAATCAATAGCGTCAGTCCTAGTACTCTAATATCCTTTGACCCGGCAACCGGTGAAGAGATCGGGCGCGTTCCGGTAACGGCCTCTGTTGAGGTTAACGCGGCAGTTGACCGAGGACGTGAAGCTTTTCGATCGTGGAAGCAGACCCCGTTTTCAGAGCGACGGCAACTTGTGATGGCTGCTCGAGAGGTGATTCTCGCCGACTTGGACGGCATCGCAAAACTGATATCGAGGGAATCAGGAAAGCCTTTTGGTGAAGCTATCTCGATGGAGATCGCGCCCGTACTTGACCTGATGCAGTACTTTGCCCGTAAGACTGAGAAACTTTTAAAGCCGAAGAGTATAGGGATCGGGCTTTATGCCTTTATGGGTCGATCCTCCCGTATCGTTTATCACCCCCTAGGTGTCGTGGCGATCATCCCAGCATGGAATTATCCGTTTTCAATTCCTCTCGGCGAGGCCGTCATGGCCCTCATGGCCGGTAACACGGTAATAATAAAGCCATCCGAACTTACCCCCTTCGTTGGGCTCAAGATCGGCGAAATCTTCGAAAAGGCAGGGTTTCCAGAATTCGCGGTTCAGGTCGTAACAGGGGCAGGCGAAACTGGAGAAGCACTCGTTGAGGCGGCTCCTGACAAAGTGATGTTCACTGGCTCGGTCGCGACCGGCAAAAAGATCGCCGCGGCCGCCGCCAAGGATCTGACGTCCGTGGTTCTCGAACTAGGCGGTAAGGATCCGATGATCGTCTTTGACGATGCTAATCTCGATCTCGCCGCGGGAGCGGCCGTTTGGGGAGCGTTTTGCAATTCGGGTCAGTCGTGCTCTTCAGTTGAGAGGCTTTACGTACACGAGGGGGTCATAAATGAACTTACCAAAAAGATAATTGAGAGAACCCGGAAACTTAAACAGGGCAGCGGCGTTGATGTGGATGTATCGATCGGCGCGATGAGTTCGGAAAAGCAAGTGGGAATCGTGGAGCGACACGTAGGCGAATTCATCAAAGCGGAGGCAAAGATCGAAATCGGAGGCAGTCGTCGCAAAAACGGAAGTGAACATGTGACCGGCGACAAGAGTGGCTCTTCCCTTTTCTACGAGCCTACCGTGATTTCGGGAGCTACGAATGACATGCTTCCGATGCAGGAGGAAACATTCGGCCCGACACTTCCAATATGCAAATTCCGGACTGAAGAAGAAGTAATAGCCCTTGCTAATGACAGCGAATTCGGATTAACAGCAAGCGTATGGACGCGAGATTACGCACGCGGTCGGCGCGTAGCGGAGCAGATCGAGGCGGGCTCGGTTTGCGTCAATGAAGTTCTCTACACGCACGGCATCGGGCAAACGCCCTGGGGCGGATTCAAGAATTCCGGTCGAGGCCGGACGCACGGTCTTGAGGGCCTGATGGAACTAGTCCAACCGCAGCATATTCACATAAATCGATTCTCGATCTTACCTGATGCGTGGTGGATGCCTTATTCAGCGAACGCAGTAAGGATGTTTCGCAAATTCGCAACAAGGTTCGCAAGTGGATCGTTGATAAAAACTGTGGGACTGATGCCTGATCTTTGGAGGCGTATTAGAGAACTTCGAAGGGGACATCAGGATTCTTAATGACTGGTATTTCACTTTGATCCTTGCCCGCCCCTTTCCCGGGGCGATAAGTCTTAAGCAACAAGAGGTGGACGGTCACACCTACCGCGATCGAAAGCATCATTAAGTTAAACCAAAGAGCTCCGCTTACGTACCACATACTGAATCCGATAGATGCCCAAAGCATCGCGATTGTCGATATTTTTTGACGAGCTGTTATGCCTCGTCCACTCTTATAGTTGCGAATATATTCGCCGCACCATGGATTACTTAACAGCCAATTATGAAAGCGTTTGGAACTATGTGAGTAACAATAAGCCGCCAAAAGAAGAAAAACAGTCGTAGGCAGAAGGGGCAGAACCATACCTAACAGACCCAGTGCCAAGAACAGGGTGCCGAAAAAGATCAGGATTGCCTTTCTTATGCTCATTGCAAGAACTTCATTTTACTGGCTAAACGGCGGGCAAGTCCACTGAAAAAACCGCCCTCTGCCAAGCGAAGCCATCAACGTCGGCTACAAAATCGAGAATACAGACAAGTGCAAAGGCGAAAAGAGTATGATTGAGATGCATTTTTGAGATCTTATGTTTCGGCTGTTCTATTCTATTCTTCCAGTTTGCGTGCTTTTTCATGCAATCCACGTACCGGCGAGCGCGCAGACGGATATTCCTAGGTCCAGGCCGACCGTCGGACTGGTATTGAGCGGAGGGGGCGCTCGAGGGTTTGCTCATGTAGGTGTGCTAAAAGTACTCGAGGAAAACAAGGTTCCGGTCGATTATATTGGCGGGGCGAGTATTGGCGGCCTGATAGGAGCTTTGTACGCAATGGGGATGTCTCCTGACGAGATCGAAAAGCTAATTTCCGACCTCGACTGGAGCAAATTATTTACCTCGTCGACATCTTTCGATAATCTCTCGTTTCGGCGAAAAGAAGACCGCCGGAACATACCGGGCCCGATCCCACTTCGCGGACAGCCAAACGATCTTAAGTTTCCGACAGCGTTCAATTCTGGACACGAGATCGGACTCCTATTTGACCGTGTGACGCTTCCATATGCTCGAGTCAGCGATTTTGACCAGCTTCCCATCCCGTTTAGAACGGTGGGAACTAACATGGTGAATGGCGCGTCCGAAGAGTTAAAAAGCGGCTCGCTGTCCAGAAGCTTGAGGGCCACGATGTCGATTCCCGGGGTTTTCGCTCCGGTTGAGATCGGTGGCAAGATCCTTTCTGATGGCGGACTAGTCAATAACATTCCAACTAACGTTGTGAAAGCCATGGGCGCGGACATCCTGCTTGTGGTGAATATCGAGACCCAACCGGCAAGCCGTGAATCTCTCGAAGGCCTGATCGGCGTTCTTGCTCAGACTATCAACATCTCGACCGCTGAAAATTCACGGCGAAGTCTTCTACAGGCAGACTTGATAATTGCTCCCGATCTGGAAAAGTTTACTGCATCGAGCTTTGCCCAAAGCTCCGAGATAATAAAGCTCGGTTATGAGGGAGCTAAAAATAAAGAGGTACTTCTCCGCGGCCTTTCCCTTTCGGACGAAGCATGGCGAGAGCATCTTACACGTCGCCAGAAAAGAGAAAAGCCGAATATTGATCCCGTTCCCATATTTCTAGCCGTGGATGGCTCCGACCGTGGTGCAGCACGCACAATAGAGGTAAAGCTTCAGGAAAAATACCTTGGCACCGCTCTTGATGGTTCCAAAAGGGCCGAGCTCGAGAAGGACCTCTCGGAACTGACCGGTACAGGTCGATTTGACGCGGTCAACTACGAAATAATTGAACGCGACGGGAAGATCGGCCTTAACATCCGTACAAACGAAACCAACGGAAAACCAACGGACCCGACGAGGCTCGATATCGGGTTTGATGTTAACAGCGTAGAGTCAGAAGACTCCAATCTAAGCATCATAGCCCGGCTCACGTTCTTTGACGTGGGGCGCTACGGTGCCGAATGGCGGAACGATGTTCGGGTTGGTTCAAACATGCTGCTCGCCAGTGAGTATTTCCGCCCGCTAGGAAACACTAAGCTCTTTGTTGCTCCCCGGGTTCTATATGAGCGACGGAAGGTCTCATTCTATGGGGATGATGTAAGGCTTTCTGAATATTCGATATCCGGGATACTAGCAGGGGTAGATCTGGGTTACACGTTCGATAAAAGGAGCGAGCTTCGTGCCGGATACGCCATCGGGTATGAAAAAGCCACTCGAAGGATCGGCGACCCGCTTTTGCCCGAGGTTAGAGGCAAATTTTCCCTGGCTTCTCTGAAGTGGACTTTTGACGGGCTCGATCAAGCGCAGGTTCCCCGAAGCGGCGTACTTTCCAGAAACTTCTTCGAACATTATTTTGCCTCGCCCGGTATTACAAAGAGCGTTTCCCAAGCTGAGTCGCATACGTCGATATTCGAACCGATCAGCGAGCGAAATACGATCTTTGGCTTTGGCGGAGCAGGTACTAGTTTCGGCTCAACTGCACCCGTACTAAGACAGTTTACGCTTGGCGGCCCTTTTCGCATCGGCGGCTATGGGGTCGATCAGTTTCGCGGCAGTAATTACGCATACGGCGGAATCGGCATTCTTCACAGTCGTCAGATACTGCCGGCTTTGTTCGGAGGCAGAGGGTATGTTGGGGCCTGGTACGAGGGCGGAAGTGCATTTGAAAGGTTTCGCGAGGCAAAATACCGGCAAAGCGTTTCCGGCGGCTTCATCATTGAAACGCCCCTGGGGCCGATACTCCTCGGCGGCGGATTCAATGAAGGAGGGCAAGGGAGATTCTTCTTTTCTTTCGGCCGCTTTCTTCGATAGGCAATGAAGCCATTGTCTGGTAAGTCCTTATTTCTAATAGAAACAAATACAGGATGCCTGCTCCAACGATCGGCATCCTGTATTTGCATAATAGGTCAACCCCTAGGGATTGATCACGTAATCCGGCCAGCATGAAGTCGGATTGAGGTAGAGCTCGATCGCCTCCATCGCAGTTCGATTTGTCGCCGCTCCGGCTGTTTGGATCCCAGCATAGCTGGGATTTAGGATCTTTGCGATCTGATCCCTCACACCTTCCAAGTGGACACGGGTTCCCCGGTCTGCCGTGCGAGCCAGGGCCGATATTGCCGAAGCGTTTATTGCTCTTAGTTCCGCCCGATAGAACGAACGCTCGTCACCGCTCGTAATGAACATTGCCGCAAACCCTGCAGGCAATCCTTGAGGAACAGTGGCGGGAGGCGCATTTAGCTTAGTGTTCGCGATATCTAGATATGCCCGCTGCAGATTTCTGCGATAGGGATCGATGATTACCTTTGGCGAAGTGAGTTCCGACCAAATGCCGTCTCGCACGTCCGAAAGGAATTCCGCCGGTTGATAAGATGAATTTCCATCGAGAGCCTGCTGTTCGACCAATCTTGCGAATCGAGCACTCGACAACAAGTTATTGAGGATGCTGTTCTGCGCATTGCGAACACGATTCAATGCACCGATAGGCTCGATTCGTCTAAGGATCTCTCTGTCGATGGCCCACGTTGGTGTTTGCAAGGCGTTCTGGTTGAGGAACTTTACTGCTTCTGCCTGACGCACTTTAGCGATCGGGTCGAATCTCAGGCCTGTCTGCCCTACATGCTTTTGCTGAGAATTAAATCCTCCGACGATGGCCGCGACATGATTCATTTCAAGCGTCCACTGACCGAGCATACGTCCGTACAATTCGGCCAGGTCGTCGTACGGGTCACCCCTTTGGGTGGTGGTGGCTGGCACGAGAAGCTTAGCTACTCGCTGAAGATTCTTGAGTCCAAGAGTTGACGAACGCACAGCATCTGCATCGCCGACGGCCTCAGTGAGTTCTCCCGGGTCGCTCCCCATAGAGCCGTCAGTAGAGAATCTTAGCCACGGGGTTGAATCCTGGGCTCTGGCCCATTCGTCAAGCGTCTTCATCTCGTCATCAGGTGTCCTTGCACCAGCTATCGGCTTATAGCCCCACATAGTTGCCCACTCGTCATATGGTCCGATGCCGGGAACCAGGTCAGCAACATCAATGTTATCTTCCGGCTGAGCCACGTAGTTGAAGCGTGAATAGTCCATTAAGGTCGGAGTATGCCCCATCTTCTTGACCCATTCTCGATCGCGGACCTTCTCCTGGGGATACGTAGAACTGGCCTTCATATTGTGCTGAAAGCCAAGTGTATGGCCAACCTCGTGAGCAACCACATACTCAACGAGCGTTCCCATCAGATCATCCGGCATAGGCAGCCTGTGGACCCGCGGGTCGAGCGGGCCAACCTGCGTGAAATACCACGACCGCTGGAGATTCATGATGTTGTGGTACATCTGAATATCGGATTCGAGGATCTCGCCAGTCCGCGGGTCATTAACGTGGGGACCCGACGCATTCTCAATTGTTGACGGCAGCCACCGAATGACCGAATATCTAGCGTCTTCCGGATCGAACTCGGGATCTTCTTTTGCTGAGGGTTGCATTTTTGCAATGATCGCGTTCTTGAAACCGGCCGCTTCGAATGCTTTTTGCCATTTCTCAACCCCTCGTTTTGTATACTCGACGAGTTTCGTCGGGGTCGCCCGGTCAATGTAGTAAATGATCGGTTTTACCGGCTCCGACATAGCCGCGTTCGGATCTTTCTTTTCAAGACGCCAGCGCGTGACAAACCTGCGTTGCGGGGCTCGGTGTTCGTCGCGTCCATAATCCAACATTCCAACGGAAAAATAGCCTACTCGTTCGTCAAAGAGTCGGGGCATCATCGGATTTTCAGGCAGCTTCACCATACTGTGATGAAGCACCACGGTTGCACTTCCCGGGGACATGCCGGTTGCGGCCGCCTGGCCGCCTCCAGGGCCCCCTGCGCCAGCTGGGGGAGCAACGCGGGTGTATGTCATCGAGGATCTGGCCTCGATGTTTGTCGGAAATGAGGAAATCCGTTCGATATAGGATCGGCTTGAATCCAGAGCGTTTGCACTCAGACGCTGACGAGCGCTGAACTCAAAAACGTCTGTATTGAAAAGACGAGTCACCTCTATAACTGCTGATTCGTTGTTCGGACCCCATGCTGCAACCGGAAACGCCATCAGGATCGTTTCATTATTAGCAGCCCGCACTGCCTCGGCGATCGGGCGGCTTGGATCGGCGACAACGCTATAATTTACATTGCGCAGAAAAATTCGGTTTTCATTCTGTTCCCACCGTACTACGCGCCTACCCAATGCCTGGCCGCCATAACCGACGCCGACCGTCGTCTTAGCGATCTGGGTCACCCAAAGAAGTTCCTTACCTAGTTCACTCTTGGGTATTTCATAATAGTATTTGTCCTTTACCTGGTGGACGGTAAAGAGGCCCTTTTTTGACTTAGCATCCTTGGTGATTACTTTGTCATACGGCTGCGGGTCCTGAGATGCACCCGGACGCGCTCCAGCCGGGCCGCCCGGCCCGGCCGGGGTTTCACCAGGTGTCGGTTCCTGTGAGTTAACAATAAGAGCGGTCGACAGGCAAAGTGATGCCAGTAGAACTTTTATTGCGATTCGTTTCATTCTCTAAATCCTCCTAGAATACGGCTTAAAATTTGATATGAGACCGTTAAGTGAATCGGACCTGAGGCACTGAGCCTGTGGGACTTCCGGATGGATGCTTTGCTAAATGAAATAAATTGTCCAAGTATTTTGCGGTGGAAGCGATATTTATAACATTCATTTATCCCCTATGCAACAGGTCCGTCGCTCGCTGCGAGGTTCGAAGAACAGAGCTACGTATTTGCTTGCTACATCATTGTCGAGATCGATCCACGAATGGGCGACACTGGTCCGCCGTTATAGAACGCGAGGAGCTTTTTCTCGGGCGTGCCGGCCCTGTAGCTCGCGAGCAGTTCGTCAGGGTCGTATTCAACGCCGACAGGATTGCTATCAAATCCTGTTTTCATGAAAGCAGTTGCCTCTTCGTAGGAACTGCAAAGATCTACTTGAAACTCCATCTGCTTACCATCGGGATCCGGTTTAGCACTACTCAGCTATTTTTGAATGCCGTGCTCAATTTGGCGATTGTACTCGGCCTCGTCATAATGTCCTTTTGATTCGGCGATCAGACCGTCTCGCCCGATTCGCCACTCTTCATGACCTCTGATCAACACCAACTTTCCTTTTCCGCCCGGGCCTGTATTTGTTCCGATGAGCTCCCAGTGAAACTCCCAGCCTTCGGGCTTTTCAACGATCTTGTTCATATTCACGACCATATCCGGAAACGCGGTCATAAATCCGTTTACCACTTCAGCGATGGCGGCCCGCCCGACGGCGGGCTTCCCGTCATTAACCTTTAGCGAACCCGATTCGGAATAGAGCATTGCAACAGCGTTGGGGTCTTTGCTGCTCCACGCTTGCGCATATCTCTTGCCAAAATCAGTCATTTCCTCTTTTGTCTTTGAACCGAGCTTAATTGATGAACAGCCGACAATGCCGATAGAAAACGATATCGCGGTGATCAGTAAAAAGATCCGTAACATATAATTAAAAACTCCTTTATATTTGTATTGATTGCTGAAATCCGGCACTACCTTTGAGGCCCCCGGATGGCCTGCCCGGGCTTCACGCCTTCGACGATCTTTTCATTGCGGACAACGAAGGTACCGCCGACGAGCACGTGAATGATTCCTTTGGAGAACTGATTGGGATTCGCAAATGTCGCACGGTCGATCACCTGATCGGCATCGAAGATTGTAATGTCGGCATCAGAGCCGAATTTCAGACGCCCTTTATTTCGCATCGCAGGCGAGATCTTCTCAAGCCTCTGCGCCGGCTGGAGAGTCATTTTTCGGATCGCGTCTAGCAAGGTTATGAGCTTCTTCTCACGAACGTAGCGTCCGAGCACACGAGAGAAACATCCCATTCCGCGCGGGTGGGCACGTTCGTCCAGGCTCTTGATCGGCATCCCATCCGAGGCCACCATCACCAGTGGATGCTTTAGCGCAAGCTCTACCATTTCTTCCTTCATCGCATGGATGATGACCGTTCCGTTCTTATGTAGTGCTCGGTATTCGTCCCACATCAGCTTGCTGGTGAATCGCTCTCCGGTTGGTGGCCACTCGATATCCTCGTAACCGATACCCATCTTCCGCTGCCAATCATGATCAAAAATCCCCGAATTTATATATGTGGAGCCCGCGGTGTATGGGTAAACCTCGGTAGTTACGTCTAGGCCTTTTTTCCGAGCTGCCTCGATCATTTTCAAAAATGCTGGAACGCGGCCCAGTCCCGTGCTTGCGATATGCACCATGTGAAAGGAGGCTTTTGTTTTCTCCGTCAGATCCAACAATTCTTTAAGGCCACTTATGTCATTGCGATCATCCGGCATGCGGATATGGATATATAGCGGCACACCTCTATCCGCGGCCAGCTTGAATAACGCCGCCAACTCAGACTCTTTTACTCCACGCGAAACATAATCAAGCCCTATTCCGATTCCGAGTGCGCCCTCGTCGAGCGTCTTCTCCAGATAGCCGAGGATTTCCTTGAGTTCAACATCGCTCAACGCCTCGTTTTCGGCCCTTTTATTATCTTTCTTGACCATCCATCGCGCGCCCCAGTGAGAAGCCGAGTAACCGTAGTTCAAAAGCGATTTCCCGCTCCTTTCGTTAAGCGTGTCCTCCAGCAAAAAAGCTCCGCCCTCTAACTCCAGAGCTGTCGTTACTCCGTCGCCGGCCTGGTACGTCTGCGCAGCAAGGGATTGTCCGTGGGCGTGCAGATCGATGAAGCCCGGCGCCACGACCAACCCCTTAACGTCCACCATCGTCCGCCCGCGCAAGGGCCGCGTCGAGATCGCCGCGATCTTACCATTACGAATTCCAACATAACGGACCGCATCGAGATTTGATTCCGGGTCCATTACGCGTCCATTCGCAAACACAATATCGAACTCGGCGACGCTCTGTGCTAACGCAACGGAGGCCGTGGTAGAAAAGATCAGGAGGATCGCCGCCAAATTCCGAAAGGCCTTCACGATCGATTTCGATCTGCGCCGGGTAAGTGATTTGCGTCTACAAGCTTTCTTACGGCTGACGATTTCGTTTAGCATGAATATTCTCCAAAAACACCTTACGCCACGTAGAAATTAAGATCCCTCACTCGAAATTTATTCGGAGGCATCTTTTCAGAAGTTATAAAACCCGGGGCCGCCGCGATCAGATCCGGTATGCGGTTGACGATGGTGGCGCATGTCAACTCGACTGTTGCGGGCCGGTTGATGATTACCTCGGTATCTGGCTCGCCATAAATGGTCCAGACATTCTGATCGATCTCGCCAGGCGCGTGACGCACGGCTTTTCCTGCGAGTAGGCGACCGTTACGAGCAAGAGTGCAATCGCGATACCGGTGCCACGCCCTAACTCGGAAAGTATGTTCATTGATCTTCTCTCACTCGTTCTTGCGTACAGCTTTCAGGGTTCTGCTAATCGACGTCTCCAGGATGCAGATAGAATACCTTGCTGATTATCTGCCACTCGCCGTCTGTCTTGAGCAGGGTGAACATGTCTGTGAACTTGTGGCCAGTCCAGTTGTCCAGTTCGAGGCGGACGGTGGCTATTGTGCCCTCGATGTCGATATTCGCTATACGGCTTTCAAGATTGGCAGCCGGGCCATTGCCGTCATTCCAGTCGAATAGCCCCTGGATCGGTCCGCCGAATAGGTCGGGGCCAATATAACCATAGATGGTTGCTCCTTCGTGGAAGGCGGGCTTCATATCATCCCCCCGGCCAGTAATACCTCCATTTACATAAGTTTGAATGGTTTTTTCGATAAGCTCCCTATCGCTTACCTGTACAGGCGCATTGCTCATGATCGTCTCCTATTATGTGAGTTGTCTTGTGGAAAGTGGGATAAAGATAGTCCATAACTCTGTTTAATGCAATCAACGCGATTCACAGGCTGATCTCAACGATTACCGGGGCGTGGTCGCTAGGCTTTTCCCACCCTCGCGGCTCTTTATCGATCCAGCAGTCAGTGCATATTTCAGCGAGCGGTTCCGTAGCCCAGATATGATCAAGCCGAAGGCCCTTGTTATGGGGAAACATATGCGGATGAAACATTCCCCACCATGAGTATTCGCGGGCATCCGGATTGATCTGGCGAAAAATATCCACAAATCCCCAGCGCTTTACCTCGAGCAAGGCGTCACGTTCGGGCTTAGTATAGTGAAGCTTATTGCGCCAGATCGCGGTGTCCCAAAGGTCCATCTCGTGCGGCGTAATATTAAAGTCACCGCAAAGGAGAACCTCGCCCTCAGGGTCGTAAAACTCGTCCAGGTATCTTCGAAGGAATGCCAGCCATTCGAGCTTATACTCAAATTTTGGAGTGCCGATCCGAGTACCATGAGGCACATAAACATTTAAAACGCGGATACCTTTTATCGTTGCGGCTACCAAACGGCTCTGCACTTCGTCGGCATCGCCGGGAAAATTCTTTTGGATCTCGGTCAGCGGATGCCGCGAAAGTATAGCCACCCCGTTGTACGTGCGTTCGCCATGGAAGACTACATATTCAAACCCTGCATCTTTCAGCTTCAAATGCGGAAACTGGTCATCTGAAACCTTTGTCTCCTGCAGGCACAGTACATCCGGCTTGGCTTTTGCCGACCACTCCAGAACGTGCCCGAGGCGCGATTTGATCGAATTGATATTCCAGGTCGCGATCTTCATGCGGTGATACGGATCACTCTTATTTCATCGCCTGACGAGATCTGCCCCGGGGTAATCACTCTGGCGTTGATGCCCCGCAGGTTGTGCCGCCGGCCGAACTCCGAATTGGCGAATCTCATAGCATCCAGCCCGAACCGCTCGACAAATTTCTTGCAGCCCAATTGCGGCACCGCCGTTACCTCTATCACGGCTGAGCCGATCGACAGGCGGGTCCCGGCGGGCAAGTTTTCCTTGCTGAGATCTAGATCGACAAAAAGCTGATCTCCCGCCATTGGTACCCGATCGCGGCTGGCCGCGACCAGTAACGCAAAGCGATAATTCATCAGATTAAGCTGCATATCGGGGTGGCCGAGCCCGTTCGACGTCCGCGAGCTGCCGCGGGTCAGCCAGTTGTCACCAACCAAACCCGCCGAAACATCAAGCTCTGCATCCGAGAGAACCCTCCGCTTATTTACCCTCGGCCGGCAGACTATCATTTCAACTAACCCTAGATCTTTGGGCGACGAAAGGACATTCGCTATACCCGCCTCTATTTCCTCGGCTGTCAGATGAAGATCGAACAGTACACCATCCATAACGTCTACGTTTTTTCTAGGCTGTGTGCGGTACGTGAAACCCATTCCGGGGCTGAATCCGTTTTTTGCCGCAATAACAAATTTAACTGTCCGGCGTGATGTTGAACGTGCCGCATGTTGTACCACAGTAGCTCTTCATAACTCATCGAACGGCGGCCGTGACGAATGACCTCTCGAAGTCTGGCTTCATCAAGACCCGTGATTGCATGCCGGAGCTTGTCACGACAATGGCTCAGGTAATCAAGCATCTCGTTTTTCTCGTACATTCGGCTTGGCATCACGCCGGAAGGGTCGAGTTCGTCGAGACCGAACGGTGCCGGCGGTTGAAATCCATCGATCGGGCCAGAAAGGTAAAGGTCGACCCAGAACAGTGTGTGATAAGCGAGATACCAATACTCGGGACGCCGTGTCCCATCACGCCAAACGGCATCTGGACAAATCAATATCGCATTTTCGAGCATGTCGATGCTGGCCCCGAATTGCTTCCAAATGATCGTCTTTGTTTCAATCATCAAGGCACACCGTTAAATCCCAAACTCTGCTACTACAGGCGTATGGTCCGAGGGCCGTTCCTGATTTCGGGGTTCCTTATCGATCCAGCAGCCGGAACACGATTCTGCCAAAGCTGGCGACGTCCAGATATGGTCGATCCTTAGGCCATGGTTGCGCTGATAGGCGCCGGCGCGATAGTCCCACCAGGAGAACTCGCGAACGTCGCCGTTCATCTTTCGAAATACGTCGTCAAAGCCCCATTGCTTTACAAAATGTATCGCGGCTCGCTCGGGCATTGAGAAGTGAATGTGTCCTTCCCATGCCGGTGGGTTCCAGACATCAAGTGCGTCCGGGGCCACGTTAAAATCACCGCAGAGCAGTACTTTTTGATCTTGCTTATAATCCTCGTCAAAAAAACGCCGCAGCCGCTGGATCCAGTCGAGTTTGAAAGCGAACTTTTCGCTTCCGAGTTCCGAACCGTTTGGAATGTAGGTATTGACGACGCGGACTCCATTGACCGTCGCTGCAATTAGCCGTTTCTGCGAATCTACCTCGTCATCCGGGAATCCTTTTACTACATCCTCCGGTTCGTACTTCGACAGGATCGCGACCCCGTTATAAGATTTTTGACCGTAAAACGCCGAATGGTAACCCAGCTCGAATATTTCCTGGTACGGGAAACTCTCATCGACACATTTTGTTTCCTGCAGGCAAATGACATCCGGATCAGCCGATCGGCACCACGCAGTCAGATGCGGGATCCTGGCCGTGATCGAATTAACGTTCCAAGTGGCGATCTTCATGTCTAAAGTTTATCCCCGCGTTCTTTACTCTCGTTCCCGCGAACTATTTTAACGCTAGCCTCGGCATTTGTCCCTCGCTGCCCATTTCGTCAATAAAGTGTCCCACGGTGGGACATTCAGAATTCGGGTAAACGCTGTTATATCAAGGCTTTACGGGACGCCGTAAGTGTCCCCGCTTTCCGCCAGGGGTGTAATACAATGTATTACACATCAAATGCAAGGTCATTATCGCCCCACTCATCAACGGCTTTTTATCAGCTTTCAAAATCGTTATTTGGGCAAATTGCATTGGCTGGAGAGCGGAAAACCCCGCGGCCCAGCATAACATATGTTGCTATCATAGTCCAGTATCTTATCTATGACACATGGCCCAGAGAGTTGTTATTTCCGTCCTCGATTCGAATTCCGGTCCCAAAAAATTCCCTCTGAAAAACCTTGGATCGTTCTGTCTGAATCGGCAAGATTGAGGCGTTTTTGGGCCAGCAGGCAGAATCTCTCGTCGGATTCGATAGCGACGAAATTCCGCCCGAGTTTCCTGGCCGCAACGGCCGTTGTTCCCGATCCGGCAAAAGGGTCAAGAATGAGATCGCCGGGGTTGGTACTTGCAAGGATGATCTTTGCCAGAAGTTTTTCGGGTTTCTGGGTCGGATGGTCGGTGTTCTCGGGCATTGACCAGAAGGGGACGCTGATGTCCGTCCAGATGTTTGAGGGATGGGTGTCGCGATAGCTGCCGTCCTTCGTTTCGGTCCAATCCTTTGGCTGCCCGTTATCTTTGTAAGGAGCGAGTACCCGTCGCCTTTGTTTTACTGAGTCGAGATTGAATGTGTATTCATCGGAAACAGAAAAGAACCAGATGTCTTCCGCTGTGTTTTTCCAGTTGGAACGGGCACCGCGCCCTTTTTCGCGTTCCCAGGTGATACGGTTCCTGAGCTTGAAATATTTCGACCCAACACGCTGAATGGCTGAACTCGAGCGCCAGTCACCGCAGATGTATATCGATGCGGTTTCCTTCAATAAAGGAATACATAGCCGTAGCCACGAATCGAGCCACTCTTCATACGTGTCAGCCGACCGTTCGGTAAACCTCTCCTTGCCAAACAATTTAGTGAGATTGTACGGCGGGTCGGCGAACAGTAGATCAAATCTCTTTTCGATACTGAGCTTTTTTAGGACTTTAAAAGCGTCGCCGCAGATAACCTGATCTTCGTATACGAGGTCTATGTCAAAGACCACCTTTCCGCGCAGCGTTTCAACCTCGTGATCCAGGATCTCTAACGTCTGGTTACGCGGAGCGCGGGATTTCTTCGGACTTTCAGGCGTTTTCATATCAGACCGGATTGGGATGATCGTCACGACCTTCGACTTAGAAGAAATGTATCACAGGAGTAACTAACGTAGAATCGGCACCAATAGCGAGATCGCCGCAATGATCACAACCGCGCCGACCAGGTCGAGGATGACTCCATAGCGGACCATTTTCATTAGAGGAATGTAGCCTGATCCGTAGACAATGGCATTGCACGGCGTCGAGACCGGAAGCATAAAACCCATGCTCGCTGCGAAGGTGGCCCCAAGAGCTGGCATCAATGGATCGACGCCCTGTGCCTGGGCGATCGCTATTACTACCGGCACCACCATATTGGCCGAGGCCGTATTCGACGTCGTTTCTGATATCAAGATCGCGACTATCACAGATGCGACGAGCAGGCCAAATTCGCCACTCAATGGGAGCAGATCGGTGAGTCCGCGCCCGACGGCCTCAGCCAGCCCGGTTTGAAACGACATCACTCCGAGGGCAAATCCGCCGCCGTAGAGCAAAATAACGCCCCAGTCGATCTTTACGGCGTCAGGCCAGGTGATAGCCTTTTCACCTTTGGCATTCCCGGGAAGAAGAAACAGAAGCACGGCGCCGATCATCGCCCCGGCGGCCTCTGGAATGCGCGAATTTATGGCCCTGTAGATCTCGCTGGTATCACCCGCGAAAACCGCCACAACACCGGCGAAGACCCACAGTGTTACGGCCGTTCCGAAAGCTATGATGGTCGAGCGCTCGGCTCGAGTCCATGGGCCAAGCGCCGCACGTTCGCGAGTGATCATTTCAGCGCTTCCCGGTATTTTGTCGATCCCCGCCGGGGAAAGATAGTTGAGGTAAAGAAACAGGAATATATAAAGGACAATAACGATCGGGACGCCGATCAACATCCATTTAAAGAATGGGATCTCGGCTCCGACCAGATTCCGAATAAATCCCAATCCGATCACGTTGGGCGGTGAACCAATAGGAGTAGCGAGGCCGCCGATCGATGCGCCGAACGAAGTGATCAGCATCATCGCGGTCGCATAACCGCGGTTGATCTTGATACCGGTTTCCCTTTCCTGCTGCATGAGGAACGCGATGATGGACATTCCGATCGCGAACATCATGGCCGTCGTCGCGGTGTTCGAGATCCACGCCGACATAAACGCCGTTACGGCACCGAATGCGAAGAGGATCCTCGATGGCCGGGCGCCGATCCATTTGATCCCGAGGACTCCAAAGGCAAATCGCTTGTCCAGGTCATGGAGAAATATCGCCCTCGCGAGGATAAATGACCCGATAAATAGGAACATTAATGGGTCGGCGAACGGGGCAAAGACATCTTTAGCGGGCGCGACCTTGAATACTACACACAGAACAGCCCCGATCAATGCAGTGACCGGCATCGGCAAGCTCTCGCAGATCCAGAGCGTGACCACCGCGGCGATAATAGCCGCGAGGCTGTGAGCTGCAGGGTCAAGCCCGAGCGGCGCAAAGTAGAGGGCTAGGAAGACAAAAGGAGCGAGAAAAAACCCCGCGCGGTTGCGGAAAGCGTCAAATCGGGCCTCGCCCTCGCTAACGGTTTCTCTTATGTTTTCGTCCATTGTGAAGACAGTTTTGACAAGCCGGCGTTAGTGCTGAAGGGAATGTAGCACAGGGAATGGAATGTTGGGAAATATCGCAAGGTGGTATACGGTTCGGCAGGCGCGCTCGCAGTAGGAACCCTCCTTGACCCTCAAAAAGCGAGCGTGATACTCTTATATCTTTTGAGAACACGGGCCGATTTCCCCATGTTGTCACCGTGAAAGCGGGCCATAAGAATATGCACTTGCTGGCGTTTGCCGAGACAATTCAGCTTTTTCCCGACGGCACCATTTTTATCCATATCGCCTTGATCCTAGTGATGATATGGGTGCTAAACCGAACGCTCTATAAACCGATCAATCGCATCATAGCCGCGCGCGAAATGAACAAGGGCGGACGCTCCAGCGAGGCCGTGGGCATTCTAAAGAGCGTCGAAGAAAAAGAGATCCGTTACACGAAGGAAATGCTAGATGCCCGGTCGAGCGGGTATGAGTTGATCGAAAAAGAGCAGAAGAAAGCGGTTTCGGCTCGTGACAAAAAGATAGCAGAGGCGAAGGCGGAGATTGCCGAGACGTTTGAAACTAGTAAGGCAGAGCTTGAAAATCGTGCATCGGAAGCTAGATCGACCATGGAGATTGAGGCCGAGAAGATGGCGGAAAGGATCGCGTCTAGTATCTTAAAGGGCTGATCATCGATCCGGGTGAAGTTTATCGGTTCTCAGATCGATTCGCCGGTAGAAATTGAGCTTTGATAAACGCATATATGTTAGCGTTCGTTTACACACTAAACTTCGTTCTGGCGGCGTCAGGCGGCGAGGGCGGATTTACGCATTTTTATGATCAGTATTTCAATATTCCGGGTTTTGAACTTTGGAAGTTTATTAACCTCGCTATTTTTATTGCGTTGATAACGTACCTCGTGCGAAAGCCGTTAAGCCAGGCCTTTAAGGCAAGGCGGGAGCAGATCAGATCGGAATTGATCAGGGCGGAAGCCGAAAAGCGGGCCGCTCTCGAGAGCATGGCCGCTGCAGATGCAAAACTCGCGCAGTTAGAGGAAGAAAAAACCGCGATCGTCGAGAACGCGAAGCAAGAGGCTGCCGCTGAGAAAAAACGCCTGTCCGAATACACCAAGGCCGAGATCGAGCGCCTGCGTCGGCAGCGCGAAGGTGATCTGGATCGGATCCAGAAGCAAACATATGCCGGGCTCCGTCGTTTTTCAGCTCAGGAGAGCATTCGCCTCGCCGAAGAAAAACTTCGGGCCAGGATCGACGGTGATCAGGACGCACGCCTGGTTAAAGCCAGCATCCAGGAGATCGGAGGGTTGGACTAAGATGAGCAACGAAACGATCGCACGCCGATATTCCACCGCTTTGGCTGATGTCGTTCTGAAACAGGGTGAGGCTGATGCCGTAAAAGCCGAGCTTGCAACTCTGGGTGAGCTTTTTCAAAAGAACAGCGATCTCCAGACCGTTTTCGGCAATCCTGCTATAGCCCATGCTAATAAGGAAAAAGTGCTGGATGCTTTGATCGCCAAGGTAAGGCCCTCGCAGACGACCTCGAATTTTCTAAAGGTGCTGCTTCAGAATGGCCGGCTCGCGGACATCGCGGACATAGGCGGACGTTTTGGCACGATCCTGGAAGAACGCAGCGGAGTAGTTTCGGCCGAGATCACTTCGGCCCGCGATCTGCCGCCGGATGAGCGTGCCGAATTCGAGAAGAATCTCGAGAAGATCACCGGCAAGAAAGTGAATATCAATTACGCGATCAATAAAGACATTATCGGCGGTGTCGTCACCCGCATTGGATCGATGGTGTATGACGGCTCCGTGAAGACGAAATTAGAAAATCTTAGAGAACAACTGGTCAACGGTTAAGCCGGATCTGCGGTCAAAGACCGCTCGCTTAACTGAAATAAGAATATGGAAGCAATTAAAGCTAACGAGATCAACGAGATCATTCGGGCTCAGATCGAGAATTTCGATGCCAGCATGACCGTAAACGAGGTGGGTACGGTCATAAAGGTCGGCGATGGTATTGCCGAGATCTATGGACTAGAAATGGTAATGGCCGGCGAGCTTTTGGAATTCCCACATGGGGTACGCGGCCTGGCGTTGAACCTGGAAGAAGATAAGGTTGGATGCGTGCTGTTTGGCGATTTCCAGAAGATCAAAGAAGGCGATGAGGCCAAACGCACTAGGCGGATCATGAGCGTGCCTGTCGGCGACGCGATGATCGGGCGTGTTGTCGATGCACTTGGCAACCCAATTGATGAGGCCGGCGAGATCATCACGGTTACGTATTTCCCGATCGAACGCATCGCCCCTGGTATCATTGACCGCCAACCCGTAAAGGAACCGCTTCAAACCGGCCTCAAAGCTATCGACTCGATGGTGCCGATCGGCCGCGGCCAGCGTGAGCTGATCATTGGCGACCGTCAAACGGGTAAGACCGCAGTAGCCATTGATACGATCATTAATCAGAAGGGCAAGGATGTTATCTGCATCTATGTCGCTATCGGCCAAAAGCAGTCGACCGTTGCCCAGGTGCGGCAAAAGTTGGAAGAATACGGGGCGATGGAATATACGATCATCGTTTCAGCGACGGCCTCGGACCCCGCGGCCATGCAGTTTCTGGCCCCCTACGCAGGTTGCGCAATGGGAGAGTATTTCCGCGACAACGGCCGCCACGCGCTGACGATCTACGACGATCTTTCTAAGCAAGCCGCCGCTTATCGTGAGATCTCGCTGTTGCTTCGGCGTCCTCCGGGCCGCGAGGCGTATCCCGGCGACGTTTTTTATCTCCACTCACGTTTGCTGGAGCGTGCGGCGAAGATGTCCGATGCACGCGGCGGCGGTTCGCTAACGAGCCTGCCGATCATCGAAACGCAGGCCGGCGATATTTCGGCATACATTCCAACCAACGTTATTTCGATCACCGATGGACAGATCTTCCTTGAGTCGGACCTCTTTAACTCAGGCGTCCGACCCGCGATTAACGTGGGTAACTCGGTGTCACGTGTAGGCGGCTCGGCACAGATCAAGGCGATGAAGCAGGTTGCCGGTACGCTCCGTATCGACTTAGCCCAGTATCGGGAGCTTGCCGCTTTTGCGCAGTTTGGCTCGGACCTCGACAAATCTACCCAGTCACAGCTCGAACGCGGAAAGCGTCTCACCGAGATCCTCAAACAGCCGCAATACAAACCGATGGACGTGCTCGAACAGGTGTTGATCATCTGGACGGTCACAAACGGGCTCGCGGATGATGTCGCCGTTGAAGACCTGAAGCGTTTCGAAGAGGAACTAACTACCTTTGCTGAAGAGGCACATCCCGGGATGTTGGCCACACTCCGCGAAAAGAAATCCATCGACGACGATCTGAAGGCAAAGATGCGGGAAGCGGTCGAGGATTTCAAGGCGACGCGTTGGGAGACAGCTGCGGCTACCGCTGCTTGATACAGGTTCGAAGCTCGCGTTCAAGTTCCGGGCCTCAAGGCAGACTTTGAACATGGAACTTGGAACGCAGAATTTAAGAAAATGGCAAGTTTGCTAGACATGCGCCGGCGTATCAAGTCGGTAAAGAATACCCAGCAGATCACGAAGGCGATGAAAATGGTCGCCGCGGCCAAGCTCAAGCGGGCACAGGACCGAGTTACTGCTTCGCGGCCGTTCGCCGGGAAGATGTCTGAGGTGCTCGGTAATTTGAGTTCGACTGTAGCGGGCGAATTCTCTCACCCGCTTCTCGACGAACGGGGTGACAGCAAATATCTGGTTGTGCTTATCAGTGCCGACAAGGGTCTCGCAGGAGCGTTTAACGCAAACGTGATAAAGGCCGCGCAGGCTTTTTTGAAGGAGAACGAGGGCAAGGTCGGCGAAATGATCCCCGTGGGCAGAAAGGGACGCGATTTTTTTAAGAGACGAGAGGTAAGGTTTACCGAGGAGTATATTGGCCTTACCGGCTCCGGCCAGGTCAATCACGCTGACGCTCTTACCATTGCCCGCAAGATAATCGACACCTTTACTGAGGACCAGTCTATCGACAAGGTATTCATTGTATTCACAGAGTTTAAGACCGTTCTATCGCAGAAACCGGTTATTCAACAGCTCCTCCCGATAACCCAAACCGGCGAAGCTGGCGACGCACATGCAGGCCCGCAGGCTGAGTATATATATGAGCAACCTGCCGCCGATATCTTTGGCCGTCTGCTTCCCAAACAGGTCGAAGCTCAGATATATCGTGGTATGCTTGAGTCTGTCGCGTCGGAACAGGGTTCGCGTATGACCGCGATGGATTCGGCGTCAAAGAATGCGGGCGAGCTCATAGATAGCCTGACGCTTAACATGAACCGCATCCGTCAGGCCGCCATCACCAAAGAAATTATCGAAGTTGTCAGCGGAGCGGCGGCAGCGTAAACCAAGGCTTTTGTTAGATCAGGCCGCGAATGGGAAATGGACCTGCTCGCGGCCTTTTTCGCGCTTTGTCTTGACCCTGGAAGTGGTGTAGCATACCTCTCGATTCACACAATCAGCAAACGTTGTTTGTTTGCAGTCGGTTTTAATTCAAAAAACTGGAGGAAACTATGGGTATTTTGGCTATCTTGGGCTGGGTCCTTATATTGGTTGGAACGATCTGGCTAGTTGTGACGGCTATACAAACGGGAAACACTACTGGTGAAAAGGCATTGTGGGGTATTGTTAATTTTTTCTGCCAGCCTCTTGCCGGCATAGTCTTTTACATTGTGAAAAAGCAGGGTTTATACCCTTTACTGCTGGTGATCGCCGGTTGGGTCCTAATGATGGTGGGCGGTGGTACCTCCGCATTTAGCGGAGCCTACCCTACAACCCCTTAACATAAGTTGACGACAGCAGACTCCTCATATTTGTGGCGCGAACGCCTTATTGCGTACGCGCCGCTTTTATTTTGGATAGCGGTCATATTCTACCTATCCAGCTCTTTCGGTTCATTCAGCGAAACCTCGCGTTTCATCGGACCCTTGCTTCATTACTTGTTCCCGGATGCTTCGCCTGAGACATTGAGGCACTACCACGGGCTAATTCGCAAGGCGGCCCATGTTGGCGTCTATTCGGCCCTTGCGTTCCTATCCGTAAGAGCGCTGACGCTTCGCAGGCTCGTCACGACGAGCTGGCTCGCGATCATTTCCCTATTGCTTATTCTTATTGTCGCGTCCCTTGATGAGATAAACCAGAGCTTTCTTTCAAGTCGAACTGGAACTCCGCAGGACGTTCTCATTGACCTCGTTGGTGGGCTGATGGGCTTGATCGTGGGGACGGCAATCTATTCGAAGTGGCAAAGGGGATCTGATGCCCCGCCTGCCGAACCATCTCAGGAATAAGTACCGCCTCGGGCAATGTGGCCCAATGCCGGACCGGGAGTTCCTTTTTCATCGTTTTCACCTTCAACCGCAGTGGATCGAATATCGATCTGTAATAAAGTAGCCAATATTCTTCCATTTCATCGTCTTTCGGCGCTCTGCCTTTATCTACGGGAGCAGAGAAAACCAGGACTTTCTTATTCCAATGTGCACATCCCTGAGGCGTTAAGATTGAAAATCGCATGTTGCCGAATCTCCGCATAAAAAATGGTGCAGCCCGTTCGACTGTATAGTGCTGAGGCTCGTGCCCTGCAATAAAGACCTCATCGCCCTCAATCTCCAAACGACGGAATCGCACAAACGCGTGAAATTTATGAACGTCACGGTTGACGGCCTTTTCCATCAGCCTAGCTTTCAGTACTTCCGCATCGCTCTCAACTTCGAGTAAATGTTTGCTTTCGTACACCAAACGATATAAAAGCGAATACAAGAGGCCCCATCTTGTCTGATCTGCATGACAGGCAACCGCCTCCGCAAGGTCAAGAAATGACTTTGGAACGAGTGATACATCTCCCGGCGCCTTATTGGCGCGGGATGTGAACAAAGGATTTTGGCAGACTCCAGTCCAAAAGGCCTCGTCTGGCCGCACTCCTTCGGATAGCAATGACCGGGCCGCCGAACGCCACGCAGAAAAATCGTTTTCTACTGAAATTTGTATCATAACTCACCTCCGACGACGGTCAGCGGCGTCGGCCCGAAAAATAGCTTAGGCTGCGAATGGCGATTTGTCAGTAAATTTGCAAGTCGTGACTGGTCGAGCCGGAAGACATCGGGGTTATGATCTGCTGTGATCACGAACCACTTTGCCCTCCGCATAGACACGCGAAGGCGCGTAAGATCAGCAAGGCGAATACGGTGATGTCTGCGTATGCTCACGATACGTTCAACATTGCGGATCCCGATCCCCGGAATTCGAAGAAGAAGGCTTTTTGCGGCACGGTTAACGTCAACCGGGAACATATGCCGGTGACGCAGAGCCCATGACAGCTTAGGGTCACGTTCAAGATCGAGATTCCCTCCATCCAAACCCTGTACTATCTCATGGGCCCCGAAACCATAGTTTCTGATTAACCAATCTGCCTCGTAAAGTCGATGCTCGCGCATCGGCGAAACACGGTCCTTCCGGATCACCGGACTGGTAAATTCGGCCGGTGAGAAGGCTGAGTAATATACACGCCGTAGGAGGAATTTCTTATATAGTTCCTCTGCTTTTGTGAGGATAACGCCGTCCGAACTTTCGCTTGCTCCTACAACGATCTGAGTCGATTGACCGGCGCGGGCGAATGTCTTAGCTCCCGTATGCTTTGACTCGTCGATCCCGCCTTTGATCTCTCCCATTGTCGTCTCGATCTCAGCGAGCGTTTTTTCGGGTGCAAGTGCATCAAGATCCGTTTGGACCGGCATCTCTATGTTCGCGCTCAGGCGGTCGGCATATTTACCTGCCTCAAGCAGCAATTCTTGTGCAGCGCCCGGGACCGCCTTAAGATGAATGTACCCTCCGAAGCGTTCATCCTCGCGCAGCCTTTTTGCGACGAGGATCAATTGCTCCATCGTGTAATCCGCGTTTCGAATTATCCCCGAACTAAGAAAGAGGCCTTCAATATAATTGCGTTTATAAAATCCGATCGTAAGCCGGACCACCTCGTCTGGTGTGAAGCGGGCCCGTCTGATATCCGAGGAGCGCCGGTTGACGCAATATGAACAGTCCCAGATACAGACGTTTGTAAGAAGCAATTTGAGGAGGGAAATACAGCGGCCATCAGGCGTGTAACTATGGCAGATGCCCATCCCCTCCGTGTTGCCCAGGCCGGAAGCTGGCCGCTCACGCTTCGAACCGCTCGAAGCACATGAGGCGTCATATTTGGCTGCATCTGCAAGGATCGACAACTTTAACTTCAAGTCCATTCCATAGACATAGTACCAAGGTGAGCGTCTTAATACAATGTTGCACAGATAAGACGAGATAATAAGTTATTTTCGGCCCGAGACTCATACATTACAGAGAGGCCGCCGCTGAAAAATAATTCCATCGTCAATTGCTCTTAGGAATACTTGATCTAGCAGAACTCAAAACTTTTCATTAACCCGAACATTGTGCGATATTATATCGTTATTAATAGTGCAAAAGGAGTGAGGTTAAATGGGTATTTTGGATAAAGTCAAAGAAGCGGCGTTGAACCAGTTTATCGAAGTCATCGAGTGGCTTGACGATTCGCAGTCGACATTGTTATACCGATTTCCGGTTGCGGGTCAGGAGATCAAGAACGGGGCTCAGCTAATCGTTCGCGAGTCGCAAGCAGCCGTTTTCGTCTTCGAAGGCCAGGTTGCCGACGTCTTCACACCTGGGAAATACGAGATCGACGGGGGTAACACACCGATCCTTTCCAAACTGGGTGCTTGGAAATACGGTTTTAATTCTCCATTCAAATCCGAGGTTTATTTTGTAAACACTAAGCAGTTTACTGACCTTAAATGGGGAACCTCAAACCCAGTTATGCTCCGGGACGATGATTTCGGAATAGTTCGCCTTCGAGCTTTTGGGGCGTATAGTCTCCGAGTTGCCGATCCCGCAGGATTTATTCGCGAGATCGCCGGAACCAATGCACACTTCCAGACCGAGGACATTGACGGGCAGCTGAAGAGGTCCATCGTCACTGAGTTTTCCGATGCGCTCGGGGAGTTGAAGATCCCTGCTCTTGATCTAGCCGCCCAGTATAAGGAATTGGGCGAAGCCATCAGGGGCAAGATCAACGAGGATTTTAAGGGCTGGGGCCTCGAAGTTACCAAGTTTTATGTCGAGAACGTCAGTCTGCCACCCGAAGTCGAGGCCGCGATGGACAAGCGAGCATCGATGGGGGCTCTTGGCGACGCGCAGAAGTATATGCAGTTTCAGGCGGCCGACGCTCTTCGCGACGCAGCCCAGAACGAGGGCGGCGGCGCGGGCCTTGGAGCCGGGCTTGGCGCGGGCTTTGCGGTTGGCGGGCAGATGGCAAGTGCCTTTGGGCAGCAGGCCGGCGGTTCGGGCGGGCCGGCGGCAGCGGCCTCAGTGCCCTGTCCCGGCTGTGGCAAACAGAACGCTGTAGGAGTAAAGTTCTGTTCGGACTGCGGCGGCAAAATGGAGGCCGCGAAGGTGCCGTGTGTGAAATGTGGTGCCGAGCTGCGGGAAGGGGCGAAATTCTGCTCAGAGTGTGGTTCCTCGCAGGAAAAGGCCAAGTGTTCGAGCTGCCAGTTTGAGTTGGCTGCTGGCGCAAAGTTTTGCCCTGAGTGCGGAACGAAGACCGAAGAAGCAGTTTAACCTTTAACACTTTCATTTGATAAAGGGCGAGATGTTTTCGCCCTTTATTTGCGTCTTAGTCGGAGTTTTAAGAACATAGGGTAAGATCATTCGCTTAAAGGGAGAAGAATCCGATATGGCAATTAGTCCTGAGCTCTTAGAGATCCTTCGGTGTCCGAAATGTAAATCAAAAGTGCAGATCGATGATGCGCAGACGCGGCTTAAGTGCGTCAATGTGGACTGCAGCCTTGTTTATCCGATCCGGGATGAGATCCCGGTCATGCTCGTCGATGAAGCGATAGTAGAAAAATAATGAATGGTGAGATCGATTGGCGCGATGTCAAACGCGTTCTCATCGTAAAACTCCGGTCGATCGGCGATACTGTCTTGGCAACACCGTCCCTGATCGCCCTCAAAAGATATGCCCCACACGTCGAAGTCGATATCCTTCTTGAGGGTCCCGTAGCACCCGTGCTTGATGGATTCGAGTATGTTGACAACGTGATCACCGTCGGCAAAGGCGTAGGAGAACGCGCTCGAACTGCGTGGCATCTTGGACGGTCCGGTTACGACATAGCCTTCAATCTTCATGGGGGAACCACCGCAGCATTTTTCACAGCGGCGAGCCTGGCACGGTATCGGGTCGGTATCGCGACCTACCAGTATCCATTTCTACACAACAAACTGCTGTCGTCATCCTCTGATTTCTGGGGTCGCCGCGTTACACACTCTGCAGAACAGCAACTGGCTGTGCTGGGTTTTGTTGGAGTTCCCGTCGCGGATAAGCCATTAAGCCATATCGCGGTTACCAAGGGAGCGTCCGCATCGCTTGGGCGCAAACTCGCTCAATTGTCGTTCGATCCTGATGAACCGTTTGCAGTTGTTCATCCTTTGGCTGCTTTCGATTCAAAGCGATGGCCAATAGAAAGGTTCGCACGGACGATCTCTTTTCTTGCGGGAAAAGGCCTGAAAAGTATTGCTGTCGGCTCGCAGCGTGAGGCCGCCGAACTGGAGGCCCTTCAATCGCTCTGCTCGGTCCGCTTCTGGGCGTCGGGTGACATCAATTTGCCGGAAACGTCGGCACTATTGTCGAGAGCCGCGCTTTTTGTAGGGAATGACAGCGGGATTGCCCATATGGCGGCAGCAGCTAAGGTGCCGAGCGTTGTCATCTTCGGTTCGTCAAATCGTGGACATTGGAGCCCCTGGACCGATTCACCCAGCGAGATGGTTTTTAACGAATTTCCCTGTCAGCCGTGTGCGGGTTATACGTGTGCCGAATTCGGTGAGCCCCGATGTGTTTTGAGTGTGACGAGTGACAGTGTCTCTGCAGCAATCGAAAGGATATTGGAGAAGGTCGCGGGTTAGCAGTTTATCGCATATAAGAACTCCATCTTCCTTATGGCTGAAGACCTCGAATATTACGAAACGACGCGGCAAAATCTTTTGCAAGAGGTTGCGCTGAGCGATGGCAAAACCAATATCCCAGAAGAAATCCGTAAACTTAAGATCGAACGCGTGCTCGATATTGGCTCCGGGATAGGGCAGGCAATGTATCCACTGTCGGTCAAGAAAGGTGCATTTGGGGTTGGAATTGATATCTCGGATCATGCATTGCGCGTGGGCCGTGAATTTTACGCCGAAAACGTAGCCGGTGCTCGGGTGGCATTTATGAAAGCCCGTGCCGAAGCTCTACCGTTTGCCTCAGAAAGCTTCGACCTCGTGAACTGCGGTTTGGCTTTGCCCTATACCCATAACCCGCGTGCGATAGCTGAAGTGGAACGGGTGTTGAAGCCGGGCGGCCTATTTCTGCTAAAAATTCATCATTTCCGGTACTACTTGCAGAAGATGCATCAGGGCCTGGTCGGAGCGAATTTGCTGTCCATGATACATTGCGGCCGAGTGTTGACGACGGGCGCTGTTTACCATCTCTCGGGCCGCCAGCCGATGACGAGGATCCTTAATGAGACTTTTCAGACCCGATGGATGCTGAGACGGCAGTTGGCGAAATGCGGTCTTTTTATCGACAATGAACAACCTGGTACCAATCCGGCAGCGCCTGCATTTGTTATTCGAAAGCAGAGTTTGAACGGGGCGAGATCACCTCAAAGCTAGTGAAACTAAGAATGGCGGGCAATGAAACGCCCGCCACTCCTGGAGGCAACAAGATACCCTTAGCGGTTAGAGTTTGTACGATTTCCGTTCGAAGACATATTGGTCACGGAGTCTTTTGCAGCCACGGTCAATTGATTGACCACCTTGCTCTTTCCTTCGATCCCGTTCGCTACCGTTTCAGCCTTTGTCCTTTCGGCAGGCGTCGCCACTGAGCCTTTCAGCGTGATCACCGCGTTACTGACGTCGACATTGATTGTCGAGTCACGCAGGTCGTCCGTAGCCATAAGAGCTGCGCGTGTCTTAAACCAGATCCAGCTATCATTAGCTCCGGTTCCGATAGTGCTTGAACCCTTATCGCGTTCGTACTCGGCCCTGTCACGGTCGTATTGCTCACGGGTAACGCTATTTGCGTTCGTCCAGCGGTTACTGTTGGATCCTGTGTTGGCATTAGCATTAGCATTCACGACGATCGCACCAACGTTTGCGTTGTTTGCGCCGAGGTTGGTAACGCCATTGTTTGACCTTACGTTCGTATTTGCCGTATCGCCGCAAGCGGCTAAGAGTGCTGCAAGCGAAATGGCGGCTACGCCTGTAGTTAATAGAGTCTTCATAATCATCTCCTATCTTCTCAAGTATAAAATGCCCATTTAAGGGCATAAGTTTCCGAATCAACGTTAAACATAACAGGCAAGGCCAATTAGTTCAGTCGGGTGGAATACTTTAAATCTATGGCCGTCCGGGTGCCACACACGTAAATTTGACAGCGATTCCCGCAAAGAATAGTATTAATAGTTTCGACTATTGTGGCCGAATTATCTATCTATGTTTGAATCGCTCTCCGATAAGCTCAAGAAAACGCTAAAGAATCTGCGTGGCCAGGGAAAATTGACCCCTGAGCATGTGGATGCGGCTCTTCGAGAGATACGGATGGCCCTTCTTGAGGCCGACGTCAATTACAAGGTCGCAAAGGATTTCGTCGAGTCGGTGCGAGCCAAAGCCGAAGGGCAGGACGTCTGGCAGAACCTGAAGCCCCACGAACAAGTCGTTAAGATCGTCTATGACGAACTGGCCGAACTCATGGGGGGCACGTCCTCGCGGCTGGTTTTTACCAGGCAAACACCAAATGTCGTAATGATCGTCGGTTTGCAGGGCTCGGGAAAGACCACCTCTACCGGCAAAATTTCCCGTTGGCTGGCCGACAATCAGGAGCGAAAGCCGCTGCTCGTTTCTACCGACGTCTATCGACCTGCGGCTCGTGAACAGCTTAAGGTCGTTGGCAACGCTGTCAATGTATCTGTTTATGAAGCAAAAGAGACAAATGATCCGCTGACTATAGTCCAGGGCGCGGTCAAGCATGCGGTCGAATACGGATTCGACACCTTGATGATCGATACCGCCGGGCGCCTGCACATAGACGACGACCTGATGGTCGAGCTCGAGCGGATCAAAGCTGAAACAAAGCCGATCGAGGTTCTGTTTGTTGCTGATGCGATGACGGGACAGGACGCGGTGAGGTCAGCCGAGGTATTTCATGAGCGTGTCGGCATTACCGGAGTCGTGCTGACCAAAATGGATGGTGACGCTCGTGGCGGAGCGGCACTTTCGATCAGGCAGGTCATTGGACAGCCGGTTAAATTTGTCGGCGTCGGTGAAAAGTATGATGCCATAGAACCGTTCTACCCGGACCGCATCGCTCAGCGGATCCTTGGAATGGGCGATGTGCTTTCGCTGATCGAGGAGGTCCAGGGCAAGATCAGCGAGGACGAAGCCAAGGAACAGCTTGCGAAAATGACGCGTAACCAGTTTACGCTCGAAGATTTTCGTAATCAGCTGGGTCAGTTCAAAAAGCTTGGCTCCATGTCAAAGATAATGAAGATGCTGCCCGAGCAAATGACGGGCGGCATGAAGATCACTGATGAGCAGTCCGAGGTGGTCGACCATCAACTGAAGCGGACAGAAGCGATCATTGACTCGATGACCCGCCAGGAGCGGCAGAACTATAAGGTGATCGATGCGAGCCGCAAGACCCGGATCGCGAACGGTTCAGGCTCATCGATCAGCGAGGTCAATCAACTTATCCGCCAATACGAGCAGATGAAAAAAATGATGGCGCAGATGAACCGAGGCGGACTCTTCGGCGGTTTGGGCAAGAAAATGATGGGTGGCCTCGCCGGCGGACTGGGCGGGTTGCTCGGTGGCGGCGATATGGGCTTGGCCGACGATGATGATTCATCGGGGCCGGTTTCAAAGAGTATCAAGAAAAAGAAGAGGCACAAGAAAAAAAGATAGTGAATCGCAAATTGTAAGTCGTGAACGAATTCAGTGAACGACTAACATTTAATATTCACAATTTACGGAGCAATTATGTTAGCAATAAGCTTAATGAGAATGGGTGCAAAGGGTAAACCCTTTTATCGCCTGGTGGTAAAGGAAAAACGATCAAAGCGCGATGGCAAGTACCTCGAAAATGTAGGCACTTATAACCCGATGCTTGATCCGGCCGAGGTCAAGCTTAACCATGAACGTATCCAGTACTGGATCGGCGTGGGAGCTCAACCAACGGAGACGGTGAAGAGTCTGATCAAGAACAACCCTTTGGCGGCTGAAGAAATCTAGAATTCTAGGAAGTCACGAGGGTTCTTACTCTTTTGACTTCCTGGACTTTTAGACTTCCATAACACTTATGAAAGAGGCTGTCGAAAAGATCGTCAAATCGCTTGTCGGTGAACCTGACGCTGTCGAAGTTACTGAAAACACCGACGGCAAGAACGTGCGCATCGAGGTTCGTGTTGCCGAGAGCGACATGGGACGGGTGATCGGCCGCGAAGGCCGAACAGTTAAGGCGGTCCGAAGCATTCTTTTCATAGCCGGTCAAAAACACGGCAAGCGGTTTCATCTTGACTTGGTCGAGGATTGAAACGCCCGGAACAAGAGATGGACGAGCTCGTGGCCGTTGCTAAGATCGTCAGGTCCAGGGGCCTAAAGGGTGAGGTCGTCGCCGAGATCCTGACCGATTTTCCGGAGCGATTCGAAAATCTGGACTCTGTCACCGCACTCTCGCCTGGCGGCGAACGGCAGGAATTGATCATTGAAAAGTTTTGGTTCCAAAAGGATCGTGTCGTTTTGAAATTCGCCGGTTATGACACGATCGAACATGGTGATGAGCTCAGAAACTTCGAGATCTGCGTTCCGGAATCCGAGGCTGTCGATCTCGAATCGGATGAATTTTTCGATTGGCAGCTGGAAGGCTGCATCGTCGAGAACCTCGGAGGCGAGCGAATCGGCGAGGTGCGAGAGCTGATGCGAACCGGCGGCACTGAATTGCTAGTGGTCGCGGGCCAATCGAAAGAGTATCTGATACCTTTCGCCGAATCGATCTGCATTGAGGTCGATATTGATAACAAGAGGATCAAGATCGATCCGCCGGACGGATTGCTCGAGTTTTGAGAATAGACGTCTTAACAATTTTCCCGGAGTTTTTCGGCCAGGTCTTTGAATTTGGCATCATCCGCCGGGCCAAGCTCGCGAATATTGTTGAGATCAACGTCCATGACATCCGTGAATATGCTTTCGATAAGCATAGGATGGTCGATGACCGGCCGTTTGGCGGCGGCGACGGGATGGTGATGAAGCCCGAGCCGATATTCGCCGCGATTGAAAATTTGACGGGAACGAGCGATCGCGGTGGGTATCCTGGCGGAACACGCGTTGTGCTTTTATCTCCGCAAGGTAAGCCCTTTGGTCAGTCGGACGCGAGGGACCTTGCCGATGACGTGAAGCATCTCGTGTTGATCTGCGGCCGTTACGAGGGCGTTGACGAAAGGGTGAACGATGCCCTGGTTACGGACGAGATCTCGATCGGTGACTATGTGCTTTCCGGAGGCGAACCGGCAGCAGTAGTTGTGGTGGACAGCATTGTCAGGCTTTTGCCGAATGCCCTCGGCAGCGATACATCGGCAGATAACGACTCGTTCTCGAATGGGCTGCTCGATTGCCCGCATTATACGCGGCCGGCGGAATACAGGGGAATGGCGGTTCCCGAGGTTTTATTGAACGGCAATCATGCCGAGATCGAAAAATGGCGTCACGAGAAGGCGCTCGAGAAAACGAAGCTTTATAGAAGCGATCTATTAACAGGAGAAAATGGTGAAAGTGGGTCATAGTTGCGGAGTTTGGTAATTTGCGAAGTTGCGAGGTCAGGAAAGAACTTCGCAACTTCGCAGCTCTGGTACTCTGCAACTTCGACCGACCTCTGGCCGAAACTAAAATGAACAGACTGGATTTTGTCGAAAAGACACAAATAAAAGATACGACCCCTGCATTTCAGCCAGGCGATACGCTCCGTGTGCATGTCCGCATTAAGGAAGGCAACAAGGAACGTCTGCAGGCTTTTGAAGGCATCTGCATCGCCCGTAAACATGGCGGCGTCCGGGAAACCGTGACAGTGAGAAAGGTCAGTTTCGGCGTCGGCGTCGAGCGCATCTTCCCCCTTCATGCGACCGTGATCGATCATATCGATGTGATCCGCCGTGGTAAGGTGCGGCGAGCCAAGCTATACTACCTGCGTGACCTTCGCGGTAAGGCGGCCCGAATTAAGGAACGCGATACACGAGCTAAAAAGAAAGCAGCGGAATAACCCGGAATTCTATTATGGCAAACGCGGAGCGGAACGGATCAAAGATCAAAGATTCGGCCGCCCGCGTTTCGCTGTTTCCGGAAACGAAGATCAAGAAGCCGGGGCTCCACTTTGAAAGACAAGCACATGCTGAGGGTTTCCGGCTTGTGGCGGGCATTGATGAGGTCGGCCGAGGGTGCCTTGCCGGGCCTGTTGTGGCCGCTGCGTGTATTCTCGATCCCGCGAAAAGGCTTCCGAAAGGGCTGAACGATTCCAAGAAGCTTACAGCTAAACAGCGCGATGAGATCGCTGCCAAACTCAAAGATGTCTGCGTGGCTTATGCCATCGGCCAGGTCGAGGCGGATGAGATCGATGAGATCAATATCCTCGAGGCTACAAAGAGGGCAATGCGGCTCGCGATCCAGGGCCTCGCGTGCGGAACCGATTACCTACTGATAGATGCCCTGAGGCTAAAAGACATTGAGCTTCCACAGATGCCTATCATTCGCGGCGATTCTATCTCGGCCTCGATCGCGGCGGCGTCGGTGCTGGCCAAGACGTTTCGCGACGCCCTGATGACGGAGTATCACTCCCAATTCCCTCATTACGGATTCGACGGCCATAAAGGGTATGCAGCCTCGGTGCATCTCGAAGCTCTCCGCGAGCACGGGCCGTGTTCTATTCACCGGATGACCTTTCACGGTGTACGTAACGATCTTGCCGCGGCGGATTCGCAGCCCTTGTTGATCGGACTGTCCAGCGTGCCCGCTTTCTAACTAATCACGTCCAAGATTACTCAGCAGAAAAAAACTGAAACCAAAACCTGACCGAAAACGTAATTCGGTCAGAACTCTATTTTCTTAAGGAAAGCTATGAAACGAACAATCGGACATTCAGGGATCATTTTATTACTAACCCTCTCGCTGCACCTGGTCGCCTCTGCCCAGTCGGAGGCCGCGAAGAGTGCGGAGGCTAGAGCACGCGAGGCTATCGAGGTACTCTCCTCGGGCGATCGGGCGAAGTTCAAGCAGTTCATCCTGGCGTCGTATACGGAAGAAGCGTTGAAGGCCCCGATGCAGCAGCGGCTCAACGCGTTTTCGTCGATACATGACAACTCTCGCGGATTTGAGATTCACGGCGTGCAGGACACTACACCGGACTCAGCAACCTTGCTGGTCAAGAACAAGCTGACCGGCGGTTGGGATGCCATCTTTGTCGGCGTCGACCCGACCGCACCATATAAGATCCGAGGGATCGGGTTCCGTCCGGCAAAGCCAAAGGGCGAGCAGTCAGCCAAGGCCCTTGGCGATAAGGACATGGCCCGAGAGCTCGATACGCTGGTCAAAAGGCTGGCCGAAGCCGATGTTTTCTCGGGAACGGTGCTGCTCGCCAAAGACGGCAAGCCGGTGTACTCGGCCGCGTTTGGTGCCGCGAACAAGGACTTTAACGTGCCCAATAAGCTGGACACCAAGTTCAACCTCGGGTCGATGAACAAAATGTTCACCGGCGTTGCGATCGCACAGCTCGTCGAGAAGGGCAAGCTCTCGTTCGACGATCCCCTGTCGAAATTCATCCCCGATTTTCCGGATGCCGAATCGGCAAAGAAGATCCAGATCAAGCATCTGCTCACGCACACGGCCGGCCTCGGCGGTTATTTCACCAAACGCTACCAGGACATGTCGCGTGCGAACCTGCGCACGGTCGATGACATGATGGCCCTTGCCAAGCAGGATGAGAAGCTCCAGTTCGAGCCCGGCAGTAAATGGCAGTACAGCAACACGGGCATGCTCGTGCTCGGCAAGGTCATCGAGATCGTATCGGGGCAGACCTATTTCGATTACGTCCGCGATAACATCTACAAGCCCGCCGGAATGACGAACACCGATTGCTACGAGCTCGACCGCATCAACACGAACCTGGCCGTCGGCTACCACAAGCAGTTCACGGACAACGGCATTTCATGGGGCAACAACGTCTTTATGCACGTGATGCGCGGCGGTCCGCAGGGCGGCGGTTACTCGACCGTCGATGACCTGCTGAAATTTGATCAGGCGCTTCGAGGCGGCAAGCTCGTGAGCCCGGCCATGTTCAAAACGCTCACGACGCCTAAGCCCGAGATCAAATCGCCGAATTACGGATATGGCTTCGGAGTTAACACTGAGGCCGGAACGGCGGGCCACAGCGGCGGATTTCCCGGGATCAACTCAGAGCTGACAATGCATCTTAATTCGGGCTGGACCGCGATCGTGATGTCCAATTACAGCCAGGCGGCCCAGCCCGTCGTTCAACGGATAGCGGAGCTGGTCAAACGGTCGGAGGGCTCATCGCTCGCGGCGGCAAAGTAAGAAAATACTTTTAAACGCAGAGTACGCAAAGGACGCAGAGAGAGAAAAAATCCTTTTTCCTTCTCTGCGTTCTCAGCGGCCTCTGCGCTTAAACATTCCTGCCAAACGATATACCGCTAAAGAAACGATTCAGTTGTCAAAGATCAGAATGTGAACCAGGCGGTCGGCTCGCGATGGCTCGAGAGCGAGACCGTGGTTTCAGCACGAAATAGCGGCGGGCGCATGGCGATCGCGGCCTCCGCAGAAATTTTGGCCAGGTGCGGCTCGTTGGCTCGCTGCGAAAGATGCGCCAGCACCAGGAAGCGGGCGCAGCCGTCGAAATCATTCATCAGCCAATCCGAAAGGTCCTCGTTGGACAGGTGGCCGGTGCGTGACATGATCCGCTGCTTTAGGTCCCACGGGTAAAAGGAGCAGGCACGCAGCATATCGCGGCTGTGGTTCGATTCGATAATGACGGCATCACACCCGCGAAGCTTTTCGCGGATCGTGTCATTCACATGGCCGAAGTCCATCAGCGTTGCCACTCTCACGCCATCCTGCTTCGCCACAAAGCCAAAATTATCGACCGCATCGTGCGGCACGCAGAAAGGCTCAAAATCGATATCGCCGATCCGGAATTCCTCGTCCGATTCGATCTCGACCACCTTTTCCTTGAGGGCCGCCTGGCGTTTCGAAGATTCGCTGTCACCGTTCCTGCCCCCGGCACGCGTATCATAAAACGCATCCTCGGTGCATTTCGAGATATAAACCGGGCAATCCACCGACCGCAGCAGCACGCGAAGCCCGCCGGCGTGGTCCGAGTGCTCGTGCGTGATCAGTATGCCGTCGAGATCATCCTTCGACACGCCCACCTCGCCCAGCCGCCGAAGTATCTCCTTCGCACTGAGCCCTGCGTCTACGAGGACATTCGTTTTATCGCTCGAAATGAGAACGGCGTTACCGGTCGAACCGCTGCCGAGAACTGTGAATTTCATATGAGAAGATGCTGCAATTTATTCAACTCAAGGGGTCACGCATTTTTATTAAATTCCTACTGATAACTCGAGTTTGAGTTCTTTGCCACGACTGAACCAATTTTTCCACCACGCTTTATTAATCGTAATGCTGATGTGAACATAATTAAATCCGTCTGGCTTGCGAGTGCCAGCCCGAAGGACGTATCTTCCCGAAGACAGATCTGGAAATCGAAATCTCCCATTTTTCGCAGTTACACAGGCCGCTCGTCTGCCTTTGCTGCTGGCAAGCTCGTGCGGTTCGAGATCGCTTTCCGAATCCGTGACTTCGAAAATTTCTACAACCACGTCATTTGCCGGCCCGTCAAGAAAGTTTATCTGCCCCTTGATTTTTCTGACCGTTCTTTCTTTGTAGATGACCAAAATGTTCGCGCCATGTGGAAAATCTTCATCTGACGCCGGGCGACACCGACTCTCTGGGATGGCACTAAAACTGTTGACGGCTAACAGAAGCATCAACGCGAGCGTCATTGCAGTATACGGGCACCCAGCACTCATCGATAAGGTGTTAACGGTCGAACCGCTGCCGAGAACTGTAAATTTCATGTTTAAGGCTGTCAGGAAGGCCGTTTACAGATCCATTTCAGTGATGCCGGCTAACTTCATCAGGTGACGCAGAAGACCAGTTTTCAGAGCTTGTTTGCCGTGAACCGGAACCGACAGCCTAACGTTACTTCCGGCCTTACCGTAAATGTGATGACTGCCTTGCACCCGCAAGAGAGTCCAGCCGTGACGCTCAAGAGCTTTGATCAACTCCCTGCCAGAGACCGACCTCATACGGCGATCTCAAGCACGCGTCCATTCCCAGCCGTCGGCACGGGTGATATATCCACAGAAAGACAGCCTTCGACGGCTTCATAAAGATTGTTAAGCAGTTCTTCGAATGTATCGCCCTGCGTAGCGCAGCCTGGGATCGCCGGCACCTCCGCCCAATAGCCGCCTTCTTCTGCTTCGTGGACTATAACTTTTATCTTCATTCTTCGATTATACGTTTACCTCGATTATTTGCATGCATTCTTTAGCTCGACCGCTAACGCGTGGACGTCGGTGGTTCCGATGTTCTCGAGCATGTGGGTTGTCGGGTTTCGCCAGAAGACGTCGCCTGCTTTTCCCGTGCCCTCCGTTATCTTTCCATCGAGCGAAGTCGACTTGGTTTTGGCGGCTGTGAAGCCATATACGATCCCGGTGGAATGCGAATGCATTCCCTCCTTTTGGCCTGGCTTGAGCCGGTATTCGAGAACCCGTACCTGTTCGTTATCCAGCAGGACCTTGTAATAATCCGGAGATACCTTAACCGGATCACGATCCTGCGAATAGGCCACCCCGAACGGGACCGTCAGCGCGACCGCGGTTATCACGCTGCCAAGAATTGCACCCATGAACAGATATGCAGTTCGCTTCATTGTTCTTTATCTCCTTTCCAAAATAACGAATTGTCTTGAACTTCGTAGCAGCGGCGTGCTGTCGATCCGTTGCGTCCAGTAGCGTCCTGGCTCAGATCATCCGGCTCGTGATCATAATCTCTGAACCACAGCTTGTCCCCCCAGCTCTCTAATACATTGAGGTAACCAGTTGCACTTAGTGCTGCCTCGACCTTGATGAAAATGGCCTGTTGATCCAGGTAAGAGCCATCCGCCAGGATCGCTCCGATCATCTCGAGAAGTTCGACGCCCGACCACGGAAACTGTGTTAGCGGAGACTCATCTAGCTCCCACTCCAGGTACTTGTAATACGGGCGGAGCCGCCCGTCGTGCACGGCAAACAGGAGGTTCATCAGCGGAAGTATAGAATCCGCGGCCTCAAGCCGGTAACCGGCTGCATTTCCATCCCGTAGACACTTGATCGAGCGATAGACCTGATTTATGTAATGATCAAGCTGCCCCGAAATATAACTCCTCACTTCGGCGCCGGGGATCCTACCCTTCTCATCTATTATCCCTTGGATTTTACCGCCAGTCTTATCTACCAAGGCCCGAAGATGTGCCCAATTGTATCTATCCCAAGCCAGTTCGCTGCCCCACGCTGCGTGCCTGTCAAAACTGCCGAGCGTGAAAACCGAAGCATCTATCACAGCCGGAAGATCACACATGCGCTCGGAAAAAGCCGTATAAGCGTCGTCCGTGACGATCACTGCACAATCGTAATCCGACTGCTCGGTAGCGAAACCCTTACCCCGAGAGCCGGTCAGCAAAAAACCGAGAACGCTTGGCATCCGTTTCCGCCGTGCGAACGATCTGTTGATATAACTGGTGTTGTTCCTCGGTCACTTATTTGCTACTGATTGACCACTGTTTGACGCCATTCCGCTGAGCACCGGAGCTAGTCATCCTCCCGAAGCACCCCCACTTCGAAAACATCTTCGATAGGTCCTAACCCCACCAACTTCTTTGCCGCCGCTACGTGATTCGGGACATGGGCTAAGAATTGGATGACAATACTCCGGAGCTCATCATCGCTGATCGACGGATTCTCATACAAAGTAACCAGATCACGTAAATTGTGATCCCAGTCAGTGATATGAAACGCGATCTCTTTGCCGACACCTTCCTGGTCCATCCACGAATCGAACGCTTGAGCAATTCTATCTCTGAGTGCGGCCGTATTGTTCATTAAGTTCCTCGATACAAACCGAGTCTCTCAGTCATAGACGACCACGTAGTCGCCCTGGCTATCTTCCTGAAAAAAGGTTTGTGTTTGTTTACCCTCGAGATGCACCTCCCCTTTCACTCCAACAATGCCGAGTGCCTCCAAATTGAATCTCTCGTCGGCTCTTTCGCTGTTATGTCCGCCATAGTTGTAAGCATGATCGACAAGCAGAACTTCGTTGGGTTTTAGACTGACCGTGAACACGCAGGTGCGATCATCATATTCAAATTGCTCTTCCGACAAATATCCCCAGTCTTGCCGCGTTCTTTGAAACTCCTCGATACTCAACTTCGCCGGTAAAACAAAATTAACGTTTCTCCTTGATGATTCAGGATTACAGTTTTTGAGCCTATAGGTTATCTCGGTAACGCCGTCCGATCGGTTGATAACAACAAAATCCTCGCGTGTCGAACAGGCTGAGATCGATAGCGCTAAGATAATCAGTAAGATTAGAAATCGGTTTCGGCCCATATACTTAAAGTCTTTTCAGCTACTTCTCGCCCTCCACCTGATACCTCGGCCGGAGCATTCCCGTAGCTTTTAATCAAGCGTGTAGATATAGCGGAACTTTCCCTTCTCATAAACATAGGCCCAACCTGCTTTCTCAAATATCCAACCTTCGATCGAATCATTTTCATACGTGAACTTTTTCCCAGCCTCATGGTCATAGCTCTCGGTGCCCTTTTTTCCAAGTGTTAGATACTCAGTCGCGCCGCCGTCACCCTTTAAGACAAAAAGCTTATAACCGTTTCTCCGTTTTAAAAATGCGACGGCATAAACGTTTTTGCCTATGACCTTGCCGCTTTCGTCAAGCGCATTTCCATGCTTGATAACGACTGCATGATCCGCTTTCCCGTTTCCGTCAAAGTCGCCGGTAATGATCTCAGGACGCGCGTTTGCCGAAACACGCTCTCTCAAGAAACTAAGCACGTATTGATCCACTTCAGGAGACTTCCAGCCGGGAAACTTCTTGTCCAACATCGATCTGATCTCAGAAGGGATCTCGAGCGAAGGTTCCTGACCTAGACTCAAGGTCGGCAGCATCAAGCAAATGATCATCGAAAGTAGAATTTTCATAACTTTCAAGTGAGGCTTCACAGCTCCGGAGGAGCGTAATCTTTATAGCATTTGGTGCGAGAAAACGATCGAAGCTCCGTAGGAGCGGCATGTTCTATCCGCCAATCGTATGGTATCGCCCTGTGATTCATTTCTACAGATATTTCGCTCCTCTGGAGCTTTCGAATTGAGTAATCGGTCCCGCCATACTTTTTGCGTTTCTAGGATCCGCTAAGTCCCAACAGTCAACACGAGTTCTATTCTTTTGCCACGCCTGAACCAATCTTTCCACCACGCTCGATCCAGCTTTATTGTTATGTAAGCAAAATTCCATCCGGCAGCTTGACGCGTACCGGCCCGAACCAGATACCTTCCCGACGGCAGATCGCTGAAACGAAATTCTCCGTCCTTACCGGTTACACAGGCTGCTAACCGACTCCTTGCGTCAGCTACTCTGTAAAGGTCGCGGTCGCCGTCCAAATCTTTGATTTCAAAGACCTCTACGACGATATTATTTGCTGGGCCCTCGGACGAGCCGAATTCGATCCGTCCCTGCATCCGTGTCACTTTTATCTGCCCATACTCAACCAATTCATTCGCCCCATGTGGCAAGTCGTAATCAGAAGCGGGTCGACAAGACCGGGACTCGGCTCGCACATCGCTACAAATGAGTGCACTGAAAAACAAAATAGAAGTGAGTGCTTTACTCATGAATTGACCATCCGCGACTTTCATTTACAACTTAGGGCTTCCCTCTTCCTGATACCTTGACTTCAGTTTTGCCATCTAGATCTTAGGATTGGGATACCGATCAAGATATTTCAATAGCGTTTCTTTGTATGGTTTCCAAAGGGGTTCGTAATCTATGTCAGCTCTGGTCAATTCATGGGTCTCCCAAGACAAAATCACTAGCAATTGAGCATTTAGGATTTCTGCCAAATCAATCGAATCGATCTTAAATTCCGGAGTTTCTTCGGCTCGCGTAAATCTTGCGAACTTATCGATGTCATCGAGCCACCAGTGAGCGAAAATCTTTACTGAATCTTCGGATTCTTGCCAGACGTCTATTGAACCCGCGCCTCCTTTTGGATGCTTAAATCTTAATGACCAACATGGGGCATTGTGATAATAACGTTCGATCAACAACCGGCGATTTGCCCCGAACCTGTTCAAATCATTTGAAAGTTGCGCGAAAAAAGCCTCGGCACCGGGCGGCGCGTCATATTGAAATTCAGGACTTTCATTCGACATAGTGCGAGATGCTATTACTTATTCTCCTCTGCCTGATATCTCGACCTCAAGGCCTTTGCCATTACCCGCGTCGATAGCGAGCTGGGTACGTATGTGCCGAGGATCGCGCCGATCTTGTTTGCGAAGCCCGACACCGTTCGCGTTTTACCGCTTTTCACTGCTCGCATTGCGGCGTCGACGACTTCTTCGACGGTCTGCTGACCTTTGAACTCGATAGGCCGTTCAATACCCGATGCGGCGAAGAAGTTGGTTTTGGTCGAGCCCGGGCAGAGGGCGTGGACCTGGATGCCGAAGGGGCGGTTTTCTTCGGCGATGGCCTCGGAGAAGGATGTGACGAAGGCCTTGGTGGCCGCGTAGGTTGCCATGAACGGGATCGGCTGAAAGCCGGCTGCGGATGAAACGTTTATGATCGTCCCCTTTCCCCGTTTCCGCATCTGCTGCAGATAGCAGTGCGTTATTGCCACCAGGGCTGAGATATTGAGCTCGATCATCTGCAGTTCATGGTCGATATCGAGCTTGGCAAAATCGCCCGCCGAGCCGACACCGGCGTTGTTGATCAGCCAATCGATCTCGAAGCCGTGCTTTTCGGTTTCGGCGTGGAGCTTGCGATCAACGTCGGGCTCGGCGAGGTCGAGCACGATGTAATGGGCCATTATCTGGTGCTTGAGCATCAGCTCATCGCACAACTCGTGGAGGGCTTTTTCGGACCGGGCGACGAGGACGAGGTCGTGCTTTTCGGCGGCGAGACGCCTGGCAAAGGCTTCGCCTATGCCGCTCGAGGCTCCTGTTATGAGAGTTGCCTTCATAGGTCCTGATCCGGCGTTTGGAAAGAGTAGTAAACGGCCGCGACGCTTCCTGCAATTATAGTTAATGTGCCTACCAAACGGATAATGCCGGCAACCGTCTTGGTCGAATTCAACAGCCCGGTCTCGGTTAGAAGGTAATTCCAATCGTGAAAGCTGCCTTCGGAGCCGGTCAGCCCGCCTAGAAGCACGATCTGCATCACCTGGGCGTCAGCGGCATATACATAGACATTCAAAATGCTCTGCCCGAGCCACAACGCAACGATCGCGGCGGAATAGCGACTGCCCTGATATAAAAAGTAGCCGACGAACGCCGCGGGGAAGATGATTTGAAGGAGAGAACCGCCCGCTACCGAGATAAACTGGCCGAGCGGGCTGAAAAGCAGATGCCCAGCCTCATGAATGGCCAGATCGACGTTATCGAGAAAGCTCCCCTGCATAGGGGCCCAGGCGATCGAGAGGAAGTAGATGGCCATCAGGACGGCGAAGATCAGTTTCGGTAAGTTTTGTTTCATACTTGATCTCAGAAAGCGATTTTTGTCCCAGACGGGGACGGCTCGGGTGGCTGTAACTCCATATAAATATTAGCACTTTCGTCAATAGGGGAGTGTCCCCGGAAATCTCAAAATAGCTTCCTTGGCTCGGCCTTTGCGGCTTAGGCGGCTTGGCGGGAATCTTCCTTAGAAGAAGCTCCCGCAAAGTCGCAAAGACGCAAAGAAGAAGGCAAAGTCGAACTGAAAAAACAAAAGCAAAAACCTAATACCAAAAGCCAAAAACCTACTGGCCGGCGTTTCACAAAAGAAATATCTTGCAATGCCTGCAACACACGTAGTATCTTATACAACTGTTGGCATGTAAGTCAACGGGTTTCTTATGGAAGATGCAGCTACGAGCGGAGTTTATGAGGTTTGCGGGATCAATGAGGTGCTGGCGCGGACAACGCACAGGCCGCGGGCGTTATTTGGTGACCTGTGGATGGAGGGCGAGATAGCGGTGATGTTTGCAGAGGCTGGGTGCGGTAAGAGTGTGCTGGCAGTACAGATCGCGGACGGTATCGCGCGTGGTGTAAGGATGAAGCCGATGTTTGAGGCTCCGAAAAGGCAAAAGGTTGTGTATTTGGACCTCGAATCGCTATCCGAGCATTTTGCAACGCGATACAGGCATGACGATGGCGAGCGTGGCTGCAAGGCGTACAAGTTCGGCGTGAATTTCCTGCATAATGCTGCGTCCCGCACGCTTGAGCCGGACATCGCCGCGATCGGCGAGATGGTAAAAGCGGCCGGAGCGCGGGTGCTGATCATCGACAATATCGCTCACCTGATGAAGAGCCGCTCGACGCGCGAGGCCGAGCGGGTGATGCGCGAGCTGCGGCGGATAAACCGTGTAGACGGCATCTCGATATTGCTGCTCGCACATTCGGCGGCCGCGAGCCTGCGGCGTGGGATCGAGGCGTGCGATGTGCCGTTTGCGGCGGTGATGAGCAGCATGGCGGATAATGTTTTCGCCGTCGGGCGAAACGGGGCCGACCCGTCGGGCAGATACATCAAACACATCAAGCCAGGCGCCGCCGCTCATACGTTTGGTGCCTCACACGTGCCATGGTTTCGCATTAGAAAACGGGCTAATTTTACTTACTTTGACTTCCGCGGGTTTGCTCGCGAGAGCGCGCTGCGAAGCTCGGACGACAGGCGCGAGTGGCAGACGATCGAGCGGATACGCGAGCTGAACTCGGACGGAATGTCGATCCGAGACATCGCCCGCGTGGTCGAGATGTCAAAATCATCGGGTCACCGGTATATCACGATGATCGGCGATGACGAGGAATTTGGCCGGCCGTTTGTACGCCCGTCCGCGCCGCTGCGGCGGGCCCACCAGGACGATCTTCAGAGGGCGTTTGCGGAACATTGCCCCGTTCAAGAGGAGGATACCGGACTTTGGCTGCCCGAACTCGAAGATGTGGACTCTGCTGACGAGAACCTCAAACCTGGCGAGCCGCTGCCGGCATTCCTGACCGAAGATGATATTCCCCCGACGCCCGAGCCTCAGCCGCAGCAGCATCCGCTGCTCGAGCGGGATGTCGACCCAAACGGCCGCGAGATCTTTGTCGAAAAGCGAAATTCAAAGAGCCGACCCGTAATCTGGTATCTCGCCCAAAGAAATAAACACGGCCCTACGGGAAAGTACACGCGATTCGTCTACAACGGATTCGCGAATATGGGGGAAACGGTCGACTCCTTGCCGGGAACGGTTTGGGAGGGGTGAGACGTGGGCGAAAAAATGGGGTGAGGTCTTATGCATTGACGTTATAACGTTTTGACGTTATTCTGCTGCTATGGCTATCCAAACTAAACGATCGACCATTTACCTCGATGCCGATCTCCATCAGGCACTTCGGCTGAAAGCGGCCCATACGAAGCTCTCTATCTCAGACATTGTGAACGACTCGCTTCGTGCCGCATTGCGGGAAGACCAGGAAGACCTAGAAGCATTTGAGAAAAGGGCTTCGGAACCGGTTATGTCATACGAAAACCTGCTGGCAAAGCTGAAGGCCGATGGCAAAATATGAGGTCGTCTTCAAGCGGTCTGTGTATCGAGATCTAAAGCCTATACCAAAGGCCGATGTGAAACGGATCCTGGCGAGGATCGATGCTCTCGCCGAGGAGCCTCGTGGTCCCGGATCCGAGAAGCTCTCGGGACAGGAGCGATACCGCGTCCGGCAGGGTGTTTATCGGATCGTTTATGAGATCGTAGACGTGCGGTTAATAGTTACAGTTGTTATGGTCGCTCACAGAAAGCAGGTTTATGATCGGTAAGGTCGAACACGTTTTATCAATTTGGCTAAAGCCTTCAAGAAAATCTGCTGTAAACCTCCGGCTAAAGCCGGAGGCAATTCATACCGGCAAACGATTGAATCGAGATTTCTTGGTTCCTCATCCTACGATCGCGGAACCGACCTGAGCAGCGGCGTAGGCGCTGATCAGGACGAGTATAAAAAATAGGATCGGGATAAACGCGCTCAGTCCGCGTGTTTTGAAGAGGTGATACGGCAGGATAAAGACCCATCCCAGGATCAGGAAGAATCCGAGATCAAGCATCCACTGGATATTTCGCTTTCTGCTGTCGTCACGCAGCCACCACCAGATCAGCCAGACAAACGCGAGCCCCGATAAGATCTCAAGGCCATTTGGGAGCTCGACCTGCCGGGCCTCGTAGAGTGAGGTGGTAAATTGAGAAATGAAAAGGTATGCGAAGAAAATACGGGAAGGAGAGAGCATGTGGGCTATTTTGCCATATTAACTCGCATCGGCGGAGGCAGAGCCTCGGAGAGTTTTTAGGAGTTAACGGAAAGGCTGAGCCTCTCCGCCCTGCGAGCGGCGAAGCCGAAGGATCGTCGTTGAAAAACTGCGGCTTCGGTATTCTATGAAACAAACCCTTCGAAAGTCGCTGGCGTAAGATTCGGCCTGGAGGTACTTATTTTATGCCAGGTAATAAATACACGAGTAAACAGGAACGAAAGGCGGACCATATCGCTGAGGGGTACGAGAAGAAAGGCGTTTCTGAGAAGGAAGCCGAAAAACGTGCTTGGGCGACCGTTAATAAACAGGACGGCGGGGGTAAGAACCCCGGAGGCTCCGGAAGGAAGGGAGCTAAGAAGAAGGATTAGTTAATAGTGAAAAGCGGCCGTCTAGAAACTGATCTAGGCGGTCTCTTTTTTTTTGCGAGAAAAGGTAAGAGCGATCAGTGGCCGGTGCTGAGCCTTTGGAGGTTGTGGGCGAGTGCGACGAGTCCGAACTCGGTGGTTACTTTGTCGAGACCTCTAAGTAAGAACCGTCTGAACCCTTTGTTCTGTTTTATATTTCCGAATACCGCCTCTACCTGCCACCTTTGTCTTCGTTTCTCTATTCCCTCCTCGCTCGTTAACAGATCCCTTACTCGTTGTTTATAGCGGACAAGGTTTGGCGATCGTTGGATGACGCGGTCGCCTGCCGCCTTATGGCAGGGGCCTCTCAAGGGGCATCCGCTGCAGTTCTGTGCCTTATAGAGTCTGTGGGTCTGAAGGTATCCGTTAGCTGTCCGT
>JBGSWW010000074.1:0-7664 GCA_041751735.1 Pyrinomonadaceae bacterium | reverse complement strand
GGCGACGAGATCGTCGACGATTACGTCAAAATTCTCAGGGACACAAAGGTGACAGGCTATCCCTATGTGAAGGCCACCGCCCACCCCGATCCAGGCAGCGAAGATGCTCCGACCGGTGTTCGCGTGGACAACGCAAAGCTGCTTGACATGAATGCCTATCTCGTAAGTCTGGCCGCACCGCCTGGAGAAAAGGGCGATGCCAGGGCGATTGCTCGCGGCCGCGAGACTTTTCGAACCGTCGGCTGCACCACTTGTCATAACGTAGATCAAGCCAAACGCGTACCGTCCTTTCTCGTTCCGATGAAAACGATCTTTCCCGGTGACAATCCCGTTACGCTCGCTCAGCGAATGCCGCCGCTGAATCCGGTTCTGGACACGCCGGGATATTTCTTTGATGACAAGATGGCTGTGTTTAATGCCAGCATCCGGGGCGAAATTCGCGGCATAGCCATGCCACTGCTTTTCGACCTCGCCCGCAAACCGGCGTTTTTGCACGATGATACGGTTCCGACTCTGGATGTACTTTTCAGCTCGAGTCGAGGAGGTAATTCACCGCATGCGTTTTACGTATCCGATCAACGTCAGCGAGCCGATCTGATAGCTTTTCTGCGAAGCCTTTAGTGCTGTGTGATCGACGACTTGAGAATGTATCAATTTCCAGTTATTGTAGAGATTAATGTTTAATCCAGACGCGAAAAGACGTGGAGTATCCGTGCGGTGCTCCTGTTGCGTTTACCCGCCAGTTTTTTGCTTTGTGGCTCTCAGCCACCCTAAGTTGACCGCCGACCAATAGGTCGGCAGAGATAACTAAACCCTTTCCGCTCCCGCGGTTTGATGCATCGTTCTTCCGACGGATGATCGGAAATCAATAGGAGGTAGTAATGGCAGAAGAATCAATTCCCTACGGACGCGTAACACAGAAGGCTCCGGCAGTCAGTGACATACACATAGTCTGGATAACCGCGGGCCTTGGCTGTGACGGCGATTCAGTATCCATTACCGCGGCCACACAGCCGAGCCTGGAGGATGTCATCCTCGGCGCCATTCCCGGACTTCCAAAAGTTCACCTGCATAATCCGGTATTGGCGTATGAGGTCGGCGATGACTTTATGAAGTTCCTTTACCAGGCCGAGCAGGGTTTGATCGACCCATATGTGCTCGTTATCGAGGGCTCGATTCCAAATGAAAAGATTAAGGAAGAAGGCTATTGGGCCGCCTTTGGCACCGACGCGATGACCGGCCAGCCAATAACCACTAACGAATGGATCGATCGTCTCGCCCCTAAGTCAGCGGCCACGATCGCGATCGGAACCTGCGCGACGTATGGCGGAATCCACGCTATGGAGGGCAACCCGACCGGCGCGATGGGTCTTGCAGATTACCTCGGCTGGGACTTCAAATCCGCCCTTGGACTGCCAATTATCAATGTGCCTGGCTGTCCCGTTCAGCCGGACAATTTTATGGAGACGGTGCTCTACCTTCTTTATCAGGTCGCGGGCCTGGCTCCCTTGATACCGCTGGACGACCAGCTTCGTCCGACATGGCTTTTCGGCAAAACCGTGCACGAGGGGTGCGACCGTGCGGGCTATTACGAGCAGGGCGACTTTGCCGAGGAATATGGCTCTCCAAAGTGCATCGTAAAACTTGGCTGCTGGGGCCCGGTTGTAAATTGCAACGTGCCAAAGCGCGGATGGATGGCCGGCATTGGCGGCTGTCCGAATGTCGGCGGCATTTGTATCGGCTGCACGATGCCGGGTTTTCCGGATAAGTTCATGCCGTTTATGGATGAACCGCCGGGGGCTAGAATTTCCGCGGGAACGATCGGGATTTACGGCACTGTCATACGCAAGCTGCGCAGCGTTACCAATAACACGGTGAACAAAGAACCAAAATGGCGTCATCCCGGCACTAACCTCACCACTGGCTATAAACCGACAACGTACGGACGAGGAAAGGAGGCTTAAAACTATGGCTGCGATAATCACCGAACCTAAAACCACGAAACGGACTCTGGTTGATATGAACTGGGATCCGATCACCCGAATCGTCGGCAGCCTCGGCATTTACACAAAGATCGATTTTGCAAATCGTGAGGTCGCGGAATGCTGGAGTACGTCGTCGATCTTTCGCGGCTACTCCATTTTTATGAAGGGCAAGGACCCGCGTGACGCTCACTTTATCACGAGCCGTATCTGCGGAATCTGCGGTGATAACCACGCGACTTGCGCCTGCTACGCACAGAATATGGCATTCGGCGTCCAGCCGCCGGCGATAGCGGAATGGATCGTCAATCTCGGCGAGGCCGCCGAATATATGTTCGACCACAACATCTATCAGGACAATCTGGTCGGCGTGGATTTCTGCGAGAACATGGTCAAGGAGACGAATCCGAGTGTTTGGGAGAAAGCAAAGGTAACCGACGCTCCGCATTTTGAAGATCACGGCTACCGAAAAATTTCGGACATCATGACGGCGTTGAATCCGTTTACGGGCGAATTTTATCGCGAGACGCTGCAGGTCAGCCGGTACACACGAGAGATGTTCTGCCTGATGGAAGGGCGTCATGTGCATCCGTCGACGCTTTATCCCGGCGGCGTCGGCACCGTTCCGACGATCCAGCTTTTTACCGATTATATGGTTCGGCTGATGCGGTACGTTGAATTTTGTAAGAAGGTGGTGCCGCTGCATGACGATCTGTTCGATTTCTTCTACGAGGCGCTTCCGGGCTACGAAGAAGTTGGACGACGCCGTATTCTGCTCGGCTGTTGGGGTTCGTTCCAGGACCCTGACGTTTGCGATTACAAGTACGAGAATATGGATAAGTGGGGCAACGCGATGTTTGTCACACCGGGCGTTGTCGTCGATGGTGAACTCGTAACCACGAACCTCGTCGATATCAATCTCGGCATTCGCATCCTGCTTGGCAGCTCTTACTACGATAGCTGGGAAGATCAGGAAATGTTCGTCACGCATGATCCTCTCGGGAATCCCGTTGACCGCAATCACCCGTGGAATCAAACGACCATACCGCGTCCGCAGAAACGGAATTTTGACGATAAATACACGTGGGTTATGTCGCCTCGCTGGTATCACGAGGGCGAAAAGGGCGAAGGATCGAAATACCTCGCGCTCGACACTGGCGGCGGCCCGATCGCCCGATTCTGGTCGACGGCTCTCGCTGGCAAGGTTGATATCGGCTACGTAAAATCCACAGGACACAGCGTCAAGATATACCTGCCAAAGACCGCGATGAAGCCGGAAATGGAACTTGAGTGGAAGATCCCAAAATGGTCGAATGCGATCGAACGCGACCGTGCCCGGACTTATTTCCAGGCGTACGCGGCGGCGGCGGCTCTTCATTTTGCCGAAAAAGCAATGGCCGAACTGCACGCGGGCAACACCAAGACCTGGACCGATTTCAAGGTGCCGGACGAGGCTATCGGATGCGGCTTTCACGAAGCGGTGCGCGGCGTCCTGTCGCACCACATGGTCATCCGCGACGGCAAGATCGCCAACTATCACCCGTACCCCCCGACGCCGTGGAACGCAAACCCGCGCGATATTTACGGCACGCCGGGGCCTTACGAGGATGCCGTTCAGAACACTCCGATCTTTGAGGAGAACGGGCCCGAAAATTTCAAGGGCATTGACATCATGCGTGCGGTGCGTAGTTTCGACCCGTGTCTGCCGTGCGGTGTTCATATGTTCGTAGGTGACGGAAAGGTGGTCGAACAGCATCATTCGACGATGTTCGGCGTGCCGCATTCGTAAACGTCGATGAAGGAAAACTTTCAGGCAAAGATGCAGCGGGTCGAGGAATTGGTCGAGAAGATCGAGTCCTCGCCAGACCCGTCGTTTCGTGCGGATGCGTTGGAGCTTGTCCAGACTCTGATGGAATTTCACGGTGCAGGCATCGAGCGGATGATGGACATCACCTCAAATGCAGGGGCGGCCGGCTACGCAATTTTTGATGATCTCGCGAGCGACGACCTTGTTGCCAGCATGCTCTTGCTTTACGGGCTTCATCCGATCGACATCGGCGAACGCGTCCTAGGGGCTATCGAAAAGGTGCGACCTTCGCTGAGCCTCCACGAGGGCGATGTCGAGCTGCTGGGAATCGACGACGGCGTTGTCACGCTCAAATTAAAAGGCAGCTGCGACGGATGTCCGTCTTCGGCGTTGACGCTAAAGAACACGATAGAGGAAGCAATCCTCGCCGCCGCCCCCGACGTGATCCGTATCGAGGTCGAGCAGGCGGTAAAAAAACCAGAAACCCAGGGCCTTGTCCAAATCGACAGATCAGGATTCAAACAGTACAGCGATTGCGAAATTGCCGTAGCCGCCTGATTCATTTCAAGAAAAGGGGAAATAATATGATCGAGCAAGAAAAACCAATCGATGACACGTCTGAACGCTCATTCGGAACGGCCGAGGAAGAGCGAAAAAAGATAGTCGCAGATAAGGCGGCGATCGTGGACGCCCGAGAGGCTTCCGATGAAAAACGTGAGGAGCAGGAAGAAGATTTGGAAGGCGAAAGTGGAGCAAATAGGCCGGCAGGCACGATGATGACGGCGGAACGCTCGACGGGCGTCAACCCTGAAAATGAAGATCCGATCGATGAGAAGATGCCGCACATGCCGCCGGCATGAGTCGGTTGTGATTTTTACGATTCTACGAAAACGGGGGAACAAATGGTTAAGAAACGAGAGGTTAAGATCTTACTTACAGCGGCTGTTATTTGCGTCGGTTTAGCCGCCGCCGCATGCTCGCCATCCACTCCGCCGGGAAATAACAGCACCGCCAACAGCGCGCCGATCATTAAGTCGGAACCGGCGAAAGCGATGTCCGACAAGGGTGACTCGGTTGTCACGGGCGGCGACCTGGCGTTTATGAATGATGCCGCGCCGGGGGGAATGGCCGAGGTTGAACTCGGCAAAATGGCCGCGTCAAAGGCCCAGAACGCCGAGGTTAAGAGCTTTGCACAGAAAATGGTCGAAGATCACTCAAAGGCGGGCGAAGAGTTGAAGGCTCTAGCAGCTCAGAAAAAAGTTACGCTGCCCACCGATGTCTTGCCCACGCACAAAGAGCTGATGGATAAGTTGTCAAAGGTCAGCGGTGCCGACTTTGATAAGGAATATGTAACGGCCATGGTCTCCGCACATGAAAAGGATGTCGCGGCGTTTGAAAATGTTTCAAAAACGGCGGCTGACGAGGATGTCAAGGCATTCGCGGCCAAAGCGCTGCCGACGCTGAAGATGCACCTGGAGATGATAAAGGCCTTGGCCGACAAAATGGGTGTCAAAAAATAAAGGGGGAAATTATGGTAACAAGATCGGAAACGATTAATCGAGGCTACGAGGGCGGCAACACGCTCGAAAACATAGGCGGCTTTCTTATCCGCTACGGATTAGTGGCTATTTTGCTATGGGTCGGAGCGCTCAAATTTACGGCTTATGAGGCTGAAGGGATTCAAGGTCTGGTCGCCAACTCGCCTCTTATGTCGTGGATGCTTAGCATTATGTCCGTACAAGGGGTTTCAATGCTGATCGGGGCGACCGAGATTGTCATCGCCCTTCTGATCGCGACCCGGCCATTCGCTCCGCAGATTTCGGCCATCGGCAGCATCGGGGCCATTATCACGTTTCTCATTACGCTCACCTTCGTGCTCACAACGCCGGGCGTTTGGCAGCCGGGTTACGGGTTTCCATTTCCGTCGCCGATGCCCGGACAGTTTTTGCTTAAGGATCTGATCCTGCTTGCGGCGGCAGTCTGGACCGCAGGCGAGGCAATGCGGGCCGCGGGGATGAGATCGACGGGTACTTAAATTATGGATGCGACTCCGGTTGCCACTAAGAACGATGCGTTTAGCGTCTTGCAGCGTTTCATTCGTCAGCGCAAGCCGGTCGAGAGGTGCGATCTCTGCGGGATCGAGCTGGCCGTACAGCACCCGCATCTTATCGAGCCCGCCAATCGACATTTGCAGTGCGCATGTCAGGCGTGTGCGATCCTTTTCAGCAACCAGGGAGACGGGCGTTTTGCACGTGTCCCGACGGATGTCGGATCTCTGCCCGATTTTCGGATGACCGATCTCCAATGGGCGGGACTAATGCTGCCTATCCAACTCGCGTTTTTCTTCAATAGCAGCCGGGAAGATCGCGTTGTGGCATTGTATCCGAGTCCGGCCGGCCCAACCGAGAGTTTGCTGCCTCTGGAGACGTGGGCTGAGATCGTCTCTCAAAATGAAAGTTTGGCGAATATGCGCTCCGATGTTGAGGCTCTGCTCGTCAACCGCACCGGCGAGCATCGCGAATATCTTATCGCCCCGATCGATGAGTGTTACAAGTTGGTCGGTCTGATACGAATGAAATGGACCGGACTTTCCGGCGGCACCGAAATGTGGCGTGAGATCGATCAGTTTTTCGCGGCGTTAAAAGCGAGGGCCCGCGAACGATGACGGGATAGATTTGAGCTTTATGAGAGACCCTTCAGCCACACAGGCGACGGTGGTCGGGTCGGGGCCGAATGGCTTGGCGGCGGCTATCGAACTTGCCCGCAGCGGCTTGTCCGTGCGTGTGCTGGAGGCAAACAAAACTATCGGCGGGTCGGTCCGTTCCGGTGAGTTGACTTTGCCGGGGTTTGTTCACGACATCTGTTCCGCCGTCCATCCTCTCGCCCTCGCGTCGCCATTCTTTAAAACGGTTCCACTCGACGCCCAAGGGCTGGAATGGATACAGCCGCCCGCCGCTGTCGCTCATCCTCTCGATGACGGAACAGCCGTGGTGTTAGAACGTTCGATTGAGGATACCTGCCAGAATCTCACATCCGATGCCGGTTCCTATCGGAAACTGATCAAACCTCTCGCCGACGACTGGCAGAATTTATTTGCGGATATTTTGGGGCCGCCGCGCTTTCCGCGGTCACCGATAACATTCGCACGGTTTGGACTCAAGGCCATGCGTTCGGCGCGTGGTCTGGCAAATGCACGTTTCAGGACGGAACGCGCACGGGCGCTGTTTGCCGGGCTCGCGGCCCACTCGATGCTGTCGCTCGATCAGTATTTTACCGCTTCGTTTCCGCTCGTACTGGCGACCGCGGGTCACGCCGTCGGCTGGCCGATAGCGCGTGGCGGCTCGCAGAACATAACGGAAGCTCTGTCGTCCTACTTGCAAAGTCTTGGCGGAGAAATTAGAGCGAGCGAGCGTGTCGAGAATGTCGACGAGCTGCTCGCGTCAAACGCTATGGTGCTGTGCGATCTCTCGACCCGAGGCATGCTCACGGTTGCCGGACACCTTTTCCCGCTCAACTTCCGGCGAAAGCTCGAGCGATTTCGATACGATGTCGGCGCGTTTAAAGTTGACTGGGCGCTTGATGCACCGATTCCGTGGAAAGCGGCGGATTGCGCGCGCGCCGCGACCGTGCACATCGGCGGAAACCTCGATGAGATAGCCGCGTCCGAGGCGACGTTTATGAGCGGCAAACCCGCTGACAAACCTTTCGTGCTCTTGGCGCAGCCGAGTCTTTTTGATTCGACTCGGGCCCCCCTCGGCAAGCACACTGCCTGGGCGTACTGTCATTTGCCTGCTGGCTCGACCGAAGATATGGCCGAGCGGATCGAAAACCAGATCGAGAGGTTCGCCCCGGGCTTTCGCGACTGCGTGATCGAG